>NZ_CP022303.1:3660000-4270000 GCF_004216475.1 Thalassococcus sp. S3 | reverse complement strand
AGGAAATCAATTGATACTCCCCTAGTAGCGGCGAGCGAACGGGGACCAGCCGAGCCATGAATGTGACTGGAACAGACTGGAAAGTCTGGCCATAGTGGGTGACAGCCCCGTACAGGAAGCATGATTGGACGTATTAAGTAGGGCGGGACACGTGAAATCCTGTCTGAAGATCGGAGGACCACCTTCGAAGGCTAAGTACTCCTTACTGACCGATAGCGAACCAGTACCGTGAGGGAAAGGTGAAAAGCACCCCGACGAGGGGAGTGAAACAGTACCTGAAACCGAACGCCTACAATCAGTCGGAGGCTCCTTGCGAGCTGACGGCGTACCTTTTGTATAATGGGTCATCGACTTGGTCTCACGTGCAAGCTTAAGCCGTTAGGTGTAGGCGCAGCGAAAGCGAGTCTTAATAGGGCGTCGAGTTCGTGGGATCAGACCCGAAACCGAGTGATCTAGGCATGACCAGGCTGAAGGTAAGGTAACACTTACTGGAGGGCCGAACCCACACCTGTTGAAAAAGGTCGGGATGAGTTGTGCCTAGGGGTGAAAGGCCAATCAAACTCGGAGATAGCTGGTTCTCTGCGAAATCTATTTAGGTAGAGCGTCATCCGAATACCCCGGGGGGTAGAGCACTGGATGGGTAATGGGGCCCCACAGGCTTACTGATCCTAACCAAACTCCGAATACCCGGGAGTACTAGATGGCAGACACACTGCGGATGCTAACGTCCGTAGTGGAGAGGGAAACAACCCTGACCTACAGCTAAGGCCCCCAATTCATGGCTAAGTGGGAAAGCAGGTGGGACGACCAAAACAACCAGGAGGTTGGCTTAGAAGCAGCCATCCTTTAAAGATAGCGTAACAGCTCACTGGTCTAATTAAGTTGTCCTGCGGCGAAGATGTAACGGGGCTCAAGCCATGAGCCGAAGCTTAGGATGCCGTAAGGCATGGTAGCAGAGCGTAGTGTGACATAACTCCATTCCTCCTTAGTGCCTTCGGGTACATTGGAGGAGAGGAGTTTTCTGTGAAGCCGGCGCGTGAGCGATCCGGTGGAGAGATCACTAGTGAGAATGATGACATGAGTAGCGACAAAGAGTGTGAGAGACACTCTCGCCGAAAGTCCAAGGGTTCCTGCTTAAAGCTAATCTGAGCAGGGTAAGCCGACCCCTAAGGCGAGGCCGAAAGGCGTAGTCGATGGGAACCAGGTTAATATTCCTGGGCCAGGAGGATGTGACGGATTGTGAAGGTTGTTTGCCCTTATCGGATTGGGCAGGCCGCTGATCAGTCCCTGGAAATAGCCCTCCATGAGATCGTACCCTAAACCGACACAGGTGGACTGGTAGAGCATACCAAGGCGCTTGAGAGAACGATGTTGAAGGAACTCGGCAAAATACCTCCGTAAGTTCGCGAGAAGGAGGCCCAGTTTCTACGCAAGTATTGGCTGGGGGCACAAACCAGGGGGTGGCGACTGTTTATTAAAAACACAGGGCTCTGCGAAGTCGCAAGACGACGTATAGGGTCTGACGCCTGCCCGGTGCCTGAAGGTTAAAAGGAGAGGTGAGAGCCTTGAATTGAAGCCCAGGTAAACGGCGGCCGTAACTATAACGGTCCTAAGGTAGCGAAATTCCTTGTCGGGTAAGTTCCGACCTGCACGAATGGCGTAACGACTTCCCCGCTGTCTCCAACATCGACTCAGCGAAATTGAATTACCTGTCAAGATGCAGGTTTCCCGCGGTTAGACGGAAAGACCCCGTGCACCTTTACTACAGCTTCACATTGGCATCAGGCCATGCATGTGCAGGATAGGTGGTGGGCTTTGAAGCAGGGACGCCAGTCCTTGTGGAGCCACCCTTGAGATACCACCCTTGCATTGCTTGATGTCTAACCGCGGACCGTTATCCGGTTCCGGGACCCTGTGTGGCGGGTAGTTTGACTGGGGCGGTCGCCTCCTAAAGCGTAACGGAGGCGCGCGAAGGTTGGCTCAGAGCGGTCGGAAATCGCTCGTTGAGTGCAATGGCAGAAGCCAGCCTGACTGCGAGACTGACAAGTCGAGCAGAGTCGAAAGACGGCCATAGTGATCCGGTGGTCCCGAGTGGAAGGGCCATCGCTCAACGGATAAAAGGTACGCCGGGGATAACAGGCTGATACTGCCCAAGAGTCCATATCGACGGCAGTGTTTGGCACCTCGATGTCGGCTCATCTCATCCTGGGGCTGGAGCAGGTCCCAAGGGTACGGCTGTTCGCCGTTTAAAGAGGTACGTGAGCTGGGTTTAGAACGTCGTGAGACAGTTCGGTCCCTATCTGCCGTGGGTGTAGGATACTTGAGAGGAGTTGCCCCTAGTACGAGAGGACCGGGGTGAACGATCCACTGGTGGACCTGTTGTCGTGCCAACGGCAGTGCAGGGTAGCTATGATCGGACAGGATAACCGCTGAAGGCATCTAAGCGGGAAGCCCCCCTCAAAACAAGGTATCCCTGAGGGCCGTGGTAGACCACCACGTCGATAGGCCGGAGATGTAAGCATGGTAACATGTTCAGTTGACCGGTACTAATTGCCCGATAGGCTTGATTTGATCCAGTAGAAGACAGACTTCTACGGTTAAAAGCATACATCACACATGATGTACGACTTGGATTTCAGAGGTTTTTTTCGGTTTGGTGGTCATAGCGCAAGTGAAACACCCGGTCCCATCCCGAACCCGGCAGTTAAGCACTGTAGCGCCGATGGTACTGCACCTTAAGGTGTGGGAGAGTAGGTCACTGCCAAACCTAAAAAGACCTTTGAACGTATCTCTCTGACGATCTCTCCCAAAAACATGTTGTCAAGTTCAGGTTCCAGTACGGACCTCAAAACGTGTCGATGAGGCTCGCCGCAATTTCTTCGATTACATCGGCGCGTTGGCCACCGATCAACAGGAATCCATGGCTGTCGCTTGCCCAACTGGCCGATGCAAGTCCCTGAATTTCGCCGTAGTTTGGTGGCTCGGTGCTGCCACTTTCGGCTTTTCGAATGATGCAAAAGGCCATCGGGGTGCCGTCATAAGCGCGGAACGCAATTTGCACGAGTGGAGCCCCTTCAAAGCCCAGAACTTGCGCGCGTTTCAGTGTCATCCGATCAAGATCGCTCAGCACATCTGCCCGCAGATCAAGCCCAATCGCGTTTTGCGCGGCAGCGAACTGACTTGCGAGAGCGACGCCGTCGCTGTCGATGCTCGCAACGGTCTCCTCAACGTAAAGAGCGTGATAAGACGCGACCTCTGCCTTCCAGTCAGACACGCCCGCTTCCCGGTGTGACGGCAGACCCGACAGCACGTATCCGATCACAAGTCCGGCAAGACCGGCAGCGCAGGCCGTCGAGAGTAGAGCACGATAATATCGAACCTCGCGAACAGGGCCTTGAAAGGTGTCCAAGCGCTTGGAAAGGGAGGTCAGACGTTTCTGGTCGGGGACATTCGCAAAGGCATCTTTAACAATCGCCGCAAGCGGATCATGATGCGCCACCCTGTCTTGAAGAGAGGGATCCCGCGCCAGCACATCCTCCAGGCGTGCGGCGTCCTCCGGGGTCATCGTCCCGTGCAGATAGGCGCGAATATCCTCGTCGGTAAAGGTCATCAACGGACCGTATCCTTCATCTTTGCCTCTGGTAAAGCCGCAAATACCGACAGTTTTCCACGCGCGCTTGCGAGCCGGCTCATCACCGTTCCCACCGGAATGTCCAGGATCGCGGCCGCCTCTCTGTATGAAAACCCTTCGACATAGACCAATACAACCGTCTCCCGTTGGGCCTCCGGCAGTTCCATCACCTTCGAAAACACCTGCCGGGCGAAAATATTCGTCTCCGTGTCAGCCCCCGGATCGGCGATTTGCAGATCGGGTGATGCGTCCAGCGACTGGTTTGCTCTTATACGGGCTGCTCGCAATTGATTCAGCCAGATGGAACGACAAATCGTCAGGAGCCAGGGCAGCGGGTTCGTACCGGTTCGAAACTGCTCGGCTTTTTCGATCGCGCGCAGGCACGTGGCCTGTACCAATTCATCCGCAGTATCGGGATTGCCGCTCAGCGCCAGCGCAAACCGCCATATTCTCGGGAGCAGCGCGGGAAGGGCCTGCCGCAAACCCCGGTCTGACTTTTTTCGCCCGAACACTGAATAGACTCTCCACCCGCGGTGTTTACTGATCAGCCTAGGCCAAGCCGGCCCAAGCAGATAGCCCAGTGGAGGTGGCAGATGATCAAAACTCTGAAAACAATGCTCTCAACGGTTCTGTTGAGCGCCGGAGGCGTGGTAGCCCATGCCGCACCGTGGACACTGGATGGAGAGGCCTCCCGGATCGTATACGGCACGATCAAACAGAACGCCGTGGGAGAGGTGAACGTTTTTGAAGCTTTGGCAGGCTCTGTGACAGAAGACGGCGCCGTGTCGATATCGATCGATCTCGCCGCGGTTGAAACCTACATTGATATCCGTAACGAGCGCATGATCAAGCACGTCTTCAGGAACGTCCCGTCTGCCGAACTCACAGCGCAGATCGACATGGCAGACCTCATGGCTCTTCCGGTCGGCGCAACGACAGACGTGTTCATCGAAGGTGATCTGAGCTTCATTGGTGTCGATTTGCCCATCGAGACCGAAGCCTTCGTGGCCAGATTGTCCGAGACGCAAGTCCTTGTGACGTCAAACGATATGATCTTCCTGGGCACAGAAGAGGCTGGCGTTGATGAAGGTGTCACCGTTCTTCAGGACATTGCAGAGCTCAACGGGATCACCCGCACCGTCCCCGTGACATTCCGCTTTGTCTTTTCCGCCGAGGGTGACGTCCCCGTTGCGGCCGAACTGGCAGAAAGTGATGTGACGCTGGCCAGCGTGGCCGGTGATCCGGATGCGGGACGACGGGTTTTCCGCCAATGCAGCGCATGTCATGTTCTGGACGAAGGGGTGAACCGGGTTGGTCCCAGTCTTCATGGTATTTTCGGCGCGACGGCTGGGCAGGTCGAAGGGTTCCGGTATTCTGATGTCATGGCCGAGTCTGGCATTGTTTGGGATCAAGAGACGCTTTCCGAATTTCTGGCCAACCCGCGCGACGTGCTTCCAGGCAATCGCATGGCCTTCCGCGGCATCCGGGACGAGGAAGACCTGCAAGACTTGATGGCCTATCTGATCCAGGAATTGGAGGGCTGAACCGTACGTTAAGAATTCGTCATATCGGGTGGTTTTGCCCTTGAACCTCCTGGCTGAGGAGACTACACAACCCGAACAATTGACGCGGGATGGAGCAGCCCGGTAGCTCGTCAGGCTCATAACCTGAAGGTCGCAGGTTCAAATCCTGCTCCCGCAACCAAAAAGCCCTCGCTGAGCCAATCAGCGGGGGTTTTGTCTTTTTAAGCTTCTCTCGATCTCCGGAACGAGGCCTTACGGCAGCGATGTCCTGAGAAAGCTTGTCGCGCTGTAAAAAACGGATTTGGCCTTACGTTCCGCGCTGACGAAATGCGCGCCGTTGGCGATCTCGACATAGTTGCGGTTCTCTGCTCCCAACGCATCAAACAGACGAAGCGCATCGCTTCGCGTGGAGGTTGGATCAGCCCCCCCGCGCAGAAGGAGTGTCGGGCAGGTAATGTGCTGCGGTTGATAAAGGGCGCGCCCGTTGAACGCGTCCCAAAGATCCAGAAAGGTTCCGTTTGGGGCCCGAAAGGCCGGAGGATCCCGTCGTTCGGCTTGCGGGTCGTCGAACATCGAGGACCGAACGAGCGCTTGAAAAACGTCCTCCTCCCGCCAGTCTGCGCCGCACGGCATCTCGGCGTCCCACCTCGCACGTGTCGCGGCTTCGGTCACCAGCCGATATGCGCCAAACTGCGGATTGAACCGATCATGCAGTTTCGGGTCTGACAAAAGCTGGCGCCATCCGTCGTTAGGTTCGGCAAAGATGGGTGCGTAAAGGACCAACCGTCTGACGCGGGACGCCCCCTCTGTCGATGCGAAAAGTGCGGCGGTGATCGATCCCCAGGACCCGCCCACAAGGTCCAGCTTCGCTGCTCCATGTCGGTTGAGGATCCAGTCCACGGCGTCCGATATATCGCGGATCACCTCGCTTGCGCGGCCGAAAGGGCGATTGTCTGCGCCAAGCATCGGTGCATGTGATCGCCCATAGCCCCGGACATCCAACCCATAAGCGGCAAAACCGCCCTCCGCCGTTGCGGCAAGCCAGCTCGCACCCGGATGAGGGATGTCATAAAGGCGACTTGCGTAGGTCGCGCCATGAACGAACAAGACGGCCGGGCGTTGCGGATCGCTGTTCTGCGATCGGATATGCAATCGAAGGCCGGGCACGTCCGTGGATGAGATTAGGTGAGATTGAGCCGTGTCGTATCTTTGCCAGGTCATCGCAAAAGCCCTGGCACAAGGGTCACGATGCCGGGCACGGCCCAGAGGAGGGCCATGCCGGTGAGAAAGATCAGCACAACCGGCCACGCGGCCGCAAAAACGGAACCGGTCGAAAGGTCGGGATTGGCGCCTTTCAGGGCAAAGAGAGTGTACCCGAAGGGCGGCGTCAGACTGCCCACCGTGAGGTTGATCATGAAGAGGGTCCAAAACCAGATCGGATCATACCCCATCGCGGCGACGATGGGCTGGTAGATCGGGATCGCCAGCAGCATGAAGGCGATCTGGTCAATGAACATGCACAGGAAAAAGGGGATCAGCATCATGACCAGGAACGTGAGGTCCGGGCTCAGCCCCAGATCGCCAATCAAGCCGACCAACCCGCGCGTCGCCCCGGCAAAGGAAAGCAACTGGCTAAAGAGCTTGGCCGAGGCGACGATGATGAGGATGACGACACTGGTTGTCACCGCCGATGAAAGCGTCTCGCGCAGCATCGGTAAGGAAAGGCGTCCAAACAGGCCTGCCACGACAAGGGCGCCGACAACACCAGTCGCCGCAGATTCCGATGGGGTTGCGATGCCAAGCACGATCAGACCCATCACCGCGAAAATCACCAGCAGAAATGGCAGCATGTCCAGGATGGCCTGAACGGTGGATCGGCCATCTGTACTCCGCTCCGGGGCGTCTTCCGGTCCGGTGCGCAGAAAGACGTAAAGCAACGTCAGCGTCGCGAAAACCAATCCAGGCAAAAGACCTGCCACAAGAAGGCCCGCGATCGAGACATCGGCCAACGAGCCAACGATGATGGCAAGCAGGCTTGGCGGAATGATGGGGGCAAGGCTCGCGCCAGCCAGAATAGTGCCTGCGGAAAGACGGGTGTCGTATCCACGTTTTTGCATCAGCGGCAGAACGGAGCGTCCAAGCATCGCGGCGACAGCCACGGCAGAGCCCGACAGCGCGCCGAACACAGTCGAGAGCGCGATGGTCACGACATAAAGGCGTCCGCGAAGCTGTCCCACAAGGGTATCGACGCTGCGAAACAGAATGTCGACAGTTCCGGATCTGAAGAGAATTTCCCCCATCAGAACGAAAAGGGCGACGGTAACCAGCGTGGGCGACGTCGCTGTTTCAAAGATCGAGTTGGTGAAAAGCCCAAAGCCCCTCGGGCCGATCAGGATTGAAACGCCGATCAGATTAAGGGCGAGAAAGCCGACAAAGATGCGGACCCCCAGAAACAGAAGCACCAGCAGCAAACCGATAGCGACAGCCAGAAAGACGATCCAACTCACGCGCGGACCTCTCGGAGGTGGCGGAGAAAATGCAGGGCTGCGCTTGCCAGTCCCAGCGCGATCACAGCGGTGATCCACCAGCGCGGGATCGGATGTGCGGCATTTGTCATCAGGCCGCGCTCGAACTGCCTGAGCGCTTCGCCCGCCACGATCCATCCTGCGGCGCCGGTCGCCAGGGCTCCGACCAGGTGGTTGAACCGGGCAAGCCATATGCTGGCGCGAGGTCCCAGTGTCTCGGGCAGGATGTCGATGGCAACATGGGCGGATCGGCGGGTGATGTCCGGAAGGGCGCAGAAGATCAGGATCGCAAGCGCGTATTGAACCGTTTCGCCGGACCATGTGGTTGGGGCGTTGAAAACGTATCGCGCGATGACTTCAAAGACATAGAGCACGACGGCAAGTAAAAGCCCGCCACCCGCCAGCCGGAACAGCCAACGGGAGGTTTGATCGTGAAGGTGCATGAGCGGCTGCATACCTTATCAGTTCGACAGACCGGCATCCCGTGCAAGCTGCCTTAATCCGCCCACGGTTTCCGCATCCCCCCGTTCCGCGATCGACCAGACGCCATTGGACCACAGATCCTCGAACTGGGCCGCTTCTGCCTCGGAAAAAGCCGTCATCTGCATGCCGAGATCGAGAAGAGCCTGCTTTTCGGCTGCGGCCAGCTTATCAAACCGCGCGATGCTTTCCTGCTCCAGTCGCAGGGCCGCGCGTTCCAGACCTGCGCGTTCGTCATCGTCAAGCGCGTTCCAGCTGTCCAGGTTCATAAAGATCATCACGCCGACCTGACCAAAGACCGGATCGGCCATATAGCCGGCGACCTCGTTCCATTTGAAGTCCTTCGCTCCGGTCAGGCCCCAGGCCGCGCCATCGACCACGCCTGTTTGCAGGGCGGAATAGACGTCGCCACCACCCATCACCACGCCGGATCCTCCCAGCGCTTCGATCATGGGATGATAAGACACCGTTCCCCGGATCTTCAGCCCTTCCAGTCCGGGCTCCCCCGTGATCGGCTCTTTCAGGAAGTACCGGAACCCCTTGGCGCCGGTGGCTGGTGCGGCGATCAGCTTCATGCCCAGCGTCTGATAATGCTGGTCGATATAGCTGATGATGCCGCCCTCTCGCCGTATCGCGGGATCCGTGCCGATCGCGTCGATGGCCAGCCCGACCGGCGTGACACCCGCGTGATAGGCCGGATGCGTGAAAAGCGCGTCGAAGACACCCGCTTGAACCGGCTCGAACTGCTCAAGGCCCGGCACGGCATCCGGCCCGGTAAAGTCGAACGTAACTGCTCCGTTCGTCTCCTCGGCGACCAGCTCCATGAAGGGTTTGGCGATTTCCTCGGTGAAGACAAAGCCTTCGGGAAAGCCCCCGATCATTCGCATGTCATCCGCTGCCGCGATGGACGCGGCGAATCCCAGCGCCGCGGCGCCAATGATGTATCTCATCTTATCCTCCCTCGCGCATAGGCGCGTCTTATGAGGCTATTTAGTCCCGTATGGAACCTTTTGTAAAGTTCCATCTGGAACTGACCTGCGATAGAAGAGGGCATGAGCACCGAAGATCCCAAACCGATGACCTCTGCGACGGCGATGGCTGCGCAGTTCGGCCCGCTTTCGCTGACGATGCTGAACGACACGCCGATATCGCCGGCCTGGCAGATCAACTTTCTGGCCAACTTTTTCACAGGTCCGATCTACCGTGATCTGGCAGCGCGGTTCGGATTGTCGCGGCCAGAATTCGTGATTTTGTTCAGCCTGTCTCAACAACCCGGATTGGTGGCGCGTGATATCTGTCTTGTGACGGGTTTGCCGAAGAATTCAATCAGTCGGGCCGTGTCTGAGCTTCTTGCCAAGCGGCTGATCGAGAGGGAGACAGACGATACCGATAAACGCGCCAAGAAGCTGGCATTGACCGAGGCGGGGCGTAAACTTCTCGATCAGGTCGTCCCGCTTTTCACCACGCGACAAAACGCGATGCGCGCCGCACTGAGCGAGGAGGAAGCCGCAACCTTTGACCGGCTGCTGAGCAAGATCATCTTTGCCATGCCCGGCTGGGTGGACCCGGAATAAGCTCGATCACTCAAAGATATCCAGTTTCAGAGGCTGCTGTGCGCCCATCCAGATCGCATGATCGCGATGGTCCTGAAGTGCATTGCCCGTTTCAGGGTGCAGAAAGACCGTCAGCCCGGCGCGATGCGTGGCAAGCCACCCTATAACATCAGACGCTTGCGCGGGGCCAAATGCCAGTTGGCAACTCCAGCAGGGATGGGGGCCGACGGCACGTTCATGGATGCGGCCCATGTCAATGCCAAAGAGATCCCGTGCCTCGGAACAGATGCGTGCGGCAAGATCCTTTGTCTCGGCATCAAAGTAGACATGGGCGTGATATCCTGAGATTTCGGGCATGTCGCTCTCCTTTGGCCATGATGCATTGATCGCATCATTGACCGCGGGATTGAATGGCCATCGACCAACAGCCGATGTGCGCAAGCGCTCAGACAGCGGCCAGGAAGATCAGGTTGCCCAGCCCCCAAAGCGTCATTTGGTAATGGGTGTTTTGCGCGTCTTCATGGCAGAACCAGTACGAAAAATGATTTCCGACCACCAGAAAACCGGCCCAGATACAAGTGAACATCAAGGTCCCGATCATGGCCAGTGCGCGGCCGGTTTCCGTTGGAGTCATCCCGAACAGCCCCATTACAAGAGTGATCACACCGATCCACAGCATGATCGTGGTCAGCAGTTCCGCAACCACCACCGTCCGGAACGCAAATTGCTGGGTCGCCCGGCTGGACACGGCCCGATGGGCCACCAGTGCGTATTCATCGGGAAAGTCCTCGCGCATCCGCGACATCTGCATGACTTGGGCCGTGTAGATCTCGTTCACGGACGGATGCAGGATGTTGTCTCGTACACCAAGGGTCAGCCAAGCCGCCATCAAGGCGACCGAAACGGCTTGCGACAGCAAAATCACGAGATCCAACATGAAAGCAATGTCCTGAATGAAAAAAGGGCCGCCCAAAGGCGACCCTAATGCTGATCCTCTGATCAGGTCCAGGCAATCTGGGCCGGTCGGATCTCGAACGAGATATGATGCTCACCGCCCACCAGATTTTCTTTGGTGTGGTTATAAAGTGAGCGCCAGTAGGGCTGGATTGTCACGCCGTCGTCCTGAATCATTTTCTGGCCATCGGCCATCATCGCGCGCCGTGCTTCCACATCCGCAGTTGCGAGCGTCTTTTCAAGCAAAGCGTCGAAGTCGGGGTTGGAATAGCCGAACTCGTTCCAGGCCTCGCCAGAGCGATAGGCAAGCGCCCAGATCTGCACGCCAAGCGGACGGTGGTTCCAGTTGGTGGAGCTGAACGGGTATTTCGCCCAGTCGTTCCAGAAGGTAGAGCCGGGCAGAACCGTCCGCTTCACCTTGATCCCCGCATCACGCAGCTGCGCGGCCACAGCATCGGTGGTGTCCTTGCGCCACGCATCGTCGATGGACAGCAGCTCGTGCTCGAAATCCGCCATTCCGGCCTCTTCAAGCAGTTTCATGGCACCCTCGGGATCGGCCTTGATCGGCGGCAGTTCCGCGTATTCCGGATGCATCGGGCCGACATGGTGGTTTTCAGCGGCCAGTCCGCGCCCGCCATAACCAAGCTCAAGCAGCACCTCGTTGTCGACGGCCATCTGCAGGGCCTTACGCACACGAATATCCTCGTAAGGCTTCTTACCATCTACATCGGCAAGCTGGTTTGGCCGGATCACGATGGTCGCCGCGGTGACGATCTCATGCTGAGACCAGCCGTCCTGGGCGCCCATGATGTCGATGAAGTCGCCGTCGATGGAATACATCATGTCGATCTCGTCGGCCTCCGCCGCGGCCACCCAGGCCGACGGGTCGGTTCCGTAGTCGATGTATTCGATCCGATCAAGGAAGGGGCCGCCCAGAACCTCGGAGCCCCACCAAGTGTGATCGGGGTTCAGAACGAGCGAAGATTTCACGCCCACTTCAAGGTTTTCCGGCAGATAGGGTCCGGTGCCCACCGGGTTCGAAAGCATCGTGTCGACCGTATAGGACGGATGCACGATCGCAGCCGGATAGTCAGCCATGCCCGGGATCAGCGAGATGTCGGGTTTGGGCAGCTTCAGCTTGACGGTGTGACTGTCCACCACCTCGATCGCGCCCTCGATGGCCTTGTTGGTGTTGGGGTCGATCAGTGTGGCGAAGCGACCCGCCATCGAGTTGCCTTCGACGTCCTTTTCGCACCAGCCGGTGATGTTCATGGCGACATGTTCGGCGGTGAAGTCATCGCCATTGTTCCATTTCACACCCTTACGGACATTCAGAGTGTATTCGGTCGCGTCGTCATTGATTTCCCAGCTTTCCAGCAGGTGCGGGGTGAAGGTGCCGTCGTTTTCATAGGCGACGAGATATTCCAGCCAGCCCCGGGTGAAATTGGCGATCTGGGACCAGTCGTTGGTGCGCGGGTCCTTGACGGCGCGGACCTCCATCTGGATGCGCACTGTGCCGCCTTTGGCATGGCCCGCAGCACGGGCCGGAGACGCCATTCCAAGCATTGCATAGGCCGTCGCCGTCGTCGCTCCGAATGCACTGGCAAGCGCGAGAAACTCCCGGCGGTTCACGGCATCATCACCGACTTTCGCCGCTGACTCCAGAACCGCCCGGGGCAACTCTTTGCCGGTTCGCGTGTAAAATGTCATTGTCTTCCTCTCTATTGGTCGCGGGGTTTTTTGCCCGCTTTTTTGTGTCGGATTGTGCGTATCCGGCCACCTTGGTGACAAGGTGTCGTCCTATGTGTGTTGGATCCCCATCCGCATCGCATTCAACCCGTCGGCGCGTGTGGCCGAAGTGCAAATGCTCGTAAGCTTGCGAGGCTCATCGTAATTCCAAGGGGTTGCGCGATGCAAGACGGCGCGTTGATCCCAAATTAGCACATCTCCGACATTCCATGTGTGAGAAAAGACATATCGGCGCTGGGTCACGAACGACATAAGCTGGTCGATGAGCGCCGTCCCTTCGGATTCGTCCATACCTTCGACCGCAAAAGCGTGGCTCGCGATGTAGAGCGCCTCTTGACCGGTAACGGGGTTCGTCCAGACCGCCCGCCATAGCTGGTCCGGCCACTTCTGAAACATGTCCAACTTCGCAAGCTCAGGCGAGATCCGCGCCCGGCTGTGGGCATAGCGATGCCAGAAGCCGCGGTCGCGGATCCGGCTCTTGAGCGTTTCGGGCATGTCCGACCACGCGGCCCGGGTCGATGCCAGTTCGGTCTGACCGCCGGTTTCGGTCACGACCCGCGCGATAAGAATGTTGGTCAAGGCGGGTACGGGCAGAAACGTGCTGTCGGAATGCCAAAGCATGTTGGCCTTCAGGTTCAGCGTGTGCAGATCCATCTCGTCACTGGTGCGTCCATCCGAAAGAATATTGGAGACTTCGGGCACCCGAAAAGGATCGCCCGCGTTTCGGCTATCAGCGTTACGATCCTCGATTGGGCCGAAGCATTCGGCAAGTTGGATATGGTCGGCATCATCCAGTTTCTGGTTCCGGAAAAGAAGCGCTGAATGCTGTTCGAAGAGCGCGCGTAGATCGGCAAAGCGATCCTCCGTCATGCCGCGCAGATCTGAACCATGTACTTCGACGCCGAAAAGCGGGTGGAGCGGAGAGGTTTTCAGAGCCATGATGTCAGGCGCGCTCCGAAGACGTTGTGCCGAAGAGCTTTGCAAGGAAGCCGTAGAACCAGATTGCCTGCGTTTCGTCGTGCATGTGCATCAGTCGCGTCATCACGTCGCGCGTTTGCGCGCCAGGTCGTTCGGTGAGGTCCGTGGACTGGCTCTGCCAGCGCCTCATCCCTTCAATGGTCTGTTCGGGGTGAAACTGCAGGCCGAAAACATGCTCTCCGATCTGAAAGGCCTGGTTCTCGTAAGTCTCGCTCCGGGCAAGATGGACGGCGCCTTGGGGCAGGTCAAAGGTATGAAAATGCGCCTGCGCGACATGCATGGGGCGAGGCATGAACTCTTCGGCAAGCGGGGTCACTTCGTAATAGCCGAATTCGTGCAATCCGTGATCAGGTGCGCCAACCCACGCACCTTGATGGTGGGCGATCATCTGCGCGCCCTGGCACAGACCCAACATCGGAAGACCGGCATCCAACATCTGTCCGATCCAGTGATACTCTTCGTTTAGAAAGGGATGCGTTTCGGTGTCGTAGGCATTGTACATGCCCCCGTAGAGAACGGTGCCGGCCAGATCCTCCGTCACCTCGCCAAGGGGGTCGCCAAGGAATGGCCGCCTCACATCGGCGCGCAGCCCGTTCATGGCCAAAAAACTCATCACCCGATCATCGGATGGTCCATCATCATGCCGAACCAGCAGCACACGTTTCATCATCCCATCCTCCTTGGGATAGTGTCATTCACGCGGCCCTGTGAGATCTGTGCCAGAGATGAGAACGACCTTTTCAAAAGGTGGCGAGTCGAACAAGAGTGTTCTGAGTGGAAAGGCAAAGGCTCATGCGTTCGTTAACTCCGACATCTATTGCCCCGCCATTTGCGCGATATGTCCATGGCGTCGAAATACCGGCAGGTCATCGGCTTGTGCGCACCTCGGGCCAACTGGGATTGGCAGGCGACGGATCGGTCCCAGCGGATCCGTTTGAGCAGGCGCAGATTTGCTTTGCCAATATCGCTGCGATCCTGGCGGAGGCCGGAATGTCAGCCAAATCAGTCTGTCACGTCACCGCCTATGTCACCGATCGCGCCCATATGCAGGGATATATGAAAGCGCGCGATCTGTTTCTGGCGGACCTGGCCGAAGACACCTTACCCTCCTCCACCCTGCTTATTGTGTCGGGGTTCACGCGCCCTGAATTCAAGGTGGAGGTCGAGGTTTGGGCAACTGCGCCCTGACGTCTAGTGCGACGGGTCCAGGTCAGGACACGGGATAATCCGCGCACCTTCGACAGGAACGCTTTCGGTACCATCAGGAACCAATGCAACGTGAAGCGGCGCGTTCGTCCGGGGGTGCCGTATGTCGAGTGCCGAACGGCCATCCTTGAGATACGCGTCTCCCCATTGCATCAGGGCGAGGATTGTCAGCTTGAGGGCCTGTCCCTTTTCCGTCAGGACGTATTTATGCCGTGTCCGCGCCCCGGCCTCCCGATAGGGCTGGCGCTCCACGAGGTCCAGATCGACAAGCCGGGTGAGCCGCTGGGTCAGGACCGAACGGGGAATGCCGATATCAGCGCGAATGTCCTCGTATCGGGAGATCCCGTAAAGAAGCTCCCTGATGATCAACCAGGTCCAGCGATCCGACAGGATCTCAGTTGCCAGGGCGGCGCCGCATTGATCGACCGGGACGGGTGCCCGTCGCCGTCTGCTATCTGGGTTTGACATATGGACTCAGCCCATCTAGAAAAGCTGCATCTGGTTAACGAACTTAGCTCGCTTTCGCAAATCAGCGAGCCAATGGGGGATAGTGCGATGTCGCTGACCGGTGGATGCTATTGCGGTGCGATCCGATATGAGGCGGAAGGCGATGTCGTGCGCCGCGGTCAGTGCCATTGCCGCGAATGCCAATACATCTCTGGTGGGGGTGCAAATTTCTTTCTCCTGGTTCCGCAGGACGGATTCGTCTTTTCGAAAGGTGCGCCAGCCCGTTTCGCGCGCAGCGATCTAGCCGAGCCGGTCACACGCGAATTCTGTTTCACCTGCGGCACGCACCTGGCGACGCGCAGGACGGACACCCCGTTTGTTATTCTGAAGGCAGGAACGCTGGATGATCCAAGCGTGATGGAGCCTGTTCAGATGGCGATTTTCACCAAGGATATGCAGCCTTATCACCTTATCGGTGAAGATATTCCCTGTTTTGAGGAATTGCCGCCGCGACGATAGCGGCTTGCTTTGCGCTTTGGCGCGAGATCGTGTGCGCCCCCGATGACAAGGGGCGCGCAGGCGCATCAGACAAAGCTGACGCCGTTCTCATCCATGGGCAGGCTTCCAACGCGAAGCTGCCCACCCGCGGCAATGGCATTGGCCAGCGCGGGTGCGGCGGGTGGTGTGCCCGGCTCGCCCACTCCGGTCGGGGGTTCTGCAGACGGGACGATATGGACGTCGATCTGCGCGATATCCCCGATACGAAGAGGTTCGTAATCCGGAAAATTATACTGATCGACCGCACCGTCGGTGAGGGTGATCCGGTCGCGCATGACGTGACCGATCCCATAGCCGATGCCGCCTTCCATCTGAGCCTTGACCACATCCGGATTGACGGCGAGACCGCAATCAACAGCGCAAGTAACTTTTTCGATCCTCACACCTTCTTCGGGATTGCCAGAGATTTCGACAACCTCCGCGACGTAGCTGCCAAAGGACTTGTGAACGGCGACACCTTGCGCTCGACCCTCGGGCGCATTGCCCCAGTTTGCCTGTTCTGCGGCAAGCTGCAGCACGCCGGCCATGCGCTCCTGATCCTTTTCTCCTTGGAGGTATTTCAGCCGGAACGCGACGGGGTCCTGACCGGCTGCCGTCGCGGCCATGTCCATCATCACCTCCATAACATAGGCAGTATGGGTATGACCCACCGCGCGCCACCACAGCGTGCTGGTCGCTTTTTCGGTGTCGGTCAGCCCGAAATGAGCGCCGGGGATCTGGTATGGCGTGTCGGCGGCGCCTTCGACAGAACTGTGGTCGACGCCGTCCCGTACGCTGAATGCTTCGAACGCGGTGCCCTTCATGATCGATTGCCCGGCAATGCGATGGTCCCAGCCAACGATGTCACCATGCGCGTCAAGACCGACGCGGACCTTGTGGCCGAAGGCCGGGCGATAATAACCGCTGCGCAGATCATCCTCCCTTGACCAGACCAGCTTTACCGGTCTGGTGCGGTCCGTCACGATGAAGGCCAGTCCAGCTTCGACCTGGTAATCGGCGTCAGGCGTGGCTCGCCGACCGAAAGACCCACCAGCAAGCATGGTTTTGATCTGCACCTTCTCCATCGGCAATTCGAAGATCTGCGCCAGCGCCATATGCGGACCTGTCGGGAACTGGCACCCATCGTGCAAGAGGATACCGCCGTCTTCCGTGGCCTCGATGGTGCAGTTCAAAGGCTCCATCGGCGCATGGGCAAGCAGCGGGAAATAGAAGGTCTGTTCAACCACCTGATCTGCTGCCTCAATGGCCGCGCGGGTCGCATCCGCGTCGGTCTGGTTCACATTGTAGGTTGGTTCGGCGTCAAGCGCGGCGCGTATTTCCGCCTCGATCTCGTCTGAACTTCTGGTTTCTGCCGACGACAGATCCCACGTGACATCAATCGCATCGCGGGCCTGTAGTGCGGCCCAGGTGTCCTCTGCATAGACCGCAACGCCGGCTTGGTTGGGCAGAACCGCGGCTCGGATATAGCCCTTGATGTCCTGTGCCGCGCTGTCATCAAACCCGGATACCACCGCGCCACGTTGTTCAGGGCGCTTGATCATCGCAATCATCTGGTTTGGCAGGAAGACGTCGATGGCAAATTGTGCTGCTCCGTTCCCCTTGATCTCACTATCAAGACGCCGCACGTCCGGGTTGCCAATCAGCCGGAATTCGGACGGATCCTTCAGCGTCGGTTCCGCCGGTGATTCCAATTGGGAAGCGGCTGCTACGAAGTCGCCAAGGGGCGCAGACTGTCCGGCGCCTGTGACCACACCCTCTTCGATGCGCAGCGCATCGGTCTCCATCCCCCATGTCTCCGCTGCGGACCGGATCAGCATTTCACGGGCGGCGGCACCGGCCTGACGATATTGCAGATACGAATTGGCCATGGCCGTCGAACCGCCCGTGCCCTGGAACTGCCCGAACATCAGATTGTTATAGAGCGAAGGGTCGGAGGGCGCGAAATCATAGGCGATCTGGTCCATCCGCAGGCCGATTTCCTCGGCGATCAGTGTGGACAGACCCGTCGCGGGCCCCTGACCCTTTTCAAAGTGTTTGACGATTGCGGTAACCGAACCGTCGGCGTCGATCCTGACAAAAGGGTTCAGCATGGCGCCTTCGGCTGACCCGGCAGCCAAGGACCCGTCGGGCCGGACGCCCACCATAAGAACGGCACCCGCTGCTGCGGCGCTTTTCAGGAAGGCGCGGCGTGATGTGGATATCGTCATATCATGCCTCCAGTATTTCGGCCGCGCGCTGAATTCCGGCGCGGATGCGTTGGTAGGTGGCGCAGCGGCAGGCGTTGCCGTACATGTAGCTGTCGATCTCTTCCGCTGACGGTTTCGGGTTTTCGGACAACAATCCTACCGCCGACATGATCTGGCCCGATTGGCAATAGCCGCATTGGACCACGTCCAACTCCATCCAGGCCTGCTGAACCGCCGCGCCGATTGTTGTGTCCGCCATCGCCTCGATCGTGGTGATCTCGGCGTCTTCAACGTCTTCGATATAGGTCTGGCAAGACCGCACCGGCGCACCGTTCAAATGAACGGTGCAGGCGCCGCAGGATGCAACGCCGCAGCCGAATTTGGTCCCGGTCATTTTCAACTCGTCCCGGATCACCCACAAAAGCGGGGTTCCCGGCTCGGCATCGACCTCGTGGGTCGTTCCGTTCAACTTCAGTGAAATGGCCATGCTGGATCCTCCCAAACGGATTTTAGCATTTGAGTCGCTATTCAGAACGCAAAGTCTAAGGCGAAAATGACCCTGGGTAAACTCTCCAGTTTACACGATGTATTTGACGGTCTGGGCCGTTCGTTTAAAAGCCGAAGGTATGGACGAGGAACACGCCCCGCGCACGAAACGGGCCCAGATCATCGACGCGGCATTGTGGGAATTCCAGGAAAAGGGGTTCGCGCTGGCCCATATGGATCAGATCTCTCTGAGAGCGGGCGTGTCCAAGCGAACGCTCTACAAGCATTTCGAAAGCAAGGAGAACCTCTTTCATTCCATCGTCGAGGCCTTGTCACTGCGCATTCAGGATACGCTTGAGCTGAGATACGAGCGGGATCGCGACATCGAAGCACAACTGACAGCGCTTGCCTGGGCGGAAGGGCGGTTGTTCATGTCGCCCGAGGTTATGGCGATGTCCCGGATGATCATCAGCGAAACCTTGCGAAACCCGGCCTTGGCCGCTGAGATACAAGGCAGGATCGACAAGAAACCCGCCTTCACCGCCATGTTGAAAGCCGCGGCGGCGGATGGTCAGTTGGAGATTTCCGACCCCGACGCCGCAGCGGATGAGTTCATTGCATTGATCAAGGCCAAGGCGTTTTGGCCTGTCGTCTTTGGCGCGGATATTGTCAGCGAAAGCCGTATGGCCGACATCGTCCAAAGCAGTGTCGATATGATCATGTGCCGGTATGCGCCCGGCGCGCCGGTCAAGCCGTGCTGACGCAGCGCGTTTGCTATTTGTAAACTGGCGCCCGCTTTTCGCGCAGGGCAACGACACTTTCGGCGAATTCCGGCGACCTAAGCTGTGCCGCAAAGATGTGGCCTTCGGTTTCCATCTGCTTGGCGATGCGGTCGCGTTGGGTCCGGACCAGTGCCTTGGCGTGCTTCACCGCTTCTGGTGCCGACGCAGCGACGCGGTGTGCGAGAGCGCGGGTTTCGGTTTGAAGATCCGCGTCCGGGAAGACCCGCGCGACAAGGCCGTATTGATGCGCCTCTTCGGCCGTCAGCTGACGACCGGTGAGAAAAATATCGTTCGCCACGGCCATGCCGACGGCGGCGGGCAGCAAGAGGGAAGAGGCCGCTTCCGGAACGAGGCCCAAGCCGACAAAGGGCGCGCTGAGACGGGCGCTTTCGGATGCATAGACAAGATCGCAATGCAAAAGCATCGTCAGGCCCACTCCGATCGCCAATCCGTTCACCGCGGCGATGATTGGCTTGGGGCACGTCGAGATTTCCGTCAGGAACCGCACGACCGGCGGCACGTCCCCACCATTTCCGCCGCCCATGGAGAAGTCGGCCAGATCGTTCCCCGCGGTGAAGACATCGCCGACGCCGGTAATCATCAGTGCTCTTGTGCTGTCATCGGTGCCGTAGGCCGCGATTTCGTCGGCGAGGGTGGCGTACATGGCTTGCGTGATCGCGTTTTTCTTGTCTTCCCGCGACAGGGTAAGTGTGGTGACGCGGTCCTGACGGTCGATCAAAATATGCTCGCTCATGATCGTGGCCCTTCTGCAATGCCGAAATGTGTTGTGATTGGGGTGCACCTGACGCTCTTGCAAAGCAAGATTTCCGTGGCGTCCCTGTTTTCGCGCTCCCCAAACGGTCTTGCTGCGGTCGGCTTTCGCGAAGTTAGGTGCCGCGCATTTTGTTCAGCAAAGCATCGCTCCCGCGCGCGAGCAGGTTCGCGTCGGATCCGCAGGCGACAAAGGTGAACCCTTCGTCTATCAGACGGCTCGCAAAATCGGGATCCATGACAATGGTTCCGACAGGGGTGCCCTGGCGGATCAGGCGCTGGGCGGCGGGGCGGATCACGTCCCACACGGCCTCGTGCATGGGTTGGCCCAGATATCCAAGATCGGCACCGATATCCGCAGGCCCAAAGAACACGCCATCGACACCATCCACGTCGGCAAGATGTTCGATCTGATCCAGGGCCGAGATCGTCTCGGCCTGGATCAAAAGCGCCGTTTCATCCTCGATCCGGGCGAAATAGTCTTTGATCCGGCCAAAGTTGTTGGCGCGTGTGGACCCGCTGACACCCCGCTGCCCACGGGGCGGATAGCGCATGGCCGCAACGGCCGCCTCGGCCTCGGTCCTGTTGGCGATCATCGGGAACAGCAGGCCGGGGGCGCCGGCATCCAGAAGGCGTTTGACCTTTACCGGGTCGTTCCAATCGGGGCGGACAAGAGGTGTGGTCGAATAGGCTGCAAAGACCTGAAGCTGCGCGAGGACGGATGAAAGATCGTTGGGCGCGTGTTCCATATCTATCAGGACCCAATCATATCCCGACCCCGCCACGATTTCCGCCGCGTAGGGATTGGCCAGGCTGAGCCAGAGGCCGATCTGGGGCTGGCCGCTGCGAATGGCCTTGAGAAAGGGGTTTGAGGGAAGGTCCATATCCGCGCGCCACCTGGTCACATCTTGAGAGCCCGCCAGGGCCGTTAAAGATCCAAGGATATAGCTGGTTCTGCAATGTCCTTGTCGAAAAGGACGCTACGCCAAGATTTCAAAAAGACGCAATTCCTTTCGGAACCTGTTCAGTGTTCCATGCTGGCGTGAGGCCGTGCCAATGCGCCGTGCAGCCGCATCAGGATGGGAAGGCTGAGCATCAGCATCGCTGCGGGGAAGACGACAAAGGCCCAACGGATCCCATCAAGCGCCGAAGCAGGCTGGTCGATCCGCACGCCACCGGCACTTTCCAGAAAACCGAAGAGCCCCAAAAGCGTGGCCGCAAAGAAACCGCCCGCCGCGTTGCAGCTTTTTTCGCACGCGGTCCAAAGGCCGGTATAGGCGCCCTCCCGCGTCTGGGAAGAGCTTGCGCGGTCGTCGGCCACGACGTCGGAGAGGATCGAAAAGGGGAAGAGTTGCGTTCCAGCATAGCCGAGACCCATGCCCCCGACAGCAATGTAGGCGATCACGACCTGACCGCTATGGGCGGCAAGCAGAACGAGGGTAGAGCCGAGAAACAGGGTCGTTGAGGCGGCCAGGGCGATTGTCTTGCCGGACTTGCGGGCAAACCAGACCCAAAACGGCATTGTCAGCAATGAGGGAAGCACGAGGCACAGGAAGAGGATCGTGGTCGTGCCCTCATCTCCCTGAAGGATATAGCTGCTGAAATAGGGCAACATCGACAACATCGCACCGATTGCCAGCGATTGCAGGGCAAAGGCCAGAAGAAGCGCGCGAAAGGGTCTGTTGGATCCCACCGCTCGCGCAAGTTCGGTAAAGGCGACCCGTTGACTTGACCGTTCGACATGGCGCGTGCCGGCGGTTCCAAAGACGCAATAGAGCATTGCCGCTGTCATGATCGCGGCCAGCACGATGCCCATCAGCCTGTAGCCTTCAATCCCGCCGCCACCGGCTGAAAGAAGCTCTGGCCCCAATGCACCAGCCATGAGGATCCCGATGACAAGAGCCGCCATGCGAAAGGCCAGAACGCGGGTCCGTTCTGCGGGCAGATCGGTGAACTCCGCGGGCATCGCGATGTAAGGGATCGAGAATGCGGTAAAGAACGTGGCCGTCAGCGCATAGGCCGCCGCGACGTGAAGAAAGGCCGCGAATGGATCCGAGCTGTCCGGCCCCCAGAAGATTGCCGCGAAACATAAAGGCGCGGTCAGCGCCGCGGCAAACATGTAAGGGCGGCGCCTGCCAAAGCGACTGCGGGTTCTGTCACTGATCGTGCCGATCAACGGATCGGTAATGACATCCCAGATCCGGGGGAGGAAGAAGGCGAAACCGGCAAGAAACGGCGATATCGCCAAGACTTCGGTCATGTAGAACAGGAGGAACAGGCCCGGCGCAGTGGCGAAGATGCCCGTCGCGATCGAACCCGACCCATAGGCGGTTGCCTGGCGCAGATTGAGGCGACCGCTCTCGGGATGGTCCTTAAAGGGGCTCATCGTGTGGCGCTGAGATATAAGCCCAGCGCGGCGTCCCGCATCTCCGCCGGCAGATGGTTCAGGATCGTATTCATCGGCGCCAACTGCTCTGGCAGATTTGGACCTGTCAGGCCCGCCATCGGCATCAGCGTGCCAAGCATCTGCTCGATGGGCTGTCCGGCCAGGCTTGCAAGCGTTTGCCGGATCTTTACCTCATCCACAGCACTGCCATTCTGTTTGAGCTGCGCGGCGCTGCGTTCCAGATCCGGGGCAAAGCGCGTCATGCGGTCAAGCACACCGTCATGCACGCTGACATGGACGTTTTCCGGGCCACCGCCACAGGCAAATTGCGGAGTAAGCATCCAGCCGAGTTGTCGCATCGCATCGTCGATTTCGAAAATGTTCAGCGTGTCCGAGGCGAGTGTGAAGATGCACATCTCGGGATCGGCCAGAACATCGACATCGCGGACCTGGCCAACCTCTTTCAGAACCTTAGTTGTCGTGGCCTGGCAGCGCTCGACCATGGCCTCGTACCCGGTATGGCCCAGATGTCGCATCACGGCCCATGCGGCGGCAATGGGTCCGGAGGTCCGGCTTGACTGCACGGTCGGGTTTATCACCGCGTATTCGGTCGTCGAGGAATTGATGAACCAGGCCGCCTGACGAAGCGCACGGTTTCGATACAGAACAAGCGAGGCGTTCTTTGGCGCGTAGCCGTATTTGTGCAGATCGACCGAGATGGATGTCACACCGGGCAGCGAGAAATCGAACGGTTTGTCGCGAAGCCCCAGCCGACGCATGTAGGACAGGTATAGCCCCCCGACGCAGCCATCCACGTGAAAGAGGATGCCTTTGGATCGGGCCAGTTCTGACATTTCCGAAATCGGATCGACCGTGCCGTGCGAATAGTTGGGGGCAGAGCCAACAGCAAGGATCGTCTGATCATCAAGGGCCGCTTCAAAATCGCTGAGATCCGCGCGAAAGCCGGTCGGATCGACCTTGGTGACGACGGTTTCGATACCCAGATAATGTGCTGCTTTGTGAAAGGCCGGATGTGCGGTAATCGGCAGCACGATCCGTGGTTTTGTGACCTCGGGGCGTGTTTGCCGGGCCGTGTCACGGGCAGATTTGACCGCAAGCATGATGCTTTCCGTGCCGCCACTCGTAATGTTGCCACAGCTTGAGCCATCCCCCCTCAACAAGGTCAGCGCGGCACCGACCAGGTCCTGCTCCATGCGGGCGACTGACGGATAAAGGTTAAAATACAACGCGTTCTGAGACAGAAACATGCCGTAGGCCGACTTGGCCAGGTCATTTATCTCTGCGCCCGGATCATAGAGACCAGATACGATTGCCGTCTCTTTTGCTGAAACGTCGTTGCCTGAAAGCTCTTGCAATTCAGCGATGACGTTTTGGGTTGGGACCGGATTATCGAGGATCGTACGGGGTTGCATAAGGCACATCTTCCAGTAAACATAAGCATTGCTTATCTTTGACGGTATAGCAATAAATTTGATCGTCAAGTCATAGGAAGGACCTCATGGAAGACATTGCATTGCCTGACATCGAGATGAGAAAACTCCCCCTTCAGGACCGCAGCCGGGCCCGCCTCGAAGCGATCCAGGAGGCAGCAACCAGCATTATTCTGGAACAGGGTCTGCCGAAGATGGGGATCCGCGAGGTGGCACGGCGCGCGGAGGTCAACATTGCGACCTTCTACCAGTTTTTCCCCAACAAGACGTCTTTGCTCCGACAGCTAAGCGAAACCTACATGATCGAGATTCGCGAGCTGGTGCAGAATGCCGGGCAGCGCGCGATGGCGATGAGCATTGAAGACGGGGTGGAGCACATCTGCACCGGGATGCTGGACTATTTCAGGGCGAACCCGGCTTATATCGAGCTGTGGTCGGGCGGGCAGGCGAACCCGGAATTGCGGGATGTCAATCTGGACGACAGCTATCAGAATGCCAAGTTTCTGGAGTTGCTTGGGCGCCATTGGTCCGGTGGGCGAGAGGTGAAGGGGCTTGAGACGCTGACGCTGCTTTTGTCCATTACCACTGGCCATGTTCTGCGCCACGCGGCGCTGATGTCCAAAGAGGATGGCGATGCCCTTGTCAAAGCGCATTGCGAGATGGTGACCGCCAAGCTGCGCGTCGCGCTTTTGGGTCACACGGTCTAGCGCGGGGGAGAGAGCTGCGCGAGCTTTAAAAGCGCGCTGTTGAGGATCGCGATTTCGTCCGGTGTCATGTCGCTGCGCAACTGAGCGTCATAGCGCTGGGCGACCGCCCTCAGGTCCTTATAGGCCGCGCGACCCGCGGATGTCAGGGTCAACCTTTCCAGTCGGCGATCGGCTTCATCGCGGGTTCGCGTCAAAAAGCGCCGTTCGGCCAGCTTCTGAACGGCGCGGCTGATCTTGGTTTTGTGGATTTTGGCACGTTCGCCGATCTCCTTGGCAGTCATCTCGCCATACATGCCGAGGTGAAACAGCACCCGCCATTCGGTGCGCAGCATGCCATATCGACCCTTATAGATCTTCTGAAAGGCGAGACTGCTTTCCTCTGCCGCCTGGTTCAGCAGGTAGGGTAGAAAAAATTGCAAGTCGAATTCATCTTTTTCGTCCATATGACCTCCTCCCCGTTGTTAGTTACAAAAACAACTATTATCTCCGCAAGCAGTAAAAGGGAGGAGCGACGCGATGAACCGTCAGACGAACCCGCACGACATGATCCAGGCCGCGAGCCCGACCGGCACGACCGAGGGCTACATGCCCGGCTTTGGCAACGACTTCGAGACCGAGGCGCTGCCCGGTGCGTTGCCACAGGGGATGAATTCTCCGCAGAAGGTGAATTACGGGCTTTACGGAGAGCAGCTTTCCGGCACCGCCTTCACCGCGCCCAGCCATCAGAACGAAAGAACCTGGTGCTATCGCATCCGGCCATCGGTGAAACACTCACATCGTTACGAAAAGATCGACCTGCCGTACTGGAAGAGCGCGCCGCATGTGGATCCGGACGTGACCTCGCTGGGCCAGTATCGCTGGGATCCGGTACTCCATTCCGACACCCCGCTGACCTGGCTGACGGGAATGCGGACGATGACGACGGCGGGGGACGTGAACACGCAGGTGGGCATGGCGAGCCATGTCTATCTGGTGACCGAAAGCATGGTGGATGCCTATTTCTACTCAGCCGACAGCGAGCTGCTGGTGGTCCCGCAAGAAGGCCGGCTGCGCTTTTGCACCGAGTTGGGGATCATCGACCTGGAGCCCAAGGAAATCGCAATACTTCCAAGAGGTTTGCTTTACCGTGTGGAGGTGCTGGAGGGGCCTTGCCGGGGTTTTGTCTGCGAGAATTACGGGCAGAAATTCGACCTGCCGGGGCGGGGACCGATCGGGGCCAATTGCATGGCGAACCGGCGGGATTTCAAGACACCGGTGGCGGCGTTCGAGGATCGCGATACGCCGTCGACGGTGAAGATCAAATGGTGCGGGCAGTTCCATGAGACAAAGATCGGGCATTCGCCGCTGGATGTGGTCGCCTGGCACGGCAATTACGCGCCCTGCAAATACGATCTGCGCACCTATTGCCCGGTGGGCGCGGTTCTGTTCGATCACCCGGACCCGTCGATTTTTACCGTGCTCACAGCGCCTTCGGGCGTGGAGGGGACGGCCAATATCGACTTTGTCCTCTTCCGCGAACGCTGGATGGTGGCCGAAGATACGTTCCGCCCGCCCTGGTATCACAAGAACATCATGTCGGAGTTGATGGGCAATATCTACGGGCAATACGACGCCAAGCCCAAGGGGTTCGTGCCGGGGGGCATGAGCCTGCACAACATGATGCTGCCGCACGGGCCGGACAAGAACGCGTTCGAGGGGGCGTCGAATGCGGATCTGGGGGCGGAGAAGCTGGACAACACGATGTCCTTCATGTTCGAGACCCGCTTTCCCCAGCACCTGACCCGGTTCGCGGCGGAGGAGGCACCGTTGCAGGACGACTATATCGACTGCTGGTCGGACATCGAGAAGAAGTTCGACGGGACGCCGGGCAAGAAGTGAGGACGCAACGTTCGGTGCCCTGGTTAACGCCCCGCTGCGAAGAGAGGGTTAACGCCCATGAAAAAAAGGGGAATGCAGGGGGTGCCGGACGTGCACCTTATGTGCACCTTGCGTGCACCCCCCCCGGCATACGATCTGGCCATCGGGGCAGGGTTAACAGGGCGTACGGTGTGAAGCACTAAGACTTGGTAAAGCCGGGACGCGCAGGGCTTGAATGATGTGGAGGCGGGGTGAACCCCGCCCTACACTCCGATCAAACATCCGGGTGGGGACACCCACCGTCACAAGGGACGACCGAATGACATTGAAGACAAGCTGGGTGGAGAGCGCCAACGCCGCCGACCATCCCTTTCCCCTGAACAACCTGCCCTACGGCGTGTTCTCGACCGACGCGCTGGAGCCGCGCTGCGGTGTGGCAATCGGGGACATGATCCTTGATATGAGCCGCGCCGAGGAAGAAGGGCTGGTGCAACTGACCGAGCATCCCCTGTTCGACGTGCCGTTCTGGAACGAGGTGATGGAGGAAGGCCCGGCGGTCTGGGCGGCTCTGCGCGAACGGCTCACGGCGCTTTTGGCCGAGGGGGCCGAGGCGCGCGATAGGGTGGAACCCTTGCTGGTGCCCATGGCGGAGGCGGAGTTGCATTTGCCCTGCGTGGTCAGCGAATTCACCGATTTCTACGCGGGTCGTCACCATGCCACCAATGTCGGCACGATGTTCCGGGGGGCGGAGAATGCGCTGCCGCCCAATTGGCTGCATATTCCCATCGGCTATAACGGGCGGGCCTCTTCCGTCGTGGTGTCGGGCACCGATATCCGCCGCCCCTGGGGTCAGCTGAAATCGCCCGATCATGACAAGCCCGCCTTTCTGCCCTGCCGCCGCTTCGATCTGGAGCTGGAGATGGGGGCCATCGTGGGCACCCAGTCGGACGGGCCGATCACGGTGGACGAGGCGGATGCGCATATCTTCGGCTACGTGCTGCTGAACGACTGGTCGGCGCGGGATATCCAGGCCTGGGAATACCAGCCGCTGGGACCGTTTCAGGCCAAGGCGACGGCGACGAGCATATCGCCCTGGATCGTGACCAAGGCGGCGCTGGAGCCGTTCCGCGTCTCTACGCCCGAGCGGGAATTCGAACTGCTGGATCACCTGAAGGACACCGGCCCGATGCTCTATGACATCGACCTGTCGGTGACGCTGGCGCCGGAGGGCAAGGCGGCGACGGTGATTGCACGGACGAATTACCGGGAGATGTATTATTCATCGGCCCAGCAATTGGCGCATCATTCGACCTCGGGCTGTCCGATGAATGCGGGCGATCTGCTGGGGTCGGGCACGATCTCGGGGGCCGAAAAGCACGAGCGCGGCTCGCTTCTGGAGCTCAGTTGGGGCGGGAAGGAGCCGATCACGCTGGAGACCGGAGAGACGCGCACCTTTCTGGAGGATGGCGATACGCTTGGGCTGCACGGGGCGGCGCAGGGCGACGGGTACTCCATCGGGTTTGGCGATTGCCTGGGCAAGGTGCTGCCGGCGCTGAACGATCCCTACGCAAGATGAGCGTGGGGCTTGACCACATGCAGATGGCGGTTCCGGAAGGCGCCGAAGACGAGGCGCGGGCATTCTGGTGCGAGCTTGTCGGCCTGGAGGAGATCGAGAAGCCGGAAGCGCTGAAGGCGCGGGGCGGGCTGTGGCTGCAGCTGGACGGCGCAGAGTTGCATCTGGGCGTCGAGGCGCCGTTTCACCCGGCGAAAAAGGCGCATCCGGGGCTGAAGGTCGCCGGCATCGCGGCGCTGGCCGACGCGATGGAGGCCAAGGGGTATCCGGTGACATGGGACGATACGATCCCGGGCCGAAAGCGGTTCTTCTGCGAGGACCCGTTCGGCAACCGATTGGAATTTCTGGAGTTTTGAAGATGGCCAAGGCCTTTGCGTCCCAGGGGGACATGACGGAAAAAGAGATCAGCTTTACCGAGGTGGGCGAAGGGCTCTGGGCCTTTACCGCCGAGGGCGATCCCAATAGCGGCGTGATCATCGGCGATGAGTCGGTGATGATCGTGGAGGCGCAGGCGACGCCGAGGCTGGCGGGCAAGGTGATCGAGAAGGTGCGCGAGGTCACCGACAAGCCGATCAGTCATGTGGTGCTGACCCATTATCACGCGGTGCGTGTGCTGGGCGCCTCGGCCTTCGGGGCGGATCAGGTCGTGATGTCGGATATGGCCCGCGCGATGGTGGTTGAGCGCGGGCAGGAGGATTGGGACAGCGAGTTCCAGCGCTTCCCGCGCCTTTTCGAGGGGCACGAGAGCATTCCGGGGCTGACCTGGCCCACGACCACGTTCAGCGACCGGATGAGTGTCTATCTAGGCAATCGGCAGATCAACCTGATGCATCTGGGCCGCGCGCATACGGCGGGGGATATCGTGATCCACGTGCCGGATCAGAACGTGATGTTCACGGGCGATATCGTAGAATACCACTCGGCCTGTTATTGCGGCGACGGGCATTTCGCCGATTGGGGCCGGACGCTGGATGCGATCAAGGCCTTCGACGTGGACGCGATTGCGCCGGGACGTGGCGATGCGCTGGTGGGCCGCGAGATGGTCGGGGCGGCCATCAAGAACACCCGCGATTTCGTGGAGAGCACCTACCGTCCCGCGGCACGGGTGGCGGCGCGGAACGGCACGCTGAAAGAGGCGTGGGACGCGGTGCGCGCCGAATGCGATCCGAAATTCGCGGATTACGCGATTTACGAGCATTGCCTGCCCTTCAACGTGGCCCGCGCCTATGACGAGGCACGCGGCATCGACACGCCGCGCATCTGGACGGCGCAGAGAGACATTGAGATGTGGGAGGCGCTTCAGGGGTGAGGCGCGGTCGGGAAAGGGTTCGGGGGACCCTTTTCAGCGCCGAACTGGCGGAGCCCCGATCAGCGGCGTTTGGAAGCGATTTGGAGGATCGGACATGGCTGGCAAAGGGCGACAGTTTTGTTCTGTATCGAACAGAGGGCAGCCTCCGACCGCGGGTGGGGGTGAAGCCCCCGGCGTCGTGCCGAAGGCACGCCTTTGGCGTGACGCGGGCGGTCGGGGGCTGTCCGCGATGCAAGCATCACGGGCGGGAATGGACGGCTGTCGCAACGCACTAGTGGAGGCCGGGCCATGAGCAAATTCGGCCCCTCGAAATCCGATCTCATCTTTCGGCTGGTTTTCAGCCTCTGTGGTCTCGCCATGATGGTGGGGGCCATTCTTTATCGCGGGATGCCCAAGGGACCCGCAATGTTCGAGATCATCGGCATCGCCAGCGTCTTTTTCGGCGGCACGGCGGTGTGGACGATCCGTAAACTGATCCGGAAGGACTATTCCGATGGCGTATGATTATGCTCCGTTTCCTTACATCGCCCCTCCGGGCCTGACAGCACCCGAGCCGCGCCATCCCGTGGCTATCGTAGGTGCGGGTCCCATCGGTCTGGCGATGGCGATTGATCTGGCGCAGCGGGGCGTGGCCTCGGTCGTGCTGGATGACAACAACGTCGTGTCGGTCGGCTCGCGGGCGATCTGCTGGGCCAAGCGGACGATGGAGATTTTCGACCGGCTGGGCGTGGGCGAGCGGATGCTGGAGAAGGGCGTCACGTGGAAGGTCGGGCGGCAGTTTCACGGCCAAGACGAGGTCTTCTCCTTCGATCTGTTGCCGGAGAAGGGGCACAAATACCCGGCCTTCATCAACCTGCAGCAATATTACGTAGAGGAATATCTGATCGACCGCGCGCGGGACTTTCCGGACCTGATTGACCTGCGGTTCAAGAACAGGGTTACCGGCCATGACGACCGGGGCGATCACGTGGTGCTCACGGTGGAGACACCGGACGGGTCTTACGAGATCGAGGCGGAGTGGTATGTGGCTTGCGATGGCGCGGGCTCTCCGACGCGGGAGCGGATGGGGCTGACCTTTGAAGGGCAAACCTTTGAGGAGCAGTTCCTGATCGCGGATATCGAGATGGAGGACAGCCCCTTTGGCGACCACGATGTGCCGGAGCGTTGGTTCTGGTTCGATCCGCCCTTTCACCAGGGCAAGTCGGCTCTGCTGCATATGCAGCCGGACAATATCTACCGGATCGACCTGCAACTGGACGTGGATGCGGACGGCAAGGCGGAGGCGACCGAGAAAAAGGTGCTGCCCCGCATAAGGGCCATCGTGGGCAACAAGCCGTTCCGGCTGGACTGGATGAGCGTCTACAGGTTCCGCTGCATCAAGCTGGATGAGTTCGTGCATGGCCGGGTGATCTTCGTGGGCGACAGCGCGCATGTGGTCAGCCCCTTCGGGGCGCGCGGCGGGAATGGCGGTATTCAGGATGTCGACAATCTGGGCTGGAAGCTGGCCGCCGTGCTGGAGGGCAAGGCGCCCGGGGCGCTGATCGGGACCTATCACGAGGAACGCAGCCACGGGTCGGCGGAGAATATCCTCAATTCCTCGCGCGCCACGAACTTCATGACGCCGAAGACGCCGATCGAGGCGCTGTTCCGGGCGGAGACGCTCAGGCTGGCGCATGACATGCCGTTTGCGCGGAAGCTTTTGAATTCGGGGCGGCTGTCGATGCCTTGCTCGCTGGAGGGGATGGCGCTGCAGACGCCGGCAGAGGCGCCGGTGCGGCCCGGGACCGCTTTGGTCGATGCGCCGCTGGAGGGCACCTGGCTGAGCCGGGAGGTGCAGGGCGGCTGGACGCTCGTCGGATTTGGCGACGTGGCGCTGCCGGACGTGCCGGGGTTGCGGCGCATCGGGGTGGATCAGCGCGCGGAGTATCCCTGTTTTGCGAGTGTCGGGGGGCATGCCGAGGCACGGTATGGCGCGGGTCTTGCCTATCTGTTCCGGCCCGACGGGCATGTCTGCGCGGTGTTCGAAGCGCCAGATGCGGGTACTGTGCAGGCGGCTTTGGACCGCGCGATGGGGAGGGCACTCGCGTGAGCATGGCAGAGGACCGGCTTAGCCCGGATCAGGATGCGTTCTACAACGCGCTGATGGATGCGCATGAGGGGCTGAGCGAGGCCGAAAGCCACGCGCTGAACGCAAGGCTCGTGCTGATGATGGCCAACGAGATCGGCGACTTGTCACGGTTGCGCGATCTGCTCGTTGCGGCACGGGGCTATGCGGATGTCTGAGATCGTACTCTACGATTTCTGGCGCTCCTCTGCGAGCTATCGCTGTCGGATCGCGCTGGCGCTGGGTGGGACCCGATATCGCTCGGTCCCGGTGGACCTGCCGACGAAAGAGCACAAGACGCCAGAGCATCTCGAGCGGAACCCGCAGGGCTTCGTGCCGGTGCTGGAGATCGACGGGTTGCGCTTGACGCAATCGCTGGCCATTCTGGAGTACCTCGATACGACGCGGGGGCTGGGGCTGCTGCCCGAAGCGCCGGCGGAGCGGGCGATGGTACAGGCACTGGCCCATGCGATCGCGGTGGATATTCATCCCGTCTGCAACCTGCAGGTGGCGGCGCATGCCGTGGAGATCACCGGGCGGGAAGAGACACGCGCGGAATGGATGAAGCGGTTCATCCGGCCCGGCATGCAGGCCTTCGAGGCCCTGTTGGGCGCTTTTCCGGAAAGGCCGTTCTGCGCAGGACCTAAGCCGGGGCTGGCCGATATCTGCCTGATGCCGCAGGTCTATAATGCGCGTCGCTGGGGCGCGCAGATCGACGATCTGCCGCGCACGATGGCTGTGGTGGCGAGCTGCGAGGCGCATCCCGCGTTCCAGGCGGCTCATCCCGACCGGTGGCAACCTTCCTGACCACTCCGTTTTGCGGAACGCGATTTCGCTGCTAGCCTTTCAGAATCCCCGCCCGGTGGAGGATCGGCGTGGGGCGATCTGGGAGGATGACATGACAGTGAAAACGATACTGGGCGCGGTCTGCGCGCTGGGGCTGGGCGCATCGGTAGCTGCTGCCGGATGCAATCATTCCGAACGCTGGGGGCATGAAGACGAGCTGGGCTCGGCCAATCTGGTGACGCCGGAGAACACGCTGAAGGCGGCGACGTTGATTAAAGAGGGCAAGTCGATGCCTCTTGGCATCGTGATCGACAGCAACACGCCGGCCTTTCCGCCTCGCTCGCTGAGCCTGCAGGTGGTGCAGCCGAACCAGCAGGGCGGGCAGAAGCTGGATCAATTCGGCTATCCCGGCAATTACAACGATGACCTTTTGCAGACCTGGGTGGGCATTGGCAGCCAGATCGACGGGCTGGGGCATCTGGGCGAGGGCGGCTACTATTACAATTGCGCGGATGAGAAAGAGATCTCGGAAATCACCGGGCTGACCAAGCTAGGCGTGCACGCGATCCCGCCGCTGGTGGGCCGCGCGGTGATCCTCGACATGGCCAAGGCGGCGGGTAAGGACGCGCTGGAGGCGGGCGATCACTTTGGCGAGGCGGAGATCAAGGCAGCCGCCGAGGCGCAGGGCGTGACGATGGGCGAGGGGGATATCATTCTCTTTCATACCGGCTGGACCGACGCCAAGCTGGAGAGTGATCCGCAGGCCTGGGTCTCGGGTGAGCCGGGGCTGAACGTGGAGGGCTCGCGCTATGTCGCGTCCCTGAACCCGATGGCGGTTGGAGCCGATACCTGGGGGCTGGAGCCGGTGCCGCCCGCACCCGGAGACGGCGCGTTTTACGGGCATGTGGTGCTGCTAAAAGACAATGGCATCTACATCCTGGAGACGATGAATACCGGGCCGCTGCTTGATGAAGGAGTGAACGAATTCATGTTCGTGCTGGGCCAGGCGCGCATTCGCGGCACGGTGCAGATGATCGTCAATCCGGTCGCCCTTTACTAAGCGCTTCTGCGGGGGTACCCCCCGCGGATCCAGCCCCCGAAAGCGATCCGACCGGGGCTTGCATCGACGGCGTGATCGCAAGCGGCCAGGCCCCGCCCTCAAGGCGTTATCTCTTTGCGGCTGCTTTGCTTTCGGGATGGCTGACGCTTTGCCCTTCCGCCATATACCTTCCCCCAAAGGTCACGATTTCCGCCGCTCGCGGCAGGCCGGAGACGGTCACCGTATTGCCATGATGCGCATGGATTTCAACAGCCCGGCGCAGAATCACATTCTGTCCGTCAGCCTGACGCGACAGGAACATGACAGCCGCGCTGGCACCGTCCTGATCCACGATGGCAGAGGCTGGAATGGCTACAGTCTCCTGCGGCATGCTGCGTTGCACCGCGACAGCGATAGGTTGGCCGGGACGCAGCGGAGGATGCGACGCGCCCGAAGCAGAGAAGGTCAGCCGGCTGACCCGGTCATCCAATGCGGTGACATCACGCAACTGCAATTCGATGGGACCACCGGGTTCCGGCAACAACGCAGAAAAGCCCATCGTTTCAGCCTCTCCGTTATCTGCCAAAAGATCCGCGGGCATGTCGATCTCGATCCGGATGCGGGACATGTCATAAAGGCGAAAGAGGGGGGCGTCAGGCGCGACGGTTTCTTTGGGCGCATCGCTTATGTTGATGACGTATCCCGAAAACGGCGCCACGATCCGCGTTCGGCCCAAGGCATCTTCGGCTTTGTCGAGGAGTGTCTTTGTCGTGTTCCTTGCGAGCAGAGCATCCTGTGCGCCTCTTTCGGATCCCATGCCTGATTTCGCCATCGCACGGGCGCGGCGATAGGCACGTTCAGCAGCGCGGAAGTGGTCACGAGCCTTGCGTAACGTCACTTCGAACGGGGCGGGGTCGAGCGTGGCGAGGATGTCGCCCGCCTCCGACCAAGTGCTCATCGGGACATTGATCTCGACAAGCTCACCGCTGACCTCGAATGACAGATCCACGGACCTGACAGGCGCGACGTGTCCGATGAAGTTGAGGGTGTGAGATCTTGGGCCTTGTTCGGCAATGCCCGTTCGGACGAACACGGGCAGATCGCGGCTTGCTGCTTTCGTTTCGCCCTGTGCTGCGTCAAGATGTAAGCCAGCCATGATCGCAAGCGCCAAGGTAACGGCCTTTGCTTCTTGTTTCATGGAGCCTAACTCCTGCCAGGTGGTCAACCGACCGTTCGGTAGTTTATTTAGAGCCACCTTGAGGAGGGTCAATGCTGGCAACATCTGAGAAGACGGCATCCAAACGGAGGCAGGAGATCGTGAACATCGCCACGCAGGCTTTTCTGGACAAGGGTTTTGCGGGCACGTCGATGACCCAGCTGGCCAAGGCCTGTGGCATGCAAAAAGCGAGCCTTTATCATCATTTCGATGGTAAGGAGGCTCTCTTCATCGCGTGCGTGACGGATGGCTACGGGCGCGCGCTGAAGGATTTGACGGAGCTGCGTGATGACGAGAGCCTCAGCTCGGAAGACAGATTTGCAAGCGCTATTCTGCGCCTCTATGACACGACGATCTTGTCGCCGGTCGGGCGTCTCTCCCCCCTGATCGCTGAGGTGTCACGCATCCTGCCCAATGTCGCGCGGAGTTTTCACGAAGGGTATATCGTCAAGCAACGCAAGCTGCTGGAGGAGATCGTGCAGCAAGGTATTGCGGATGGCAGCTTTGTACCGATGGACAGGGAATTGCTGCATCATCTGGTCTTCGGCCCCATTGTGACGCTGTCCCTGTCACGGGAAATGTTTGCGACATTCGACGATCTCGATACGCAGTTTCCCGTCGAACGGCTGAGAGACGGCCATACCGAGCACTTGCTGAAGATGTTGAAGGCCGCGTAAGGCGCGCGCGGAGGGTGGACATCTGAGCGTAGCGCGTCGGTCAGAGGGCGCTCAGCACATCGACACGCGGTCGCCCGTCTGGTCCTTGCGAGATATCGGCGGCCACGCCGTAGACGTCGCGCAGGCAGGCTGCGGTCAGGACGGCCTCTGGTGTTCCTTCGGCATGGAGACCTCCGCGATGCAGACACATCATCCGGTCACTGAACTGGGCGGCCAAAGACAGGTCGTGCAATGCGATCACGACGGTGACATTTCGTTGATCCGCAAGTTGCCGGATAGTGTCGAGCACCACGAGTTGATGACGCAAGTCGAGTGCTGCCGTGGGTTCGTCAAGCAGCAGAACGTCCGGGGCACGAAAGAGCGCCTGGGCCAGATAGGTCATCTGGCGCTGCCCCCCGCTGACCGTATCCAGGGTGCGGTCACAAAGCGGCAAGAGACCGAAATGATCCAGCGCGGCTTCGGCCTGGGCCAAAAGGCCGTGCGGAACGGATAGACCAAGCGATGCCACACGACCCAGAAGCACCACCTCCAGCAAGGTGAGAGACGAGCGCGCCGCGGTTTCTTGCGGCATGTAGGCGACGCGCTCTTTGAGCTGCGCGCGCGTTTGAGTGGCACCGCCGATCAACAGGCCTCCCCTACAAGGGGAGAGACCTGCGATTGCCCGCAGCAGAGAGGATTTTCCGACACCGTTTGGGCCGATCAGCGCGGTGACCTGGCCAGAGGGGAGAACGGCATTGATCCCTGAGAGGATCGTTGATGCCCCATGATGAACCGAGAGGTTCGAAAGCTGCAAATCTACCAATGTTTTTTCCCCCGAAGGATCAGGCCAAAGAGGAACGGAACACCGATCACTGCCGTCACGATGCCGATGGGGATGACCGATCCGGGTGAAATTAGCTTGGAAAGTATGGACGCGCCGGTCATCAGGATCGCGCCGCAGAGCGCCGCCATTGGCAGAAGGAAACGCTGGTCTTCTCCGACCAGGCCCCGCGCGACATGGGGCGCGACAAGACCGACAAAGCCGATCGTGCCGACAAACGCCACCGCTCCGGCGGTCAGCAGGGCAACCAGGGCAAAGATCCTGATGCGGAGGGGCCGCACATCGACACCTATCGCCGCGGCGCGATCATCGCCCAGGCGAAGCGCGGTCAGGCGCCAGATGTCGGGCAGCAACGCGGCGAGTGCGACGGCGACGATGGTGAACGTAATCGGCACATTGTCCCAGGAGGCTTTGAGGAGGGACCCGAAGAGCCAGAAGACGATGGCCTGCAAAACCTCGGGTGCGGCCAGATACTGCACCATGGATTGAAGCGATTGAAACAGAAAGAGCGTCGCGATGCCCGCAAGGACCATCACCTCGGGCGACATGCCACGGACACGCGCAAAGCCGTAAACCAGCGCAGCAGACGCCGCCGACGTGACAAAGGCGGCAAGCGGCACCGTCAGCCAGGGCACGACTGGCAAGGTGATCCCGGTCAGGATGGCCAGCGCCGCGCCAAAGCCCGCCGCGGCGGAAAATCCAAGGGTGTAGGGGCTCGCCAGCGGATTTCCGAGGATTGTCTGCATCGCGACCCCCGCAACGGCAAGGGCGATGCCGACAAGTGCGGCCATCAGCGTCATTGGCAGGCGAATGTCCCACACGATCACGGCCACGACCGTATCTGCCTGTCCGGGCAGGACAAGGGCTGTGACCACATCTCCGATCCCAAGGAGGGCGGGACCGGTCAGGATGTCGAACACGATGCAGGTCAGAAGCGTTACGCCCCCGGCGAACAGCATAAGGACACGCCGGCGAATGGTGTCGGCATAGCTTGGGGCGGCCCTTGCCGCCCCTCGCGTCACGCTCATGGAAGCTGCGTCATATAGGTGCCGCTAAAGCGGATTGGCATGTATTCTTCAAAGAACGCATCAAGGTTCGCCTGTGGATCTACGTCTTCAAAGAGTTCCGGATGCAGCGTCTTGGCGAGATATTGGAAAAACGCAAAATCATAGAGCGTGCGCGCCCCTCCGTGATAAATCGCGTGGACGGCGCCGTTTTCTACGGCCGCTAACTGATCCCAGCCCGGTCGGTCCAGATAGGGCCGCATCCGCTCATGTGTGAAGGCCGGTTCGATCCCGGGGCCCATCAGCACGGCCTGATCGCGGCCTTGCCAGCCTGAACCGGCCAGCAGGATCACATCGGGGTTCTGGGCCAGCACGTATTCCGGGCTGAGAGGGCCCCATCTCGCGACCTGACCCATCGCAATGTTGCGTCCGCCGGCTGCTTCGATCAGGGCGCCCCACATCGTATCGCCGTAGGAATTGTCGATTTCCCCTGCGCCTTTCCGACCCAGTTCGACATAAACGGCGGGTTCCTGCGTTGCCTTGGCAACGCGTTCAACGACATCGGCATGGGCGCTGGAATAGAGATCGGCCAGCTCTTGGGCGCGCTCCGGCTCCCCCAGAATGGCGCCAAGCGCGAGGGTGGAGATGACATGCTTGTCCACCTCCTGCGCGTTGTAGTCGAGAATGACGACAGGAATGCCGGCGGCTTCAAGGCGCGAGACGCCGTCGCCCAGCGCGTTGTATTGCCAGGCGGCAAGGATAGCGACATCGGGTCTGAGCGAGAGAGCGGTCTCGAGCGAGAATGTACCGGCCTCGACCTCACCGACATCGGTGAGTTCGGCAATGCGCGGAACAGCCTCGGTATAGGCCTGCCATTGAAGGGCACGCCATCCGGCCCAGGTGTCCTTGGAGATCCCGACGACGCGGTCATAGGCGTTTGGCCCACCCACTGCGAAGAAGTCCTCGAAGTAAAAGCCAAGGAGGATCCGGTTTGCCGTTTCCGGTACCTCGATCTGGCGGTTGAGCGTATCGGTCACGGTGATCGTGTCTGCAAATGTCGGGCTTGCCAGTCCACAGACAAGGCCAGCGACCGCGAGCGTGCGGGTGATTTGCGTGAGCATCATTTTGCCTTTCTGGTCGGGCAACACAGGCGACCGTCACGCGCGACTGCGTGCGGCTGCGCGGCTGCCCGGGAAGGTTGAATTAGTGGGTTGCGTCGTGCCCGGAATGATCCATTCCGGCGCCATGCGAACCATCGCGGGCCTCAACGTTGAAGACAACGTCCACTTCGCCGGCCTGTTCAAAGACCAGCGTCGCGGAAAAGGTCTCTCCGACTTCGAAGGGATCATCGCGCAGGCCCATGAACATGACATGCAGCCCACCGGGTTCCAGAGCGACGCTTTCACCGGCGGGGATGTCGATGCCATCGACATGAAACATCCTTGCGACGCCGTCTTTCTCTTCGGTGCCGTGCAGCATCACCTTGGGAAAGTCCGCGCGGACAGCGACAAGACGATCAGGCGTCTCTCCTTCGTTGACGATGGTCAAATACCCGCCGCCGGACATAGCCGTATTGGCGGTTTCAAAGGCCATTGGATGGTCGATCACCAGATCGCCAAGGCGATATTCATGGGCGGAGGTGGCTGCGGCACAAAGAGCGAAGGTCGCGGCAAGCGCGAGGCGATAGATCGTCATGGGGATATTCTCCAGAATAGGTCGTTTAGCGCGCTCAAGAGCGCGATTGATCGTTTTGTGAAAAGCGATCAGACCCTTGGAGGGGCGCGCACCGGGTGGCCCGGGCTGTGCCGAGATCCATGGTGGATAATCCGGGTGTGCGGCAGATCCGCGCGACGCGTTGGAAATCGAACGGCCTGATCGGGGCCATGCGGCGTTGGCAGCACGCACGCAGAGACCAATCTGCACGCTTCACATGTCGCGGATCCATGACCGGTTCCCGAAGCGTCATCGCCACAGAGATCCTCGAGCGACCCACCCATTTGCAGATATGCAAAGAGATTCGGATCTGACAGATCGGGCGTGGCTGACACGCGGTGCGCAAAGCCTGTAGAGGCCAGCGCCAACATCAGCGTGAGCGTTAGGCACAGGCGCGCAAGGCAAAGGGCGGCGTGTCGAACCATGAGACGCATCTACACCCGTTTTCCGAACGATTTCCAGAGCGCCGTTCTGCGGCGAAATGGCGTCCACGGCTTAGAGCGTGTCAAGTCGCTCGCTTGTGCAAGAGGCGGTTGGGGCGACCATCGCCAAGGTAAACCGCGTTCCAGCGATTGTCTGCCGATCGCGGCGTAAGGATCGGCGGTTTTCAGGGCGCTTGGCGGCGCGGACTCTGCACGGTGCGGGTCTCGTGATATTCGGTTTTCGTTGCTTAAAGCCATTTCGGGAGGGGGGTGTCATGAACGCCGCCGCTGATTTTGTTCAAGCCGAACGTATCCTGCGCATCGACGGACTTCTGGGGGCTGATGAGCTTCTGGCAGAGCGCATGTCTGTGCGCGAAGGCGTCAGCGCGCTTTTTGAGATTGACCTTCAGGTAAGATCGAAACAGTCGGATCTGCTGCCAACGGAAATCGTTGGCAAGACGGCCGATGTCAGTCTGGAGCTTGGCGGTGGTGCGCGCCGGACCTGGAACGCCTTGGTGACCGAGCTGGTCGCCGGTCCCAAGATGGCGCGGGCGTTTCGAAGCTATCGGCTGGTTCTGCGTCCGTCTCTTTGGCTGTTCTCGCAGCGGTCGGACTGCCGGATCTGGAAGGACATGACCAGCATCGAAGTCTGCGAAACGCTGATGTCCGAGCACGGGCTGCCCAACCCGGTCAGCAAGGGCGTCGTTCCGAAACCTGAAAAACAGCATTATTCGGTCCAATATAACGAGACCGATCTCGCCTATCTGACCCGGCGGCTGGAGGAAGACGGGATCTTTTTCTGGTTCGAACATGAGGTGGGGCGCCATGTGCTCCACCTTTCTTCGCATATTTCGGGCTATATGGCGGGCGAAGAGGTTCGGTTCGCGCACGGCACCACGGATCGAAATCACATCAATCGCTTCGAAACGCGCTTTACCTACACGCCCGGCGTGCGCGCGGCGCGGGACTGGAACTTTGAAAAGCCGGGGGAGCCGCCGCAGGCGACAACGCCCTCGACCATTCAGCTTCCTCGCAATGGACAATACGAGCTTTACGAGTTTCAGACGGTTGGCGGTTACGGAACCGATCGGGCCAGTCAGAATATCACGGATAGCAGTGTCGAGCGGCAGACCCGCCTGCATATGCAGGCCGTCGAGGCGGATCATCGTCGGGTCGACGGCAGCTCGACCGTGCGCAGTCTGTGCCCCGGAGGCAAGTTTACCCCCTACGACCTGTCCAAGCCGGATAACGCGTTCGACGAGCACGTCGTTCTTTTTGCCGAGCATCACGTGAACGATGCGAGTTTTGAAACCGGTGGAGGGCAGCCGGAATACCACAACCATTTCGTTGCACTGCCGGCGGATCTTCCGGCAACGCCGCACCGGGCGTCCCCGCGCCCCCGTATCGACGGCACGCAAGTCGCCATCGTCGCCGGGCCGGACGGCGAAGAGATCCATCCGGATGCCTATGGCCGGATCAAGCTGTGGTTTCCCTGGGATCGCAAGGCGGTCAAGGACGGGTCGGACACGTGCTGGGTCCGCGTGATGCAGAACTGGGCGGGCTCCGGCTGGGGCGGCCAGGTCATTCCAAGGATTGGGATGGAGGTGATGGTCACGTATCTCGACGGGGACCCGGATCGGCCTGTCGTGACGGGCGTGGTGCCCAATGAAAAACAAAAGGTGCCCTATAATCTGCCGGCCAACAAAACGAAAAGCGTTTTTCGGTCCAACAGCCACAAGAGCGAGGGCTTCAACGAACTGACCTTCGAGGACGCAACGGGGCAGGAAAAGATCTATGTGCATGCCCAGCGGGATCAGGAGGTGCATGTCGAACATGACCGCTCGAAACGAGTGGATCGCAACCAGCTTGAAAGCGTCGGCATGAACAAGAACATCGAGGTCGGCAACAATCACCACGAGGTGATTGGCGGCAACATGACCCTGATGGTCGGCCCCAACCGGATGCAGCGTTTCGTCACGCAGAAATTCACCGCTTTGACATCGGCGCTGGGCGATATGGCGTCCAAGCTGGGGCTGCCGGACATGCTCAACATGGGCGAGGGCAATCTGATCGTGGGGGTGGCCAAGAATAAGGCCGAAACCATCATGCTGTCAGCGACCGAGGTGGTCGGCGCGGGCAAGGCGGTGACAGTGGGCGGCGGCCTGCAAACCGTGGTGGGCGGGATCCAGAACACCACCGTTGGCATCGGTGCTTACGAAGAGGTGGGCCAGAACAAGGCCACGATCGTCGGAAAGCAATACGAGATCGTCGTCGGAGACAGCAAGATACTGATCCAGGAAGACGGCACCATCTCGATCACCGGCAAGAAGGTCCTGATCGACGGGAAAGAGCTGGTGAGGATCACCGGCAAATCCGTGAAGATCAACTAGAGCGATCAGGATGCGCCCCTTTCACATCGGTTGGGATCCCACGGATCGCATCTGTCGGCAGGTCGCCCAGGAGGGGCAGCCGGGCAGTCTGATGTCGCAGGTGCATGCCGTGATCCGGGGGAACGACAACCTGGACATGGCGCAGCGTGAATACATCCTGCACGCTCAGACCGAACTGCAGGATCATGTCGCCGAGCGGATCCGCGAATACGAGGCCATGCTGACCGTGATCGGGTGGGTGACGGGTGTCGTGGACCCACCGCCGCCGCTGACTTCGGAAGGGCTCCGCCAGCAGATTATGGATGCGGTGGTCGAGGCCGGCGGAGGCCTTCTCGACCGGTCCCAGCGCGATAGCTGGGTGGACGACATCAATCCGCTGAATGGCATCCCGGTTGCGATTGGTATTGTGTATGACATCTCCGGTGGGATCGCCGGCTTGCTTGGCGCCGACGAACTTGCCGCAGACTATGACCGGACCTCCGAACGGGCCTACAACACCGACCTTTGGTCGCTCTACTCAAATTCGGTCGACGTACTGGCCGGCTATGTTATCGATGGCCTTCGCCAGTATTGGGATGACTTCTGGGAGGAAGTCGACACGAACGGATTTCTGATTGCCTACGGCAAGCTGCAGATCGATTCCGGGTTCCTTGCGGCGGAACTTGCCATCGAAATCGCGCTTTCTGCAGTAACGGGCGGTGCCGGTGGGGCTGTGTCGCGGGTCATTCGCGTGACAGGACGGCGCATTTCAAGAGACGTTACCGAAGTCACGATCCGCCTGAGCCGCGCCGGCGAAGCGGTGCCGGATGCAAGCACCCTCTTCCGCCACGAGGTTAACGACGCCGAGATCCCCGACGATATCGAGCGGCTGATGGACGAAGATAACCTGGGCGGCGCCGACGCATTGGAAGAGACGGCAGAACGGGCCGATCCCAATCCCGACACACCGCAGACCACGCAAGTTGAGGGCGAAGGGGGCGACCTGCCCCCTCCGGTTACCCGAAACCCGCCACTAAGTGCGGCCGAGCGTGCCCGGCTGCGGCGACTGACCCCAAATGACGAGTTGCGGGATCTGGTCAACGAAGGCCAACCCATCGCCAGCGAGTTGGACCCTGTGCCGGATCCCTGGCTGGAAGGGTTTGAGCGGACGGCGCGGCTTGAACCAGACCATATCGTGCCGTTTCATGACATCGTGAGTATGGATGGCTTCACTGATCTGAGCCACGCCAATAGAATGGCCATATTGAACGATCCCGACAACTTTCATGGACTGAGCCGGAGCGCCAATGGATCGCGGCAAAACCTGTCTTTCGAGGACTGGACCATGCATCGCAGCAGCGGCACGCCGGTCAACCCTGAACTGCGCGCGCAAATGATTGCCGAGGAGGCGCGAATGCGCGAGGTTCTGCAACAACGGATCTACAATCTGCTGCGCGAGCAACAGAACGGTTCGACCCCGCAACTGCCTTTCAGAGACGATTGATGACCCTCCAAGACGATCTTCTATCCATGGTCCAGACCCGATTGGATCCCAAGGCCCAAGCCTATGCCGGCGGTGAAGCCGGTCTACCCGAACGCTGGGCCGGCTATGCCAGCGCCTCCTCTGCGGAGCGTTTGTTCGCGGCCCGGGCGGAAATGGATGTGCTTGAGCGATACTTGCCCGAGGCGGCCGAAAACCTGGCGAAAGTGATCGTCGATGTCGCGCTGATTGAAAGCCCCACCTACGGGACCTGCCGAGTGTTCGCGCGCCAGATCGGCGGCAAGATTTATCCAGCCTGGTCAAGACTGCCGAAGAAACACGCCGATACCCGACATGTCGCGGTCTGGACGCTCTTCGCGGAACGGGCGCCGCAGGTGCTAAAATGGCTGCATACCGATCTGATGGACGGGCTGACGGATCTCTATCAATTCGGAGGGTTTAAAAGCTCGGCTTTTCTCACCACGATGGAGCGTGAGATCGATACCTATGCCGAACAGGCCTGGTTCGATGACTTTGCCAACCAAAACAATATCTCGGAAATCGTCGAGGTCCTTGCCTCGGGCGGGGGGGGATACCTGCTGCTGGACCTATCCGAGGACAGAACGGCTGATTTAAACCCAATGGCGTGGTTTGTGGATGTCAAATCGCCTGGCGAACCCGAGCGTGTGCCGCTTTATGCATATCTGGACACATGGCTGACCATTTCGTTGACGGAATGAACCGGCCCATCCGGAGGGACGAGGAGGATCATATATGACCCGTGTCGATAGCGGCGCCTGGATCGCAAAAGCAAAGCGGCGCAAGGCCTACCGCGACCAAGCGCGCGACAAGTTTTTTCGCGAGGTGGGGATGCAGAAGGGCGCACAAGCGCAAGACCACACCGGAGCGCCAATTTCGCAACGGGTGCGCGTCACGCAGCTGCTGAACCTGACCCGAAAGGGTGATCTGGTGCACGGGGATCACCAGGCAATGGCAACGGTAATGGCGGTGGCACTTGGCAGCACCGGTTTGGGGACGGGCGGCGCCATGGGCAATGTGGCAGAGACACAGGATATGTTGGATCGCCATTCGATCAGGAATTTACGCGACACTTGGTTCTCGGCCCCGGTCTTTTTCGATTGATCAGGGCCGACGGCCATTCATGAATAGCCCGACTTGGGGCTCTGGATCAGGGCTGCGAACTCAGCCCTGATCGAATTGAAGCTTACCTACCGTATTGCCAGCGCCGTTCGGCCCGCTGCAATTCATGTCGTAAAAGCAGGTGTGCTGGATCACCTCCTTGCCTTCGACAAAGACCGTTGTCTTGTTCGAGATGGGGCGGCACCAGCCCAGGTTTGTCCCCGACTTCACCCCGCCCCCTGTCCCGGCTTCGTCCCCTTCGACGGTACTTGTGCGGCTTTTCATGGTAAACGCTTCAAGTCCGCCGAATGTCGTACTGGGGATCGTATCGGTAGACGCCGAGAGTTTTGAGATGATCATGTAAGGCACTGGCACCATGCTGGATCCCATGGGCGTTTTACAGACATCCGGGGCCATGCAAACGATCTGCGCCTGCTTGCCGCTGTGACGGGCCGCGTTGTTGGTCATCGCTTTCTCCTCTCAGGCGTCGGTTTTGGCGGAGGTCATCTCGATCTCCATTTCAGCGGCGTCCTTGATGGTAGTCCGCCACAGCAGTGTCAGCATATGATGCCGGGTCTCGATGGGTTCGATGTCGATGCAGATTGTGTCGAGATCGAAGGCGATCTCGCGCCCGGCGGATTGGCCGATGATCGAGATATCGGGCAGGGTGATCCGGTATTCCGGCGCATCCGGCCTGAGATTGCCGAAGATCAACGGGACACCGCCCTTGAGAAAAGGTTCGATCTGGAGGGGGCCGGGCGCGGCGTTCCAGAAACGAAGGTCATAATCTTTGGGCATGCGCGGATGGCGGGTCGCTTGCCAGATCTCGTCCAGCGTGCCGGCATAGGCCCGTCTGGGAAGCCAGGCCTTGGCGATTGGTCCGAAGCCGTGAACCGACATCTCAGTACCCGGTTTGGCGGACAGCAATTCGGGCAGCAGGCCGATCTGCGGCGCTAAAAGTTCAAGATGTTCCAGTGTGCCAGTGCCCGCATACCCCAGACCCGCGGGGTTTTGTTCGAAGACGTCGATGCTGCCGTCGTCGCAGACAACGTGCCCGCCATAGGCCAGATCATAGCGGATCGGAACATGTTCGACCGGTTCGGGCGATGAGAGAGACCAGGCCGATTGGGTCGACCGCCTTGTCCATATTGAAGGTCCCCGCACGTGAAACCCGTAACGCAGCCGGTCCGGTATCTCGACCGAGACCGGCCAGTCGGTCAGCGGTGTGTCGCCCGGCGCGTAAGCTGTGGCGCGGATCAGCAGATCCGTGGCGGCCTTGCCGGGGGCGATGTCCTGCTCGGCAAGAAGCGGCGTATCGGCCGGATCACCATCATCGAAGAGGTCCGAAATCTGGAACTCCACCTGTCCGGGGCGATAGGCCCACGCATCGCCTTCGCGGTAGAGCACGGCCTTGACGATTACGACGGCCGCTTCGGTGTCATCCGGCATCCAGTGGTCGAACGTCATGGTCTGAAAGACGGTGTTGTTAATCAATCGCATAGAGCAATCTCGAACCAAAGATCAGGCACCCCCGGTGACGAAGCTGCCCTTTTCGCTTCACTTTTACCCTGCTTGCCGACGGATGCATCGGAAACCGTCACGACACCGAAAGCCCGGCAGGTTCCAGCCGGGCCGGACAGGCGGGATGCTCATTCCAGGGCAAATGCGCCCGGCATCCCGCTCAATTGGCGCATCTCGGCCAGTCGTCTTTTGCGCCGTCAATCTGGCCTGCTATGATCTGCCATGCCTCGCATCGGAGGCCGGCACAGCACGGAAACCGAATAGGCTGACCCATGACCCTTCTCGCGGACCTTCTTTCAACGGTGTTTGAGCGGCGGTATCGCCTGAGCTTCGGCACGGGCGGAGACAACCGACCGGTCGAGGATCTGGCCGAGGCGCTTGTCGGATCGACTGCGGAAACGTCCGGGCTCACGCTGGCCGCTCAGATCCTCGACCGATATGCTGCGATGGACGACACCGAGAAGCTTGCCTTCTTCCGGCACCTCGCCACCGCGATGAACATTGACCCGGTGACCGTCAAGGCGACACTCGACGCCTATGAGGCCGAACCTTCCAAGGCGACCTATCGCGCCTTCGTTCACGCAGCAGAGCCCAAACGACACGAATTCATCAAACGCCTGAACCACGTTCCCGGCGCGACAGAGGCTTTGGTGCGCATGCGGGCCGATCTGTTGCAACTGGGGGCTGGGGAAGATGCCCTGCAGGCTTTGGACCTGGATTTCCGGCACCTCTTTGTGTCCTGGTTCAACCGCGGCTTTCTTGTCCTGCGACCGATCAATTGGGAAAGCCCAGCCCTGATCCTGGAAAAGATCATCGCTTACGAAGCGGTTCACTCCATCGATAGCTGGGAGGATCTGCGCCGCCGGGTCGAACCGTCCGATCGCCGCTGTTTTGCGTTTTTTCATCCCGCGATGCCTGACGAACCACTGATCTTTGTCGAGGTTGCCCTGACCAAGGATGTCCCGGGATCGGTGCAGTCGCTTCTGACCGAAGACCGCCAGCCCATTTCGGATCAGACTGCAAAGACGGCGGTGTTTTATTCCATTTCCAATTGTCAGCCGGGTCTTGCCGGTATCTCCTTCGGCAACTCGCTGATCAAGCAGGTCGCGGCAGACCTTGCATTCGAACTGCCCGGTTTGAAAACCTTTGTGACGTTGTCCCCGATCCCGGGGCTGATGGGGTGGGCGATGCAAAGCGAGATTGAGGTTGATCCATCGGATGCGCTCTCCGTCCGCCAGCTTGCGGCCCACTACCTGCTTGAGGCCAAGCGGGGCGACGGACAGCCACATGATCCGGTTGCCCGGTTCCATCTGGGCAATGGCGCGATCATTCACGCGGTGCACGCAGAGGCGGACACGTCGCAGAAGGGGATGGCGCAATCGGCAGGCGCGATGGTCAATTATCTTTATGACCTGTCCCGCACTGCGCAGAACCATGAAGACTATGCCTCAAAAAGGAAGATTGCGGCGACGAATGGGGTGCGTACGGCGGCGTCGGCCTTTCCGACCGGGGCGTAACGATATCGCCGGTGATCACCCGTTTAGCGGACGGCAGCCGCAGCAGCTGGGTCGTGAGGTGCAAATGACGCGCCGCTTGAGGGCGCCGGTAGGTCAGCTTTGGCGGGGCTTAGACTGGCCTAGGGTCGACACTGTACCTCGCAACAAGAGAGGCAGGATGCGAAAGCCTATTTATAACGACGACCACGCGATCGGACAGCGGCAAGGCTAGGATGCGCCAGTCTCAGCGCTGCGCATATGGGCGGAGAACTTGTTCATCAGGTGATTGCGCATCAACTGGCCCAGCGCCTGCGCATCGCGCGCCTTGAGGTGTTTGAGCATATCCTCATGCTCGGCAATGGCCTGAGCCCAGCGTTCTTCGGAGATATTTGCCATGAAGCGTGCCCGCCGCACACGGGAGGCCAGAAGCCGGTGGTGGCTTTCCAGCACATCGTTGCGGGCGGCCTTGATGATGGCGTTGTGGATGTCTTGATTGGCCTTGAAATAGCTTTGACGGTCCTTTGCGGCGTAGCTGTCGATCATATCGTTGTGACGCTGTTCGATGCTGGCCAGATCGGCGTCGGTCATTTTTTTGCAAGCCAGTTCTCCGGCAAGCTGTTCAAGCGTGGCGATGACCGGGAAGGTTTGCGCCAACTCCTCCATCGTCACCTCCGAGACGCGGGCGCCGCGATTGGCCTGCAGCACGATAAGCCCTTCGGAGGCCAACACCTTGAGCGCCTCGCGCAGCGGCGTGCGGGAAACGCTGAAGGCCGCACAAAGCTCTTTCTCGGGGATTTTCTCGCCGGGTTTCAGCTCGTCCTCGATCACGAGATTGCGCAAACGCTCGACAAGCTCCTCATGCAAGGACGGTCTTTGAATGGCCTGTGCGCCCTGCAACATGCACTATCCCCCTGTCTTCAACGCCATGTCGATCACACGGGCGACATGCAGCGCGTCCCGGCTTGCGCCGTCTTTGATCTGGTGGCGGCAGGATGTTCCATCGGCCACGACGATTGCGTCGTCGGGTGCGGCCCTGACAGCGGGCAGCAGATCCATCTCCGCCATTTTCAACGACAAATCTAGGGTATCTTTGCCATATCCAAAAGCCCCGGCCATGCCACAGCACCCTGTTTCGATCAGCTTCGGGGCGGCGCCGGGTATCTTTTTAAGCGTGTCGAGGACCGGCGTGACAACGTTGTGCGCTTTCTGATGACAATGCCCATGCAGCAGGATCGGACGGTCGAGCGCCTTGAGCGGAAGATCGAGGCGCTCGCGGATCAGATATTCCTCGAACGTGAAGGACGCGTCGGCCAGCGCCTGAGCCTCGGCACCGGGGCAGAGCGCAAGGAACTCATCGCGGAAGGTCAAGATGGAGGACGGCTCAAGTCCCACGACGGGGATGCCCTGATCGACATAAGGTTTGGTGGCCGCAATCACGCGGCTTGCGGCGGTACGGGCCGCGTCCACCAGACCAACGGCCAAAGCCGTCCGCCCGCAATCAAGCGCTGCGCCGCCATCGCTGGCGGTGGCCACCCGCAGGCCAGCGGCGCGCAGGACGCGCAAGGCGGCGCGCAGATTTTCAGGCTCGAAATAGCGGTTGAAAACATCCGCGAAGAGGAGAACCTGAGGGTTCTCGTCCGCAGCTTCGCTGTCGCGGAAGGGACGCGCCGACCAATGCGGCAAGGGACGATCCCGGCTGACATTCGTGATCCCTTCGGTCAAGGCTGCGACCCCCGGCACCCAATTGCGGGCATTCATTAGCCAGGGGGCCCGCGCGGCAAAAGGCGCATAGCGAGGCAGGTAGCCTACCAGCTTGTCGGCAAAGCTGAGCCCGAATTTCTTCTCACGCGCGGCGAGCACCTCGATCTTCATGCGCGCCATGTCGACCCCGGTGGGGCATTCGCGTTTGCAGCCCTTGCAGGAGACGCAGAACTTCATCGTCTCGGCCATCGCGTCCGAGGTCAAAGGGTCCGGCCCGATCTGGCCAGAGATGGCCAGCCGCAGCGTGTTGGCCCGCCCGCGCGTGGCGTCGCGTTCGTTACGGGTGGCGCGGAACGACGGACACATGACGCCCGCCTTCAGCTTGCGGCAGGCGCCGTTGTTGTTGCACATCTCCACCGCGCCCTGAAATCCGCCGCCCGCGCCCGGCCAGGCGGACCAGTCGAGCGCGGTTTTGAATTCCGGTACGGCGTAATCGGGGCCATAACGGAAGTAGCGGCGGTCATCCATCTTGGGGGCATGCACGATCTTGCCGGGGTTCATGATCCCTTGCGGATCGAAGCGGGCCTTCACCTCTTCGAATGCGCGCTGGATGCGGGGGCCGAACATCTTTTCGTGGAATTCGGAGCGGACGATGCCGTCGCCATGCTCGCCGGAATGGGAGCCTTTGTAGGAGGCCACGAGGTCAAAGCATTCCTCGGCGATGGAGCGCATTGTAGCCACGTCCTTGTCGAGCTTCATGTTCAGGACAGGCCGGACATGCAGGCACCCGACAGAGGCATGAGCGTACCATGTGCCCTTGGTGCCGTGGCGGGAGAAGATGTCGGTCAGGCCGGCGGTGTACTCGGCCAGATCGGGGAGGGCGACGGCGCAATCCTCGACGAAGGAGATGGGCTTGCCCGCCTCCTTCATCGACATCATCACGTTGAGGCCGGATTTTCGGTATTCGGCGATGGCGTCCTGAAGGGCCTTGTCGGTGACGGGCACGACACCGCCCCAGTGGTCGTTCAGGCTGGAAAAGTCAAAGCCAAGATCGCCCATGAGCGCCTTCAGCGCGTCAAGCTTGCGGCGGTTTGCGAGGTCGTCGCCCTCGGCAAACTCGACAAGCAGCAATGCGGCGGGCGTACCCTGAACAAAGGCTTCGATGGTCGGGCGGAAGAGGGGGATGTCGCGGCCTAAGGCGATCATAGTATCGTCGATCAGCTCGACTGACTGGGGGTCGAGGGTCACAAGGTGTTGGGCCGCATCCATCGCGGCGTAGAAGGTGGGAAAATGGCAGACGCCAATCACCTTTTCGCCGGGCAGGGGGGCGAGGGCCAGTTCAAGCTCGGTAAAATAGGCGAGCGTCCCTTCGGAGCCGACGAGTAGATGGGCCATATTGGCGGGGTCAGGGCCGGTCAGCGCGTCGATGTTATAGCCGCCCACCCGGCGCTGGACCTGAGGGAATCGGGCGGCGATCTCATCGGCTTCTCGCGCGCCGAGCGCGGTCATTTCGGCGACAAGGGCGGCGTAGGGATCGTTTGACAAGCCGGGTGGCGTCGCGTCAAACCGCGCCGCGGTGCCGTCGGCGAGCAGTGCGTCGATGGAAAGCACATTGTCGCGCATGATGCCGTAGCGTAGCGACCGCCCGCCGGAGGAATTGTTCGCCGCCATCCCGCCAATCGTGGCGCGCGACGCGGTGGAGGGATCGACAGGAAACCACAAGCCGTGCGGTTTCAGCGCCCTGTTCAACTCGTCCAGGACGATGCCGGGCTGCACGCGAACGCGCCGCGCCTCGACATCCAGATCGATGATCTTGTTAAGATATTTCGTATTGTCGAGCACCACCGCCCGGTTCACCGTCTGCCCGCATTGCGACGTGCCGCCGCCCCGGGGCAGGATTGGTGTGTCATGCTCCAGCGCGGTTTCCATCGCGGCCTGAACATCCGCCAGCGTCTTGGGCACGACCACCGCTTGCGGCATCATCTGGTAGATCGACGCGTCGGTAGCATAGCGACCCCGCGCGGCGGCATCGGTCATCACCTCGCCTTCGATACGCGACTGCAGCGCTTGCGTCATTCCGCGTTTGACATCCAGCGGCATTCCGACTTCCTCCCCGGAATTTTTGTATTGACTGAATAATGAATTCATAATTACGTTTCCGCAACGATAAACAATGCAGCGCTTCGAACGAGCGCCACGTGGAGGAGACATCATGCGCCAAGCCGGCCGCCATTTCCTGCAGATCCCGGGGCCGAGTGCTGTGCCCGACCGCATCCTGCGCGCGATCTCGATGCAGACGATAGACCACCGTGGGCCGGATTTTGCGGAAGTTGGGCAGACGGCGCTGGAAGGTATGAAGGGGATCTTCAAGACTAGTCAGAACGTCTTTATCTTCCCGTCTTCCGGCACTGGCGCTTGGGAGGCTGCCCTTGTCAACACGCTGGCGCCCGGCGACCGGGTGTTGATGTTCGAGACGGGGCATTTCGCGACGCTCTGGAACAAGATGGCGCGGCGGTTGGGGCTGGAACCCGAATTCCTCGAAGGCGACTGGCGCGGAGGCGCGGAACCGGATCGGATTGAAGAGCGTCTGCGCGCGGATACCAACCACATGATCAAGGCGGTTTGCGTGGTCCATAACGAGACCTCCACCGGATCGGTTTCGCCTATCGCGGAGGTGCGCAAGGCCATCGACGCGGCAGGGCATCCGGCGCTTTTGATGGTCGACACGATCTCGGGCCTGGCCTCCATCGACTTTCGGTTTGACGAATGGGGCGTGGATGTCTGCGTCTCTGGCTCGCAAAAGGGGCTGATGCTGCCGCCGGGGCTCAGCTTCAACGCGGTGAGCGACAAGGCGCTGGACTACTCGAAAGAGGCGGGGTCCATGCGGTCCTACTGGGACTGGCAAGATATGGTCGGGCCAAACGCCACGGGCTATTTCCCATACACGCCGGGTACCAATCTGCTCTATGGTTTGAACGAGGCCATCGCGATGCTGCATGAGGAAGGGCTGGACAACGTCTTTGCCCGGCACGCGCGTCACGGTGCGGCAGCCCGCGCCGCAGTGCGGGCTTGGGGGCTCGAGGTTCTTTGTGCCCGGCAGGGGCAGGAAAGTGGTGTGCTGACCGCCGTATTGATGCCGGAGGGGCATTCGGCGGACGCATTCAGGGCGACGACGTTGCAGCATTACGACATTTCGTTGGGGAACGGTCTGTCGAAAGTGGCTGACAAGGTATTCCGTATCGGACATCTGGGCGACTTCAACGACCTGATGCTGATGGCGACGCTATCGGGCGTCGAGATGGGGCTGGCCAAGGCTGGCGTGCCCCATGAAAGCGGCGGCGCGCAGGTCGCGATGGCGCATTTGATCGACACAAAAGAAGAGCGGGTTGCCGCCGAATAACGACGCCCCGAACGGGGCACCTTTGGGAGGAAAGATATGAAACTCAAGACTGCTTTGCTGGGCGGCGTGGCCGCCGTTATGCTGCCGCTGAACGCGTTCGCGGCGGATCTGACCCTGCGCTTTGGCCATGTCGGCGCGCCGGGGTCGTTGTTCGAGGCGTCGGCAGATGCCTTTGCGGAATGCGCCAACGGCAAGCTGGGCGACCGGGCAGAGGTGCAGACCTTCGGTGCCAGCCAGTTGGGCAAAGACCGCGAGGTGCTGCAGAAGCTGAAGCTCGGTCAGGTGACCTTCGGGCTGCCCTCATCGGTGATGTCTTCGGTCGCGCCCGAATTCGGCATTTTCGAGATGCCCTATATCATCCAGGACCGCGAGCACATGAAGCGCGTGCAGGCGGAGATGGGCGAGGTGTTCCAGGACGCGGCGATGAGCGAAGGCTACCGCATCATCGGCTATTTCGAGAACGGGTTCCGTCACATCACGAATAACACGCGGCCCATCAACACGCCCGAGGATCTGGCGGGCATTAAACTGCGCACACCCAACGGCGCGTGGCGGGTGAAGATGTTCCAGCAATACGGCGCAAACCCGACGCCGATGTCCTTCTCGGAAGTGTTCACGGCGCTGCAGACCAAGGTGATCGACGGGCAGGAGAACCCCTATGCGCAGATCGCCTCGGCGAAATTCCAGGAGGTGCAGGAATATCTGTCGATCACCGGCCACGTCTACACCCCGGCCTATGTGCTGGTGGCCGAGAACCAGTGGCAGCGTCTGCCTGAAGATGTGCGCGCGGATCTTGAGACCTGCGGAGCGGAAACGCAGGATTTTGTCTACGAGCATGCCGCCAAACTGGAAACCGAACTGCTGGACGTGATCAAGGCGGCAGGTGTCGAGGTGAACGAGGCCGACAAGGACGCGTTCATCGCAGCATCCCAGCCGATTTATGAGGCCTTCGCGGCTGAGGTCGACGGCGGCGGAGAGATGATCGAGCAGGTTCAGGCGCTCGCTGGCGGGTCCTGATCTGACTTTGCGGGGCGCGCCACCTGGCCGCCCCGCTTTCCCACCCATAACAAAGACTGCCCGACAGTGACGTCGCGGTGGCGGACGGGATAGGTGCATCGTGTCAGTGGTGAAACGCGGGTTGGAAGCCCTTTTGGAATGGTTCGTGATCCTTCTGATGGTCCTTCTGACCGTCGTGGTGATCGTTGCTGTGCTCTACCGGCTCGTCGGCTCTAGCCTTGCCTGGTACGACGAGGTTGCGGCGATCCTGCTGGCTTGGATCACCTATTACGGCTCGGCCCTGGCCGCGCTGCGGCGACGCCATATCGGGTTTGACAGCGTGCTCTTGTCGATCCCGATGCCCATCCGCATGGGCGCCGTGGCCTTTGCCGAGATCGTCACTGCAGGCTTCTTCCTCCTTCTTGCCTGGGCCGGATTTGTCGTGATGTCGATCCTGGGTGGCATGTCTCTGGTGTCGATCACCTGGGTCCCGGTCAGCTTCACTCAAAGCGTCATTCCCATAGGTGCGGTCCTGTTCCTGATCTGTCAGGCGCTTAGTCTGCCAGGTTACTGGCGCGCCTGCGCGCGCGGCATCTCTCTCGAACACGCGGAGATCGAGGAAGAGGTCGAAAGCGAAATGAAAAAAGCGGGGAACGCCTGATGCTGATGCTTGCGATCTTTGTGGCCATGGTGGTTATGATCTGCCTGAACGTGCCTATCGCGGTGGCGCTCGCCGTGTCGGCAATTGGCGGGCTTTTGGTGATGGAGGGGACAGGTTCCCTCGTGAATGTGGCGCTCGACATGTATTCAGGGGCCACCAAGTTCTCGCTGATCGCCATCCCGATGTTTGTGTTGGCAGGGGCCATCATGAATGCAGGCGGCATCACCGACCGGCTGATCAATTTCGTCACGGCCATCATCGGCTTCATCCGGGGCGGGCTGGCGCATGTAAATATCGGTGTGTCGCTGTTCTTTGCCGAAATCTCCGGTTCGGCTGTCGCCGATGTGGCGGCGATGGGCTCGGTCCTGATCCCGCAGATGAAGAAACGCGGATATTCGGGTGCTTTGTCTGCGGCTGTGACGTCTTCGTCGGCCTCGCTGGCCATCATTATCCCCCCGTCCATTCCGATGATCCTTTATGCGACCTCGGCCAATACGTCGGTGGAGCAGCTTTTCGTGGCCGGTGTCATTCCTGGCCTGCTGGGCGCGGCGGGCCTGATGGGTGTCGCTTATTGGTTTGCGGTCCGCTACGACCTGCCAAGGGAGGAGGCGTTCAATCTGCGCCGGCTGGGCGAGACCTTTGTCGACGCGCTGCCGGCCTTTGCCCTGCCGGTTATCATTCTGGGCGGTATCTTTGGCGGGTTCGTGACGGCGACCGAAGCGGCGGGTCTGGCGGTTCTTGCCGCAATCCTCGTCAGCCTCTGGTACCGGCAGGTTGATCTGCGCCACCTGCGCCGCGCGATGCTGGATGGTGGCATGCAGACGGCGGTCGTGATGCTTCTGGTTGCGGCCTCGGTGGTGATGGGCGGGTTTCTCACCCGGGCTCAGATGCCTCAGGAGCTGGCGGCCAGTATCCTGGAGCTCACCCAGAACAAGTGGGTCATCCTGCTGATCCTGAACTTCTTCTTCCTCGTGATCGGGTTTTTCCTTCATTCTGCGGCGGCGATCATTCTGGTCGTGCCGATTGTCATCCCGCTCATTCAGGCCGCCGGCATCGATCCGGTGCATTTCGGGCTGGTGGTGACGCTGAACCTGGCCATCGGACAGCAGACCCCGCCGGTGGCGAGCGTGCTGATCACCGCCTGCGCAGTGGCGCGTGCCAATATCTGGGAGGTGAGCAAGGTCAACATCTACTTCATCGCCGTTCTGTTGACGGTGCTGCTGATGTGTACCTATATCCCGTCGATCCCGCTGTTTCTGGTCGAATACTTCTATCGTTGATCGACCTGCGCCGACCGATCCTCATCCGATCGGTCGGCGCTGCGATCCGCCAGGCCTGCGGGCGTAATCTTGCCATCGGTTAAACCCAACGTAACCGTTTGCGGGGTTTCCTGCTGCGGAACGTGGTTTTGCGACCTATCTGAACAAGGGAGGTGTCAAGTTTGCGCGACAGCGTGATCACACTTTTCAAACGTGTGATCACAAATGGCCAAAAATTGCTGGGGCGCGCCAAAAAACCGCGCCTTTTCCGCGCTGCAGCGCGTGACAGACGCTGAAAAAGGAGTACACCTTGCGCAGCGCACCGCGAAAGGAACGTATATGGCTGATGTAAACAGGGGCAATCGCCCGCTCTCGCCGCATCTGACGATCTACCGGCCACAGCTGACATCCATGACGTCAATCCTGACCCGGATCACCGGCAACGCGATTCTGATCGCTGCTCTTTTGATTGTTTGGTGGTTCATGGCCGCTTCGACATCCGAGGCGCATTTCGCCGTCGCGAATGGCGTGATCACCAGCTGGTTCGGCGATCTGGTGATGTTCCTGTCTCTCTGGGGGCTTTGGTATCACACGCTGGCGGGCATTCGTCATCTGATCTGGGACAACGCCATCGGGCTTGAGCTGGAAACGGCGGAAAAGCTGGGCTGGGCGGTCATCGGCGGTTCGGTCGTGCTGACCATCCTGACGGCGCTTGTGATATAAGGAGGCCGAAGATGCGTTATCTCACAGACCGCAAACGCGCGGAGGGTATGGGATCGGCCAAAACCGGCACGGCCCACTTCTGGGCGATGAAGGTAAGTTCGGTCGCTCTGTTGTTCCTGATCCCGGCCTTCCTGCTGACCTTTGGTCCGATGCTGGGCCAGGATTACGCGACGGTGACAGACTACTTCGCGCGCCCCTTCCCGGCGATCGTGGCCGCGCTGACCATCGTTGTCGCGTTCATGCATTTCAAGGACGGTGTTCAGGTCCTGATCGAGGACTATGTCCATGGTCTGAACCAAAAAGTGCTGATCATCCTGATGGTCTGCCTCAGCTACGCCGCCGCCGCGACCGGCCTTTTCGCCATCGCGCGGCTGGCATTGTAACTCCGCAAAGGGAGAAGAAGATATGGCTGCATATGATTACGAGACGCATGAATATGACGTCGTGGTCGTGGGCGCTGGCGGCGCGGGGTTGCGCGCCACACTCGGCATGGCGGAACAGGGCCTGCGGACGGCCTGTGTAACCAAGGTGTTCCCCACCCGGTCGCACACGGTGGCGGCCCAGGGCGGCATCGCGGCGAGCCTTGGCAATATGGGCCCGGACAGCTGGCAGTGGCATATGTACGACACCGTGAAGGGGTCGGACTGGCTGGGCGATACGGATGCGATGGAATACCTCGCTCGCGAGGCGCCCAAGGCGGTCTACGAGCTGGAGCACTACGGTGTGCCCTTCTCGCGTACCGAAGAGGGCAAGATCTATCAGCGGCCTTTTGGCGGGCATACCACGGAATTCGGCGAAGGCCCCCCAGTGCAGCGCACCTGTGCGGCCGCCGACCGCACGGGCCACGCGATCCTGCATACGCTTTACGGGCAAAGTCTGAAGAACAACGCGGAATTCTACATCGAGTATTTCGCCATCGACCTGATCATGGACGATGACGGGGTCTGCCAGGGCGTTCTCTGCTGGAAGCTGGATGACGGCACACTGCACCTTTTCGCGGCCAAGATGGTGGTGCTGGCCACGGGCGGTTATGGCCGCGCCTATTTCAGTGCGACCTCCGCCCATACTTGCACGGGCGACGGCGGCGGCATGACGGCCCGCGCAGGTCTGCCGCTGCAAGATATGGAATTCGTGCAGTTCCACCCGACAGGTATCTATGGCGCCGGCTGCCTGATCACCGAAGGTGCACGCGGCGAGGGCGGCTACCTCACCAACTCCGAAGGTGAGCGGTTCATGGAGCGCTATGCGCCGACCTACAAGGACCTCGCCTCTCGCGATGTGGTGTCACGCTGCATGACGATGGAGATCCGCGAAGGGCGCGGTGTGGGCAAGGACGGTGATCACATTCACCTCCACCTCAACCACCTGCCCCCCGAAACGCTGGCTGAACGTTTGCCGGGTATTTCGGAAAGCGCACGGATCTTCGCAGGTGTCGATGTCACGAAAGAGCCGATCCCGGTTCTGCCGACTGTGCATTACAATATGGGCGGCATTCCCACCAACTATTGGGGCGAGGTTCTGGCGCCGACCAAGGATAACCCCGATCACGTCGCACCGGGCCTGATGGCTGTGGGTGAGGCAGGCTGCGCTTCGGTGCATGGGGCGAACCGGCTGGGCTCAAACTCGCTGATCGACCTCGTCGTCTTTGGCCGGGCCGCGGCGATCCGCGCGGGTCAGGTTGTCGATCCGAAGACAGCCGTGCCGACGCCGAACCGGCGGTCGGTCGAAGCCGCGCTCAGCCGCTTTGACGGGCTGCGCTATGCCAAAGGGCACGTGCCCACGGCGGAACTGCGGTTGGAGATGCAGAAGACGATGCAGCAGGACGCTGCGGTCTTCCGGACCGACAAAACGCTGGCCGAGGGTCAGGAGAAGATGGAAGGCGTGGCCGAGAAGCTGTCGGATGTGAAAGTGACGGACACCTCCATGGTCTGGAATTCAGACCTGATGGAGACGCTGGAGCTGACCAACCTGATGCCCAACGCCGTGGCCACGATCACCGCGGCCGCCGCGCGGAAGGAGAGCCGGGGCGCGCATGCGCATGAGGACTACCCCGACCGCGATGATGAGACCTGGCGCAAGCACAGCCTGGTCTGGTTCAAAGGCAATCAGGCGAGCCTTGGCTATCGCGGCGTGCATCTCAACCCGCTCACCAGCCACAATGATGGCGGCATCGACCTGAAGAAAATCGCGCCGAAAGCGCGGGTTTACTGACGGCGTGACGCGTCTGCACCTCATATCCGTCTGCCGGGGCTCGCGCGCCGCGCTCACGATCGGGATGGGCTGCATGGCGCTGGTCGCGTGCAATGTCGTGAACGAGACGGCCAATGAGGTGGCCCGGGAGGCGGCGAAGAAGACGGTGAATGAGGTCCTCTTCACCCGGTTCGACGCGGCAACCTCCGCCAACCTGATCCCGTTTACCGATTGCGTGATCGACAATGCCTCGGCCCTGGAAATCAACAGTCTGGCCCAGGATGCGGTGGCCGGGGTTGATGGGGAGACGGTGGGCCTGGTGACCGACATCGTGCGGCGGCCCGATACTCTGACCTGCACCGCAGAGGCCGGGATCGCCCGGGCTCTCTCGTAAGGAGGATGTGACATGGCTCAACTGGTTCTGACCGAAACGTCGCCGATCAATACGAGCAAGACGTGGCCCAAGCCTTACGGTGCGGTACACCAGCGCATGTTCAGCACCGATCCCGAGGGCTCCGACAATGCGGGGAGCCGGCGCATGAACAGCTATTTCAGCGTGCATCCGAACCGGCTGACCAGCCATGATCACGGCGTCGACCTGAAGAATGTTGCGCCGGAAGTGCGCGAGTATTGATCGTGGACGTGCCCAAACTTCGCCGCGCCTTGCGCGAAGAGGGCTTTCTTGTCCGGGCCGACAAGGCAAGCGCGGGCTATTTGAAGGGCTATGACTTCCGCCCGGATGTCGTGTTCGATGTTGGGGTCCATCAGGGGACCCCGTTTCTCTACAAAACATTCCCGGATACGAAGTTTGTTCTGGTCGATCCAAAACCCGAAGCGGAAGAGGCCGTTCGCGGGTCCGGACTGCTCAAGGATTTCGATTTTCACGCGACCGCGCTGGGTGCCGGCAACGAACGTGCTGTGTTGGAGATACCGACGACGGAACCGGGCAAGGGCGGTGCGATGGCCAGCCTGATGGAGCGGAAAGACCACCTGAAAGACACGTTCACATCGGTGGAGCGCAGGGATGTCGATGTGGTGCGTCTTGACGACATCGCGAAGGAGTACCCCGGATCGGTTGGCCTGAAGATTGATACGGAAGGTTATGAGCTGAATATACTCAATGGCGGCCCCGAGACCTTGAAGAGATGTGTTTTCGTGATCCTTGAGATGTCGGTAACGGAGCGCTTTGCCAATCTGGCGGCGCCGAGCGTGATGATCGACCTTCTGGCAAAGGCGGGCCTTGAATTTCGCGATGTTTTGGCCGTGTCGCACGCGCCGGGCAAATACGCGCGCCCCCGCCACTTTGACATTCTTTTCACAAGGTGGTCGGCATGACGTATGGCCAAAATCCCGCATGGCTTTTCGACCCTAGGGCCGTCGCGGCATACCACGACAACGCGGCTGGCCCGGAATGCTTTGCGAACACACCCCACAACATTTCGCGGGCACCCAAACGGCACGCCCTGCAGATATCAAACGTCTTTGAACGGGAAAGGTAAATCGAGACATGGTTCAACTGACACTCCCGAAAAACTCGCGCATCAAGACGGGCAAGACCTGGCCCAAACCGGACGGCGCGACCAACTTGCGCAAATTCAGCATTTATCGCTGGAACCCCGATGACGGGGAGAACCCCCGCGTGGACACCTATTGGGTGGACATGGACACTTGCGGGCCGATGGTTCTGGATGCGCTGATCAAGATCAAGAACGAGATCGATCCGACGCTGACCTTCCGTCGTTCGTGCCGCGAGGGGATTTGCGGATCCTGCGCGATGAACATCGACGGGATCAATACGCTGGCCTGCATCTACGGCATGGATGAGATCAAGGGCGACGTTAAGATCTATCCGCTGCCGCATATGCCGGTGGTCAAGGACCTGATCCCGGATCTGACGCATTTCTACGCGCAGCACGCGTCGATCATGCCCTGGCTTGAGACCAAGACAAACCGACCGGCGAAGGAATGGCGACAGTCGATCGAGGATCGTAAGAAACTCGACGGGCTCTATGAATGCGTGATGTGTGCGTCATGCTCGACGGCGTGTCCCTCGTATTGGTGGAACGGGGATCGGTATCTGGGGCCGGCAGCTCTGCTGCACGCCTATCGCTGGATTATCGACAGCCGGGACGAAGCGACCGGAGAGCGGCTGGATGATCTGGAGGATCCTTTCAAGCTTTATCGGTGCCACACGATCATGAACTGCGCGAAGACCTGTCCAAAGGGGCTGAACCCGGCCAAGGCGATTGCCGAGATCAAGAAGATGATGGTCGAGCGCACGGTCTGACCGGCTGTGACCAAGCGGAGCGCGGCCAAGGCCGCGCGCGACATCTTTGACCGCCCGGCATGGGCGGGGAGCGCGAGCTGGGCGATGGAAGGTCCCGGCATATAGCGGGGTGTTTCCGTATTTTTATCGAGAAGAAGAAGGGGGTGTTGCATGCCGTTTCTTCTGACACTGCTGACCTTCGGCGTTTTTGTCTATTTCGCCTGGCGTTGGCGAAAAAATGGTGTGACGCGTGCCTGCCGATGGCGGCAGCAGCGAGCGGAAGGAGTGTGGCGCTGTGCAGCATGCGGGGCTGAGCAAAGCGGATCTTTGAAACCAAATCGCTGCGCAGGCCGATCAGTTTGATGGGTGCGCTGCCCCGGTCCGGGGATCGATCCACCAACGTGTGCTTTGCGTCGGACAGCATCGTGGATCATTAGGGCCGAGGGTGGCGGTGGTGACCTCGATCCGATCCGGTAGGTGTTTGGGGTCGCTCGGGCTCTGACCGAAAAGCCCTGTTACTTGCTGGCGCAGGGACCAGCCGGATGACGTTCGCTCAAAAAGGCCGCTGTGAATGGAAACGTTCCCTGCCGAGCCGGGAATGTGAGAATAGATGATTGCAAGAGCGTGCCGTGCGGCGGCGGGGTCTTGATGGTCCGGCATCCAGAAGGATGAAACCATATCTCCTGTCGGGGAGAGCGTCTGCAGCAAAAGCGTGTCCAGGTCGCCCCATCCCTGCTGCTGCGCCTGAGAGGCAGGCGCCGTGAGCAGAAAAAATGTCAGGATCAGCCACCGCATCGCGTTTCCTTTGGATCGTAGAGCAAGCTTATGGAGCCTCTCACGGCGGTCAAGCCTTATGCTTGCCTTCCGGATGAGGCTCCGCCAATTTGCCGATGCCGAAAGAGGAGTTTTGGAAAATGCCCCAGATCCCCGACGATGCCGCGGCACGCAGGTCCGTTGAACCAGTGATCTGCTATCCGGTCGAAACGCTGCCCCAACCGGATTTGAAGCTTTTGGCAGAGATACGAGACGGTGCGGAGCGGGTTTCGCAAACGCAAATCCCGCCGAGAGAGGCGCGCTGCTTTTCGGTGCCAGCGGGTCACTTTTTCCGGATCACATCGGTGGAGGGACCCCAGGTCGGGGATCTGAACCTCTGGAACATGAATGACCTTTCGGAACGCTTTTATTCGGGAAAGACGCGGGCGCTTCATGGAACACATGTCAGCGTTGGTGATCGGTTGTGGTCCGGTTTCCCGGCCCTGCGCCCGCTTGCGACGGTCACGGATGATACGTTGAGTTGGTACGGGATCGACGAATTTGGCGGATCGGTCCACGATGTGATCGGGACCCGCTGCGATCCTTACACCCATCACCTGTTGTCGGGAGGGCAGTACCATCATTGCTGTCACTCAAATCTGTCCCGTGCGCTGGCGGAACACCTGGGGACGGATCCCGCGTCGATCGAATTCCATGTCCATGATGTGTTGAATGTCTTCATGTGCACCGGGTTCACGCGTGACACCGGACAATACTTTATGAAGGCAAGCCCTGTCAAACCCGGGGATTACCTGGAAATGTTTGCTGAGATTGATCTGCTTGGCGCACTGAGTGCCTGTCCGGGTGGCGATTGTTCGGCGACGCATTCAAGCGACGTTGCCGCATGTCATCCCCTTCAGGTCGAGGTCTTCAGGCCACGCGAGGACCACCTCGCGAGGATGAAATCGCCTGTGGTGAGCGGATATGATCGCACACACGGAACGCGCTGAGAAAAGGCCGGAAGGAGGCCGGGTCTTCACCCCTTGGTGTCGAAGGCAGCGCCGAGCGCGATCTCGACCATATCACCGAAACTCCGCTCTCTCTGATCCGAAGGCAGGGAGGCGCCGGTCAGCAGGTGATCGGATACTGTCAGAACCGCAAGGGCGCGGCGCCCGAAACGTGCGGCCAGCGTATAAAGCTCCGCAGCTTCCATTTCGACGCCCAGAATGCCGTGTCGCACCATCTGATCGTTCAGGTCGGGCCGTTCATCGTAAAAGACATCGGCGGAGTAGATGCCACCGACATGCGTTTTGGTGCCTTTCGCCTCGGCGGCTGAGACAGCGGCGCGCAATAGCTCCCAATCGGCACAAGGTGCATAGTTCAATTCGCGAAAGATGCCCCGCGACGGGGTGCTGATCGTACTGGCTGTCATCGCGATGATCACGTCCCGCACGTCAACTCTTTCCTGCATTCCGCCGCAAGAGCCAATTCGGATCAGAGTCTGAGCCCCATAATCCTTGATCAACTCGTTCACGTAGATGCTGAGGGAGGGCATGCCCATGCCGCTGCCCTGGATCGTCACCGGGTTGCCACGCCAAGTGCCGGTAAAGCCCAGCATGCCGCGCACTTCGTTCACCAGCTTTACATTTTCCAGAAATGTTTCTGCAGCCCATTTCGCCCGATAGGGATCACCGGGCAAAAGGACTGTCTCGGCTATTTCACCGGGACTGGCCCCGATATGAATTGTCATGCCGCTGTTTTATCCGTCTCAGACTTCGAGCTTGGCAGGATCAATTCCGGCGCTCATTGCGTCCTTGAACCATTGTGGCTGACGCCCTTTTCCGGTCCATGTCTGTTCTGCATTGTCGGGATTGCGGTATTTGGCTGTTGAAGCACTTGCTTTTGTCCGCCGCTTCCCTTTACCGGCCATTTCCCCTCCGGTGACTTCATCCAGGGAATAGCCGAACTCTGCAGCTGCCTTTTCGGCCGCTTTGCGCGCGTCGCGAAGATCACGAATTTCAGCTTGTTTTATCGCTTTTTCGACTTGCGAATGCAGATCTACCAGTTCTTTCCGGGACATCGACTCCAGATCAAGTGACATTGACGCTCTCCTTCTTTTCTTTTCGTGCTTATGGCATAGCAAAAAAAGGTCGCACAAGCTGGGCAACCGCGCGTCATAGCCCTATTTTGTGTCAGTCGGCTGATTTCCGCTATTCGGCGGCAATCGCAGCGGGATCAGCTAATGTCACGATATCACTCATGATTGTATTGAGTTCAAAATCTTTAGGCGTATAGACTTTCGCAATGCCCATCGCCTTGAGGCGTTTTGCGTCTTCATCCGGGATAATACCACCGACAATGACGGGAATATGGCCAAGGCCTGCTTCTTTCATGCGCTTCATCAGATCTTCGACCAGCGGAATATGACTACCTGACAGGATCGAGAGGCCGACGACATGAGCTTCGTCCTCAAGCGCGGCGGACACGATTTCTTCGGGCGTCAGCCGGATCCCCTCATAGCGGATGTCCATGCCACAATCGCGGGCGCGGAAGGCAATTTGCTCGGCGCCGTTGGAATGGCCGTCGAGCCCCGGCTTGCCGACAAGGAATTTCAGACGGCGGCCCAGACGGTCGCTGACTGCGTTGACCGCGTCACGGATATCGTCAAGCCCCTCGGTCTTGTTCGACACGGAGGCAGAGACACCCGTGGGGCCGCGATAGGTGCCGAAGACGCGGCGCATCTCCTCGGCCCATTCGCCGGTGGTCACGCCCGCCTTGGCGGCGGCGATGGACGGCTCCATGATGTTCTCACCCGACTTTGCGGCGGCCCGCAGCGCGGAGAGAGCGGCTTGGGCGGCGTCCTCGTCACGCTCAGCGCGCCAGGCGTTCAGGCGATCAATCTGCTCTTGCTCGACAGCGGGATCGACAACCATGATGCCACCATCTTCGGTCTGCAGCGGGGAAGGCTCGCCCGTGGTGAACTTATTCACGCCGACGACGGTCGTTTCACCGGCTTCGATCCGGTTCAGGCGGTCTGCATTGCTGTCCACGAGGCGTGATTTCATGTATTTGATCGCGCCGATTGCGCCACCCATGGAATCGAGGTTGGCCAATTCAGCGCGCGCGCCGTCTTTCAATTCCTCGACCTTCGCATCGACAACTGGGTTGCCGTCGAAAAGATCGCCGTATTCCAGCAGGTCGGTCTCGTAGGCCAGGATTTGCTGCATCCGCATCGACCATTGTTGGTCCCAGGGACGGGGCAGGCCAAGCGCTTCGTTCCAGGCGGGCAATTGCACAGCACGGGCGCGGGCCTTTTTCGACAGCGTGACGGCCAGCATTTCGATCAGGATGCGATAGACGTTGTTTTCCGGCTGCTGTTCGGTGAGGCCCAGGGAGTTGACCTGAACCCCATAGCGGAAGCGGCGGAACTTAGCGTCGGTCACGCCATAACGCTTTTCGCAAATCTCGTCCCAAAGATCGACGAAGGCGCGCATCTTGCACATCTCGGTGATAAACCGAATGCCAGCATTCACGAAGAAAGAGATACGGCCGACGAGGCGCGGGAAGTCTTCGTCCGGCACTTTGCCTTTCAGGCCGTCAAGCACGGCCTGGGCCGTTGCCAATGCGAATGCCAATTCCTGCTCTGGCGTCGCGCCAGCCTCTTGCAGGTGGTAGGAGCAGACATTCATCGGGTTCCATTTCGGAACATTGGTATAGCAATAGGCCGCAACGTCGGTGATCAGGCGCAGCGACGGTTCAGGCGGCAGGATATAAGTGCCGCGGCTGAGATATTCCTTGATGATATCGTTCTGAACGGTGCCCTGGAGTTTTGAGACATCCGCCCCCTGTTCTTCGGCCACAGCGATGTAGAGCGACAAAAGCCATGGGGCCGTCGCGTTGATCGTCATCGACGTGTTCATCTGCTCCAGCGGGATCTGGTCGAAAAGCGTGCGCATGTCGCCCAGATGCGCGACGGGCACGCCGACCTTGCCGACCTCTCCGCGGGCGAGCGTATGGTCACTGTCATAGCCCGTCTGGGTGGGCAGATCGAACGCGACAGAGAGACCGGTCTGACCCTTGGCCAGGTTTCCACGGTAGAGGGCGTTCGAAGCCTTGGCCGTGGAATGGCCGGCATAGGTGCGGATCAGCCAGGGGCGGTCTTTTTGCGTCTCGGTCATCTCAGGGCCTCGTCACTCGGTTGGGCAACATTGTTTCGATTTCACTGTCTAAATAGTAATTTTCAGAACATGTCAATTCGCTGCGCTGCGGCATCTGTCGGAGATTGTGACCGCCTGCATTTGCTGTCACGGTACATCAATGACGCAATTGGTGGAAATACCGGTTTGGCTGCTGGTGCTGATCGTCGGCTTTGCGGCGATTGCAGCACTGGACAAGGTCATGTTGCCTTCGGTGCGCTGGTTTTTCCGACGGCGGCTTGAGAAAGCGGTGGCACAGCTGAACGAAAGGCTGGAGCGGCCCATTCAGCCGTTCAAGCTGGCGCGGCGCTACGACATGATCCAGCGGCTGATTTATGACCCGGAGGTCAGCCAGGCCATCGCGGACCATGCCAGGGCGGAAGGTGTTCCGGAAAATGTGGCATTCGAGAAGGCGCGCAAATACGCGCGAGAGATCGTGCCGTCCTTTTCGGCGTCAGCCTATTTCGGCTTTGCCATCCGGGCGGCGCGGTTTCTGTCGAATGCACTCTACCGCGTACGTCTGGGCCATCATGATGAAGAGGCGCTGAAACAGATCGACCCCAAGGCGACGGTGGTGTTCGTGATGAATCACCGCAGCAACATGGATTATGTGCTGGTGACCTACCTCGCCGCCGAACGCTCGGCCTTGTCTTATGCGGTGGGTGAATGGGCGCGGGTCTGGCCGCTCAGCCGGCTGATCCGGGCGATGGGGGCGTATTTCATCCGGCGCCGGGCGCGGAATGAGCTTTATAGCCGGATTCTTGCGCGGTACGTGCAACTCGCCATGCGCGGGGGCGTGACGCAGGCGTTCTTCCCCGAAGGCGGGCTGAGCGTGCAGGGCAAGCTGATGCCGCTCAAGCTGGGGCTGCTGAATTACATCGTGGACGGGTTTGAGCAGACCGAGAGGGATGTCGTCTTTGTTCCCGTGGCGCTGAATTATGATCGGGTGCTTGAGGATCGTGTGCTCTTGCAGGCCGCGCAAAGCGGGCGAAGGCGGTTTCGGGCGCGGATCAGCGTGATTGCTGGCTTTGCGCTCAAGCAGTTGTGGCTGCGGATCACCGGGCGCTTCTACCGCTTTGGCTATGCTGCGGTGAGTTTCGGTGCGCCTGTGTCGCTGAACGCGTTTATCGACCAGTATCCGTCCGAGACGACGCGACGGCTGGGCACCTTTCTCTTCAACCGGATCGGCGAATTGGTCCCGGTTCTGCCTGTGCCCCTGACCGCATCGGTGTTGTTGGAACAGGGCGCGATGACCCGCGCGGAGGTCGAAGCGGCCATGAAAGAGGCGATGGCGCACATGCCGCAGGCACATATTCACCTGCCACGGCAGGATCACGCGTATATGGCCGAGGTCGGGCTGCGTCATTTGCTGAAACGCCACATCATCCGGCAGGATGGCGATATCTATCGAATTGACGAGAAAGAACGTCCGGTCTGCCAGTTCTACGCTAATTCCATTGCACATCTGGCTGGGCGCAAGATTGCTGAAAATGCTGCGACTGCAAAGCAACATTCTGCAGCTGCTGGGTCATAAAGTTACAAAACGGAAGCATCAGGTGTTGCATTATTTCGTGGCGAACCATATTCCGTCTCACAGAGCGGCGATTCTGCATCGCGGCAACGGATAATTTTATGGAGGCTCAGATGGCTCTCGACACAAACAGCGGCATTGCCAGCTACGACGCGCCCGAGAAGGACCTGTACGAGATGGGCGAGATGCCCCCGATGGGATACGTGCCCAAGCAGATGTATGCCTGGGCGATCCGGCGGGAGCGGCACGGCGACCCTGATACGGCGATGCTGCAGGAAGTTGTGGACGTGCCGACGCTCGACAGCAACGAGGTGTTGGTCCTCGTGATGGCGGCCGGCGTGAACTACAACGGTGTCTGGGCCGCGCTGGGTCAGCCGATCAGCCCGTTTGACGGTCACAAGCAGCCGTATCACATCGCAGGGTCGGACGCGGCAGGCATCGTCTGGGCCGTGGGCGAGAAGGTGACACGCTGGAAAGTGGGCGATGAGGTGGTCATCCACTGCAACCAGGACGATGGCGATGACGAGGAATGCAACGGCGGCGACCCGATGTATTCGCAGAGTCAGCGCATCTGGGGCTACGAGACGCCGGACGGATCGTTCAGCCAGTTCACCCGCGTGCAGAGCCAGCAGCTGATGCCGCGCCCGAAGCACCAGACCTGGGAAGAAAGCGCATGCTACACGCTGACGCTGGCCACGGCCTACCGGATGCTGTTCGGCCACGCGCCGCATGACCTGAAGCCCGGCCAGAATGTTCTGGTCTGGGGTGCGTCGGGCGGTCTGGGCTCTTACGCGATCCAGTTGATCAACACCGCGGGTGCGAATGCGATCGGCGTGATCTCGGACGAGAGCAAGCGCGATTTCGTCATGGGCCTGGGCGCCAAGGGCGTGCTGAATCGCCGGGATTTCAACTGCTGGGGTCAGTTGCCCACGGTGAACACGCCGGAATATGCCGAATGGTTCAAGGAAGTGCGCAAGTTCGGCAAGGCGATCTGGGACATCACCGGTAAGGGCGTGAACGTCGATATGGTGTTCGAACATCCGGGCGAGAGCACCTTCCCGGTCTCGACCTTTGTCTGCAAGAAGGGTGGAATGGTCGTGATCTGCGCGGGTACCACCGGGTTCAACTGCACGTTCGACGTGCGCTATATGTGGATGCACCAGAAGCGTCTGCAGGGCAGCCACTTCGCGCATCTCAAGCAAGCCAGCGCGGCCAACCAGTTGATGGTGGAGCGGCGCCTGGATCCCTGCATGTCGGAGGTGTTCACCTGGAATGACCTGCCACAGGCGCACATGAAGATGCTCCGCAACGAGCATAAGCCGGGCAACATGTCGGTGCTGGTGCAGGCGCCCAAGACGGGCTTGCGGACGCTAGAAGACGCGCTGGCGGCTCGCGGTTAAGAAACACATCGTTTCCCATTCGAAGACAATCGCCCGCGAATCGGCCCATCGCCGTCGCGGGCGATTTGCTGTCGAGAGGCCACTTACAACAAAACAATGGGTTAGAAATCTGCGCCTCGCTATTTTCGGGGAGTTGAAAGCAGCGAATTTCCTTACAAATCGCGCTCATGCTATAGTTGTGTTAACCTTTCATTAACCACTCCGGAGCGAGTCTGACGATGCAACATGACTGGATTTTGGACGTTCTCGCCGACCTGAACACGTTTGCCAAAGCTAATGGATTGGGGGCTTTGGCTGAGCAGCTTGACGATGCCAAGCTCGTGGCGGCCACCGAGATTGCGTCCTTGCAGCAAAAGGCGCAAGCGCAGGCTTATGGTGACACAGGGGCGATTGGATCAAATTTTGGAGGCGTTGGACGACACCAGCGCGCTTGAAGGATTGCAAGAGGTCGCGGTTGCGATCCGCGATCATTTTAACGTCGATCACATCGTGTATCATTGGGTCGATAGCGCGGGCGATCAATACGGTTGCGGCACCTATACCGATGCGTGGCGAGACCGATATCTCGAACAATGCTATCTGCGGGTCGACCCGGTCATCATCGGCTGCTACCAGCGCTTTCATCCGGTAGACTGGAAGCGTCTGGATTGGTCCAGCAAGGCAGCACGCGCCTTTCAGGCCGAAGCGATCGAATACGGCGTTGGCAATCAGGGCTATTCCATTCCCATTCGCGGACCGAACGGACAATTCGCACTCTTTACCGTAAGTCACACTTGCGATGACGCGGCATGGAGCGCTTTCACCGAGGAACATGGACGGTCGCTGATCCTGATTGCGCATTATTTCAATCGCAAGGCGCTTGAATTCGAGCCGGGCCGCCGCCCGGAACAGTCACAAGCTCTTTCCCCCAGGGAAAAGGATGCAATGACGCTTATCGCGATGGGATACAATCGGGCGCAAGTGGCGGAGTCCCTCTCGATTTCGGAGCATACCTTGCGCGTCTATATTGAAAGCGCGCGGTTCAAGCTGGGCGCATTGAATACCACACATGCCGTGGCGCGCGCGATGAGCCGCGGGCTGATCGTCGTGTAATCTTCAGCCTTTCTTTACCCAAAAGATCGCCGCGCTGAGCAAATGTTAACGGTAGCGGAGGTATGGCTTTTCCCAGTCAGGACGCAATGGGGATTGTTATGCTGCGCTATATTTACGCCAATGATTTACACCGTTTTCCAACCTTGTCCCGGTCCATGTTTCGGGATCGGGCGGATCAGTTCAAGGTTCGCCTGGGCTGGGACGTCACTGTCACCGAAGAGGGTGAAGAACGCGATCAGTATGATGCGCTGAACCCGCTTTATGTCATCTGGGAACAGCAGGACGGCACACATGGCGGATCCATGCGGTTTCTGCCGACGACGGGGCCGGTGATGGTCAACGAAGTCTTCGGCCATCTGACGGGCGGCGCGCCGATCCGCAGTCCTCTGATCTGGGAATGCACGCGGTTCTGCCTGTCGCGCGATGCCGGATCGCGTGTCGCGGCCGCGTTGATGTTGGCCGGTGGGGAGATCATGACCGGCTTTGGCATCCGCCATTTTGCAGGGGTCTTCGATGCACGCATGGTGCGGATCTATCGCTCAATCGGTTCGTCGCCCGAGGTCTTGGGTAGCGAAGGGGAGGGGCGGGAACGCATCAGCGTTGGTCTTTGGGAGTTCACACCCGAAGCCAAGACGCGCGTTGCCGCGCGCGCTGGCCTGTCTCCCGCCATTTCGCGTCTGTGGTTCGAACGCGCATTCGGAGGATCGTCTGAACCAGAGTTTGCTTTGTCGGCCTAGTCGGCGAAGCACTCTGGCTGTTCTTCGGGCGCCCCTGTAGGGTCGCCCCATGACCTCCGATCTCATCACGTTTTCCGACGATCAGGCTCAGGCTTATGACAGTATCACAGAGATGCTGCAGGGCGCCGGTATTGACCTGACAGACAGCCTGTTGACCCCGCCCCGCAGCGCCGGAGGGGGGGTCATGGCCGTATTGGGCAAGGCCGGGTCGGGCAAAACGCTGCTGCTGGCCGAACTTTATAAGGCGCTGGAGACGGCAGGGGTTGATGTCGTTTCGGGCGACTATGAGGGACGAAAACGCAAGGATCGGCGTACCCTGGCGATCTTGGCGCCAACCAACAAGGCGGCGAGCGTTTTGCGGTTCCGCGGTGTGCCCGCAACCACCATCCACCGCATCCTCTACACGCCGGTTTACGATCCGGAATACGAGCGCATCGCCGAATGGCTGGCTGGCAACGGTGAACGCCCCGAGATCGAAGGCCTGACCGATGAGGCCCTGGACCGGGCAGCGGCGTTTTTTGCCAAGAACAAGTCAATCCCCGGTGCTCTGGCGGCCGCCGGCCTGCGCGGATCGGATTTCATTACCGGCTGGAAGCGACGCGAAGAACCTCTTGATATCGGCTTCATCGACGAAGCATCCATGTTGGACAACCGGCAATTCGAAGACCTGAAAGAGATCTTTCCGACGCTTCTGCTTTTTGGCGATCCCGCACAATTGGCACCGGTAAACCAGTCGGGCGCCATGGTTTTTGACGCCTTGAGCGACAAACGCAAACTGGAACTAAGCCGTGTGCATCGCCAGAACGCCGACAACCCGATCCTGGACCTGGCCCATGCTCTGGCCGACCCTCAGCTTGAGTTCCATGATTTCGAGCAGATGGTCGAAGACGCGGCCAAGCGTGATCCGCGCGTCGTCTGGGGGCAGCGGGTCGAGGTGGATTTGATGGCGCGCAGCCCGGTTCTGGTTTGGCGCAACGCGACGCGGATCCGGCTCATCAATGCCTTTCGCAGCGTTTACGGCGCCCCCGAAGAGGAGCTGCTGGAAGGCGAGCCGCTGATCTGCGACGGGATCGAGCTGCCGTTGAAGCACCGCAAGAAACGCCTGGATCTGGAGGCGCGCGGCCTTATCAAAGGGGCGCAGGTCATCTATCTGGGGCCCGGTCGGAAGCCCGGCTTCTCACGCCTGCACGTGATGGGGGCGGAAGATCCGCAGGTCAGTGCCGCGTCGATCGTAAAGATTGAAAAGCCGGATGAGGAAGAGCCCTTCATCCCCTTCGCCGCGCGCATGGGCGCCACGTTCCTGCACGGCGCGGCGGTCACGATCCACAAGGCGCAAGGGTCGCAATGGAATACGGTTCAGGTCTTTGCCCCGGATCTGTTTGTCGCCGCGCGCATGGGACGGGTGGAGGCGGGCCAACCGCTTTGGAAGCGCCTTGCATATGTCGCGATCACTCGCGCGCAGGAACGGTTGATCTGGGTTGTTCGCAACCGGCTTGCCAAGCCCAGCGAGGCGCTCAGCATCGCCGATCTTCGCAAACCAGCACCAGCGGCCCTTCATCTTGAGGCCGAAAGCTCCTGACGCCTGAGATGGGCGGGACGTTAGCTGTTGCGCAGAAGGCGGAATGCGGCAGAGGCCCCCCAGCCCGCGGCGATTGCGATCGCAAGTGACATCAGCCCGTAGACAAGAGGCTGCTCGCGCGACAGCGAGAACAGCCAGCGTTCCAGCCCGACTTTCCGGACATCTATGAAGGTTTCATAGCTGGATACGACCTGTCCGCTACGCGTCAGGAAAATCCGGGTTTTGTAAGACCCTTCGGTAAGATTGGCCGGCATGCGGATAGAGGTGCGAAAAAGCGTCTGCTGATCCAGGACGACTTGCTCTTCCAGCAATTGGTAAAGCCCCGCATCTTCACGAATTCGGATCACCGCCTCGGTAAAGCTTCGGGGATCCTGAATTCCCCGCGGTGCGCCGACGGACCGGATGGCCCGTTGAACGGTGATCTTGTTGCGCAGATCCTCGGTATTGGAAAGCACCTCGCGCAGGGGGCCGCTGGTGGCAACGGCATAAAAGCTGGGGGCGGCATCAACTTCGACGGCATCGGTATTTACCCAGATGCCAAACCGATTTGCCTTGCGCCGGACGATCACGGGTTCGGACGGCCCGGCAATGGCCATGACGACCTCAAGCGGGGGGCCGTCCGGGATGGCGCGGTCCCGTTTGACGGCGCCGAAGATCAGGATCTCCGAGCCATCGAACCGCGTTGTGATGGCAACCTCATCCCTGGACAGGCCCAGAACAACTTCCTCTGCCAGAGACGCCAGCGGCAGCATCAGCAATAGCCCGGCAAGCCAACGCCACATCGCCCTAATGCCCTCCGCCACGGCCAAGCGAATAAAGCTCCGCCGGCTGAAGAAGGAGATCCAGGGCAAGCTTGCCACAGACGGCGAGCACCATGAGCGCCAGCAAAATCCGCAACTGCTCGGCCTTCATGCGCACGCCGATCTGCGTTCCGATCTGCGCGCCAATCACGCCGCCGACCAGCAAAAGAACCGCAAGAACGATGTCGACGGTGAAGTTGGTGGTCGCATGCAGCAACGTGGTGAAGGCCGTGACAAAGATGATCTGAAAGAGAGACGTGCCGACAACCACCTTTGTCGGCATGCCCAGAAGATAGATCATCGCAGGCACCATGATAAAGCCGCCGCCGACGCCCATGATCGCGGCAAGGACACCCACCGCAACGCCCACGACAAGCGGCGGAATGACCGAGATGTAGAGGCCCGAGGTGCGAAAGCGCATCTTGAACGGCAAGGCGTGGATCCAGGTGCGCTGACGGCGCTTGGGCGGAGGGGCGCCTCCCGCATTGCGGGCCTTGCGAATGGCGTTGAGGCTTTCGATGAACATCAGCGAGCCGATGACCCCCAGAAAAACCACGTAACAGAGACGCACCAACAGATCGACCTGGCCGAGGCTTTTCAGATAGTTGAAGACCAGCACACCAAGGGCCGCGCCGACCAGACCGCCGATCAGCAGGACTGTTCCCATCCTCAGATCGACCGTCTTTCGCCTGAAATGCGCGAGAACACCCGAGAAAGAAGAGGCCACGATCTGATTGGCTTCGGTGGCGACGGCCACGGCTGGCGGAATGCCGATGAAAAACAGAAGCGGTGTCATGAGAAAGCCGCCGCCCACGCCGAACATGCCCGACAGAATGCCCACCATGCCGCCCAACCCGAGAAGGAGAAAGGCGTTAACCGAAACCTCGGCGATGGGGAGGTAGATCTGCATGATAGCAGATAGACCGCGCCGCATCGCAAAATCAACCACGCGCGCTGCCGCGCAGCAAACAGGACTGGTCAGATGTCAGAAACTGGACTTAACAGATCAACGTTCCTTGACATACGGCTCTCCCCCCGCACGGGGCGGGATCGCCTTGCCGACAAAGCCTGCAAGAATAACCACTGTCAGGATATAGGGCAGTGCATCCATGAACTGCACCGGGATCACCAGGCCGAAAAGGTCGATGTTCTGATACCGAAGGGCGATGGCCTGAAGAAAGCCGAAAAGCAAGCAGGCATAGAGCGCGTACCAAGGCCGCCATTTGGCGAAGATCAGAGCAGCGAGCGCGATAAAGCCGCGCCCGGCGGTCATGTCCTTGACGAAACCCGCCTGAAGGGCTGTTGCAAGATAGGCGCCCGCAATGCCGCAAAGCATGCCGCAGATCGCAACGGCGGCATAGCGCAGGCCGACGACTGAAACGCCAGCGGTATCGACGGCGGCGGGATTTTCGCCCACGGCCCGCAGGCGCAGACCAAAGCGGGTGCGAAAGAGGATCCACCAAGTGGCGGGAACCATCAGGAAGGCGACATAGACGAGGATGGAATGGCCCGAGAGCAGCTCGGAATAGATGGGGCCGAGGATCGGCACATCGCGAAGCGTCTCGGCAAAGGGCAGGACGATCGGTGTAAAGCGACCGCCACCGATCAGAGAGGGGGTGCGCCCGCCCTGCTGGAACCAGTCCTGAGCGATCAGGACGGTAAGGCCGGCAGCAAGGAAGTTGATCGCGACACCGGAGATCAGTTGGTTGCCCCGGAAGGTGATGGAGGCGAGCCCATGCAGGCCGCTGAGGATCATCGAAGAGGCCACACCGGCCAGAAGGCCCAGCCAGACCGACCCGGTCAGCGCGGCGACGGCTGCGGAGAAGAAGGCGGCCATCAGCATCTTGCCTTCGAGCCCGATGTCGAAGATGCCCGCGCGCTCGGAAAAGAGCCCGGCCAGGCAAGCGAGCAACAAGGGCGTGGCCAGCCGGATCGTGCTGTCGAGCACTTGGATGAGGGTCAGAAAATCCATCTCAACGGCCTTTATTCAGCGGGCTTCCGGGCGGCCTCGGTGGCCTGACGGCGGCGCCGTGCGGCGAGGAAGACCTTCTCAAGCGGCATCCGCACCATGTTGTCGAGCGCGCCGGTAAAGAGGATCACGAGCGCCTGGATCACCACGATCAACTCGCGCGGGATCGAGGTCCAGAGGGCCAGTTCCGCCCCGCCTTGGTAGAGGAAGCCAAAGAGGATCGCGGCGAGGAAGACGCCGAATGGATGCGACCGACCCATCAGCGCAACGGCAATACCGATGAAACCAGCGCCTTCGGTGGCGTTCAACACCAGCCGTTCGGCCTCGCCCATGACGTTGTTGATGGCCATCATTCCGGCAAGTGCGCCGGAGATCAGCATCGCGATCATGGTGATCTTGACGGGGGAAATACCGGCATAGAGCGCGCCGGTTTCCGAGTGTCCATAGGCTCGGATCTCGTATCCCGTGCGGGTCCGCCAGATCAGAAGCCACACCAGGACACATGCGATGATGGCGACCAGCAAGCTGACATTCGCAGGTGCCGCGCGCGAGAACGCAATGCCAAACGGGGCCAGAAGCTCATGCAGGGTCGGCAGATGGACGGCTTCGGGGAAGCGTGCGGTCGCAGGCTCCATCGAGCCCGCAGGACGCAGGAGGTTGACCAGGACATAGTTCAACACAGCGGCGGCGATGAAGTTGAACATGATCGTGGTAATTACGATATGGCTGCCGCGTTTGGCCTGCAGATAGGCAGGGATCGCAGCCCAAAGCGCACCGAAGGCCATCGCGCCCAGCATCGCGAAAATCAAGGCAATCGACCAATGCGGCCAAGGGATCATCAACGCCACCAACGCCACGCCCAACCCGCCCAGCATGGCTTGCCCCTCACCGCCGATGTTGAAGAGGCGCGCATGAAAGGCCACCGCGACCGCAAGCCCTGTGAACATGAAATTCGTGGCGTAATAGAGCGTATAACCCCAGCCATAGGTCGATCCCAATGCGCCGGACACCATCAGCTGGACAGCGGCGACCGGGTCCTCGCCGATGGCGAGAATGACAAGCGCCGACAGGATCGCCGCCAGAAGCAGCGAGATCAGAGGGATAAGGACCACATCGGCCCATTGGGGCATTTTGTCCATGTCAGCTCTCTCTATTTGGCGGTCTTGGGATCATGCGGCATCGCCGGAGACACCGGCCATCAAAAGGCCAAGTTCTTTTTCATCCGTTTCGTCGGGAAGCCGCTCGCCCATGATGTGGCCGTCAAACATCACCGCGATGCGATCTGACAGCGAAAAGATCTCTTCAAGCTCTACCGAGACGAGAAGGATCGCCTTGCCCTGATCGCGAAGGGCCACGATCTGCTTGTGGATGAATTCGATCGCGCCGATATCGACCCCTCGGGTGGGTTGGCCGACAAGCAACAGATCGGGATTACGCTCAATCTCGCGGGCGACGACGATCTTTTGCTGGTTCCCACCTGAAAAGTTCTTGGCCGACTGCCAGCAATTTGCTGGGCGGATGTCGAACTTTTCGATCTTGGCCTCGGTATCCGCGCGCAAGGCGGCGTTGTTCATTAGAAGGCCACTTTTGTAAGCGGGATCGCGGTGGTAGCCGAACGCGACGTTTTCCCACGCGTAGAAATCCATGATCAGCCCTTCGCGCTGGCGATCTTCGGGCACATGCGCGACATAGCTTTGTCGTCGCGCGCGTCCGTCCGCCGCCGGGCCGCTCAGCGGCAAGGGCGCCCCGTTCAGGCGTACCGTGCCGGAGCCTTCGCGCATGCCGCCCAAAACTTCGAGTAGTTCGGATTGCCCGTTGCCGGCCACCCCCGCGATCCCCAGGATTTCACCGGCCTGCACCTTGAGATTGATACCCTTGACCCGTTCGACCCCTTTGTCGTCGGTGACGTGCAGGTTTTCGATCTCGAGCACTGTTTTGCCCGGCTGTGCTGGCACCTTGTCGACGCGCAACAAGACCTTGCGTCCCACCATCAACTCAGCCAGTTGCTCGGGGTTGGTCTCGGCCGTCTTCACGGTTGCCGTCATTTCCCCACGCCGCATCACGCTGACAGTGTCGGTGATGTCCATGATCTCGCGCAGCTTGTGGGTGATCAGGATGATCGTCTTGCCCTCTTCGCGCAGCCGCCCGAGAATACGGAAAAGCTGATCCGCCTCGGCAGGGGTAAGCACGCCGGTCGGTTCGTCGAGGATGAGGATTTCGGCCTCGCGGTAGAGCGCCTTGAGGATCTCGACCCGCTGCTGCATGCCGACACCGATCTCTTCGATGACGGCGTCGGGGTCGACGTTCAACTCATATTCGCGGGCAAGGTCGGTCAGGGAGCGTCGTGCCTTGGCAAGGGACGGGCGCAGGAGGCCGCCATCCTCGGCGCCCAGGATGATATTTTCGAGGACAGTGAAGTTTTCCACCAGTTTGAAATGTTGGAACACCATGCCGATGCCGGCGGCGATGGCGGCCTGGCTGTCGGGAATGTCCGTCTTTTGGCCGGAGATGAAGATCTCACCCGCATCGGCCTTGTAAAATCCGTAGAGGATCGACATCAGCGTCGATTTGCCCGCGCCATTCTCGCCGATGATCCCGTGGATCGTACCGGGCATGACGCGGATGGAAATGTCCTTGTTGGCCTGGACGGGGCCGAAGGCTTTGGAAATACCTTTGAGTTCAATGGCCGGAGCGGCAGTTGCCTGCCGCTCCGCTGTTTGATCGAGTGTCATGCTCAGAAGCTCAGAACCGGGCAGCTGTCGTCCGACATGTAGTCATGCACGGTGATTTCGCCGCTGGCGATCTGGGCGGATGCCGCATCGACGGCGGATTGCATGTCCGAAGACACCAGCTCGGCATTGTGCTCGTCCATGGCATAGCCGACGCCGCCATTGGCCAGGCCCATCACCTGAAAGCCGGTTTCAAGGCCCGGGCCGTCGGCAAAGGCCTCGAACACGGCGTTGTCGACGCGTTTCATCATCGAGGTCAGGACCTTGCCGGGATGCAGGTAGTTCTGATTGCTGTCGACGCCGATCGACAGGATCCCTTCGTCAGCGGCGGTCTGAAGCACGCCCACGCCAGTGCCGCCGGCGGCGGCATAAACCACGTCAGCGCCCTGTGAAATCTGGGCCTTGGTCAGTTCGGAGCCTTTCACCGGGTCGTTCCAGGCGGCGGGCGTCGTACCGGTCATGTTGGCGATGATGCTGGCATCGGGGTTCGCCGCCAGCACGCCCTGGGCATAGCCGCAGGCGAATTTGCGGATCAGCGGGATGTCCATGCCGCCGATGAAGCCGACAGTACCGGATTCGGAGGCTTTGGCCGCCATCATGCCCACAAGGTAGGAGCCTTCATGCTCGTTGAAGACGACCGAGCGCACGTTGGGTGCGTCCACCACCATGTCGATGATGACAAAGGACGTGTCGGGATAGTCGCCCGCCACCTGCCCCAAGGCGTCGGCAAAGGCAAAGCCCGCCATCACGATCGGGTTGGCGCCAGCCTCCGCAAAGCGGCGAAGGGCCTGTTCGCGCTGGGCTTCGGATTGCAGTTCTATCTCGCGGAAGCTGTTGCCGGTCTCGTCCGCCCAGCGTTTGGCGCCGTTGAAGGCCGCTTCGTTAAAGGATTTGTCGAATTTGCCGCCCAGATCGAAGATCAGGGCCGGTTCGGCCAATGCAGCACCTGCGCTCAGCGCAAGACCTGCCGCCGCGCCCATCAGTCTTTGCATTACGGTCATAGTGGGTGTCTCCCGGTTGGTTATCTTGGTTGGGGCCGCTGTTCCCATTTCAGAAGCGGCCCAGTCAAGCGAGCAGATCGTTTTGATCAGGCAAATAAGGCCGTAGCTGGAGCAGAGGGTCAACTGATTTTTGTTAACGTGCGCGGGTAACCGACGCTGACTTTACGTGAGCGCGCGAGACATCAGCACCGCGTCAACCGACGGACTGCATGGCCGCTTGTAATATGCCTTGCGCATCCCCGTTTGCGCATACTCCATCCGCTCGTAAAGCGCCCGGGCGGGGACATTGTCCGACGCGACCTCCAGGAACGCCAGGGTTGCGCCTGCGGATCTTGCCTGAGCATGCCAGGTTTTCATCAGAGCTGTTGCTTGCCCAAGTCGGCGATGGGATGGGTGGGTGACGATTGTCAGCAGTTCCACCTCGTCCAGAACGACACGGTAGAGCGCGAAAGCATGCCGGTCACCGATCGCGAAGGTGCCGGCAAGGGACAAAAGGGATGCAAACTCCTCTTCGCTCCACGGGCGCCCCTGATCGAATGCCTCGCGATGCAGACGCGCCATGTCGGCTGCTGAAATCAATCCAGAAGCACCGGCGGCGCGTCCCGCGCGGGGGCGGCATCGGCGGCCCGGACGTAGAGGGGGGCGGGAGGCGGAGGCGTTGTTTCGCCCTGACGCCAGCGGGCCAGCGCTATTCGGGCAAGTGTTGGGCCGAAATCCGCCATTTCCCGTTCCACAAGCTGTTCGGGGGCTATCGGCCCGTCGAGACGCTGCGCAAGATCGCCCACCCGATGCCCGAGGATCAAGGTCTCCGGGGTGATGATGCAGTCGGGTACATTCGCCGAAAAATCCACCTGACGAGGTGGACCTGACGGATGCCCGCCGCCAAAGAGCTGCAGGTAAAGACTGTCGCGCGACCCCTTGATGCTGACCAATTGTGGCGCTTTGTCGTGGGGGCTGGTCGGTCCACGCATCACCTCGAACGTCGAGACCGCCATGGTCGGTATGCCAAGACCAAGCGCAAGGCCACGTGCCGCCGCAACCGAGATGCGAATTCCGGTGAAGTTTCCCGGGCCTACACCGACGGCGATGAGGTCGATATCGGTCCAGTCGCGTTGCTGGGTTTTCAGCATTGTTTGCAGCATCGGCATCAGATGCTCCGCCTGACCACGTGCCATGTCCCCCTTGTCCGTGGCGAGCAGAGTGTCGCCAGACATCAAAGCGGCCGCGCAATGCGCGGCCGACGTGTCAAAAGCCAGAATAAGCGGTGCGTCAGACGGCAACCGGGCGAACCTCGGTCACTTCGGGAATGTAGTGGCGCAGCAGATTCTCAATGCCCATCTTCAGCGTGAGCGTGGAGGACGGACAACCCGCGCAGGCCCCTTGCATATGCAGATAGACGACACCCCGGTCAAAGCCGTGGAAAGTGATGTCGCCTCCGTCCTGGGCGACTGCCGGTCTGACGCGGCTGTCGAGCAGTTCCTTGATCTGGCCCACGATCTCGGCATCTTCACCGGAATGTTCCGCGTGGCCCGACTGGGGCGCGGTGTCGCCTTCGATGACCGGTTGGCCCGATTGATAATGTTCCATGATCGCGCCCAGGATCGCGGGTTTGATATGGTCCCATTCGGTTGCATCGGCTTTCGTCACGGTGACGAAATCGTTTCCGAAAAACACTCCGGTCACGCCTTCAACCGCAAAGATCCTTGTCGCAAGCGGTGATTTGTCCGCTGTATCAGCGCTCGGAAAATCGGCCGTTCCCATATCCAGCACCGTCTGACCGGGCAGGAATTTCAAGGTTGCCGGGTTCGGCGTTGATTCCGTCTGGATAAACATAAGACATCTCCTAAGGCGCCTTACAGCATATGCGGATCGGGATTGGCCAAGTCAAGGTTTGGAATGGTTCTAATCTGCATGCCTGACCACCGTCCTCCGGTGCGGGGCGGCCCTTGTTCTCGTTCAACTCGGAAACTAAGAGGAGGCGATCATTAGACAAAGGGTGCGCCCATGGATGCCAAGACCGCGCTGCTCGACCAACTTGAGCAAATCTGCAAGCAGGCTTTCGTTGCTGCCGGCTTTGACGAAAAGTTCGGAGCTGTGCGCCCTTCGGATCGCCCCGATCTGGCCGATTTCCAATGCAACGGGTTGCTGGGCGTCGCCAAGGCCAACAAGATGAACCCGAAGGTTGCCGGCGAGCAGGTGATGGGCCTGATCGACACTCAGGACCGGTTCGCGGTCACGTTGGTCAATCCGGGATTTCTGAACTTCCGGGTAACGGAAAAAGCATTGATCGAGCAGGCGGAGCATCTCTCCTCCGATCCCCGCTTTCTGGCGTCTGAAGCAGAGGCGGCGAAAACCTATCTGCTGGATTACGGCGGCCCGAACCTGGCCAAGGAAATGCATGTCGGCCATCTGCGCTCCTCAATCGTGGGGCAGGCCTTGAAGACGCTCCTGGATTTCGCGGGCCATCGGACGATCAGCGATGTTCACCTCGGCGATTGGGGTCTTCAGATCGGCCAGCTGATCAGCCAGATCGAAGACGAACGGCCGGGGCTTCTGGCCGGAGAGGACGATGCCGATCTCACGATGGCCGACCTGCAGACCTGGTATCCCAAAGCCTCCGCACGGTCCAAAGAGGACGAGGTTTTCTTGGATCGCGCCCGGAAAGCCACGGCGGCGCTACAGGCGGGCGATCCTGCCTATATGGCACTCTGGAAACGGATATTCGATGCAAGCTCGCGCAGTTTGCAGCGGGATTTTGGCCGGATGGGCGTTGGTTTTGACTGCTGGTACGGCGAAAGCCGCTATCAGGCGGCGCTTGACGGCCTGGTGGAGCGCCTGATGGGCGAAGGTCATGCCATCGTCGATGAGGGCGCGGTTATTATCCCACTTGGCGATGAGGCCCTGCCGCCGCTGATGCTGCGCAACTCAAAGGGTGGCTATGGGTATGGTGCCACCGATCTGGCCACCATCATCGACCGGGTGACCGAGGATAATCCCGACTACATCCTTTATATCGTGGATGCCCGGCAGAAACTGCATTTCCGGCAGGTTTTCCGCGCTGCGGATCTGTGTGCCCTGACGGGGCATGCAAAACCGGAACACATCCCTTTCGGGACGGTGAACGGGACGGATGGCAAGCCCTTCAAGACAAGGGCGGGCGGTGTGATGCGCCTGCACGATCTGCTTGAGACCATGCATAAGGCAGCAGCCGAGCGCCTGAAAGCGGGCGGAGAGCTGGAGCCCGAGGAGCGCGAGGCCATCGCGGAGCAGATCGCGATTGCGGCGATCAAGTTCGGCGAACTCTCTCATGACCGCGAAAGCAACTATGTTTTCGATATGGATCAGTTCCTGCAATTCGAAGGCAAGACAGGCCCCTATATTCAGTATTCATGCGTCCGGATCCGGTCGCTTCTGCACAATGCAGCTGCTGACGGGACAATGCCTGGCGCGCTGCTCGAATTGGGCAAGGGAGGTCGCGATCTGATCCTTTGCCTGGACGAGTTCGCACGCCAGATGGAGCGGGCGGTCGACACCCGAAAACCCAGCGCTTTGGCCGGCCATGTCTACAAGTTGGCCAACAAGACCAACACCTATTATCAGTCGAACAAGGTGCTTGCTGCCGGGGTTCCGCGTGAAACGGCGCAGTCACATCTGGGCCTTCTGTCTCTCGCGCTCAGTCAGTTGGATCTCGGGCTGAAGCTTCTTGGGATTGAGATTCCTGAAAAGATGTAGCGCGGGGCGATCAGGTGATCGCCTCAAGCTGCTCTTTTGTCAGATCGCCCGGCACGATGGTGATGGGCACGGGAAGCGCGCCTGCATTCTTGGTCAATTGCGTGACAAGCGGGCCCGGGCCTTTCTTGCCGGTGCCAGCCCCAAGAACCAGAACGCCGATCTCTGGATCGTCCTTGATCTGCGCCATGATCTCCGGCACTGCTTCGCCCTCCCGGATCACGAGTTCCGGGTCAATATGCTGACGGTCCCGCATCCATTTGGCAAAGACCTCGAAATGGGCGTGTATGCGCTCGCGGGCTTCCTCGCGCATGACCTCGCCGACACCGATCCAGTGGTTGAACTCCTCTGGTGCGATGATGGACAGTATTTCAACGCCCGCCCCCGTGTGAGACGCACGCATCGCGGCAAAGCGCATTGCATTCAGACATTCGCGGCTGTCGTCCAACACCACCAGAAACTTGCGCATGATCTTGCGTCTCCCTCAGCGGGCGGATCATGACCCAAGCGCGGAAGACGTGCAATGGATTAGATTTGGCGCTGGCCGTTTGCAAAGACCTGTTTCCAGCGCAGGATGCGGTGGGTGTCTCTCAGGCCCGTCGTCCAGAACGGGTCTGATCGGATCAAGGACTCGATCTCTTCCTCATCTTTAGCGTTGACCAGCCACAGCCCACCTGCGGATGTGCCTTCCGTTTCCGTCAGAGGACCGGCGGCGATGATCCGGTCGCTGTGTTCTTCCAGAAAGGCCAGGTGTTTTTCCATATGTCGCTGACGCAGACCGGGGTCGGCGTCAGTGGCATCGGTGAACAAAACCACAAAGTGCATCTTGAACCTCCTCTTTTGCGTTCCGAAAAATTGCATCTGCACGATCGCGGGTTGAAGATGAGATTTTTGCCAGCCTAGCCTGCATAAATGCAGGATCTGAACTGGAGCGATTTGAGATTTGCCCTTGCTGTCCATCGCGGAGGCAGTCTTGCCGCGGCTGCACGGCGGATGGGGGTGAACGAAACAACCGTTGCCCGGCGCCTGCATGCACTGGGAGAGGTTATCGGTGCCCCCTTGTTCATACGCAATGCCGCTGGCCGTCTTTGGCCAACCAGCCAAGGACAGGTTGTTGTCGGACATGCTGAACGCATGGAACCTGAGGCTGATGCGCTGACGGGCAAGCTGGGCCAGCTGGGGGATCGGCTTACAGGTCGGGTTCGCCTCACGGCGGTCCCGATCTTGGTCAACCATGTCCTTGTGCCCGCGCTGGGTCCCCTCCTGAAGGCGCATCCCGACCTTGACGTCGAACTCGTGCCGGAGGCCAGGGATCTCAACCTCACCCGTCGCGAGGCCGATCTCGCCTTGAGGCTGGCGCGCCCGAGAGATGGCGGTCAGGAGGTTCTGACGCGCCGTGTTGGAACCTTGGGCTATGTGCTTTGTGCTCCGGCCCAATGCGAGGCGCCTGCGTCTCTGTCCTGGCTGCTTTATGACGAGGCGCATTCGGGTCTGCCGCAGGCGCGATGGATGGCGCGTCAAGGCGGGGCAATCTCTGGTCTGAAAGTCTCTGATGCGGAGACGTTGCAGGCCGCCATTTCCGACGGTTTGGGCAAAGGATTGCTGCCCGCTTGTGTCGCAAAGCGGGACGCGCGCATACGAATCATCCCGACGGAGGGTTTGCCCAGCCGCGATATCTGGCTTTTGTCACATAAAGCGCAACGGGGCTTGCCGGCAGTGGAGGCTGCTGTGGACTGGCTCGTTTCGCTGTCCTGGCACTAGGTTGCTGAGCCTACGCGGAAGAGGCCGCCCAGTCCCAGTACATGTTCCGCACGCGTCTGGTCACGGGTCCCACCTGATATTGCGTCTCGTCAAACGCCGTGACCGGGGTGACCTTTGTCATGTTCCCCGACAGAAAGACCTCGTCCGCATCATGGAAATCGTCAAATGTCAGAACGCGTTCATGGACGATCATGCCGTCCGCCCGCATATTCGTCATATGACGTGCGCGCGTTATGCCCGCGAGGAAGGTGCCGTTTGCAATCGGGGTGAAGACTTCGCCATCCTTGACCATAAAGACATTGGAGGTGGCGGTTTCGGCGACATTGCCCATTGCGTCGGCCACCAGCGCGTTGCCAAACCCTTTGGAGCGGGCCTCTGTCAGCATGCGGGCATTGTTTGGGTATAGGCAGCCTGCCTTGGCGTTGACAACGGCATCTTCAAGAACGGGCCGGCGGAAGCGTGTCCGGGTCAGCGTGGTGGATGCATCCGCAGCCGGCATCGGTATCTCTTCGAGGCAGACGGCGAAGGCTGTGGAATCGCTTTCAGGGACGATCGCCAGCGCATCGCCCTGCGTTGCCCAATACATCGGCCTGATGTAGATCGCGGCCCCTTTGGCGCATCGCGTTAGCCCTTCCCGGATGATGGACACCATCTCCTCGGTGCCGACGGTTGGGGCAAGCATCAACGCCTCGGCCGAGCGGTTCACGCGAGCACAATGTGCGACGAGATCGGGGGCGAGGCCATTGACCTGGCGCGCCCCGTCGAAAACCGAGCTTCCCAGCCAGGATGCATGATCGGCAGCGCGCATGATCGGAATGTCGCCTTCATGCCAGCTGCCATTGAAATAAGTGAGAATATTTGTCCCGACCGCCATCATGTCCTCGTTCACATGTTTGACCTGACGGTAGGGCGCAGGCGCGGTTCCGTCCAGCCCCTGGATCAGCACGCGTCATCAGCAAGGGGTGCCCGTTTTTTGTGACAAAAAACGGTGGAAAACGGTTCGTTTTCCAGACCGGAATTTGGATCAAATTCCGGCACCCCCTGGCAAACCTGGGGGCGCCATTTCTAAACGTGCTTGGGCGGGATCATTCCGACGATGTCGTAGGTCTGGCGCAGGATAGGCGCTGTGATGTCCCGCGCTTGCTGCGCACCCGCTGTCAGAAGCCGGTCGATCTCGTCCGGTTCGGCGACGAGCCGTGCCATTTCCGTCGATATCGGCGACAGTTTTGCGACCGCAAGGTCGGCAAGGATCGGTTTGAACTCGGAAAACTGCTTACCCCCCATCTCGGTCAGAACCTCAGCGACCGTCTGATCCGCCAAGGCCGCATAGATGTTCACCAGATTGCGGGCCTCCGGCCGCTCTTCGAGGCCTTTGGCTTCCGAGGGCAGGCCATCGGGATCCGTCTTGGCCTTGCGGATCTTCTTGGCGATCGTATCCGAATCATCGGTCATGTTAATACGGGAGGCATCCGACGGGTCCGACTTCGACATCTTCTTGGACCCGTCCCGCAGGCTCATCACCCGTGTCGCGGCGCCCTTGATGACCGGCTCGGTCAGCGGAAAGAAATCCACGCTGAAATCGTGATTGAACTTGGTGGCGATGTCACGGGTTAGCTCAAGATGTTGCTTCTGGTCCTCGCCCACAGGCACATGCGTGGCATGATAAATCAGGATATCCGCCGCCATCAAAGCAGGATAGGCAAAAAGGCCCAGTGACGCATTTTGCGCGTTCTTGCCGGCCTTGTCCTTGAACTGGGTCATCCGTTGCATCCAGCCCATCCGGGCGACACAATTGAAGATCCAGGCCAGTTGAGCATGTTCCGGCACCTGGCTCTGATTTATCAGGATCGACTTTTCCGGGTTGATGCCGGAGGCAATAAAGCCCGCGCAAAGCTCTCGCGTATTGCGCCGCAGATCCGCCGGATCCTGCCAGACGGTGATCGCGTGCAGATCGACCATGCAGTAGATGGTTTCGAACGCATCATCCTGCATGTCCACAAAGCGCTTGATGGCGCCCAGATAGTTACCAAGCGTCAGTCCACCGGACGGTTGAATGCCGGAGAAGACGCGCGGTGTGAAGACGGGAGAGGTCATGGGGCAGGCACTCACGGCTGGAAAAAATCGCTTGGGTGCATTACCGAGGAGGGTAATAGCCGTCAAGAAGCCGCAAAGGAGGCCCGGGCATGAGCAGTTCGCCGCAGATCCCTGCCGTAAATCCGCTGCCACCCGTCGTGGTGGCCCTGTTTCTTGTCATTTTGTGCATCGAAATTGCCTTCAGCCTTGGCGCCCGCGGGTTGGTTGGTGGACCGGCCGCGGTCGGCTGGCGGCTGGCGGCGCTGCAATCCTATGCCTTTTCCGGCGATATCTTTGACTGGATGTGGCAGAGCGGGCGCTGGCCCATCGAACATGTGATCCGCTTTCTCAGTTTTCCCTTCGTCCACGGCTCGTTCACCCACACGATTTTTGCAGGCGTGATCCTTCTGGCGATGGGCAAGATGGTGGGTGAGGTCTTTGGTTCGGTTGCCACGGTGATCATCTTTTTTGGCTCGGGCGCGCTGGGCGTGCTGGCCTATGCGATCCTACTGAACGATCCGGCGCCAATCGTGGGTGCGTTCCCGAATGTCTATGGTCTGATCGGCGCGTTCACCTTTATGCTCTGGCGGTCTTTGTCGTCTATCGGCGCCAATCAGGCGCGTGCTTTCACGCTGATCGGGATCCTCATGGGGATTCAGCTCGTATTTGGTTTGCTGTTTGGTCTGCACAACGACTGGGTCGCGGATCTGGCAGGGTTTGCGGCGGGTTTCGGGATGTCGTTCTTCATCGCTCCCGGGGGCTGGTCCGCTATCATTGACAGGGTGCGTCGGGACTGAAAGCTGTCACCTTAGCGGCGCAAGGCGTGACGAAGATCGGAGAGGCGAAAGCCCCCGGTGATCTGGGCTGTCGCAAAGAAACTGACGATGCCTGACGTCACAAGAAGCGCAAGGGCAAGATAGCGCCATCCGGGCGTCCCCAGCATCGGGGTCAGGGCAAGATTGACGGCCCAAAGAAGCCCCCCCATGACAGCGGCAGACGCGCAAATACGCCAGAGCCGTGCCCAGAAGCGGTCATCGAATTTGGCGGCATCCCCCATCTCGCCAGTGCCGCGTGCCAGCAGCCACACCATGGCCCAGCCCGCGACGGTGGTGGCGATCGCCGGGGCGAACCAGCCGATGACCGGGGCAAGGCCGATGGCCAGAATGGCGTTCACCACCATTGCCCAAAGCGCATAGCGAAAGGGGCTGCGTGTGTCCTCTCTTGCGAAAAAGAGAGGCTGGAGGATCTTTTGCAGCACGAAGGCTGGCAGGCCAAGCCCGTAAATCGCAACGGCAAGTGCGATCGAGGCGCTGTCATCCGCCGTAACCTCACCCCTTTGAAACAGGACCGACACAAGGGGCAACGGGATCACGATCAACGCCACTGCGGAGGGTATCGTCAGGGCCAGCGCGGCTTCGCCCGCGCGCGACAGCGCATTGCGGGCGCCTGCGTCATCCCGCGCGGCGAGCCGTCGAGAGAGGTCCGGAAGAAGCACCACCCCAATCGCAATCCCCACGACACCCAGAGGCAACTGATAAAGCCGGTCTGCCGCATAGAGCCACCCCACCGCGCGGTCGAAATAGGACGCGACCTGCTGCCCGACGAGCAGGTTGATTTGAACCACCCCGCCCGCAAGGGCCGCCGGAACCGCGATCTTGATCAGGCGCCTCAGTTCCGGCGTAAGGCGCGGGCGCTGGATGCGGATCGGTACGCCGGCCCGGTTCGCAGCGATCCAGACCAGCGCGAGTTGCGCAAGACCCGCCACCGGGACCGCCCAGATAAGCGCGCGCGCGATGTTGCCCCCCACAGCTTGCGCCACCAACATCGCGCTGATCAGAAGGACATTCAGCAGAACAGGGGCCGCCGCCGCCGCCGCGAAACGGCCCGTCGCATTCAGCACCCCAGACGCCAGGGCAGCCAGGGAGATAAAGAGCACATAGGGAAACGCGATGCGCCCGAACTCTGTCGCGAGATCGAATTGCGCGGCGCCGGCAAAGCCGCTGGCCATCCCGAAGATCAGCCAAGGCATCGTCGCCTGGGCAATCAACGTCAGCACTATGAGCACGCTGGCCAGACCTGAAAAGGCCTGTGATGCGAATTCCGCCGGCGCCTCGTCGGTTTCTAGCTTCTTGGAGAACATGGGCACGAATGCCATGTTGAATGCCCCCTCGGCAAAGAAGCGGCGGAACATATTGGGCAGCCGGAAGGCCACGACATAGGCTTCGTAAAGCGGGCCGGTTCCGATTAGGGCGAGGATCATCGCGTCTCTCACAAAGCCCAGAACGCGGCTCAGCAAAGTCCAGACGCCAACGGTGAGAAACCCGGTCATGAGGCGAATGGGTTTCATGACGGGCCACAGCCCATGCGCATCAGGGACCGATCCACCAAAGCTCCGCATCGGGCCATCACGCCGATCCCGAATTGGCCCCGGTCATGCATCGGATGTCTGCCTGTCATCCCTCGGCGCGCTCGACGCCTTCGGCAATGGCCGTTCGCAGCTTGCCTTCAAGGAACTTCTGTTTCGACTCCGAATAGTATTTCAGCCCGAACATATCCTTGACGTAGAATGTATCGACCACCTGCTCTCCGTACGTCGCGATGACGGCGTTGGCGATGTAGACATTTGCCGTCGCCAAGGTCCGGGCGAGGTCGTAGAGCAGTCCCGGGCGATCCCGCGTGTCGACTTCGATGATCGTGTAGATGTCGGAGCCTTCATTATCGAAGGTGATATGGGTCGGGACCTCGAACGCTTTTTCACGCTTCTTGATCTTGTCGCGGGATTTGAGCGCCTCACGCGGGACCACCTGACCCATCAGTGTTTTGTGGATCATCTGGGTGAGGCGCGGCAAACGGTCGGCCTCGTAGGGCGCGCCATCGCCGTCTTGGATCCAGAAGGCGCCGGTCACGTTTCCATCCTTGGTCGTATAGCTGCGTGCATCGACGACATTGGCACCCACCAGAGCCAGGGCGCCCGCAAGGCGTGCGAAGATCCCCGGATGATCCGCCATTACGAAACAGGCGCGTGTTGCATCGCGATCCTCATCCGGATGCACGTCGATACCGATCTCGGCCAAATCGTGGCTGTCCTCCAGATCGCGAAGAAGCCGAGCAAAGACCACATGCGCCGTGACATGAAGCCCCTGCCAATAGGGCGCATAGTGCCGTCCGGTTTCCCGCTTGAGATCTGCGCGGGACCAATCGGGCAGGGCTGCGCGCAGCAGCTTCTTGGCCTCCGCCCCCCGGTTTTCGCGGTTGAGGTCCTCCATCCCGGTTTCAAGCGCGCGACGCGCCTGGCGATAAAGCGCGCGGATCAACGCGGCCTTCCAGTTGTTCCAGGTATCAGGTCCCACACCACGGATATCGCAGACCGTAAGGACGCAGAGCAGGTCAAGCCGTTTGACGGTTTGAACGGCCTTGCAGAAATCCCGCACGGTGCGGGGATCTGCAATGTCCCGTTTCTGAGCCATGTCCGACATCAGAAGATGGTAGCGGACAAGCCATTCCACGGTTTCGCATTCGGATTTGTTCAACCCGAGCCGAGGCGCGACTTTCCGCGCGATCTGGGCCCCGAGGATCGAATGATCTTCCGAGCGGCCTTTGCCGATATCGTGAAGCAGAAGAGCGACATAGAGAACCTTGCGGTTCACCCCGTTCTTCAGGATCGACGAGGCGACCGGCAGATCTTCGACCAGCTCCTCTTTTTCGATCTGGGCCAGCTGGGCGATGCACTGGATGATATGCTCGTCCACGGTATAGCTGTGATACATATTGAACTGCATCATCGCCACGACCGGCTCGAATTCGGGGATGAAGGCCGCAAGGACGCCCAACTCGTTCATCCGGCGCAAGGCGCGTTCGGGATTTCCGTGTTTCAAAAGCAGGTCGAGGAAGATCCGCGTCGCCTCCCGATCCTGCCGCATGTCGTCATCTATCAGGTGCAGGTTGGCGGTGACGAGACGCATGGCATCCGGATGGATCAGCATCCCGGTTCGCAAGCCTTCTTCGAAGATCCGCAACAGGTTCAGCTTGTCCGCCAGAAACGAGGTTTCGTCTTCAACGGCAAGACGATTATGGATCACGCTATAGCCCGACCTGACCCTGGGCTTCCGCCGAAAGATCCGCTCAAGCAGGGGTTCGGATTTCACGTGGGTCGCTTCGAGCTTGGTCAGAAAGATGCGGGTCAGATCTCCGACCGCGGTCGCGTGGCGGAAGTAGTCCTGCATGAACACCTCGACCGCCCGGCGTCCGGCCTTGTCCTGATAACCCATCGCTCCGGCCACCTCGACCTGCCGGTCAAAGGTCAATTGCTCGCTGGCCCGTCCGCTGATCAGGTGCAGATGCGCGCGCACCGCCCAAAGGAAATCCTCCGCATGTACGAACCGTTCAAACTCCTCGGGACGGAAGACGCCCAGCGGGACCAGATCCGCGGCATTCTGAACCCCCTGGATGTATTTTGCGATCCAGAACAGGGATTGCAGATCCCTCAAGCCCCCTTTGCCTTCTTTCACGTTGGGCTCGACAACATATCGCTGACCCTGACGTTCATGCCGTTTTTCACGTTCTTCGAGCTTTGCTTCGATGAAGTCGCGCCCCGTCCCGGTGAAAAGATCCTCACGCAAACGCGTTGCAAGCTCTTCGCCCAAAGGGGCGTAACCGGCGAGAAAGCGGTGTTCCAGCATCGCGGTCCGGATCGTGAAATCCTCGGCGCCCAGGCGCAGGCAGTCCTTGATCGTTCGGCTTGAATGGCCGACCTTCAGCTTCAGGTCCCACAAGATGTAGAGCATCGATTCAATGACGCTCTCCGCCCAGGCCGTGATTTTGTAGGGTGTGAGAAACAGCAGATCCACGTCCGAGAAGGGCGCCATTTCCCCCCGGCCATAGCCACCGACTGCAATCAGGGCAATCCGCTCCCCCCGTGTCGGATTGGGCAGCGGATGCATATGCGTTTGGGCCATATGCAACGCGGCAGTCACCAGACAATCGGTCAGGTAGGTATAGGACCGCGTCAGGGGACGCGCCGCGAAAGGGTGCTGCTGAAACGCCTTGGCGATGGCCGCCCGTCCATCCTCCTTGGCCTGACGCAAGATCCGCACGCAGGCATTTCGAAGACCCAGCGCATCTTGTGCCTCGCCCGCAGCGTCGTCGAGCTTGCGCACAAGACCGGGCTGATCAAAAATCAGTGAGGCATCACAGATGAGATCGCCCGACGGTCGTCGGATCAGGGGCGTTTCAGGCTCAGAAGCCGGGGCCGCCAAAGCTTCTTGGGGCAGGGTCAATCACAACCACCTGTCTGTTCCGGATCGTCGCAACTGCGAGCCCACGTTCATTACCACCATCGCGGCGCAGCCGGAAGATCCCGTTTACACCCTGAAAGCCTGCACCCTGTGTCAGCGCCGCGCCCGTGAGGGCGTTCGATTGGCCCGCACCGACAAGCGCTCCGATTGCGGCGATGCCGTCATAGGCCAGCCCCCCGATCGGGTGTGGCGGCTCGCCATAAGCGGCCTGATAGCGGCTGCGAAAGCGCGCGCTCATTCCCGGATCAGGCAGAGCGAACCACCCGCCTTGAACGCCGGGCAGCTCAAGCGTTTGCGGTGGGATATCCCAGCGGGTCAACCCGATATACTGAACGTTTTCAGGTCTGACGCCAGCCTCTGGCAAAAGCTGTGTAAAGAGGGGCAGCGCACCTGCCGTCGTCGCGGTCAGGAATACCGCATCAGCGCCGGAGCTGCTGACGGCGGAGCGCACCTGGGGCACGGAGGCAACCACGCCCTGCTGCGAGCGCTGATAGGGCACGATCCCGGCCAGGCGCGCCGGAGAGCCCTGGACGGCCCGCTCGATCGCTGCCTTGCCAAGCTGGCCCGAGACGTCCTGTGAATGCACGACCAGAATGTTCGATTTGCCCTGACTTGCGGCAAAGCGCGTCAGGCGGCTCGCCGTGTTGTCGAATGTCGGGCCAAGGACAAACACGTTCCCACCCGCGATGGTCGTATTGTTGGAGAATGACAGAACGTTGATCCCGCGCCCCGCAACGGCAACGCCGGCGGCATTGGCCGCTTCGCCGTAGACGGGGCCCAGAATGATCTTGGCGCCATCGTTGACCGCCTGAACAGCCTGGGATGCGGCTTGCTGCGCATTGCCCGCGGTCGCATAGACGCGCAGGTCGACCTGCACCCCTTCAAGGTCGCTGATCGCCAGGCGCGCCGCATTTTCAAGGCTTTGCGCGACGATATCGTCGCCACCTTGGCCGGATCCTCTTGGCACCAGCAGCGCAACCGGGACGGGCTGGGCTGTGTTGATGGTGGGTCCACCCCCTCCGCCGAGGGCGACAGGTTCACAGGCGGCCAGGGCAAGAGCAGAGGCAAGCGCCAGCGCGCGCAACCCCAGCTTGCGGGCGGGTCGGAAAACGGCAAACATAGATGAAAACTCCCAGTTGCAAGCTGCGCGGCGGCGCATTTTTTGTTGAGCGGGATAATAAGCGTCACGAAAGGCGGGTCCAGTGGTGAATCACCAAAACATCAAATTGCAGCCGGGCCTTTATCTGGTGGGAACACCGATCGGGACAGCCCGCGATATCACCTTGCGCGCCCTCGATATTCTGGCCTCGGCGGACCTGCTGGTAGCGGAGGATACGCGCAGCATGCGTAAATTGCTGGACATTCACGGCGTGCCCCTCGCGGACAGGCCCCTGTTTTCGCATCATGATCACAGCGGCCAGCGGGTCACGGAACGCGTTCTGCAGGCGGTTGGAGATGGGCAATCGGTTGCTTACGCATCCGAAGCCGGTATGCCGATGATCGCCGATCCCGGCTTTGAACTGGCCCGCGCGATCAGCGATGCGGGATACTCGGTCACCTCCGCGCCGGGCCCGTCGGCGGCGATAACGGCGCTGGCGCTCGCCGGGCTGCCAACCGACGCTTTCTTCTTTGCTGGCTTTCTTCCAAGCAGTGCGACGGCCCGCAAGGCTCGGCTTGAGGCCTTGAGGGAGGTTCCGGGCACATTGATCTTCTACGAGTCACCGCGCCGTGTGAAAGCCATGCTTGAAGATGCCCGCGCGACGTTGGGGGGCAGGCGTGACGGTGCCATCTGCCGGGAGCTGACAAAGAAGTTCGAAGAGATCAAACGCGGCACCCTGCAGGACCTCGCCGAAACTGCGCCCGAGAAGCTGAGGGGCGAGGTGGTCGTCCTGATCGGACGCGCCGACCCGGCAGAACGCGAAGCTGTTGATATAGATGCCGCACTGCGCGATGCGCTGACCTCCATGTCCGTCAAGGACGCCGCCGAAATGGTGTCGAAGGCACATGGGCTGCCGAAACGCTCAGTCTACCAGAGGGCCCTCACCTTCGTTGAACGTTAAGATTTCCGTGCGAGCGTCGCAAAACGGTTTTGTGTCAATTGGAGCGCGCGATGACGGAAGCTGCGGAGCTGCGGGGACGGACGGCCTTTCACGCCGGCGCGTCGGCTGAGATGCGCATCGCGCTGGCCTATCAGCGGCGCGGATTTCAACTGCTGGCGCAGCGCTGGCGGCGCGGCGGCGGTGAAATCGACCTTATCTTGCGTGATGATGAAAGGATCGTCTTCGTGGAAGTCAAACAAAGCAGCTCGTTCGAGCGGGCTGCCGAGCGTTTGACGGCTGCTCAGATGCGCCGGATCTACGCTGCGGCAGAGGTTTTTCTGGCAGAAGAAGCCGAGGGCCAGCTGATCGACACGCGCTTTGACGTGGCGCTCGTCGACGGGTCGGGCGCATACAGGATTGTCGAGAATGCCATCGTGCCGGACTGAGGCAACGGACGACCCATTGAACCCTGCCGCGCGCTGCGTCATGTATCGGAACAACCAAAACCGAGGGGCGCAGAATGAAGATCGCATTCCAGATGGACCCGATCGGGGCCGTCGACATCAATGCAGACAGCAGCTTCCGGCTGGCTGAGGAAGCGCAGGCCCGGGGGCATACGTTATTTTATTACAGCCCGGATCAACTTGCGTATCAGGAGGGGCGTATCACGGCCCGCGGGCAGGACATGTCGGTCCAGCGAGTGGCTGGCGAACCGGCTATCCTGGGGGATATGCGGGAGGTGGATCTGGAAGAGATGGATGTTGTCTGGCTCCGCCAGGACCCGCCGTTTGACATGCACTATATCACGTCGACGCATTTGCTGGATCGGCTCAAGCCGACCACGTTGGTCGTGAACGATCCCTTCTGGGTGCGGAACTATCCCGAAAAGCTGCTGGTCCTGGATTTTCCCGACCTGACACCTCCCACGACCATTGCGCGGGATCTTGAAACGATCAAGGCCTTCAAGGATCGCCATGGCGACATCATCCTCAAACCTCTTTACGGCAACGGCGGCGCGGGCGTGTTCCGCCTGGACGCGGGCGACCGCAACCTGACATCCCTGCACGAGCTTTTCACGGGCTTTTCGCGCGAGCCGCTGATCGTGCAGAAATTCCTCCCCGATGTATCGAACGGCGACAAACGTGTCATTCTGGTTGATGGGGAAGCGGTGGGGGCCATCAACCGGGTTCCGGCGGCTGGCGAGACACGGTCGAACATGCATGTTGGCGGGCGACCCGAAAAGATCGGCCTTACCGACCGTGATCTTGAAATCTGTCACGCGATTGGCCCTCTCCTGCGCGAAAAGGGGCAGATATTCGTCGGGATCGACGTGATCGGCGACTATCTTACAGAGATCAACGTGACCTCACCAACCGGTATTCAGGAACTCGAACGCTTTGACGGGGTGAACATCGCTGAAAAGATCTGGGCCGCGATCGAGGCGCGGATGGCATGAGCCTGCGCGCGCGCCTTTTGAACCTCAACCTGCGGTTCATGGAAAAGCCCTATCTGGCCAAGGCGTCAGATCCGCAGATGCTGCGGCAGGGGTTTGAAAAGAAGGCCCGCTTTTGGTTCCGTCCACCGCAAGGCGCCCGGTTCGAGAACAGCACTTTGGGCGATATACCAACCATCCGCGCCACGGTCGGATCGTGCGTGACAGATGCGGCGATCCTTTATTTTCATGGCGGCGGCTATGTTTTTGGAAGCCCCAAGACGCATCGGGCGATGTTAGCGCATCTGTCGCGGCGCACGGGGTTGCCGGCCTATCTTCCCGCTTACCGCCTTGCCCCGGAGCATTGTTTTCCGGCCGCCGTGGAAGACGCGCTGGCTGCCTATAGCGCATTGATCGCCGAATGGGTGCCGGCGTCCCGCATTATTCTGGGGGGAGACAGCGCCGGCGGCGGCCTTGCGCTGTCCTGCCTGGCCGAGATCCTCCGCGAGGGTCTTGACCGCCCGGCGGGCTGTTTCGCGCTTTCACCTCTGGCTGACCTGACTTTTTCAGGCGCCTCTTTTGCAGACAACGCCAAGGCAGAGGTTATGCTGCCCGCCCATCGGGCAAGCGAAATGGTTGCGCTTTATCTGAACGGTCGTCCGGCTGCAGACCCTCGTGCCACGCCGTTGCATGCCGTGTTCGACGGGGCGCCTCCGGTCTATCTCACCGCGGGTGACACGGAAATCCTGCTGGACGACACACGGCGGATGACATCGCATCTGCGGGCACAGAACGTAGAGGTGACAGAGCGTATCCGCCGCGATCTGCCTCATGTCTGGCCGATCTTTCACGGCCTGATCCCCGAGGCGGGGGAGACTTTGGATGAGGTCGCGGACTGGATCAGGCCGCTTGTGCCCCGAGCACACGCGGACTGGATCAGGCCGCTTGTGCCCCGAGCACACGGAAGCTGAGCGCTTCTGCGATATGGGGGCGGCGCACCTGCTCGGCTCCGTCAAGATCAGCGATGGTACGGGCAACCCGCAGGATCCGGTGGTATCCTCTGGCCGACAATCCGAACCGTTCGGCTGACCGGGTCAGCAGATCACGGCCTTCTGCATCCGGCGTCGCAATGTCATCCAGAACACCCCCCTCGGCATCGGCGTTCTGGCGAAGGCCGGGCGCTGTCTTGAACCGCTTGGACTGAACCTCGCGCGCCGTTGTAACGCGTTCGGCCACCGCTTGGGACGTATCGCCGCTGGGCGGAAGGTCTAGATCGGTGAATGACACGGGCGGGACGTCGATCCTGAGATCGAACCGGTCCATCAAGGGCCCTGAGATGCGGCCTAGATAATCCTCTCCACAAGCCGGCACGCGGGCGCAGGCGCGCGCGGGATCCGAAAGATAGCCGCATTTGCAGGGATTCGCCGCCGCGACCAACATGAACTTGCAGGGATAGCGCACATGCGCGTTCGCGCGCGCAACCATCACCTCTCCGGTTTCGATGGGTTGGCGCAGGGTTTCAAGCACGGTGCGCGGAAACTCGGGCAACTCGTCCATGAAAAGAACACCGTTATGGGCGAGCGAGATTTCTCCGGGCTTGGCGCCCCGTCCGCCTCCGACAATCGCGGCCATCGACGCGGTATGATGGGGTTCCCGGAACGGACGGGCTCGGGAGATACCACCTTCGTCCAAAAGCCCCGAAAGGGAATGGATCATCGAGGTTTCCAGCGCCTCAGTGGCGGTGAGCGGGGGGAGAATGCCGGGCATGCGGGCGGCCAACATGGATTTGCCGGAACCCGGCGTTCCGATCAGCATCAGATGGTGTCGTCCGGCTGCCGCAATCTCCAGCGCGCGCTTGGCGCGCTCCTGTCCTTTGACATCTCTCAGATCGCGGCTGGACCCTTCCGCCTTCACTTCTCCCGGCTCGGCCGGGGTCAGCGGCGCCTGCCCGGTGAAGTGTCGCACAACATCGCCCAGCCCTGTCGCGGCGATGACCTGCGCGGCGCCGACCCAGGCAGCCTCCGCCCCCGATGCTGCAGGGCAGAGCAGGATCCGGTCTTCTTCCGCGGCCGCCATGGCGGCGGGCAACGCGCCCAACACGGGAACAAGGGTACTGTCGAGCGAAAGCTCTCCCAAGGCAACGCTGCCTTCGGTGGCATCCGCGGGCACGATACCAATCGCCGACAGAAGCGCGAGCGCTATGGGCAGGTCAAAATGGCTCCCTTCCTTTGGCAGGTCCGCCGGGGACAGATTGATCGTGATGCGTTTCGATGGCAGCGCAATGGACATTGCGTTCAAGGCGCTGCGCACCCTGTCGCGCGCCTCTGACACGGCCTTGTCCGGCAGCCCGACGATGGAAAACGCGGGCAGGCCCGGCGCAATCGCACATTGCACTTCGACCAGCCGGGCCTCGACCCCCTGAAACGCCACCGTGTATGCGCGCGCAACCATCCCTGACTATCCCATGTCCATGTGATGGCTCATGGCTAACGCGGGGTTTCTTACAGAATGGTTAACGCCTGAAAGCCAGAGGCCGTTTTTCAGCGCTCAGGACTGGGACGGGCCGGGATATGGCCAGGGCTCACTTTCACATTTCATGTCGTAAGGGAAAGGATCGTAAGTCACTTCAAGCGCGACTTGGCGCCATTCGTGAAGAGCGGGATCATCCAGCAGCGCAGCACAATAGTGCGCTGATGCGTCTGACACTGGAAGGCCATAGCCCACGATGCGTGCGGCGACGGGGGTAAAAAAGACATCGGCCAGAGAATATCGGCCAAAGAGGGGTCCCGTCTCGGCGCCCGACATGGATCGCGCGTGGGTCCAGAGCATTTCGACCCTGTCCAGATCGGATCTAACAGCGTCGGAGGCGTCAAAGCCCCGCCAGCGTTTCAAAAGCTGCATCGGGCATTCCCCACGAATGGCGCTGAAGCCCGACGCCATTTCGGCGCAAAGCCAGCGGGCCGTGGCGCGTTGTGCGGCATCCCCTGGCCACAGGCCTGCTTGTGGAAAATGCTCCGCCAGGGTCTCTGCCATGGCGAGGCTTTCGCCGACGACGACCCCGTCGGGCAATTGCAGAGCGGGAACCAGACGGGCCGGCTGTAGCGCGGCCAGATCCTGCGACATTGTCCCGGAATAGAGCCCGACGAGATGCGTTTCGCAGGGCAGGCCAAACTTTCTGAACATAAGCCAGCCGCGCAGGGACCAGCTCGAAAACAGGCGGTCGCCGATATAGAGTTTGTAAGTCATGCCAGCCAGCCTAGGCGGTGCACGACCCGCTGGTAAAACGTTGATTTGTGCGCCCTGCGATCACGGGAGATGATTGATCCTTGTGACCTGCCAGCCATTCGAGGTCTGGCTGACTTCCGTGACCGACAGATTGTCTATTTTGTGGGCAAAGGCATCATAGGCTGTGATCCCAAGCGCACGCTGGACCTGCGTCAGGATCACGCCGAAATGCGCCACAAGAATGATATCCTGTTCCCGGTGGGCTGCCATCAGCCTGTCCACCGCGCCATTCACCCGCGCGGTGACGTCATGCCAGCTTTCGCCGCCGGGCGGGCGGATATCGCCGGGTGTCTCCCAATAGGCGCGGATCTGCACGGGATCCTCTGCTTCGACCTCGCGCCAAGTGCGCAATTCCCATGCACCGAAATTGATTTCACGCAAGGCGGGGTCATGCGGCAGGCGCATCCGACCGTCTTGGATCGCGTCAGCCGTGTGCACGGCGCGTTGCAGGTCGGATGAGACCACGCAGGCCTCCGGTGGAAGATGGGCGGAGAGGCGCGCGATTGCGGCGTGGTCCGACAGATCGGCAGGAAGATCGGACCATCCCACCATAGACTTCGCATGCGTCGGCCCATGACGCACCAGATGCAACCGTGTCACGGCAAGCTACCCTTCAAGGCGCGCGGCAATCCGGCAACCACCTGAACAACCAGATCGCATTGAGCGGCCAAGGCGATGTTGAGCTGTCCTTGCGCGTCACGAAAGCGCCGGGCCAAGCGATTTTCCGGTACAACGCCGTGGCCGACCTCATTCGACACCACGATGATGGGCTGATCCGCGCCAAGAAGGGCATCCAACAGCTTGTCCTGCTCCTTTTGCAGATCGTGTTCCGCCAGAAGGTGATTGCTGAGCCAGAGCGTCGCGCAATCCAGCAAAACGACGCCGTCCTCGGGCGCCTGTGACAGGGCCGTGGCGAGGTCGAAGGGCTCTTCAATCGTGTGCCAGCCCGAACCACGGGCAGTTTGATGCCGATCTATTTTTGCGCGCATCTCATCATCAAAGGCTTGGGCTGTCGCAATGTAAGCTTTTGATTTACGGGCGATTTCAGCAAGGCTCTCGGCATATGCAGATTTGCCGGACGCCGCTCCGCCTAAAACGAGCGTTCGCGCAGGTAGCACTTTTTTATCCTTTGAGTGAACCGATCCTCGACTGGCCACGTATCTAACCCAGGAGCGCAAAACAAGGCGCCGAACGGCGCTTTCGTCATCAGGGGGATGATAAATGGCATTGGACAGTGCACGCGACATGTCTCTTTCCCGGCAAGCCATGAAGGCGGAATTGCTGGATGCCGAGACGGAATTGAAACTTGCTTATGCCTGGCGGGATGAACGTGATGAAGCGGCGCTGCATCGCCTGATCACCGCTTACATGCGCCTCGCCATATCGATGGCCTCCAAGTTCAAACGCTATGGCGCGCCCATGAATGATCTGATCCAAGAAGCCGGCCTTGGATTGATGAAAGCGGCCGACAAGTTTGACCCTGATCGGGGCGTACGCTTTTCGACCTACGCCGTCTGGTGGATCAAGGCATCCATCCAGGATTATGTGATGCGGAATTGGTCCATGGTCCGGACAGGATCGACCTCTTCCCAGAAATCCTTGTTCTTCAACATGCGCCGCGTTCAGGCCCGGCTGGAGCGGGAAGCCGCGGCAGCGGGTGAAACGCTGGACCGGCATCAGCTGCACCAGCTTATCTCGACCGAGATTGGCGTGCCGCTTCATGATGTTGAAATGATGGAGGGTCGGCTTTCCGGGTCGGACTATTCGCTCAACGCGACGCAGTCGGTGGACGAAGAGGGGCGCGAATGGATTGACGCGCTTGAAGACGAAAGCGCTCAAGCCTCTGAAACGGTTGAAGACAGTCATGATACAGCGCAGCTGCGCGAATGGTTGCTGACAGCGATGGCCGCGCTGAACGACCGCGAACGCTTTATCGTACGAGAACGCAAGCTGAGGGATGAGCCGCGGACCCTCGAGAGCCTCGGCAACGAGCTGGGTCTGTCGAAAGAGCGGGTACGGCAGCTTGAAGCTGCCGCGTTTCAGAAAATGCGCAAAAACCTTGAAGCGCAGTCGCGAGAAGTGCAACACTTCCTCGTATGAAGCTCTTATCGGCTTTCTGTGCGGTAATTTGGGCCGTCCCTCTTGGGGCGGCTTCACTGTCTGAGGATGTGCTTGGCGTCGTTTCGGGCGCCGACGTTGTTATCCTCGGCGAAGTGCATGACAATCCGCACCACCATGACTTGCAGACAAAAGTGATCGAGCACGTGCAACCCAAAGCGATCGTTTGGGAAATGCTTGACCAGACCCAGGCATCGCGCGTCACGCGTGATATTGTGGAGCACCCTGAAACGCTGGAAGAGGTCTTGGGCTGGAGTGAGACCGGGTGGCCTGATTTCGTGATGTATGCCCCGATCTTTGCTGCTGCGCCTGACGCCAGGACCTATGGCGCGCATGTATCCCGGCCAGACGCACGGACAGCCATGGAAACGGGTGTGGTTGTGGCTTTTGGCGACGAAGCGGCCCGCTTCGGCCTGGCTGATCCGCTGCCAGAGGGCGAGCAATCGGAGCGAGAGGCATTTCAACTGCGTGCCCATTGCGATGCGCTGCCAGTCGAGATGTTGCCGATGATGGTCGATGTGCAACGGCTGCGGGATGCCAGCCTAGCGCGTGCAATCGGCACCGCCTTTGATGAAACCGGCGGGCCCGTGGCTGTGATCACCGGAAACGGCCATGCCCGCGCCGATTGGGGCATCCCGGTTTATCTTGAGCGGATCCTGCCGGACATCACCATCGTGAGCATCGGGCAGGGCGAGGATGCTGCGGGGGCAGCGGGTGAGTTCGACCTGGTTCTTGACGCGCCGGGCATCGAACGGCCTGATCCATGTCTCGCCTTTCGGCAGGGTGGCTAGGCCGATTGTCACTGGCAGATTGCCCCACACAGCCATATGGTCGGATCCGAATGGATGAATGGGTACGCTAAATGCTGGCCTCCAAACGCATATTGCTAATCATTGGCGGTGGTATTGCCGCCTATAAGTCTCTTGAGCTGATCCGGCGGCTTATGGAGCGTGGAGCCGCGGTCATACCCGTTCTGACCCGCGCCGGGGCAGAGTTCGTGACACCTTTGTCGGTGTCGGCTCTGGCGGGCGAGAAGGTTTATCGCGACCTGTTCGATCTGACGGATGAAGCGGAAATGGGGCATATCCAGCTTTCCCGCAGCGCCGATCTGGTTGTGGTCGCGCCGGCCACCGCGGATCTGATGGCCAAGATGGCCGGCGGGCATGCAGATGATCTGGCCTCGACCCTTCTGATGGCGACGGACACCCCGGTGCTGATCGCGCCGGCGATGAACGTCCGCATGTGGGATCATCCTGCGACGCAACGCAACCACCAACAATTGCGGGCCGACGGGATCAGCATGGTTGGGCCGAATTCGGGTGATATGGCGTGCGGTGAACACGGTCCGGGCCGGATGTCCGAGCCTTTGGAAATCGTTGCCGCGATCGAGGCCGCGCTCTCGGACGGACCTCTCAAGGGGAAACGCGTTCTGGTGACATCCGGCCCCACGCATGAGCCGATTGATCCCGTGCGCTACATTGCAAACCGGTCTTCCGGGGGGCAGGGCACGGCAGTGGCCCGGGCGCTTGCCGCGCTCGGCGCCGACGTGGTGTTCGTCACCGGTCCGGCTGATATCCCGCCGCCAGAGGGCGTAACCGTTCACAAGGTTGAAACCGCCCTGCAGATGGATCAGGCGGTTTCATCCGCCTTGCCGGTCGATGCAGGTGTTTTCGCAGCGGCGGTGGCCGACTGGCGGGTCAACAGGGCATCCGATCAAAAGCTCAAGAAGTCGAAGGACGGCGTTCCAGCGCTGGAATTCGTCCAGAACCCCGATATCCTCGCAAAAGTATCGCAGATGGGTGAAGGGCGCCCGGATCTGGTCGTTGGATTTGCCGCTGAAACGCAGGATGTGGTGGCGCATGCCACGGCGAAGCGCGCGCGCAAGGGATGTGACTGGATCGTGGCCAACGATGTCTCGCCAGAGACCGGCATCATGGGCGGGGCGGAAAACGCGGTGGTGCTGATTACCGAAGACGGTGCCGAGCCTTGGCCGCGCATGAGCAAGGATGCGGTTGCCACGCGCCTTGCCGAAAGGATTGCAGGCGCATTGGCAGGCTAGATGAGCAGTTCGGCACGGAGGCCGATACCTCAAGGAGGCGGGATCACAACGTGGTTCGGATCGAAATGACATGGGAAGACGGCGCTGACTGCAGCCTGGGTCTTCCAACTTACAAGACCGCTGGCGCGGCGGGCGCGGATCTGTGCGCCAACCTTCCCGATCGAGGGTATATCGAGCTCGAGGTCGGGGACCGGGCCATTGTGCCCACGGGGCTACGCCTGGCGATACCCGCCGGGTACGAGGTTCAAATTCGTCCACGGTCGGGCCTTGCGCTGAAGTATGGGATCATGATCCCCAACGGTCCGGGTACCATAGACAGCGATTATCGCGGACCTCTTGGTGTGATCCTTTTGAACGGTGGCGCGCAACGCTTCGTGATCGCGCATGGGGACCGGATTGCGCAAATGGTGGTGGCCCCGGTGGTGACGGCCACGTTCGTCGAAGTTGCCGCTTTGGACGATACCGCGCGCGGCACCGGTGGCTTCGGATCCACGGGGAGGCACTGATGCTGCTTGTCTTTGCAATGGCCGGTGCACTTTGGGGTGTCGGATATGCTATGGGAACACCCGTGCGGGTGCGCGCGCGGATGTTGCTGGCGCTCTTCGCCGGTGTGTTGCTGTTGCAGGTGATCCTGCCCAACGGACATCCCCTGCGGGAGGCAACCGGGGGATCGCCGGCTTTGTGGTTGCTGATCGCCGGTTTTGTCGGCCTGGCCTTGATCTATCGCGAAGGGCTGAAAGTGCTGCGCACCCGGGCAGAGGCCAAGGAGGCCGCCGAAGCGCCGCGTCACATTCCGGAGACGTTTTCAGAAACCGAACTCAACCGATACGCACGGCACATCGTTTTGCGCGAGCTCGGCGGACCCGGGCAGAAACGCCTCAAGGATGCCAGAGTGCTGGTGATCGGAGCGGGCGGCTTGGGCGCGCCCGCGCTGCAATACCTTGCGGCCGCTGGAGTGGGAACGATTGGCGTGATCGACGACGACAAGGTCGAAAATGCCAATCTGCAAAGGCAGGTCATCCACCGCGACGCCGATATCGGCATGCCCAAGGCCTTTTCCGCCGAGGCGGCTATGACAGCACAGAACCCGTTCGTGACCGTGAGGCCCTATAACCGGCGTCTGACGGAAGAGATCGCTGCGGACCTTTTCGAGGATTACGATCTGATTCTTGACGGGACGGATAATTTCGACACGCGCTATCTGGCCAATCGCATGGCCGTCGCGCAGGGCAAGCCCCTGATATCCGGCGCCTTGTCGCAATGGGAAGGACAGATCAGCGTCTTCGACCCTGCCTGGGGCGCGCCCTGCTATCAGTGTATCTTTCCCGCGCCGCCCTCTGCGGGTCTCGCCCCGTCCTGCGCCGAGGCGGGCGTGGTCGGCCCCTTGCCGGGGGTTATCGGGTCCATGATGGCGGTCGAGGCCATCAAATTGATCGCCGATGCAGGCACGGCGTTGCGGGGCGAGATGCTGATCTATGACGCGCTTTATGGTGAAACCCGCACGATCGCAGTGCAGCGGCGTGCCGATTGTCCAACATGTGGACGCGCCGCTCTGGACGCCGAGAAGGCGCGTGCTTAGCTTTGCACGAGGCGAGGAGGCCGCTCTTATGACGAACCCGATCCTGCAAGACTGGAACACCCCTTTTCAGATCGCACCGTTCGATGCGATCTCGGACAGCGATTTTGCACCGGCACTCGACGAGGCGCTGGTCACACATCGCGTCGAAATCGACGCGATTTCCAACGGGGCCGAGCCAGCCAGCTTTGCAAATACGATCGAGGCGCTCGAAGCGTCGGGTCGCGATCTCGACAAGGTCCTGTCGGTCTTTTTCTCGGTGGCCGGTGCTGACAGCAATGCCGAGCGCGAGGCGCTGCAACGGGACTTCTCGCCCAAAATCGCCGCTCATTTTGCCGAGATATCGGCGAACAAGGCTCTTTTTGCCAGGGTGAAAACAGTCTGGGATACCCGTGATACCCTGGATCTGACGGCCGAACAGCAACGCGTTCTGATGCTGTCTCACCGCGGGTTCGTGCGGGCCGGGGCCGCCCTGGACGGCGAAGCCGAAGCGCGGATGAAAGAGATCAAAGGGCGTTTGGCAAGCCTTGGGACCGCTTTCACTCAAAACCTGCTCGCGGACGAGCGGGACTGGGCCATGCCGCTTGAGGAACATGATCTGGAGGGCCTTCCGCAATTCGTTGTCTCGGCCCTGCGCAAAGCCGGGGAAGAGCGGGAGGCCGATGGACCCGTGGTGACCTTGTCGCGCTCCACCATCGTTCCCTTCCTGCAGTTCAGCCCCCGTCGTGACCTGCGTGAGACCGCGTATCGTGCCTGGGCCGCGCGTGGGTCAAATGGCGGAGACACGGACAATCGCGAGATTGCGGCGGAAATCCTGTCGCTGAGAGAAGAGCGTGCCGCGTTGCTGGGATACGCGTCCTTCGCCGATTTCAAGCTTGAGACCGAGATGGCAAAGACGCCAAAGGCGGTGCAGGATCTGTTGATGGCTGTTTGGAAGCCGGCCAAGGAGCGGGCCAACCAGGATGGCGGCATTCTCACCGAAATGATGCAGGCCGATGGGGTGAATGGTCCGCTTGAGCCATGGGATTGGCGGTACTATGCGGAAAAGCGGCGCCTGGCAGAGCATGATCTGGATGAAACCGAATTGAAGCCGTATTTCCAGCTCGACCGGATGATCGAGGCCTCTTTCGCCTGTGCAAAACGTCTCTTCGGCCTGGAGTTCAAGCCGCTCGACATCGCGCTTTACCATCCGGATTGCCGGGCCTGGGAGGTCACCCGCGGCGGTGAGCATATCGCGGTGTTCATCGGCGACTATTTCGCGCGTGGATCGAAACGCTCCGGCGCCTGGTGCAGCGCGATGCGGTCTCAGGCCAAGTTTCCCGAAGTTCAGGCCCCGGTCGTGATCAACGTGTGCAACTTCGCCAAGGGCGATCCCGCGCTTTTGTCCTATGACGATGCGCGCACGCTCTTTCATGAATTTGGGCACGCCCTGCACCAGATACTGTCGGACGTCACCTATGAAAGCGTGTCGGGTACGTCAGTCGCCCGTGATTTCGTCGAATTGCCCAGCCAGCTTTACGAGCATTGGCTGGACGTCCCCGAGGTTCTGGCAGAGTTTGCCATCCATGCGGATACGGGCGAGCCCATGCCCAAAAGCATGCTGGACAAGGTGCTGAAGGCGTCCACCTTCGATATGGGCTTTCAGACCGTCGAATACGTGGCAAGCGCGCTGGTCGATCTTGCCTTTCACGAAGGGCAGGCCCCCTCCGATCCAATGGCCAAACAGGCGGAGATCCTGGACCAGATCGGGATGCCTCATGCCATCGGGATGCGCCATGCCACGCCGCATTTCGCACATGTCTTCGCGGGCGACGGCTATTCGTCCGGGTACTACAGCTATATGTGGTCCGAAGTGATGGACGCCGATGCGTTCGAGGCGTTCGAGGAAGCGGGCGATCCGTTCGATCCCGAACGGGCCAGGGCGTTGGAGACCCATATCCTGTCCTCCGGCGGATCGCGCGAGGCAGAGGATCTCTACATCGCGTTCCGCGGCCGTCTGCCGGGCGTCGACGCCCTCCTGAAAGGCCGCGGCCTCGCCGCCTGAATCGGAACGCCCGCAAGGACGCGGACGGTCAGCCAACCCTCGTGCCCGTCGATCCTGCTTTCAGGCGACGCTCCGAGCAGGTCAACCTGTAGGCTCACCACAGGTCGCAGAACGGCGCGGCGCGTTGACTGCTTGATGTGTGGTCCGAATAAGTCAGCCCTGAGCGGACACTGCTGAGATGCCCAGCCATCACATATAAGGGCTTATGCGCCCAAAATAGTCAGAAGGTCGAAGTAGCTAGAACCGACGACTTGCGAACCACTTCAATGATTTTGCGATAGCGGCTTGGATATCAAGCTCAACACCAACATATTTCAGCTTGCCTGAAACTATCGGTCTATTCTCAAATTCATGTGAACCCGTAAACTCGAAGTCGGAAAGCGGGTTCCCTTCGGAGATGTCCGATACGACGCTTTTGAGAACCTTCAACACATCCTGTTTGTTCTCGCAGAGCTTACCCAACTCCAGAATAATCCAAGGCGTTTTTACAGAGGCGGTCGTATCAAATTCCTCGTCTGTGTACTCGACGTAGTCGTCTTCACTGCCGCGCCTTTCAGAGAAGTATGCTGGGGGCAGGCTCGAAATGAAAATTGCAGGACAAATCTGGCTTGGGTCCTTTCCGGCAACCTGATGCCACGACAAAACGTCACTAGCAAAATCCATGTTGCCGACACTGGTCACAATTATCGCATTCCCGAGGTGAGCGAAGTGTGCTTCTAGGCTAGGCAGCTCAGCAGTAACCGCTTCCATGACTCCGTCAGAGAATTTATAATAATCCAATACGTACACGAAATACTTGATTTCATTCAGCTCTGGCGCTGCGTTTGCTATTTGCGCGACAGAAGAAACATGTAGACCCACAGTCTGATCTCCTCTCAGTCAGTTCACGTGTGGTTCAGCCTAGCTTTTTCCAAGCGACTACCCCAACCATGTTTCGCGTGCCACCGTCCGGTGCGTATGTCATAAGTTACGTGACAGCGTCCAAACCGCAATAAATCAGGCCGCGGATGTGGTGTACAAATCTGGTGCGAGGCTTCCCCTTTTAGCTTCACATATTTCAACTTTGCAAAGTCTGCTTCCTGCGCATCATGGTCGTTCGGGATTAGCATCATACACCGTGAACTGCCGGTGGTATTTACCCATGGGTAACCATCCGCGCCTATTAGCCAGGTGATCGCGTGAAATTCGGATCCGTTGGACGTTCCTAACCTCCGGATGTCACCCGCCGGAGCGCAATTGTAGAGGCACAGCCGGCAAGGATAGCGCATCTGGCACCAGCGTTCTCAAAACGCGTGCTGATGCCAGATGCGTCTGCGGGGACTTCGCGGGTTAAAAAAGGAAATCCTCCGCGCCGATCTCGGCGGTTTCGTGATGGGAGATCAGGACACTGTCCGCCCCATAGTGAACGAGCGTCTGTGTCGCGCTCTGCTTCTCGATCCTTAGGTCGGCGAAGGACAAACCGGTGTCCGAAAAGTCGAGACGATCCAGCCCGTCCTCGAAGTCGCGGATCTGGTCGTGGCCGTCGCCCGCAACGAACCGGAACGTGTCGGCCCCCTCTGCGCCGAAAAGGGTGTCGTCTCCGGAGCCTCCGCCCAGGTTGTCAGCGCCGCTGCCTCCGCGAAGCAGATCGTTCCCCGCACCGCCGCGCAGCACGTCCTGACCTGTGCCCCCTTTCAGGACATCGTCACCCGCCCGGCCATAAAGCATGTCATCGCCGGCCCCGCCCGACAGTTTATCGTTCCCTTTGCCCGCGGCGAGCCGGTCCGAACCGTCCTGACCGATGAGCTGATTGTCGGCAAAGGCGACCTCTCGCATGTCCCTGAGGATATCGATGTCGTCCGGTTCGTCTTTGCCGATCCAAAGGGTCGATCCGTCCTCGAAGGAAAAGCGCCCGGTGTCCAGATCGGTCAGCCCGCCATCGAATGTCAGCGTCGCGCCCTTGAGGCTAAGCGCCGTCTGAAGGGCGCCGTCCACGTCCCTGCTTTCGTCCAGCAACAGATCGGCGGCGGTCCCGATGATGGAGAAATGGTCGGCGTCCGCGTCGAAATGCGCCCAGTTCTGATCGGCGAGGAGCGCGGTAAAGACGTCGAACAGCATCTTTGTGGGGTCGGCGTCGGAATGGGTCGACGCGACCGATATGATCGTGCCGCTCTGGACATGTAGAAAGGTGGAGGAATTGGTGCCCAGCGTGCCGCCATGGAAGCCGATGAATTGCTGCCCGTGCAACGTGCCGGATGCCAGGCCAAGGCTGAAGCCATCCAGGCTCGGATTGCCATCCGTGTCCCGAAACTCGGTCATCTCGGCCAGCATCTTGGGCGACAGCAATGATTTCGACACCAGAAGGGCATCGAGGAACCGGATCATGTCGGAGGTCGTGGAAACCGCGCCGCCGCTCGCGCCAACGATGAGGGGGATGTCGGTCACATCGACGGGGGAGCCCAACCCCAGATCGGTATAGCTGCGCAGGCGGCCTTCTTCGGTCTCCAGCCCGTTCATGCGCGTCTCTGTCATACCGGCCTGTTCAAAGATCCGATCCGCAAAGGCGGTCTCCACCGCGGTGCCGGTCAGCGTTTCGATCAACTTGCCAAGGAGCAGGAAGTTGGTGTTCGAGTATTGATATTCAGAGCCGGGGACGAATTGAGCGGGAACGGACGCGGCGAGCGCAAGGAGATCGTCCGGCCCGATCGGGGTTGTTGGATGTGCAATCAGCTGCGCGATATAAGCTGGCGTGCCATCGGGTCCGGCGATCGCTTCGAAGTCGGTGATACCTGAACGGTTCGACAGGACCTCTCGCACCGTTGCGACATCGGCATTCGGCAGGTCGTCGATCACGTCGGCAGGAAGATAGTCGGATAGCGGCGCGTCGAGGTCGACCAATCCTTCCTCGACCAGTTGCAACACGACCACCGACGTCATCATCTTGGTTTGAGATCCGATCTCGAACGTGTTTTCGTGTCCCGCGGCCTCTGGCGCCTGCAGGTCGATCACACCCGATGCGTCGCGAACTGACAGGCCGTCTCGCCATATCTCGATGAGGGCCGCCGGCGGGCTGCTCTCCTCCTCAAACTGTTGCATGCCATCCTTGGCCGGCGCGGTCAGCGTTTTGGGATCGAAAGTCGCCATCTTGAGTCTCCTTTGACATTTACTGTGGGATCGTCCGCTGACCTGACTAAGCGGATCGCCAGGATTGACTGACAGGGCCTACCCTCGCGGACAGGAATTCCGTGTCTCCCGATAGGGACGGACAGATCCGGGATGCTGTCAGATGGTGTTTTGGCAAAGGTCGGGATAGAAGCGCATCGTGCCGGCAGGAGAGTGCCCGTGGAAGATGTTCAACACGTCGATGTCGTATTTGCGGCCGTCAAACTCGGCCTGTGTGGGCTGGCTGCATATGCCCTTTTCTGGCGCTCGGAACAGATGTCGGTCAATCTTCCCCTGTCTCTCTTTTTCCTCGCCCAGTCGGTGGCCTGCCTGCATCTGATCTTTGCCACGCCTCTGGTCATCCCCACGTCGTTCCCGCTGCACCTGCTGTTTGCGCTTAGTCTGCCGGCATCGCTGGTCATGAAGCCGCTGCTCTGGGTCTATGTCAGACGGTTGACCTGCGAAGATGCGGACAGGCCCGGTTGGCCGCTCCTTCATGCGCTGCCCGCCCTTGCCGGGCTGGCCATTGGCCTGGCGTTTCTGAGCTTGCCGGGTCACATGCGGACCGGCCTGTTCGAGGACGTGCTGCCAGACGCTGTTCTGGCCTCCGGCACCGCCCTTTTTGTTGGCTATGCCATGCTCTTGATCAGCCTTGTCTTCCTGGCTCAGGTGGCCGTCTACATCGCCCTCATTCTTGGGCGTCTAGCGCGCTATCGTGCCCGTCTGAAAGATCTCTTTGCCAGCACCGAGGACCGGGAGATGCGCTGGATCAGCACCCTTGCGATATCGGCGATTGGCTTCTGGGGCATCAGCACTGTGTTTATGGCGCTCGACATCTTTACGTTGCCGTCAGACGTGATGTCAGTGGTCAATAACGTTGCTGCGTTGGTCGTTTTGTCTGTGATCGCGGTCTGGGGTTTGCGGCAAAAGCCCGGATTTCTCCGCATGCCGTCGGCGGCTTCGGAAACAACGACACAGATCAAGTACGAGCGTTCCGCGCTCAGCGCCGATCAGTCAAACCGTATTGCCCGCAAGATCGATCTCGCGATGCAACGCGACGCGCTTTATCGGGATCCAAACCTGTCACTCTGGGATCTGGCCAAACATGTGGGCGTGACATCGAATTACCTGTCACAGACGCTGAACGAAACCATTGGCGAGACCTTCTTTGACTACGTCAACAAATGGCGGATCCGGGAGGCGGTGCGCCTGATCCAGTCCAGCGATGAAACGATCCTGGTGATCTCATACGATGTGGGCTTTAACTCGCGGTCCTCGTTCTACAAGGCGTTCAAACGGGAAACGGGCATGACGCCCACGGCGCTGAAGCGGCAAGTCGAAGAGGCCGCGACCGTCGCCGATACCGCCGGATAGCTGCTGGGTGGTCCATCGCATCAGATGGGGCCGACACAAATGCGGGCAGTGACTTCTTTCAGGATCATGTTGCCGGGTCGAAAGTCGCCCCTTAAAGCGACGTCGGGGTATCTGCGGCGGTCTGGTTCCACAGGGATTGGAGTTTTCCATAGTCAGCTTTTCGTTGGGAGCGCCCCTAAAACGCATATGATGCCACACAAGGCATAAGCAGTCAGAAGACATACGGGCGAGGGGACGATGGGAGAATACGAAAAGGCCGAGCTTATTGCGATCTGTCGCGAGAAGCTATTGGCGGACGGGTTTTCGGTTCGTGTCGAGCAGGACTTCGACATGGTGCCCAAGATTATCGAAGCGATTGGCAAGCCTTACCTCACCCCCAAGATGTCTCCGTTCTTCAATGATTTTACCGGTGAGAATTGCTTTTGGCTGCTGTTGCAGAAGGAGGGTCAGATCGTCGCCGCGGCGGGAACACGGCTCGACGATCTGGGTGACGCAAGCATCACCGAATACTGGCGCCGAACCATGCGCCGGCACTATGGCGAGGGAAAGGAAGAGGTCGTCACCGAAATCGCCAGTCCGATCGAACAGGATTTGCGCGGACGACTGGCTTACTTCGGGGATCTTTACTTTACCCGCGCGGCCGGGCGGTCACTGAACACGGTGCGCCGCTTTGTACTGATCGGCCATATGATCACCGCGCTGAAATGGAACCCGGATTGGACATATGCCTTTCTGCGCGAACGGGATGTCAAACGCGGCGGCTGCTATCACTATGGCTTCAACCGCTTCATTCCCGATGCGCAGTTCTGGATCGATCCTCCCGCACCACGTGAGAATACGGAATATTGCGTGATGACCAATCGCCGGGACCTCGCTTATATGGCCGAGGCCTATATCCGTTCACCGGAACGGCTTTGAGTAGCTGAGAATGGCATTGGACCCGTCGCTGCGCTGGACGGGCAAAAGCAGTCGCAGATAGTCCAACCTGATCTTTTCGGCGTGACCGGGGGCCAGCACGTCAAGATATTCTTCTGAAAGCACGGCTTCGCCTTGGGCGGCTGTTTTGTAGGATCGCAAGAGCGCGCTTTTCAGCGCAGGATCCTTCACTTCATCAAGAGCAAACTGCAGGGCGCTGACCTCGGACGTGCCCAGCGTTCGGCTGGAAAGACTGTTGCTTCCCATGCGAAGAACCTCAAGCCGGTCCGAGGAGGCCACCGGCGCGCGGTAAAGATCGAACCAGTCTTTCATTGCGTTGAAACCGGAAAGCTGACGACCGTATTTGTACCAGTTTGACATCATGTCATCGATCAGCGGTTCCTGGCCGCGAACCACAGCGGCCTCGCGCAGGCTGCCTGCGATCTGGTCGAAGAATTGCAGCGCCTTGTCGGTCATCGGGCCATCTTTGGACAGATCCGACAGATCAAAGCTTTGATCTGTCGTGCCGGCCAGAAAGGCGAGTGATACTTCGAGTTCCTTTGCCATCCTCACCGCGATGTCGAAATTGGGATTGGCGGAGGTGCTCAGGACCGTAGAGACATAGTTCGGGCTCATCCCCAGGGCCCTCGACAGCTTGGCCCTGTTTCCGGCATAGACGGGAGACGCGTCAATCGCCTTGACCAACCGTTCGTGGAAAACACTCATTTTTTCGACATCACATACTTGCATAATTATTTATGACTCTGTATAAGATAATGGGCTAACAAAGCAACTAGTATAAATTCTTTAACGAGTAGCCTGCCCCTGTTTTCTGTCATAGTGCCTCTGTTTATCCTGCCAAAACCATGATCTGGTCTTGGCAGGGAGGCGCCTATGTCGTGTGTGACTTATGACGTAAACAACCGTGTTGCGCGGATTTTGCTCAACAGACCCAGTGTTTTAAACGCAATCGACGATGAGATGCCCGCAGCACTTGCTGCGGCGGTGGCACGTGCGGACGCGGATCCCGACGTCCATGTCATGATTCTCGCCGGAGCCGGTTCTGCATTTTGCGCGGGCTATGATCTAAAATATTATGCCGAAGGAAATGGGTCAGGTGATGTGACGCAACCCATGCCATGGGACCCGATCAAGGATTACCGGTTCATGTGGACCAACACCCAACACTTCATGTCGCTGTGGAGAGCCATGAAGCCGGTCATCTGCAAGGTGCACGGGGTCGCGGTTGCCGGTGGATCGGACATCGCCCTTTGCGCGGATCTGACGATCATGGCCGAGGATGCACAGATCGGTTACATGCCGGCACGCGTCTGGGGTTGTCCGACAACAGCCATGTGGGTCTACCGGCTGGGGGCCGAGCGGGCCAAACGCATGCTCTTTACCGGCGACAAAATCAGCGGGCGAGAGGCGGCGGATATGGGCCTTGTGCTCAAAGCGGTTCCCGCTGATGACCTGGACGATGAGGTCGAGGCGCTTGCTGCGCGGATGGCCAGCGTTCCGATAAACCAGCTTGCGATGCAGAAGATGGTGATCAATCAGGCGATTGAGGCAACCGGGATGATGGAGACCCAGCGCCTGGCCACGCTTTTTGACGGGATCACCCGCCACTCGCCTGAAGGCCTGAACTTCAAGACCCGCGCAGAAGATCTGGGGTGGAAGACCGCCGTCCGGGAACGGGACGAGGGGACCTTCGATTGGACGGAGAATGTCCCGCTGCCCAAAAGAAACCGCTAATAGCGCTGTTTGACTTCGCCCCGCGCAACGCGGCGGGACATTTGCTGCTCTCTCAGGAAGACAAACAGGCCAGCCCCCATGATCAAGGCCATGCCAACCCACACTTCCCAGGCGGGGACTTCTGTCCAGATCAGCCATCCCCAGAAAACGGCCAGCGGTAGCCCCACATATTCAAAAGGGGCGACCGTCGCAGCATCGGCGAGCCTGTAGGCCTGGCTCAGCGCGTAGCCGATGATGGCCGCGTTCAGCCCCAGCCCAAGGAAAAGCCAGACATCCGAACCGTCCGGCAGGACCCAGGCGCGCAGAAGAAAGATCAGGCTCTCGTTCTCCAGCCCTTCGGCATAGCGGCCGTCGCCAGCCACGAGCCAAAACAGGCCGGACACGGCAATGAACGTGACCTGGATGTAGACGGCCAGCGCCGATGCTTTTGTCGTCGCGCCCAGCTTGCGGGTCAGCAATTGCAAAAGCGCGTAGGTGAGCGCGGAAAAGACCGGCAGCAACAGAACGATCCTGTTCACGCCGATATCCTCGGTCCCCTCCCACGGGCGTTGCATCAGGATGACACCGGAGAAGCCAACCAGCACCGCCGACAGTCGCAGGGGGCCGACCTTTTCACCCAAAATCGGAATGGAGAGCAGGGTGATGAACAGGGGGGCGGCGAAAAAGAGTGCGGTGGCATCCGCGAGTGGGATGACCGCCAATGCGGTAAAGAAGGTCATGTTCGAGATCACGACCATCAATCCCCGAACCAGGTGAAGGCCGGGGCGCCGGGTTCTCAGAATGCCCCAGCCGCCTTCAATCTGAACAAGAACAAGGCTGAACATCAGCCCGATCGCGGATCTGGTGAAAACCATCTGGTGCAGAGGATAGCCGCCCGACAATTGCTTGATCAGCATATCGTTGATCGAAATGCAGAACACGCCGATCACGACGCACAGGATGCCAAGTGTTGAGGAGTTGTTCGAGGGCGACATGGGTCAAGCGCTATCACAGGGGTCGCGGCTGTCCAGATACAATGATCGGTCGATCTATACGCGTATGCGCGCAGGCTTATGTGCATTTGCGCGCTGGGCAAGGCTCGACAAAGACCATAGCTTGCGCACAAAGCGAAGAGGCAAATATGACGTCCATCCTTAAGATACGGGATCTGCGCAAAGTCTATGATGGCGGGTTCGAAGCGTTGAAAGGCGTGTCGCTGGATATCGAAGAAGGCGAAATCCTAGCGCTTCTCGGCCCGAACGGCGCAGGCAAGACCACGCTGATTTCCACGGTCTGCGGCATCACCTCGAAATCATCCGGCAGCGTTTCTGTCGGCGGACATGATATCGAGACCGATTTCCGGGCGGCAAGATCGATGATCGGTCTGGTGCCGCAGGAGATCTCGCTGGAGCCTTTCGAAAAGGTGCTCAGCACCGTTCGTTTCTCACGCGGATTGTTTGGCAAGGCGCGCGACGATGCCGCGATTGAGGCCATCCTGCGCAAGCTGTCGCTTTGGGACAAAAAGGACAATCAGATAAAGGAATTGTCCGGTGGCATGAAGCGGCGAGTTCTCATCGCCAAGGCCCTGGCGCATGAACCGCGGGTTCTTTTCCTCGATGAGCCAACCGCGGGCGTGGATGTGGAATTGCGCAAGGACATGTGGGATGTCGTCGCCGAACTGAAGGCAGATGGCGTGACGATCATTCTGACCACGCACTACATCGAAGAAGCCGAAGCCATTTCCGACCGTGTGGGAGTGATCAACGGGGGACAATTGTTGCTGGTCGAAGAAAAGGCGCGCCTGATGGCCCAAATGGGACAAAAGCAGCTTGAAGTGCAATTGACCGAACCCCTGTCCACGATTCCGGACGCATTATCGGCGTACGACCTGACGCTGGGCGACGGGGGATGCTCGCTTATCTACGCGTATGACACGCGGGCTGAGCGGACGGGGATCACGACGTTGCTGAACGATGTGGCCTCAAGCGGCCTTGTTCTGAGCGATGTGCAAACCCGTCAAAGCAGTCTGGAAGACATTTTCGTGGGCCTGGTCGCGGAGGATCGAGCATGAACTGGACTGCAATCCGCGCGATTTACGCTTTCGAGATGGCCCGCTTTTTTAGAACCTTGTTGCAGAGTTTTCTGTCGCCGGTCCTGTCGACGTCTCTTTATTTCGTAGTTTTCGGAGCGGCCATTGGAAGCCGGATCGAGGAAGTCGAGGGCGTGTCCTACGGGGCGTTCATCGTTCCCGGCCTGATCATGTTGTCGGTGATGACACAGGCGACGTCGAACGCGTCTTTCGGGATCTATTTTCCCAAGTTCATCGGTACGATCTACGAGCTTTTGTCCGCACCGATCAGCTTTCTTGAGATCGTGTTGGGATATGTCGGCGCCGCAGCGACCAAGGCCTTGTTCATCGGGGTGATCATTCTGGCCACCGCGGCGCTGTTCGTAGATATCGAAATCCAACATCCCTTTGCGATGTTGGCCTTCCTTCTGCTGACATGCCTCAGTTTTGCGCTGCTCGGCTTTATCATCGGGATCTGGGCCAGCAATTTCGAACAGCTTCAGCTTGTCCCGCTTTTGATCGTCACGCCGTTGGTCTTCCTCGGCGGGTCCTTTTATTCCATCACCATGCTGCCGCCTGTCTGGCAGACAGTAACCCTCTTCAATCCGGTCGTTTACCTGATCTCGGGATTTCGCTGGTCCTTCTTCGGCATGGCCGATGTACCCGTGGGATGGAGCCTTCTGGCCATTGGGGCCTTCACGGCCCTGTGCATCGGCATCATCGGCTGGATCTTCAAGACCGGCTGGCGCATCCGAAGCTGATCGGGGGAGCGTGGCATAATTGCTTGCCTGCCCCGCAATTCCGCAAGGTGATCTTGTCAAGTTAAGGGCGCGCCTTGTTTGTGCTGGGTCGGCATTCTACATGGGCCTGCATGAAACGCTGGCTGCCCTTTGTGAAATCCGACCCGACCGTGGCCGTGGTCCGCCTCGCAGGCGCGATCGGTCTCTCCGAACGGGCAGGTCTGTCCGACAAGGCTCTTGCGCCGATCCTGGAGCGCGCCTTTCGCCGGGGTAAGCCCGACGCCGTTGCGCTGGAGATCAACTCTCCCGGCGGCTCCCCGGTGCAGTCGTCCCTGATCGGCAGCCGCATCCGCCGTTTGCGCGATGAACTGGATGTCCCTGTCGTCGCCTTTGTCGAGGATGTGGCGGCGTCGGGTGGATACTGGCTCGCGGCCTCTGCCGATGAGATCTATGCCGACGAAAGCTCTGTTCTGGGATCCATCGGGGTGATCTCGTCCGGGTTTGGCGCGCATGTCTTTCTTGCGCGGCAGGGCGTCGAACGCCGCGTCTATACTGCCGGCAAGTCGAAATCCATGCTGGACCCCTTTCGGCCGGAAAATGAAGAGGATGTCGCGCGGCTGAAGGTTCTTCTGGACGACATCCATCAGAACTTCATCGCTCATGTCAAAGCGCGGCGTGGCGGTAAACTCGATGATGAAAAAGACCTCTTCACCGGCGAGATCTGGCTGGCGGCCAAAGCCCAGGATCTTGGGCTGATCGACGGTGTCGGCCACCTGGTGCCGATGATGAAACGCCGTTTCGGGGACAACGTGAAGTTTCGCCGCTATGGGTTGCGGCGTCCGTTCTGGCAGCGCTTCGGGGCGCAGATGATCGAAAGTACCGTGGCCGGGATTGAGGAGCGCGCGGCTTTCGCGCGTTTTGGCCTCTGACGTGATTTCAAAGATCGTCATCCTTTTTCTGGTCTTCATGGCCGTGCTGGCCATGTTCGGCAAGCTGCGGGTGCCTGGTAAAGGACGCCTCTCGTCGGCCAAATGCCGCAAATGTGGTCGTTACCGGATCGGCAAGGGGCCCTGTGCCTGCGGGCAGGGGGCAGGCTGAATGCTCCCATGGCTCTTGTCCGGTCTCGGCCTGGTCATCTTGCTTCTGGCAGGCGACGCGCTGGTGCGCGGGGCGGTCAACCTCAGTTTGCGGTTGGGTGTTCCGGCGCTCATCGTCAGCTTGACCATCGTCGCATTCGGCACGTCCGCCCCTGAGCTTTTGATTGCCATCAGCGCAATCTACGACAACGCGCCCGGCATCGCGCTTGGCAATGTCGTGGGCTCGAACACAGCCAATATCCTGCTGGTGATGGGCATTCCCGCCTTGATGGCCACATTGCACACAAGCGAATGTGACAGCCGCAAAACCTATGTCTTCATGCTCGTGGCATCGGTTCTGTTCATCGCGCTTGCATTCTCGGGCACCTTTAATCGGACGACCGGTGCGATCTTGCTGTTGGCGCTGGCATTTGTGCTTTTCGATGCCTTTCGCGAAGCGCGCAGACATCGCAACGCGGATCAGCCGGACGATCTGGAAGACGTCGAGGGCGCGGATCCGGACATGCCTTATTGGCGGATCGGTGTCTATCTTCTGCTAGGGTTGGTCGGGCTGCCCTTGGGTGCCGATCTGCTGGTGGACAACGCGTCCATCATTGCCAAGATGTACGGCGTCAGCGACACGGTAATCGGCCTTACGCTTGTCGCTGTTGGAACGTCACTCCCCGAACTTGCGACTACCGTGATGGCGGCGCTGCGTCGGCAGGCCGATGTGGCATTGGGCAATGTCATCGGCTCGAACATGTTCAACCTGCTGGCGATCATCGGGATTGCCACATTCTTCGGTCCGATCCCTGTCGATCCGTCCTTCATTCGGTTTGATCTCTGGGTGATGCTTGGGGCGTCGGTTCTGATGTTTCCGTTCGTTTTCCTTAGATACGATATCACGCGAACCTGGGGTGTGATCTTGACCGTGCTTTATGCGGTCTATGTTGCCGCTGTACTGACCTAGGCGGCAACACGAAGGAAAACGCCCATGACACAGGCACTTGTCACCGGCGCAGGCAAACGGCTGGGCAGGTCGATGGCGCTCTATCTGGCAAAGCGCGGCTTTGACGTCGCGGTCCATTATTCACAGTCGGCCGAGGCGGCGCAGGCCGTCGCGTCAGAGATCGAAGCGATGGGCCGCCGGGCCGTGGCCCTTCCTGCAGACCTGCTGAACGATGATGAGACCGAAGCTTTGTTCGCCGCCGCGACCGACGGGTTGGGCGGGCCGATAACCTGTCTGGTCAACAATGCCTCGATTTTCGAACACGACACCATCCGGACCGCGACGCGGACCTCATGGGACAGACATTTCGGAAGCAATCTGAGGGCGCCGTTCCTGCTGACCCAGGCCATGGCGGCCCAGGATCTGCCGGCACAGACCGACAAGAACGGAGAGCCGCGCGCCTCGGGTCTGATCGTGAACATGATCGATCAGCGGGTGCGCAAGCTGACGCCTGAGTTCATGACCTATACGCTGGCCAAGATGGGCTTGTGGGCCATGACGCAAACCACGGCCCAGGCCCTTGCACCGGCCATTCGTGTGAACGCGATCGGCCCCGGTCCGACATTGCAGGGGTCGCGCCAAAGCCTTCAGCATTTTTCGGACCAGAGAGCCAGCACCCTTCTCGAACGGGGCGCCGATCCGGCAGATATCAACGCGGCACTCGGCTATTTTCTGGATTCGCCGGCGGTGACGGGACAGCTTTTGTGCGTGGATGGCGGCCAGCATCTGGCCTGGCAAACGCCGGATGTTTTGGGGGTTGAATAGTTGCCGGTGCGTCAAGTTTTGCACCCCGTTAAACAGTGTTACCAAAGCGTTACAAAATTGCCTTTGTTTTCAGTTGTTTGTACTAAGGCCGAAAAAATAACGTTCCTTTTCAGTGCTTTAGATATGTGCTCAAAAAACAGGCAAGCGAGCGAAGGCACCAAGAAACAACAAGAAAACCGGGGTGCCCCAAAGATATCTGCAGACTTATCCACACAATCCGTGGACAGCTTAGCCCTTGATGGCGCGCCAATAAGATTGCAGGCCCCGCGCGAGAATCATATCTCTTCTTTATGACGGGATCGGAGTTGGAACAGCACGGCACGCGTCCTACCGGGCATGATTGTATTCAAGGCTATCTGAAGACGCTCGATAGCTCTCCGGGCGTGTACCGCATGCTCGATGCGGAAAGCCGCGTGCTTTATGTCGGCAAGGCGCGCAATCTCAAGGCGCGGGTTTCGAACTATGCCCGTCCGGCGGGTCATAGCCCGCGCATTGCCCGCATGATCCGGGACACCGCCGCGATGATGTTCCTGACAACGCGCACCGAGACCGAGGCGCTGCTTCTGGAGCAAAACCTGATCAAGCAGCTCAAGCCAAAGTACAATGTGCTTCTGCGGGACGACAAAAGCTTTCCGAATATCCTTGTGGCCAAGGATCATGGCTTTCCCCAGATCAAGAAACATCGCGGGGCCAAGAAAGAGAAGGGGACCTATTTCGGCCCCTTTGCAAGCGCCGGAGCGGTGAACCGGACATTGAACCAACTGCAGAAAGTCTTCCTACTGCGCAATTGCTCGGATTCGATGTTTGAAAGCCGAACACGTCCGTGCCTGCTCTATCAGATCAAGCGCTGTTCGGCGCCCTGCGTTGGCTACATTTCGGAAGAGGATTACGCGGAAAGCGTGTCCGACGCCGAACGCTTCCTGTCGGGCAGATCGACCAAGGTGCAGGAGAACCTCGCGGTGCAGATGGCGGCGGCATCGGAAGCGATGGAGTTCGAACGTGCAGCGGCCTTGCGCGACAGGATCCGCGCATTGACCCAGGTTCAGACCGCCCAGGGGATCAACCCGCGCGGCGTTACCGAAGCCGATGTGATCGCGCTTCATCTGGAAAGTGGACAGGCCTGCGTACAAGTGTTTTTCATCCGGGCCAACCAGAACTGGGGCAACCGCGATTTCTATCCACGTGCCGGCGTGGATATCGACGCGGCAGAAGTGCTTGAGGCGTTTCTGGGTCAGTTCTACGACACGAAGGAACCGCCGCGTCAGGTGCTTTTATCCTATCCGATCGAAAACATCGATTTGATGCAAGACGCGCTGACCCAGAAGCTGGGCCGAAAGGTCGAAATACTGGTTCCACAGCGCGGAGAGAAGGCAGAGCTGATCGAGGGCGCGGCCCGCAATGCGCGCGAAAGCCTTGCCCGCAAAATGGCCGAGACGGCGACGCAGGCCAAGCTGTTGCGCGGGCTGGCGGAGGCTTTTGAGCTGGATGGCCCGCCGCAACGCATCGAAGTGTATGACAACAGTCACATACAAGGCACCAACGCTGTCGGTGGCATGATCGTGGCCGGACCAGACGGGTTCATGAAGAACCAGTACCGAAAGTTCAATATCCGCGGCGACGAACTGACACCGGGTGACGATTTCGGAATGATGAAGGAGGTGCTGACCCGCCGATTCAAGCGTCTCTTGAAGGAAGATCCGGAGCGGTCCAAGGGGCATTGGCCGGACCTTCTTTTGATCGACGGCGGAGCAGGTCAGGTTTCGGCGGTGGCCGAGATCATGGCAGAGCACGGCGTTGAGGATATCCCGATGGTGGGCGTGGCCAAGGGCGTTGACCGCGATGCCGGCAAGGAGGAATTCCACCGCTCCGGGCAGCGTCCATTCGCGCTGCGGCACAACGATCCGGTGCTCTACTTCGTGCAGCGGCTCCGGGACGAGGCACATCGCTTTGCGATCGGAACGCACCGGGCCAAGCGGGCCAAGGCGGTGGGCGCCACACCTCTTGATGATATCCCCGGCGTCGGCGCCGCACGCAAGCGGGCGCTTTTGGCGCATTTCGGAAGTGCCAAGGCCGTCAGCCGCGCAAATCTGGCGGATCTGAAGGCCGTTGATGGTGTGTCGGAAGGATTGGCTGAAAAGATCTACGACTTCTTCCACGAACGTGGCTGACGCCTTTGCAAGTTCGCAGCTCCACGCATCCCGGAGGCTCTTTCCCCCGCAGGCCCGGCAGGCTAAGACTGCGCCATGACGTGGAATATTCCCAACATCCTGACAGCCCTGCGCTTGCTCGCCGCGCCAGGCATCGCGGTGATGTTCCTCTATTTTACAAGACCCTATGCAGATTGGCTCGCGCTGCTTCTCTTTGTGGTGGCGGCAGCGACGGATTGGTTCGACGGCTATCTCGCACGGGCCTGGAAACAAGAGACGCGCATGGGCGCGATGCTCGATCCCATCGCCGACAAGGCCATGGTTGTGATCGCGCTGATGGTGATCGTGGGGTATTCTTCGATGTCTCCGTGGCTGGTTTTGCCGGCAACCGTGATCTTGTTCAGAGAGGTCTTTGTTTCTGGCCTGCGCGAGTTTCTGGGGGATACGGCAGGCACGCTGAAGGTGACCAAACTGGCCAAGTGGAAAACAACCGCGCAGATGGTCGCGATCGCGGTCCTGTTCGCGCAAGGGGTGTTCGAGCACTACCTGGGCATGGCGGCGTGGGGTATGGACCAGGCCTTGCTGGACGACATCTTTGCGGGTCGTGTGGAGGATCTGCAGGGACTGCGCTGGAAGATGGCGGGAATGGAATGGTCGGGTCTGATCGGTCTGACGCTTCTGTGGCTTGCCGCCGCGTTGACGCTTCTGACCGGAGCCGACTACTTTCGCAAGGCATTGCCGTTGTTGAGGGAGGGTCGCTGATGGATGTGCTCTATTTTGCCTGGGTCCGCGAGCGGATCGGCGTGCCCAAGGAACGGGTTGAAAGCGATGCTGCCACGGTCGCGGATCTCGTTGAGGAGCTGCGCGCGCGCGAGGAACGATATGCGGTCGCGTTCTCGGATCTTGCCTCCCTCCGTGTTGCGGTGGACCAGGAGCTGACGGATTTCGATGCTCCGCTTGCCGGGGCCAGTGAAGTCGCCTTTTTCCCGCCGATGACGGGAGGGTGAACCGCATGCGCATCTGCGTGCAGGAAGAGCCGTTCGATCTGGGCGCTGAAGCCAACAGCTTTGCTGCGGGCCACAGTGATATGGGTGCCATTGTCACCTTCACCGGTGTGGTCCGGGACCTTGCGGCGGGCGATCTCGACGCGATGGAGATCGAGCATTATCCGGGCATGACGGAAGCCGCGATCACCAAGATCGCGGAGGAGGCCCGGACGCGCTGGTCCCTGGGCGACGTTCTGGTCATCCACCGCTACGGACGTCTTGCCCCCGGGGCCTTGATCATGATGGTGGCCACGGCAGCGCCGCACCGAAAAGACGCGTTTGAGGCTGCGGAATACCTGATGGACTATCTCAAATCCCGTGCGCCGTTCTGGAAAAAAGAGCTGACCTCGGACGGTGCGGATTGGGTCGCTGCGAAGGAAGAGGACGAAGCGGCGCTGACACGTTGGTAACGGTCACGACGCGTTGGCCCGCTCCACATAGGCACGCAATTCCTCGGCTTCTTGGCGCGCGTCACGCAGGCCATCCATCGCGGCGCGCAGTTCTGCCTCTGTCTGGCTAAGCTGGTTGGTCAACTCGGCTTCTCGCTGTTGCAGGTACGTGATGGCCTGATCGCGTGTTTCTTCGGCCTCGTGCAGCTCCTGGCTCATCCGGTCCAGTTCTCCGACATCTGCGGCCGAGACCCGGGTGAAACGGTGGACCAACCAATTCGCGAACCAGCCCAGGCAGAAGGCCACAAACAGGATCACTGCCGTCCATATGATGAACTCGGTTCTACTCATTGGCGCCCTCCTCCCCGTCAGCCGGCGCGGCTTCTTCGGCTTGCGCCTCTGTATCGAGATCTTGGGCGACACTGTCCAGCGTACTTTCAACCTCCGGCGCGGTTGGGGTCGGTCGGATCAGGCGAAACTCGATCCGGCGGTTGGCTTCACGGCCTGCTTCGGTGCTGTTGTCTTGGATCGGGCGGGCTTCGCCGTAGCCCTTCGCGACAAAGCTGCCGGTGGGCACCCGGCGCCCGCGCAGTTCGGTCAGAACGGCCTGCGCCCGCGCCTGGCTCAACTCCTGGTTCATGACCTCGCGGCCCTGGCTGTCGGTATGGCCCTGAATTTCCAGGCGCAGGGATCCGCAGCGCTGTAACGTCTCTGCGATCTCGTCAAGCTTTCCGGCGGCCCCGGCCGCAATCGTCGCCGATCCCGGCTCGAAGGTGATTTTTCCTCGGGACAGGATATCCGCAAGCGTGCGCTCACACTGATCGGGGTCCATCGGCTGATCGGCGGGCGGGGGCGGCTCGCGGTAGACCACGTCAATAGTGTACCTCTCCGCCTCTCCCAGCTTTTCGGACAGGAAGCCCGACATACGCGCCTTCGCATCTTGCTGTTCGGTGATCCCCTGGACGGCAACCTCTTCTGCTGTGACGGTCACTGCGCCACTGACCAGCATCGACAGCGCTTCGAGACCGGCAAGGACCCTCACAGGCCAGTCTGCCGGCAGATCTTGCGCCACACGGGCCGCGACATAGACGCTGTCCGACCCAAAGCTCGCCTGGGCAAAGCTGTTGGCAACCTCCCTGAGATTGGCATCGCTCACCCGACCGCGCAGTTGCACAAGGCCCTCCGGGCTTAGGGTGGCCACGAATTCCGCAGGGCCTGCATCCGGTCCCGTTTCCGGTTCGGGCAACACCGCATGCAAGGCGAAGACTTCGGGCAGACGTGTTTCAAGCTCGCCGACGACCCGGTCGAAGACGGATTGGTTCGTCCCTTGCAGCGCGACAAGCGTGACATCGGCATTGGCAAAGGTGACGGCGCCGCCGCCAAGCTCCTGCACTGCTGCTATCGCCATTTCAGCGGCTTCATCCCAGTTTGGCGAAGGTACGCCCATGCCGATGACGCAGTTTTCCCGTTCTGACGCACCGGCGGTTCGCGCGGCTGCGAGGATGCGGTTGCGCGCGGCCTGATCCTGCGCTGAGCAGGCATCAAAGCGCGCGCCGTTGTCATCGGAGATAAAGCGCAGTGTGAACGGCGTGATCACGGGGCGTGGTGCGGCAATGTTCAGGGACAAACGCAGACCGGGAGGCGCGGATCGTTGCAATTCGGTCTCCAACACCTGCTTTTCGGCGGCGCTGTCAGCAATGGCCGTGACGATCACGCGTCCGGCATCGACCGAGACTTTCGAACGGGGCAGACGGGCAAGTGTCGTCATGGAAAACCCAAGGGCGTCATCCCAGCCACGCGGTGCCGGATAGTCGGCCGTTTCCAACAGGTCAGTGATGCTTTCGCCGTCAGCGATGTCTTCAAGTTCGGCAACCATCGCGGCGCGGTCTGTCGCCGCGGGAACAAGGCCGATGATCGAAACGCCGCTTTCGTTGCGCAGAATTTCGACAGAGAACCGGGGCGCCGTGAGGGCTGCCGTGGCCTGAACCTCCATCTCGTCGATGACGCGGGCCGCGTCGATCACAGCGCCCGTTGCACTGATCGCTTGGAACCGCAGCGCTTCGGTCGGAGCCGTGCCGCTCAGCAGCAGGCGCAAGCCGTCGCTTTGCACTTCGGCCCAGCCAAAACCACGTTCGTCCAGCGTCTGACGGACGCTGATCTCGGTGTTCTCTTCGATGACGGTGACCGCGAAACTGGCGGCCACGAGGCTCAGAATGGCGGCAACTCCGAAGGCGGCGGCCATAATGGCGAGGATTGATAGGCGCATAAGCGAGTGGTCTTTGCTTCCATCGGTTTGAGCGTTGATACGCTCTGCCACTTTTTACTGCAATCCGATGAAAAGGGCAGCCCCGAAGAACACAAGCGGAATCAACCCTGCGTCACGATTTGAGCGGAAAACCTGCACGAGGATGTCGGGATCTTCCAGGTCCAGACGGCGCAATTGCCAGGTCATGTGCCAGCCCATGGCCCAGGGTCCCACGAGCGCGATTACGAGGGACAGGATGGTTTGAGAGGGCAGAACGGCGGAGATCACCGAAAGCCCCATCAGGCTGACGGTGGCCACCAGAAACCGGCGCAGCCAGGCGGGTGATTGGCTGCCGAAGAGCCGAGCGGTCGATTTTATCCCGATCAGGGCATCGTCCTCGGTGTCCTGATGCGCATAGATGGTGTCGTAAAAGAGGGTCCAGGCAATGCCGGCGAGATAGAGGAGCAGCGCGACCGGGTGCAGGCTGCCGGAATGCGCAGCCCAGGCCAGAAGGGCGCCCCAATTGAAAGCGACGCCCAAGAACACCTGAGGCCACCAAGTGAAGCGTTTGGCGAAAGGATAGATGGCGACGGGCAAAAGCGACAGAAGCCCCAGAAGGATCGCGGTCGTGTTGAAGGTCAACAGGATCGCGAAGGCAATCAAGGCCTGCGCACACATCCAGATCACCGCCGCCCGGACACTGACCTGACCCGACGGAATCGGGCGCGAGCGGGTGCGGGCCACCTGCCCGTCGAAGTCGCGGTCGGTGATGTCGTTCCAAGTGCAGCCGGCACCGCGCATCAGCCAGGCCCCGAGGGCGCAGCCGATTGCGATCCAGAGATCGGAGAGGCGCGGGGTGCCGGAATGCAGGATCGACAGGCTCAGCCCCCACCAGCAGGGTAAGAGGAGCAGCCAGGTGCCGATGGGCCGGTCGGCCCGGCTGAGACGCAGATAGGGGCGCGTGGCCGAAGGCGCCCAGCGGTCGACCCAATTGTCGGCGACGGCATCAGCGACCTGTCCGTCTGGCGTTGGCGCGTCGGGTTGCATATGTAGAGCTCCATGAGCGCGAAGGTCAGGCTGTATGTAGAGCACCCGCTGGGCAAGGGGCAAACGGTTGAATTGACGCGGGACCAGGCGCATTACCTGTTCGGCGTCATGAGGCTTGGGCCGGGCGCGCAGGTGTGTCTGTTCAACGGGCGGGACGGCGAATGGCGCGCTGAGGTGGCCGAAGCTGGAAAGCGCGGAGGCGTGTTGCGGGCGGTAGAACAAACCAAGTCTTTGCAGACGCCCCCGGATCTCTGGCTGCTGTTCGCGCCGATCAAGAAGGCACGGACGGATTTCATCGTGGAGAAGGCGGCCGAAATGGGGGTGGCGCGGATCTTGCCGGTGCAGACAGACTTCACCAATTCCGAGCGCATCCGCAGGGACCGTTTGCAGGCCCACGCGGTGGAAGCGGCGGAGCAATGCGGAGGAACCTTTGTGCCGCAGGTGGCGGATTTGCAGAGGCTCGATACGGTTCTGGATGGCTGGGATGCGGCGCGGCGGCTTTGTTTTTGCGACGAGGTCGAGGTGGGCCGCTCCTCCGCCCTGGCGGGCGTCGTCGCTTCGGGGGCGGTTTTGATTGGACCGGAAGGGGGTTTTTCGGAGCGGGAGCGCACACGCCTGACGGGCCAGCCCTATGTTGATGTCGTCAGCCTTGGCCCAAGGGTGCTGCGTGCGGACACAGCCGCGGTTGCCGCGCTCACGCTTTGGCAGCAGGCGCACGGAGACTGGCGATGAGTTTCATTCGGCCCGAACTGCAAGACGCGCTTTTGCGTTGGCGCGAGGTGGTTGCAGGCCTCGCATTGATGGCGCTTGGGCTTTACTGGGCGCTGTCGAACGGCATTCTTTTCTGGCTGGGTCTGGTTCTGATTGCCATCTCGGCCGGCCTGATCGTGATCGGCGTGCAGCGCGCGCGGTTTCGCGGGCAAGGCGGCGGTCCGGGCGTGGTTCAGGTGGATGAAGGCCAGATCTCGTATTTCGGCCCGCTGACGGGAGGAATTGTCGCAACCGCCGAAATCGAGCGCCTTGCGCTTGATCCGACACAGATGCCAGCCCATTGGGTGCTGGAGCGACCGGGGCAGCCCCCCCTTCACATTCCGGTGACAGCCGCCGGTGCCGATGCGCTTTTTGACGTCTTCAGTACGCTGCCGGGGCTCAAAACCAGCCAGATGCTGAGCGAAATGCACTCTGCCTCGCCCCATCCGGTGGTCATCTGGGAGCGCACACCGTCACGTCCCGCAGGTCTTCGGCTGCATTGACACCCCGCGCCTTTCGGCTCAGGTGTTGCCGTCAGAATGTGCGGACAGATCGGAGCGTGGCCCCATGTCAATTCCTCAATCCGGTGGCGGACCGATCGAACGGCACGCCCAATTGGCTGAATATCTCGAATCCGGCTGCAAGCCGCGGGAAGACTGGCGTATCGGCACGGAGCACGAGAAATTCGGCTATTGCCGCGACACGCTGCAACCGCTTCCCTATGACGGCGAGCGTTCCATTCTGGCCGTGCTTAAGGGTTTGCGCGACGGCCACGGTTGGGCCCCTTTGACCGAAGGCGGCAAGCTGATCGGGCTGGAGAAGGGCGGCGCCAATATCAGTCTTGAGCCGGGGGGGCAGTTGGAATTGTCCGGAGCGCCGCTTGAGACCATCCATGAGACCTGTGACGAAGTGAACTCCCATCTGGCCGATGTCCGTGACATTTCCGACAAGATCGGGGTCGGCTTTATCGGGCTGGGTGCTGCGCCGATCTGGACCCATGAGCAGATGCCGATGATGCCCAAGGGCCGGTACAAGTTGATGGATGCCTACATGCAGAAGGTTGGCACCATGGGTCGCACGATGATGCGGCGTACCTGCACGGTTCAGGTGAACCTCGATTTCAGCTCCGAGACCGACATGGTCAAGAAGATGCGCGTGGCGCTGGCCCTCCAGCCCGTCGCGGTTGCGCTTTTTGCCAATTCCCCGTTTTTCGAAGGCAAGCCCAACGGGCACAAGACATGGCGCAGCCGGGTCTGGCGCGATCTGGATGCAAGCCGCACGGGCATGCTGCCTTTCGTCTTCGACGATAGCTTTGGCTTTGAGGCCTGGGCGGAATATGCGCTCGACGTCCCGATGTACTTTGTCTATCGCGACGGCGTTTATCATGACGCGCTGGGTCAGTCGTTTCGCGATTTTCTGAAGGGCGAGTTGCCGGCCCTGCCGGGTGAGACGCCGACCCTGAGCGATTGGGCGGATCATCTGACCACGATTTTCCCCGAAGCCAGGGTCAAGAAATTCATCGAGATGCGGGGTGCGGATGGCGGGCCTTGGCGCCGGCTTTGCGCACTGCCGGCCTTCTGGGTGGGGTTGATGTATGACCAAAGCGCTTTGGACGCGGCCTGGGATCTGGTTAAGGACTGGGATGCCGAAACACGCGAGGCGTTGCGCATTGCCGCAAGCGAGCAGGGCCTGCAAGCCCAGGTCGGGATCCTCGACATGCACACGCTTGCGGGGATCGTGGTGGGTCTTGCAGAGGCCGGGCTGAAAGCGCGCGCGCGTCCCGGCGCGGGGGGCATGGTGCCGGATGAGACGCATTTCCTGAACGCACTTAAAGAGAGTATCGAAAGCGGCAAGGTCGCGGCGGATGAGTTGCTTGATCACTACCACGGTGACTGGAACGGCGATCTCACCCGGATCTACGAAGAGTACAGCTATTAGAACGCGACCGCGCCCGGACGGGCGCGGCCAGGGTTAGGTCTCAGGCTGCAGCTGGGGGTGCGGCCTTGTTCTGGGTGGCCATCACGGTGTTGCGCATGATGATGGTGGCCTGGGCGAACCCCATCCCAAGACACATCGCGGCCAGGCCGAGCGTGAAGAGAAAACCCATGATCGGATAGTCCGCGAAGAGCGGGATCAGCGCACCGATCAGCAGGACGCCCCCGCCGCCGATCGCGATAAATCCGGTCGTGATACTGAGGGCCGTGGCACGCGCGCCGGCCATGCTTTTGGGGCAATTGCCCAAAAGGCTGCCGATCCTCAGGATCATGTGCCCCATTACACCCAGAGTAGCGAGGGCAAGGGCGGAGTAGGCGAGTGCATAGTAAAGCATTGATCTTCCTTTCTGTTTCAAGGATCGGGTTTGAAGATGTCCTGCCTGATCCAGCGATAGAGCCAGACAAAGGCGGCGCCCCAGGCGGCACCGCAGGGCGGGCCGAAATAGAGATACATAGGCTCTCTCAGCAGGTCGGTGGGCAAACGGGCCTGTAGCAGATGCGCGCCCCCCAAGAGCAGCAGTACCGCGACGGTTGCCAGCAGCGCCGCGATCCAGGGCTTCGGCTCGTAGAGCAGCAGATAGGCCAGCAGGATCGGTGTGCCGAGGATCAGGTAGTAGGGGCCGCCAAGAACGATGCCGACGACCGGGATCAGCATGATCCAGAATCCCAGCACAGCGACCACAAGCGGCGCGCCGACCAGAGCGAGAAAGAAGGCGATCGGATCGACTACCTGAAATCTGTTACTTGCAGTTATTTCTGTCATGACTGAAACTCCAGGGCAAATTTTTTAGCTGTCGCGTCCCTTTGGCAGGAAGCGCGCGATGCGGGCGCCCAGTTTCAGCATGGCAAGCTGAACCGGGCGAGGCAGTTGGGCCACGTCGCGATACCAGTCGTCGAAGAGGCGCATGACCTCGCGGGTCTCTTCCATCCGTTCCCGGATCGCCTTGGGTGTCGCATCGGACCGGGCTGCGTCGGCGACATCGTCCAAGGCGGCGAGGGTGGGTGCAAATTCACGCTCCCGGCGTCCTTCGACGACGGTGTTGACCAGATCGAACATGTCGCGGACCGATGTGAAGTGATCCCGTCTGTCGCCCAGCTGACGTGATGCTTTGACGAGGTTCCAGCCCTGCAATTCCTTTAACGCCGTCGAAACGTTTGAGCGCGCCAGCGAGAGCGTCTCGCTGATGTCTTCTGCTGTCATCGGGTCGGGTGCGATGTGCAACAGCGCGTGGATCTGAGCGACCGAGCGGTTTACACCCCACTTGCTGCCCATCTCTCCCCAATGAAGGATGAAGTTCTGCATGGCGGGTGTCAGTTGCATATTCAATCCCATCAGAAATTTCTGTTAATTCAGAAATAACAGGATTTGAAAGAAGATCAAGCCTTTTCGAGATCGGTCAGAAAGGCCAAGACCTTTTCCATCGGCATCTCGCAAGGGAAGAGCCGCGGCCCGGCGCTAAGGTCATAGAGGTTTAGACTGATGTAGTCCGTGCCGCCGATCTCATGAGCGACGAGTTTGATGGACTTGCCACGCGCGAACACGGATTTCGACACATGATAGCGCCGACCTCGCGCCTGCCCTTCGGACGTACCCGATGGCCAGGCCCGCAGGCGGTGGACGGCTTCAGTCTTCAAGCCCCAATGCCGTTCTGAGAAACATGTAACCCAAGGCTGCCTCGCGCGCACGGGCGTGGCTTGCGCCTCCGCCGCCGTGACCTCCGTCGCGATGCTCCTGATAAAAGCTGTCATGCCCCAGGGCCTGGAGCTGCGCGGCGAAACGACGGGAATGGGACGGATCCACCCGGTCGTCAAAGCTGCTCGTGTCGATCAGTGCGTGCGGATAGGTCACCTCCGCCACCGGGCGCGCCTGATGCAGCGGTGAATAGGCGCTGAGCCACGTCCGGTCCGGTTCCCGCTCTGGATCGCCGTATTCGTCGATCCAGGCACGTCCAGCGGGAAATTTGTGAAAGCGCAGCATGTCATGCACGCCAACCTTGGCCCAGACCGCTCCGAACCTGTCAGGATAACGGGTCAGCATAACCCCGCAGAGGAGTCCCCCGTTGCTCGCCCCGTGACAGGCGATCTTGTCCGGCCTGCTAAAGCCGCGTTTGACAAGATCCGATGCAATCGCGGCGAAGTCTTCGAAGGCGCGCGGACGGTTTTCGCGTTTCGCGGTCTCGTGCCAGTCCGGCCCAAGCTCTGCGCCACCTCGGATATGCGCCTGGACGTAAGCGCCGCCCCGCGACAGCCACAACGTCCCGCAGATCTTGTCATACCAGGGATGCAGCGACATGCCAAAGCCGCCATAGCCATAAAGAAGCACGGGCAAGCCCCCTGCCTGGACCGCGTGGTCATTGGGCAGGACCAGATGATAGGGCACCTGCGTTCCGTCATCGGAGGTCGCATGCAAAAGCTGCACTGTCATGCCGCTGGCATCAAAGACTTCAGGCTCTTGCCAAAGCAATCTCCAACTAACCCGGTCCGGCCCGGCGTTCAGGTCGAAGAGATAAATGCGGGGCGACAACAGAAAGCCCCGTAGCGACAATTGCAACGTTTCATCCCCGCCATCGATATGCGCATCGTGGGGGCTGACCCAGATCGTTTCGGCCTCTTCCGGCAGGGCAATCTGATGTGGCTGCGCTCCGGGATCGTTGAGGTCGAGGCAGTAGAGCGTAGGCGTGAGCTGATCATAGCTGAGCCAGAGCAGCCAGTGTTTGAGGAAGAGAACGCTTGCCGCTTCAATGCGCCCGCCTTCGGGCGGCCTCATGACGCAGCGGACCGGTAGATCCGCGCCGATCTGACCCAGCATCAAGGCGCCGGCAGGCCCGCCCTTTGATTTCGCGACATAGGCAAAGTGAGTGGCGTTGTGCTGAACCGTGGTATCGGGCGGGCTGGGAAGGCGGGTGACCGCGCCATCGCGGCGCAGGATCGTCACTTGCTGCTTTCCGATCTCCAACACCCGCATAAAGCTTTGCAGCGGCATTCCGTCCGGTGTTTCGGTTCGATATCCCGAAACCAACACGTCTCCGGGTTCGGCCGCGAAGACGACCGGAGCTTCGGCGAGTGGCGTCCCGCGTTTCAAAAGCCGCACCTCACCCGGCCAGCCCGAAGAGGTCTGGGCGTCGTTTTCCGTGGAGGTGGACCAAAGCAGTGTATCGGGATCCAGCCAATCGACGCTTGACCGTTCGGCGGGCAGGTCGAACCCGTCTGGGACGATTTTTTTGGTGCGTGCATCAAACTCGATATGACGGCATTGGTCGGATCCCTGATATCCCAGACGAAACATTACTTTATCTGGGTCAAACGGCGCCGTGACGGCACCGAACCATTGCCATGTTTCCCCTGACTGCTCGCAGAAGGCGTCAAGATCAAAGACCTTTTCCCACTCAGCCTCCGGGTCTGGCGGCTGATCTGCGGGGCGCCGCATCCAAAGCCCTCTGGGGTTCTTTTTGGTCTGGCGGAAGGTGTAGAGCCATGCGCCCCTGCGCAAAACCGCCGTGAGGCTGTCGCGGCGTTGCAGAATGTCCTGTGCCAGCCTTGCGTCGGCTTCAAAAGCCTCCGTCATGAAGGCCGAGGCCGTGCGCGCATTCTGCCGGGTGACGAACGCGTCGATCGCGGCCGCATCCGTTTCAAGCTCTGGAAAGAGGAAATCGGTCATGGCGGCCTCCGATATGGTGTGCTGAGCGATATTGGTGATTTAGCCCTTTTGCCCGATCTTTGGCTCGGTCCCTGCGCGAATGCGGGCGATATTGGCGCTATGCCGCCAAAAGACGAGGATCGTCAGAATGATCGTCAGGATCAACGCCGTGCCATAGCCCAGCAGAACCAGCCAGATCGAAGAGAAGGATGCCGCGAGGATCGCGCTCATGGACGACATGCGCGTCAACGCGGCGCCGACGATCCAGGTTGCACAACAGGCCAGGCCGACAGGCCAGGCCAGGGCCAGCATGATCCCCAGAAATGTCGCAACGCCTTTGCCGCCCTTGAAGCCCAGCCAGACAGGATAGCAATGCCCGACAAACGCCGCGAAAGCAGCGATTTGCACAGCATCTTCGGCGGCAAATGAGCGGGCGAGAAGGAGGACGGCAGCGCCCTTCGCCGCATCGAATACGAGCGTGAGCGCAGCGGCCAGCTTGTTTCCGGTGCGCAGGACATTTGTCGCTCCGATATTGCCCGAGCCAATGTTGCGCAGATCGCCGAGGCCAAAGATGCGGGACAGCAGGATGCCGAAAGGGATCGAACCGAAGAGGTAGCCGAGGCCGGCCCATAGCAGGAGGACCGAAAGGGCGCTTTCAAAGGATGGCATCAGTCGGACCTCTTATAGACGGCATGGCCCGCAACATAGGTGGCCAGCACGCGCCCCTGCATCCGCTGGCCGTCGAATGGCGTGTTCTTGGATTTCGAATGCAACTTGAAGCGGTCCATGACGAATGGCGTGTCGGGATCGAAGAGTACAAGGTCGGCCGGAGCCCCTACGGAAAGGCGCCCGCCAGGCAAGCCCAATCGACGGGCAGGGTTCAGCGACATCGCGCGGAACAGAGTGGGCAGATCCAGATGTCCGGCATGGTAAAGCCGCATGGCGGCGGGCAGCAGCGTTTCCAGCGCGACAGCGCCGCTCGCGGCCTCCTCAAAGGGCAGACGTTTGGATTCTTCGTCCTGCGGCGTGTGCATCGACGAGATCACGTCGATCAGTCCGTTGCGCACGGCCTCCACCACGGCGACGCGATCTTCTTCGGAGCGGAGTGGTGGTTTGACTTTGAAGAATGTCCTGTAGTCGGCGACATCCAGTTCGTTCAGGGTCAGGTGATGAATTGATACGCCAGCGGTGATATCCAGCCCGTTCGACTTGGCCCGTTCCAGGGCGGGTAGGGCCCGCGCGGTTGTGATCTGATCCGCATGGTATCGCGCTCCGGTCATCTCGACCAATGCGATGTCCCGATCCAGTGCCATCCGTTCCGCCATGGCAGAGACAGAGGGAAGCCCCCGAAGCGACGCGAACTTTCCGGAGGTGGCAGCGGCGCCTGCGGACAGGCCGGGCTCCTGCGGGTGGGCCATGACCAAGGCGCCAAGACTGCTGGCATAGCTGAGCGCGCGGGAGAAAACCTTGGTGTCGGCGACCACGTTGTCACAATCGGTGAACGCAACGGCGCCGGCATCCATCAGAAAACCGATCTCTGTCATTTCGCGCCCGGCCCGTCCCTTGGTCAGGGCCGCCATTGGTACGACATTCACAGGTGCTGCCTCGTTGGCGCGGCGGGTGACGAATTCCAGCGTCTCGGGGCTGTCGATATTGGGGGTGGTGTCGGGGCGTGTCACCATCGTGGTCACGCCCCCGGCTGCGGCGGCAAGGCCGGCCGAGCCATAGGATTCCTTGTGCCGCTCGCCGGGTTCGCAGACTTTCACGCCAATATCCACGATGCCTGGCGCGAGGCATTTGCCCTGGCCGTCCACCAGTCGTTCAGCTGCCTCCCCCGGGGTCGCCATATCATGACGCGCGGAAATGCATCCGTCGGTGATCGAAAGGGCGCCAAGGGTGTCGGTTCCCGCTTCGGGGTCGATCAGGCGGACGTTTTGGATAATCAGTTGAGCCATGTCCACCTTATTTCCAGCGCTGATCCATGGCGTGCATGGCATCGACCCGTGCGGCGCTCTTCTGACAGATGCCGGTCCAAACCATCGGTTGCGGTCATTTTGACTAGCCCCCGATCCATATCATGACGCCGACGAACGCAAACATCAGCACCAGAACGATCATCGCGATGCGACCGGCAAGTTTCGGATCGGGTTTCGGATCTGTCATTGTCGGGCCCCTTCGATAGAAGACTTGGTGGCGGCAGGGTCCGATTGATACTTGATGAGATACTTGCTCCCGCTCTCGGTGATTACCTGCACATACCCTCCCATCGTCCGCACCTGCGCAATGGAGGAAAGCGGCACCCGCTGGTCCCCCGGGCCAGTCAGGGCATTACCGTCGATTGCCCATTCTGCGGCAAGCTCTTCAGAGGCAAGATACCAGCCTCGCAGCCCGATCGCTGCAAGCCCCGCCAAGGCCCCGGTCCAGATATGAGGGCTGCCGATCAGCCAAAGTACCACCATCGCCCCCGCCATGCCGATTGCCGCCATCCAGGCATGGGCACGGACATACGTGGCACGATCCGGTCTGAAGGTTTTTGTGGTCATATGAGCAGAACCGCCAGAAGCACCAGTCCGATCAGAACCATGAAGATCGTAAACACCGTGCCGCCCATCCTGCGCGCTTCGGCGCGCGCCTCACGCGGTGATCTGGTCGACCCGGTATGAGGTTTGGCACTTGTCGCTTCGATTGGCCCCGCGCTCCAATCAGTGCGTTCCTCTGGATAGGTGGCGATATGCGACACCCCGGAGGCGAGGCTGAGCGTGCCGCCGGAAGGGGATATGGCCGCCGAACGCACAAGAAGCACATAACCCTCCAACAGGTCGAGCTGTGATGCATCGGCTGCAATTTCGCTGTCTGCGATGCCGTGGCCTTCGGTCAGGTAACCTGACAACCCCAAACCTTCGAGATTGCGAACGGGAAAGAGTTCAAGCTGATCCGCGACGATCCCGTTAACACCCAGAAGGGCGCCTCCAATCCGGCCCTCTTCGAGATTTGAAAGCTCAGCGTCGGGGCGATCGACGTGAAAGACATGCACCATGCCGCGTTCGCCCCGGGGGATGACCATTGTAACGCTCATTGGGCAAGCGCCATGTCCGCGCGTTGATTGCGCGCCAGCAGATCCATCGCCGCCATGCGGACGGCCACGCCCATCTCTACCTGCTCCTGGATGACCGAGCGGTTGATGTCGTCCGCGATTTCCCCGTCGATTTCAACGCCGCGGTTCATCGGTCCGGGATGCATGACGATGGCATCGGGCTTGGCGCATCTGAGCTTTTCAGCGTCCAGTCCGAAGCGATGATAATATTCGCGCTCCGACGGGATAAAGCCGCCATCCATCCGCTCTTTCTGCAGTCTCAACATCATCACAACGTCGACATCTTCGAGCCCTGAGCGCATGTCGTCATAAACCTCGACGCCAAAGTCGGAGATGCCCGACGGCATCAATGTCGGCGGGCCGATCAAGCGAATGCGGCTTTCCATCTTGCCAAGCAGCAGGATGTTCGAGCGCGCCACCCGGGAATGCGCGATGTCCCCGCAAATGGCGATGTTCAGGCGATGCAGCCGCCCTTTGGCCCGTCGTATCGTCAACGCGTCGAGAAGCGCTTGGGTCGGGTGTTCGTGACGCCCGTCACCCGCGTTCAGCACCGCGCAATTGACCTTCTGGGCCAGAAGATCGACGGCGCCCGACTGCGGATGCCGGACCACCAGCAGATCGGGATGCATCGCATTCAGCGTCATCGCCGTGTCGATCAGGGTCTCGCCCTTTTTGATGGAGCTTGCCTGCATCGCCATGTTCATGACGTCAGCACCCAGACGTTTGCCGGCAATCTCGAACGAAGCCTGCGTGCGCGTCGAGTTCTCAAAGAACATGTTGATCTGAGTGAGGCCCGAAAGCGCATCGGAATGCTTGGTGGCCCTGCGATTCAGGCTGACATACTCGTCGGCCAGATCAAGAATTGCCAATATGTCATGCGGTTTGAGTTGTTCGATCCCCAAAAGATGACGGTGATCAAAGGACATGAACCTCTCCGCAGTCTGCGCGCGTCTTATAGTCAGACTGCACAACGGCAGCAAGTCGGAGACTGCCAATCTTCGGGCGTCTGCCGCAGACAGACTTGACGGACGGCCTTATGAGCCGAAGAGGCGATCCTGCCAAGAAGGTCAAGCTAGGGCTCGGATCGCTGCGAAAGCCCGTTCCCCGCCGGCGCAGGTGGGGTGATGGCCGTCTGACCCATTTACCTTGGACAGAAGCGGTTCTAGCTTAGCGGGGATGCAAACGTTGGACCGCCATACCCTGACCGCCATGCTTGAGTGGCAAATTGAACTCGGCGCAACCGAGGCCATCGGCGACGCACCGGTGGATCGTTACACGCTTGCAGCGTCTGCGCCGAAACCGAATGCAAAGCCGTTGTCAGAGCCAAAGTCGGCTCCCGCCCCTATGGCCTTGGCTGAGGATCCCGTCGCGATCGCAAAGGACATGGCCGCACAAGCCGAAACGCTTGAGGCGTTACGCGCGCAAATGGGCGCTTTCGAACATTGTGAGCTCAAGAAAGGCGCGCGAAACCTGGTGTTTTCGGACGGCAGGGCGGGCGCACGCGTGATGATCATCGGAGAGGCGCCCGGTCGGGACGAGGATCGCGAAGGGCGTCCATTTGTCGGACGGGCAGGCCAATTGCTGGATCGCATGCTGGCCGCCGCAGATATGAGCCGCGACCGGGACGTCTATATCACCAATGTGCTGCCTTGGCGTCCACCGCAGAACCGGGATCCGAAGCCCGAGGAAATCGGCATGTTGAAGCCGTTCCTGGAAAGACATGTGGCGCTTGCGGCGCCGGATATCCTGGTGTTGATGGGCAATATCAGTTGTCAGGCCGTTCTGGGAAAACGTGGTATAACCCGATTGCGCGGGAACTGGGTCGAGGCGTTGGGCAAGCCTGTGCTACCGATGTTTCATCCGGCTTATCTGTTGCGCAATCCGGCTGCCAAACGGGATGCCTGGGCCGATCTTCTCGAACTCAAGGTGAGGGTGACGACATGATGCTGCCAGTCGATCCGATCACGCTTCTGGCATTTGTGCCGGCTGTTCTTGCGCTGGTTCTGACACCGGGGGCGGACATGATGTTCGCACTAGCCCAGGGTCTGCGCGGCGGAGGTCGTGCTGCGGTCGCTGCGTCGGCCGGGATCGCGACCGGCGCCTTTGTGAACGCAGCCTTGGCGGGCGCCGGTCTGGGCGCGCTGGTGGCTGCCGCGCCCTGGCTTTTCGGGGTTATCCGTTGGCTGGGGGTCGCTTATCTGCTTTGGTTGGCTTGGAAGACTTTGAACACGCCCCTGACCCAAGGGGGGCGGGCGGTGCGTCCGTCCCGTGCCTTCCGGGATGGACTGATTGTGAACATGTCGAACCCGGCCGTAATCCTGTTCATCCTGGCGTTTATCCCGCAATTCGTGGATCCCGCCCGCGCGATCCTGCCACAATTCATGCTGTTCGGTGGCATCATCGCGATACTTGGCTTCGCCGTGAAAGCCGCCGTTGGCCTGACCGCCGGCGGCATCGGTGCTGCCCTGACGCGCAACCCGACGATCGAACGCGGTTTGCGGATCCTGTCGGCAACCGTATTCGGCGCCCTTGCCGCACGCGTTGCCCTAAGCGCGGGGCGTTAAATCATGAGCCGTATCGACGAAAGCATGGACTTCATTCCGATCCGGATTGCCGTTTTGACGGTTTCGGACACCCGCAGCCTGGACGAGGACCGGTCCGGTCAGGTGCTGGTCGACCGGATCGAGGCGGCGGGCCATGTCGTTGCCGAGCGTCTGATTTTGCGGGATGAGCGGGCGGAGATCTCAGCCCAGCTTCGGACCTGGATCGCCAACCCCGACATCGATGTCGTCATTTCAACGGGCGGCACGGGGCTAACCGGGCGTGACGTTACGGTCGAGGCGCATCGCGACGTCTATGAGAAAGAGATTGATGCGTTTGGTACTGTCTTCACGATCGTGTCGATGAACAAAATTGGCACATCCGCGATCCAGTCCCGGGCAACCGGGGGGGTTGCAGGCGGGACATATCTTTTTGCCTTGCCCGGAAGCCCCGGCGCCTGCAAAGACGCGTGGGACGAAATTCTGAGTCTGCAACTCGATTACCGGCACCGGCCTTGCAATTTTGTCGAAATCTTGCCCCGTCTCGACGAACATCACCGCCGGAAATAGCGGGGTTCAGCGTTAACACCCTTGTGGCTTGGCATTTTTTGGGGGCTCGCTACCTTAATGCCAGGCTGTGTAGAGTGGTAAAGGATAGGCCGGGATGCGCTTTTTGCGCCAAAGTCTGATTGGTGTGTTTCTGGCGTCGGTTACGCTGGCTTTGCTGATTTACGCGGGTCAGCTTGTCTATGGCGCCGTGCAAACGCGCATGGCGGATGATCGGCGTCCACCCTCCGCGCGCGAGAGGGTGTTTGCCGTGAACGTGCAGGTGGCGCAGCTGGAAAGCGTGTCACCCATCCTGACGGCCTTCGGACAGATCCAAAGCCGCCGCACGCTTGAGATGCGGGCCGCCGTCGGCGGTCGTGTGATCCATTTGGCGGACAGTTTTGTGGAGGGTGGCGTTGTCGGGCAGGGCGATGTGTTGGTGGGCATTGATCCGGCCAACCTCGAGGCGGCCTTGGAGCGGGTCAGAAACGATCTGCGGGATGCAGAGGCCGAGGTGCGCGATGCGGATCGCGGGTTGATCCTGGCGCGCGATGAATTGGCAGCGGCGGAGGATCAGGCCAGCCTCCAGGATCGCGCCTTCCAGCGGCAGGTCGATCTGGAGGCGCGCGGCGTCGGCACCGCTGCGTCCGTTGAAGCGGCGGAGCTGTCCGCGGCGCAGGCCCGTCAATCCGTCCTCTCCCGCCGGCAAGCCGAAGCGCAGGCGGAGGCCCGCGTCGATCTTGCGGCAACGCGTCTATCCCGCACCCGGATCGCATTGGAGGAAGCGGAGCGCGACCTTGCCGATACCGAGATCACAGCCCCCTTCAGCGGCAGTCTCAGCGATGTCACCGTGGTCGAGGGACGGCTGGTGTCGCAAAATGAAAAGCTCGCCGAGCTGGTCGATCCCAACGCCCTTGAGGTGTCGTTTCGCGTGTCGACCGCGCAGTTTACGCGCTTGCTTGGTCCGTCGGGCCTTTTGGTGCCTGCACGGGTCGTCGTGACGCTGGATGGTGCGGTTGATCTGCAGACCAGCGGGCAGATCAATCGCGCCAGCGCGGGCGTGGGCGATGTGCAGACAGGACGCCTGCTGTTCGCGCGTCTGGAGCAGGCGCAGGGCTTCAAGACCGGCGATTTTGTGACCGTTTCGGTGGAAGAACCGGTCGTTGACCGGGTCGCGCGCCTGCCGGCTTCGGCTTTGGGGGCGGATGGCGCGGTTCTGGTACTTGATGCCGACGAAAGGCTTGAGATGTTGCCCGTCGATCTGATCCGCCGCCAGGGCGACGATATTCTGGTGCGCGGCCTGGGTCTGGAGGGCCGATCTGTCGTGACCGCACGCACCCCTCTTCTGGCGGCGGGGATTAAGGTGCGTCCGCTGCGTGAGGATGACGGCATCCCGGAGGAACAGGCAATGCTGGAGCTAAGTGAGGAGCGGCGGGCAAGACTTGTCGCCTTTGTCGAAGCCAATACCAGGATGCCGGACGTGACCAAGGCGCGGCTGCTGCTGCAGCTTGCCGAGCCTCAGGTACCAACGCGGATCGTGGAGCGGATCGAAGCCCGGATGGGAGGCTAGGTCATGGCGCGCAACATCCCCGGGGCAGCCAGCGGCATTCTATCCTATTTCACCCGCCACAGGACGGCGGCGAACCTGCTGTTGGTCGTGCTGATCGTGCTGGGCATTGCCGCGATCCCCAACATGCGTGCGCAGTTCTTTCCTGATGTGGTTGTCGACAACGTGACGGTCAGTGTCGAATGGGAAGGTGCCGGGCCCGAGGATGTCGACAGTTCGATCATACAGATCCTGGAACCTTCGCTTTTGGCCATAGACGGTGTTGAAACGTCTGAGTCGATCTCACGCGAAGGGTCCGGCACGATCACGCTGGAATTCGAACCGGGCTGGGAAATGGGGCGCGCCGCCGATGACGTACAATCGACGGTGGATGCGATCACAACGTTGCCCGAGGATGCGGAAGAACCCAGCGTTCGGCGCGGCGCCTGGCGCGACCGCGTCACGGATGTTGTGATCACGGGGCCGATTTCCCCGCAACAACTCGGCCTTTTCGCGGATGAGTTGATTGTTCGTCTTTTCACCGTCGGTGTGACACGCACGACAATCAGGGGCCTTGTCGCGCCTCAGACCCTGGTCGAAGTGCCGTCCTCCAATCTGATCGCGAATGATATCGAGATGTCGGAAATCGCGGCGGCGATTGCCGCCGAGGTGAACGCCGATCCCGCGGGCGACGTCACGGGCGCCAACGCTCGTGTGCGCACCGGCACCGAAAAGCGCACACCTGCGGACATTGCGGCAATCGTGCTGCGCTCCAACCCCGATGGCTCAAAGCTCACGATTGGCGATGTGGCATCCGTGCGGATCGAGGGTGTCGACCGCGTGCGCAGCTACTTTGTCGGTGACGATCCGGCCATGTCGATCCGGGTCGACCGCTCCGAAAGGGGCGATGCCATCGACGTGCAACGGACCGTCGAAGACGTCGTGGCGCAGATGCAGGCGAGCCTGCCGGAAGGGGTGTCGGCCCAACTGATCCGCACCCGGGCCGAAGCGATCACAGGCCGGCTTGATATACTTCTGGACAACGGGCTGATGGGGCTTGGCCTTGTTCTTGCCCTGCTGTTTCTGTTCCTGAATGCCAGAACCGCGTTTTGGGTCGCCGCGGGCATACCCGCCGCGATGTTCGCGGCCATCGCATTGATGTACGCCGCGGGTATCACGATCAATATGATCAGCCTCTTCGGTCTGATCATCACGCTTGGCATTGTGGTCGATGATGCAATCGTGGTCGGAGAGCATGCCGATTACCGGTTTCAGCGTCTTGGGGAACACCCGGTCGTCGCGGCCGAGAACGCGGCCCGCCGGATGGCGATGCCGGTTTTTGCCGCGACCCTGACAACGGTTATCGCCTTTTTCGGTCTCGTCGCCGTCGGCGGGCGGTTCGGCGATCTGATCCGCGATATTCCCTTCACGGTGATCGTGGTGCTGCTTGCCTCACTGGTGGAGTGTTTTCTGATCCTGCCCAACCACATGGCGCATGCTCTCGTTCACGCGGAAAAGACGCGCTGGTACGATCAACCCAGCCGGTTCGTGAACCGCGGCTTTCGCTGGGTGCGCGACAGGTTGTTCCGTCCGTTCATGGCATGGGTGATCTGGGCCCGCTACGCCGTTCTGGCCGGCGCTGTTGTCCTGCTGGCCAGTCAGGCGGCGCTGTTTATCAGCGGTGATGTGCAGTGGCGTTTCTTCAACGCGCCCGAGCGAGGGTCGGTGACCGGCAACTTTGCCATGGCCGAAGGCGCCACCCGCGAGGACACCTTTGAGATGATGCGGGAGATGCAGCGCGCGACAGAGGCTTTGGGCGCTGAATATGCCGAACGTTATGGAACCAATCCGCTTGACTATGTCATGGCAGAGATCGGCGGCAATTCGGGCCGGGGTCTGTCAGGGGTCGAGGCCAAGGATACCGACATGCTTGGCGGTATCTCGATCGAATTGATCGACGCGGATCTCAGACCTTATTCCAGTTTCGCCTTTGTCGGAGAGCTTCAGGACCGTGTGATTCATCATCCACTTGTCGAAACCGTATCCTTCAGGGGATGGCGTTCGGGCCCGGGAGGCGACGCTTTGGATGTCCAGTTCTACGGATCGGATGTCGATACGCTGAAAAGCGCGTCCCAAGCCTTGCAGGCCGCGCTCCTGCGGTATCCCGAGGTTTCGGCGGTGGAGGACAACCTAGCTTATGACAAGGAAGAGCTGATCCTCGATCTGACACCGCAGGGCCAGGCCCTGGGCTTTACGATTGACGCGCTGGGTCGCGCGCTGCGGAACCGGCTGAACGGGATGGAGGCGGCCACCTATCCCGATGGTCCGCGAAGCGCCACGATCCGCGTGGAACTGCCAGAGGGAGAATTGACGGCGGATTTCCTGGAACGGACCCAGATGCGCACACCCGGCGGTCAATACGTACCCCTTGCCGATATCGTGAGTGTCGAACAACGCACCGGCTTTTCGACCGTGCGCCGCGAAAACGGCATTCGTGTTGTTTCGGTGACCGGCGATATCTCCGAAGACAATCCGGAGCGCGCCGAGGAGATCATGCAGGCGCTTGAAGACGAGATCCTGCCGACCATCGCGAGCGAGAAACAGGTGGAATGGCGCCTGTCGGGCCTCAGCGAACAGGAAGACGATTTCCTCAACGATGCCATGACGGGTCTGATCCTGTGCCTGACTGGCATTTTCCTCGTTTTGGCGTGGGTCTTTTCAAGTTGGACCCGGCCGTTGGTCGTGATGGCGATCATACCGTTTGGCCTGGTGGGCACGATCTTTGGACATTTCGTGTGGGATGTGCCGCTCAGCATGTTCACGGTGGTCGGCCTTCTTGGCATGACCGGGATTATCATCAACGATTCCATCGTTCTGGTGACCACGATCGACGAATACGCGCAGGACCGCGGTTTGATCCCCTCCATTATCGAGGGGGCCAGCGATAGGCTGAGACCGGTTCTTTTGACGACGCTGACCACGGTTCTGGGACTGACGCCCCTTCTTTACGAACAATCGCAGCAGGCACAGTTCCTCAAGCCGACGGTGATCACATTGGTCTTTGGTCTGGGCTTCGGCATGGTGCTGGTGCTTTTTATCGTGCCGGCGCTTGTCGCGGTGCAATACGATATCGGTCGCAAAATGACGGCGATGCGGCGTGCGCTGCGCAGCACCAACCGACCGGTTCGCGTGACGGTGAGCGCGGCGCTCGCCGTGTCCATCGCCTGGCTTGCCGTGACCGTCGGCTGGACCGCCGTGACCGGAGGATTGCCTGCGCCGCTTGCAACCCTTCTGCCTGACCTGGACGGGATGAGAGGCAGCCTTGCGCTCTTTATCCCCGGGGCGGTCGCGCTGGTCTTCGTTGTCTATCTGTGCGCGGAATTGGCTGCCGCTTTGTCCAAAAGCGCGGCGCGGCGCTGAACCGCCAGTTCCATCACCTGCAAGACACGGTCGCTCATCTGCAGATCACCCTGTGCAACATGCTCGACAGCAAACCAGCGCGCATCGCTTACATCGTCCGCGGCAACGGGCTCACCGCTTTCATAGGCGCAAAACACGGCGGCCAGCATATAGTGGACCTCAGTGATCCCATGGGCATCTTTGCGAATGACATCAATGTTTGTCAGATAGTCCAGAGGGCGGGCCACAATGCCGGTTTCTTCCCTCAACTCACGCACGGCAGCGGCAAGTGCGGTCTCGCCCATCTCAACATGTCCGCCCGGAAAGCCCCATAATCCGGCATCCGGATTTTTCTTGCGCTGGGCAAGCAGGACTCGGTCTTCATGGATCAAGACGGCAATCGCGCCAAGAAGCGGACGTGAGGTCATTCCGACGTGCATCCGCGAATATCGACGGCATGTTTCTGGCCCAGCACCGTGATCCTTAAAGCTGACCGGTCAAGGGCGAACGGCGTGTGATCGACATGGATCAGGTCGCTTGCCGCCACCAGCGTGCCGCCATGCCGCGTCGCACGCGCCTCGGACGACCAAATATGCGGATCGCCCGGCTCGATAACAGCGACCTCTTTTCCGCCTGCCGGCGGCATCGCGATATGGGCCTCGATGCGCAATCCGTTCGAGGTTGGGGTGATATGGCACGTCGCTGCGGTCACACCGGCCTCTTGCTCGGAAAACGGGCGATTGGCGAGGGCCGCCGCAATGACGGGATTGCTGCCCGCCGTCGGATCGGTCCGGTGATCGAATGAGAGGGTTGCCGGGATACAGATATCCTCGCAAATCCCGATATCCATCTTGCCCTTCAGCCGGACCGCCCGGCCTGAAGCCTGCGGCGTCACCTCGATCGGCAAGACCAGTTCGCGGTCATATCCGATGGATCGCATTCCGTTTTGGTCAAAGACCTTCGGGGTCGGCCAGCTCATCGCCACAGCGCCGAGGTTACGCGATCCTTTCCATGTAAAGCGCGGTGGAATGCCGGCATCGCCGGGCGCGCGCCAATAGGTTTTCCAGCCGTCCGCCATACTCAGCCGGATTGCGACACGCTGTGTGCCATGCGCCGTCGTGCCGCCGTCAAGCACGTCGAGACGGACGATATCGTCCAGGTTCTGAGCGGTCGCGGGCAGGGACAGGCCAAGGCCAACGGCCAGGATTGAAAGCAGTCGTATCATGCCGATTTAGATGGCGGAGCGGCATTGAAATGCCAAGTCACGTTCTGGTCAGCCCGTGCCGCGCCGATCTGCCTGCTTGCACCCGGGCTAGGGTGCCGTCATCCTCGGGTCATGACAAAAAGCGGTAGTCGTGCATGTTGAACCTGACAGGAAAGCTGCTGATTGCGATGCCCGGCATGGGGGATCCGCGTTTTGAACGAGCGGTCATCTATCTGTGCGACCACAGCGAGAAAGGCGCGATGGGCCTGATCGTGAACAAGCCGGCGGACGGCGTGCGCCTGTCTGACCTGCTGGAACAGCTGGAGATTACCCCGGCAGAGGCCGCACGCGATCTGCCGGTCTATTTCGGTGGCCCGGTCGAAAGCGGGCGCGGGTTCGTTTTGCACTCCCGCGACTACCATTCAAGCATTCAGACCCTCAAGGTGGACGAGCGCTTCGGGATGACCGCCACGCTTGATATCCTGGAAGATATCGCCGGGGGGACAGGGCCTGATCACGCGCTGATGATGCTGGGTTATTCGGGCTGGGGCGCGGGACAATTGGAGAGCGAGATATCCCGCAACGGCTGGCTGACGGCGGATGCAAATCCCGATCTTGTCTTCGCGCGCGGCGATGACGACAAATGGAGCGCCGCGCTCAAGACGCTGGGCGTCGATCCGGTTATGTTGTCCGAAACAGCGGGCCGGGCCTAGCGGGGCGCCGCGGCCCGGTTCAGACGGTCGTTGATCGCAACGCCAAGGCCGTGATTGGGCACCGGAGCAACGGCAATCGGCCTGCCCTGCGCATCAAGCGCATGCAGATGAGCAAAAAGATTGGCCGCCGCCTCCACCAGATCGCCGGAGGGAGAGAGGTTCAGATCTCCGTCCACAGCCCCAAAGCCAAGCAGCAGTTCATCCGCGCGCGGCGCTGTCACATTCAACCGAACGGCAGACTGAGGCGCGTAATGTGAGTGCATCTGGCCTGGCGCGGTCAAAGGATCCTTCGATGTGCGCGCTGCCGGGGATGTGCCGAGGACATCTGTGAGCGCCTCCAGCGGTATTCCACCGGGTCGCAAAAGCTGGGGTGCGGATGTCAGCCCCAGGATCGTGGATTCCAAACCGACACCACAGGGGCCATCGTCCAGCACCGCTTCGATCTTGCCGCCAAGGCCGGATATCACGTGTTCCGCGGTCGTCGGGCTGATCCGTCCCGACGGGTTCGCGGATGGCGCAGCGACCGGCCCACCGAAACGCTCCAGCAAGGCGCGTGCCGTCGGTTGCGCCGGAACGCGCAGGGCCAGCGTCGACAGGCCTGCCGTGACCAGATCAGACAAGCCGTGGTTATCTTTTAACGGCAAGACAAGGCTCAGCGGCCCTGGCCAGAACGCCTCTGCCACCTTTTGCGCCATGTCGCTCCAATGGACGTATCTCTGCGCCGCCTCCATGGAGGGCACATGTACGATCAGCGGATTGAACTGAGGTCGGTTTTTCGCCTGAAAGATAAGGGCCACAGCCTTGCCGTTCCGCGCATCCGCGCCCAGTCCGTACACCGTTTCCGTCGGAAACGCGACAAGCGCGCCGCTTTGGAGCAGATGGGCGGCACGCGCGATGTTCTCCGGGTCGGCGCGGAGGATTTGGGTGTCGATCGGTTGCATGATCCTGTGACGCGGCGTTTTGGTTGCGTGCGGTCACGCGCCCGTTTGATATGACGCGCAACACGGTCTCATAGCTTTGGTCCGGGCGGATTCCAAGCGGCTTTGGACCGGCTCTCTCAGCCCGGCCGTTTTGTTAACGAGGATATCAATGCCCTATCGCGCTCCGGTCGCTGAATACGAATTTCTATACAAACACGTTGTCGGCTTTGATCAGGTCGCCGGCACGGATCGGTTTTCAGAGGCGTCCTCCGACGTCGTCACGGCCATTCTGAGCGAGGGTGGAAAGCTGTGCGAAGAGATACTCGCACCGCTCCAGCGTGTGGGCGACACGCAGCCTGCGCGGCTGGAAAACGGTCTTGTGCGTACCTCTCCGGGATTTCCCGAAGCGTGGAAGGCGATCACCGATGGCGGCTGGGTGTCGATCAGTGGCGATCCCCAATATGGCGGTATGGGCCTGCCCATCACCCTGGCAACGGCAGTGAATGAGATGATGGCGGCGGCCTGCCTGTCGCTTCAGATCGCGCCGCTTATGGGACAGGGTCAGATCGAGGCGCTGGAACATCACGCCAGCGATGAGCTGAAAGAGCTTTATTTGCCCAAGCTGATGTCGGGCGAATGGACCGGCACGATGAACCTGACCGAACCGCAGGCTGGTTCGGACGTGGGGGCGCTGCGTACCAAGGCAGAGCCCAACGGCGATGGCACTTACGCGATTTCGGGCCAGAAGATTTATATCTCCTGGGGCGATCACGACGTGGCCGACAATATCTGCCACCTCGTCCTTGCCCGCCTGCCCGATGGCGTGCCGGGCACGAAGGGGATCAGCCTCTTTCTGGTGCCCAAGCGCATCCCAGATGAAAACGGCGAGCCCGGTTTGGCCAACAGCCTCAAGGTCGTGTCGCTGGAGCACAAGATGGGCCTGCATGGCTCACCCACCTGCGTGATGCAGTACGAAAATGCGACCGGCTGGCTGGTGGGTAAGCCCCATGGCGGCATGGCCGCGATGTTCACCATGATGAACAATGCCCGCCTCGGCGTGGGCGGGCAGGGCATCGGGGTGGCCGAAGGCGCCTATCAGCATGCGCTGGCCTACGCGCTGGACCGCAAGCAGGGCGGGAAAGGCCCCATCGCGGATCATGCCGATGTGCGCCGCATGCTGATGACCATGAAGGCCGACGTATTCGCGGCCCGTGCCATCGCCTGTGCCTGTGCGGTGGCCATCGACATGGAAACTGCCACGGGGCATGACGATTGGAGCGCCCGCGCCGCGTTTCTCACACCCATCGCCAAGGCCTTCGGTTCGGATGTCGGCAACGAGGTCGCGGCCACTGGCGTGCAGGTGCATGGCGGGATGGGCTTTGTCGAAGAGACCGGGGCCGCGCAATATGCGCGAGACGTCCGGGTGACCACGATCTACGAAGGCACCAACGGAATTCAGGCGATGGATCTGGTGGCCCGCAAGATGATGGATGGTGGAGAGACCGCCGCCCGGCTGCTGGACGAGATCGAGGCGCAGGCCGAAGAGGTGCGTGCCAAGATGCCCGAGCTTGCCAATCTGGCCGAAGGTGTATGGCAGGCCTCAGAGACGCTGCGCGAGACAACGGAATGGCTGACGGCCCAGACCGCTATGCAAGACCGTTTCGCAGGGGCGGTACCTTATCTGCGCGCCTTTGCCCGCGTGTTGGGGGGACACTATCACCTGTCCGCGGCCATGGCGGATCCAAAGGGTCCCCGCGCCGCGCTGGCACGTTTCTATATCGAGCGTCTTTTGCCGGAACACATCGCGTTGCTGGCCCATGCCCAAAGCGGTGCAGACGGGCTTTACACGCTCAGCCTCGACGAATTGGCGGCCTGAGCCGATGGACGGCGAGGCGCCGGTTCTGCGCTATCCCTGGGACACACCGCCGGAGCGCGGTGAGGCGATCGAGGTGGCACCAGGCGTGTTGTGGATGCGGCTGCCGCTTCCAATGAAGCTCGACCACGTCAACATCTACGCGCTGGACGACGGAGAGAGCTGGACGGTGATCGACACCGGCTTTGCCTCGAAACTGTCCAAGTCGATCTGGACGGAGCTGATGGCCGGTCCGCTTGGCGGCAAGCCGGTTGGTCGCGTTGTCGTCACCCATCACCATCCCGATCACGTGGGCCTTGCCGGCTGGTTTCAGTCAGAGCACAGTGCCGAATTGATCACGACACGCACGTCGTGGCTTTTTGCGCGGATGCTGATGCTGGACGTGCAGACGGAACTGCCGCCCGAGACGCTTTCCTTCTACCGCAGCGCGGGCATGGATCCCGAGATCCTGTCGCAACGCGCCAGCGAGCGGCCGTTCAATTTCGCCGATGTGGTCGCACCCATGCCGCTGGGCTACACCCGGATCAAGCAGGGCGATGTGATCCGCATGGGCGGACGCGACTGGGACGTGCATATCGGCAACGGCCACGCACCCGAACACGCCACCTTCTGGAGCCGCGATTGCAATCTTGTGCTGGGCGGCGATCAGATGCTGCCCTCCATCAGCCCGAATATTGGCGTATACGCGACCGAGCCGATGGCCGATCCCGTCTCTGACTGGCTGGAGGCGTGCGAGCGGCTGTCGGCCCTGGCGCGCCCCGATCATCTGGTTCTTGGCGGGCACAAGCTGCCTTTCACCGGTCTGCCCACCCGGATGCGGCAGCTTGTCGAAAATCATCACGGCGCCCTCCGCCGCCTTCTGGGTCATCTGGACGAGCCGAAAACCGCCGCCGATTGCTTTGCACCGCTGTTCAAACGGACCATCGGCGCGGGGGAATACGGTCTGGCCCTGGTCGAGGCGGTGGCCCATTGCAGCCATCTCTATCAGGCAGGTGACGTGACCCGCGAAATGCGCGAGGATGGGGCCTGGCTCTATCAGCGCGCGGAGTAACGGATGGACAAGATGATCAGCACGGCGGCCGAAGCGGTGGAAAACGCTGCGATCCCGCAAGTGCACGAGGTGCATACCTGCGAAGACACCAAGCCCGCAAAACTCCCTACGGAGATGAAAAAGCCGGTGACCGAGAAAAGCCCAGCGCGCTGGGCTTATGAGCGGTTGATCCTCTATATTCGCAATTTCGAAGAACAGCTCGATGCCGAACACGAGGTGGCGATGGGCTTTGCCGGGGGCGATGCCGGTGTGCTGCGGATCGAGGGGATGGGCTACTTCGACCCCGATATCGTGACGTTCTATGGCAGCGATGCAAGCGGCGCGAAAACCCAACTGATCCAGCACGTCACGCAACTGACCGTGCTGTTGCGGGCCTTGCCCAAACAGCAGCCGGATGCCAAGCCCAACCGGATCGGCTTTCGTCTGGCGGCGGATCTGGGTCAGGACGACACGCCTGCGCCGGAATGACATCGTGACAGGGGCGGGCGAATCCAGTAATTCCGCCCGCAAGCAACCGACATGCGCGAATTGGGAACGCAAAATGGCAGATCATAAACACGGCGAGATGGAAATCTCTGAACAGGTCAAAACCTTCGACGGCTTCATGAAATTCACAATGTGGTCCGTCATCGTGATCCTCGCAATCATCATTCTGATGGCTATTTTCATCACCTGATTTTCAGATGCGGAGGCGGGATGATGCTCCGTCTGCTTTGCGCCGTTCTGGCCTGCGCGGTTTTGGCCGCGTGTAGCACGAAACCCGTTGTCTATGCCGAGGATTCCGCGATTGCGGCGGTGTCCTACCGCGATGGCAGCCCGCCGAGCCTGACGCTGATCACCGTGATCAACAACCGCACCGGGTCGGGCGCGCATACCGGGCTGCTGATCAATGCTTCGGAACGCGTGCTGTTCGATCCCGCGGGGTCGTTTGTTCACAACCGTACGCCCGAGCGTCATGACGTGCTTTACGGCATGTCCCCGGTGATGGAGCAGGCTTACAAAAGCGCCCATGCCCGGAGCACGTTTCACGTGGTCAGCCAGAAGATCATCGTAACGCCTGAGCAGGCTGAGATGGCGTATCGCCTCGCGCTTCAGGCCGGCCCGATCCCGGATGCCTATTGCACCAGTTCGACCACGTCGATCCTGCGTCAGATCCCGGGCTTCGAGAGCTTGTCGAGCACCATGTTTCCCAAACGCCTGATGGAAGATTTCGAGCGTATCCCGGGAGTGGAAACGACGAAATACTACGAAGATGACGACCCGGATCTGCAGGCTGCGTTGCGCGATCAGACCTGATCAGCCGACCAGGTAGAGCATGGCGTAAAGCGTGCCTGCACCTGCGAAAATCGCGGCGAAGACATTTTTCGTTGCCAGACCGGTCACAATCGTCACGAGCGCTGCCACCCCGCGCGGCACATCGAACGCTCCATCCGTTGCGGCGGGCCAGACAACAAGCGGGGCGACAAGGGCAGGCAGGATCGCCACCGCGGTGTAGCGCAGATGCCGCAGGATCCAGGCCGGCATGGGGCGATCGCCGACCAGCCCGGTAAAGACAAAACGCAAAGCAAAACTGCCGATACCCAGTCCGATGATCACGGTCCAAAGTGCGACAGGATCGATGTCGCTCATGCCTCTGCCTTTCGTTGTTCGAGCCAGACTTCGGCCTGCGCGCCCGCCATCATTCCGCAAAGTCCCGCGACGATCAGGCCAAGGTTATAGGGAATGCCCGCCGCCAGAAGCGCGACCACAATGGCGGTCGCTGCCGCGATGACATGTGCGCCTGTCCGCAGCATCGGCGCGATCAGCGCCAGAAATGTAATCGGCAGCGCGAAGTCGAGCGCAAATTCCGGAGGTATCTGCGCGCCGATCACCGCACCGATCAGGGTGAAGGTGTACCACATGGGGCAGACCAGAACGACCGTTCCAAAGAAGTAGGCGATCCTTTCCGGCACGCTCATTTGCGGTGCGCTTTCGAACTTGACGATTGAACAGGCATAGGACTGATCGACCGTGACATAGGCGACAAGGGCCCGCTGCCAAAGCGGGGCCGCGCCGATATAGGGAGTCAGAGAGGCGGAATACATGGCCATGCGCAGGTTGACCGCCAAGGCCGAGGCCAGAACGATCAGCGTCGGCACGTCCTCCGTCATCAGTTGCAGGGCCGTGAACTGCGCGGCGCCGGCGATCACGGCCACGGAAAACATCAGGCTTTCAAAAACGCTCAACCCGGCTTCGGTCGCCAAAACACCGAAAAGCGTTGCGAAAGGCATGATCACCAGAAGAAACGGCGCGCCTGCGCGAAACCCCTCCCAGAAGGCGGATTTGGTGGTGGAGGATGTCATGAGTTGCCCCTATGGTGCCTCCTGCTGAGTAGCGATCTTGGGGAGGGGATGCAATTGGTCCAGGCCAGCGATATCGCGGACATGATCATCGCGCCCGATCCTCGGGCGCCCCGTCTTACGCGGGCGGTCGAAGGCGTTGATCATACGGGTGCTCTGACCGAGATTTCCGTGGTCGAGGAACGTCCGCTCACGATCTTTCTGAACAGTCAGGAGATTGTCACGGCGATGACGATCGGGGATTACCCCGAGTACCTGGCGCTGGGCTTTTTGCGCAATCAGGGCATGCTGCGCCCGGACGACGCGATCACGGGCGTGGAGTATGACGACGATCTTGAAACGGTGATCGTCCGCACCGAACGTCAGACCACGTATGAGGAAAAGCTGAAGAAAAAGACCCGGACCAGCGGTTGTGCCGTGGGGACGGTATTTGGCGATATGATGGAGGGGCTGGAGGATGTGCGCTTGCCAGGGGCTCCGGTCCGCACCTCTTGGCTTTATGCGCTGGCGGCGCGGATCAATCGCACCCCGTCACTCTACCTTGAAGCGGGGGCCATCCATGGCACCGTGCTTTGCCATCAGAACCGTCCGCTGGTCTATATGGAGGATGTCGGACGTCATAATGCCGTCGACAAAATCGCCGGCTGGATGCTGAGTGAAAAGGTCAGCGCCGATGACAAGATCCTCTACACAACCGGGCGCCTGACATCTGAAATGGTGATCAAGACGGCGATGATGGGCATTCCGGTGCTGGCGTCGCGGTCGGGTTTCACCGCGTGGGGCGTCGAGATTGCACGTGAAGTTGGTCTCACACTGATCGGGCGGATGCGCGGGCAGCGCTTTGTCTGCCTGAGCGGTGAGGCGCGGCTGATCCGGGATGCCGATCCTCAAGCCGTGGGCGAGGAAGACCGAAAGCATCGCAGGAAAAGCGCGCGATGAAGCAACCGCTGGGGGTTATTCTGGCGGGCGGGCAGGCGCGGCGGATGGGTGGCGGCGACAAGGGTTTATTGCGCCTCGGCGGTCAGACCATTCTGTCGCGCGTGATCGACCGTCTTGAGCCACAGGTTGCCGGTCTGGCGCTTAATGCGAATGGCGACCCGGCGCGGTTTTCCGAATATGCGATGCCGGTTCTGCCCGACAGCGTCACAGGGTTTGCGGGGCCTTTGGCCGGGGTGCTTGCCGGGCTCGATTGGGCCGCGGAACAGGGGGCAGAGACAGTGGTGACCGCAGCCGCCGACACGCCCTTTTTTCCTTGCGATCTGGTTCCGTGCCTTCAACTGGCTGCCGAGGGGATGGCGCATCCGCTGGTCCTATCGGCGACACCTGACCCAGAGCGCGGCACTGTCCGTCACCCCACCTTCGGCATCTGGCCTGTCGCATTGCGGGATGATCTGCGCGCGGCGCTTGAAGGCGGGTTGCGCAAGGTGGTGCTGTGGACGGACGCTCATGACGGACGCGTCGCGCAGTTTCCCGTCGGCGAGATCGACCCGTTTTTCAATGTGAACACGCCCGAAGATCTGGAACGCGCCGAGGCGTTGTTGAAGAGGAAGGCATGAGGGTCTTTGGCGTTGTCGGCTGGAAAAACGCCGGTAAGACCGGCTTGATGGAGCGGCTGGTGACCGACATCACCGCACGCGGGTTTTCGGTTTCCACGGTGAAACATGCTCACCACGCCTTTGACGTTGATCAGCCGGGAACGGACAGTTTTCGCCATCGCCATGCGGGCGCGACCGAGGTGCTTTTGGCGTCGAACGTTCGCTATGCGCTGATGCACGAACTAAGGGGCGGGGACGAACCGGACCTGAAGGCTCTGCTTGCAAAGCTTTCCCCGGTCGATCTGGTGCTAGTCGAGGGGTACAAGCGTGAAGATCATCCCAAGATAGAGGCTTATCGGCACGAGGCCACCAACCCCCTGATTGCACCAGGGGATCGGTCGGTGCGCGCGGTTGCCAGCGATGTGCCCCTGGATCTCGATCGCCCTGTCTTTGATCTCAACGATACCCCTGCCATCGCTGATTTCATTCTGCAGGAGGTCGGCCTGTGAGTGGTTTTGACCGCTTCGTCATGGTTGATTGGTCCGGGGGCAACGATACCGGCCCACGCCCCCGCAAGGACGCGATTTGGGCCTGCGCGGCGGATGGAGAGCCCGTTTATCTGCGCAACCGCGTGAAGGCCGAGGCCTGGCTGGCGGAGCTGATCGACGCCACGCTTGTGGCGGGGGACAGGCTTTGCCTGGGGTTCGATTTTCCGTTTGGATATCCCGTTGGTTTTGCGGATGCCCTGGTTGGACGGCCCGATCCTCTGAAGCTTTGGGATTGGTTCGAGGCGCATATCGAAGAAAGCCCCAAAGCCAACAATCGCTTTGATCTGGCCGGCAGGATCAATCGCCGTTTTGGTGGGAGGGGTCCGTTCTGGATGAACGCGATGCGGCGCGATGTCGAAGGGCTTCCCCGTACCAAGGCAGATTACGCCAATCCCTTTCCGGATCGCCGGGCGGTGGAGCTTTTGGCAAAAGGCAGCTTTACCTGCTGGCAAATGGGAGGTGCCGGAGCGGTGGGCGGCCAGGTTTTCATGGGGCTTCCCGTGCTTGCGAGACTGAGGCGGCGTTTTCAGGGTCATGTCTCTGTCTGGCCATTCGAGCCTTTGGACCGGCCCATCGCGCTGGTCGAGATCTGGCCGTCCCTGACCCTGGGTGCTGCGCCGGAGGGTATCATCAAGGACGCATGGCAGGTCCGCGAGGTGGCGAGGGGGCTCGCGGATCTCTCCCCGGATGCGCTTTCCCGCGCCCTGGATGTGAAGGCCCCGGAGGAGGGTTGGATATTGGGTGTGCCCGCGATCTGTGAGAGGAAGGCGTCATGATCAAACCACCTCCGCTCCGCAATGATTGCTTTGCCTTGCCGCAGGGCGTGGAATGGACGCCGGTCAGCGAGGCTCTGGCGCATTTGCAATCCCGCCTGACCCCGGTGACGCAGGTCGAGACGGTGGCGTTGTCGTTCGCCTTGGGACGCACGGCGGCCGCGCCCGTGCTGGCCCCCCGGGCCAGCCCGCCTGCCGCCAACACGGCGGTTGACGGCTACGGTTTCGCAGGTCCGGTCCAAGAGGGCGCGCACCTTATGTCACTTCTGCCGGGGCGCGCCGCGGCTGGCGCGCCGTTCAACGGCGAAGTGCCGCAAGGCAAAGCGTTGAGAGTGCTGACCGGAGCTGCGTTACCCAAGGGCGTTGATACCGTGATCCTCGAAGAGGATGTCACGGCGAGCGAAGATCAGATTGCGCTTCACGGCCCACTCAAGCGCGGCGCCAATACGCGCGCTGCGGGAGAGGATGTGTGTGTCGGTGACACGGTTCTGGCAGACGGTCGGGTGATCACGCCGGCCGATCTCGCGCTCTTGTCGTCGGTCGGTGTGGCGGAGGTCGCGGTGCATGCGCCGCTGCGGGTTGCAGTAATCTCGACGGGGGATGAGTTGCGCGAGCCGGGAACGGAGGCCGCGCCGGGCCAGATCTACGATGCGAACCGCCCGATGCTTTTGTCCATGATCGAGCGGTTTGGGTTCAAAGCTGTGGATATGGGGCGCGTCCCGGATGACCGGAACACCTTGCGCGCGACGTTGGATGACGCAGCGATGCAGGCGGATGTCATTCTGACAAGCGGTGGAGCGTCGGCTGGAGATGAAGACCACGTGTCAGCGCTGCTGGAGGAGGCGGGTGCCCTGCAGGAATGGCGCATCGCGATCAAGCCGGGGCGTCCGTTGGCCCTTGCGCTATGGAATGGAAAACCCGTGTTCGGGCTTCCAGGCAATCCGGTGGCTGCGATGGTCTGCACTCTTGTCTTTGCACGTCCCGCGCTTGCCGCCCTGTCGGGACAGGGCTGGACCACACCGCAAGGCTTTGATCTGCCTGCGGCTTTTGAGAAACGCAAGAAGCCGGGGCGCCGGGAATACCTGCGCGCGCGCCTGCGCGGCGGGCAGGTGGAGGTTTTCGCGTCAGAGGGATCGGGCCGGATCAGCGGTCTGAGTTGGGCGGAAGGTTTGGTGGAGATCGAGGATGGCGCGCGCCACGTCCAACCCGGGGATCCCGTGCGCTACATTCCGTTTTCCAGTTTCGGGCTCTGAAGCGGTTTCTGGAATGCCGCGAAACCCGCGCCGGTCAAAAGGACCGTTGACGCGGCAAGGAGGCTGAACCCGATGTCCCCGCTGATATCGCCCAACCAGCCCGCAGCGATGGGGCTGAGCGACTGAGCAACAGCGAAGATCGCGGTGAAGACGCTGATAGATTGCCCCCAGCTGGCCGCCGGCAGGTTTTGCCGGGTGAAGCTGGTGATCGCACCGGGTGCCATGAACACGGAGAGGCCGAAGATGATTGCCGAGGCCACCAGGCCGACGGCATTGGGCATCAGGACCGGAAGAGCCGATCCCAGCGCAATGGTGCAAAGCACCAGAGACAGGGGCCGACCCGAGGCATGGCGCGCAAAGACGCGGCCCCAGACAAACGGCGCGACACTTGTGCAAATGCCGAGCGTGATCCAAACGCCGGCCACCAGCAACGCGCTTGCATTCTGCGCGGTCATCCAGGCGGAAATGAAAGTGAGGTAGACGATGTAGCCCAGCCCGAACATGCCGTAGCCTGCAAGCTCGGCCCACATGGTGCGCAAAGGCAGCGGCACACGTGCCTTTTGATCCGGAGGCGGGCTCCGAAGCGCCCGCGCGGCCCAAAAACAGACGGGCAGGAAAGAGAGGCTCATACCTCCGATGATCACCCAGGCCCAAGGCCAAGCAGCAGATCCGAAACGGTCCAGCATCAGGGGAACCGATGCACCGCCCAGCGCGAGCCCGAACCCGCCGCCCAGTCCGAACAGCAAGGCAACCGCCAACGCGGCGCGCCGCGGGTCCTGGGGAAAGAGTTGCGCGGCCAACAAACCGGCGGTCGAGAAGGAAAGCGCGCCGAACAGTCCCGCCGCGATGCGCCAGGTGCTTTGCCAGATTAGCCCTGTTTCAAGCCCGGTCGCGATGAGTGACAGCGTGGTCGCCACAAAACCGACCAGGAAAAGCCGCCAGGGCGCCAGCAGGCGGATCAGCCAGATCGTCGTCAGTGCTCCGACGATGTAGCCGATTGCGTTGGCTGTATTCAGCCAGCCCGCCTGCGCATAGCTCCAGCCCAGGTCCGTTTGCATCGCAGGCAGGATCAGGCCGTATGCAAAACGGGCAAAGCTGTTGGTCACGCAAACGCCCAAGGCCAGCCCCAGCAGGATCAGCCAGGATCGCATCAGGGCGTTCGCGCTGTCCGCATCGGTCATTTCGACGCGTAAACGGCCTCCTCAAAGGCGGCGTAGGTCTTCAAAAACGGCTCTTCGACGAACGGCAGGGACTGGGTCATGATCACGCCGGCAACATCGCTTGCGGGATCGGCCCAGTAATGCGTGTTCAAAACCCCTGCCCAACTGAGCGATCCGGCTTTCCGGCGCCCCGGGATGTCCTCTTCGTTGCGGACAAAGGCAAAGCTGTGCGTGTGGCGCATGCCCGGGAAGGGATCGACACTGGCCGAAAGATGCGGGGCAACCGTATGCATCGTTTCGAAACAAAGGCCCTGCATCTGGTCTTCCCGCATCAGCTTCATCGCATCTGGGGACAGGATGCGCGTGCCCTCCAACGCCCCGTCATTCAGTATCATGCGCAGAAAGCGCAGGTAATCGGGTGCGGTCGAATAAAGGGCGTGGCCCATGCCGTAGAATTCGGGCTTGGCGGGCGGGCCGAATTCCATGGAACTGAAATTGCCGTCTTCTCCCCTGATCGACAATGTGGCGAGCCGATCCGTCATGCCGTCGGGCTCGAAGACCGTGCTTGTCATCCCCAGGGGATCGAGGATCTCTTCCTTGGTGAACTGCTCCACCGGTCGGCCATCGACCGCCTCGATCACCTGGCCCAGCCAGTCGGTCCCCACACCATAACCCCAGCGGGTGCCGGGATCGAACATCAACGGGTAGCCGAGAGACGCCTTGAGGCCGGTCAACGTCGTCGGGTGCCCGGTTGCCTCCAGAAACTTCGGCATTTCCGTATTCCAGATCTCGTATTCCAGGCCACTTGTATGCGTGGCGAGATGCCGGATCGTGCCGCGTGTTTTTGCGGCCCTCAGAACAGGCTTTCCGTCCGCATCAAATCCATCCAGCACCTGCAGATCATCCCAAGCAGGGATGATGTCACCGATCGGTGTATCGATGCCGAGTTTGCCACGGTCTATCAGGATCATCGCGCCCAAGGACCCAACGGCCTTCGTCATCGAGAAGATGCGAAAGAGCGTCTCCTCATTGGCGGCTTTCCCGTCGGACGCGTCTCCGGCGGCACCACTGAACGTTACTCCGTCCGCATTTGCCGCCATGGCAACCACGAAGGGCACGTCGTTCTGTGCTACGGCACGGTCAAGTACAGTTTGCGGATTGGTCATCATTCTCTCCCCAGGCTGATGATATCCGGCCAACCTATGAGCGTGTGTCCGGTTCTGTCCAATTTTTGGAATGTTAACATGTGCAAGGGCGCTTGTGAGAAATTTCAAACTTTTGCCCTATTTTATTGTAAGATCCCAAAAACAGCAGTCAAAACGAACAACAACAGGCACGCCTCATGGCTCGGATCAGCGAACTGCACTATTCGAACGCCTACGCCCAAAGTTCGGGGGTGAGCGAATTTCTGGAAGTGGCGCTTGGCCCGTCCGAGGACGCGTCACATTTTACCGTGTCATTCTATCAAGCCGATGGCACAGTCGGCATAGAAATCCCGCTTAATTCACCCGGTGTGCAGGTGTCGGTCGATCCTGAAAATGGTGAAGTCGTCTATGTGATTTCGGCGGACAACTTTCCGATCTTCCTGACCGATCCGGACGGATCCGGGTCCACCAATTACGAAGCTTACGCGCTGACCAATACCGTATCGGGCAGCGTGATCGACTTTTACGATATCGGAGGTGGCACGCAGAACATCGTTGCCCAGGATGGGCTTGCGGCCGGGGAAACCTCGCAAAACCTTGCCGTGCTCGTCGGACCGGAGGCCACAACGACGACGCTTCAATTCAACCAGCCCAATCCCGATACGCTGACTTATGAAAGTGTCGGCGCGGGCGATACGGGATTGGCCTGTTTCGTTCTGGGGACCGAAATCGAAACACCGAACGGACCTCTACCCATTGAAATGCTTGCACCGGGCGATCTGGTCCTTACGCGGGACAATGGTGCGCGGGCCGTGCGATGGATCGGGCAGTCGGTCACCGACGGCACCGGGCCGTTTGCGCCGATCCGTATTCGCCGCGGCACGCTTGGCGCGGTGCAAGACGTGTTGGTCTCGCCGCAGCACCGCGTTCTGGTCAGTGGCTGGCAGGCTGAGTTGTTGTTTGGCGAAGATGAAATCCTGGTGCCCGCGAAGACCCTTATAAATGACAGCACGATCACACCCGCGCCCTGTTCGATCGCGCGATATGTCCATATCCTCTTTGATCGGCATGAGATCGTGACAACCAGCGGAATGGAGAGTGAGAGCTTCTTCCCCGGACCTGTCAGCATGGCACAAATGCAGTCCGAAACCGCGGAAGAGATCTATGCGCTCTTTCCCGACCTGCGCGTCGACGCCTCAACTTATGGCCCGGTAATCCGTCCTCTCTGCAAACCGCGGGAGGCGCAGGTTCTGACGCTCGTCTAGTCCACGCTCCCTTGTAATCCGTCTTGGCTGTGGTAGCAGGACGAAAAGCAGGTCACGGGGCGCGTCATGGACGATCTCAAAGCAAAATATCTCGGTCTGATCGGCGATGCATCCGATGAGGGGGCGCTGGAAGCGCTTCGCGTCCAGGCGGTGGGCAAAAAGGGTGAGATCAGCCTGAAAATGCGCGAACTGGGCAAGATGACCCCGGAGGAGCGTCAGGTCGCAGGCCCAAAGCTGAACGCCCTGAAGGACGAGATCAATTCGGCCTTGGCTGCAAAGAAAGCAGCACTTGCGGATGCTGCCTTGGACGAACGGCTGAGGACGGAGTGGCTGGACGTGACGCTGCCCGCGCGGCAGCGACCCGCAGGCACGCTGCATCCCATCAGCCAAGTCAGCGAGGAAGTGACGGCCATCTTTGCCGAGATGGGCTTCTCGGTCGCCGAAGGGCCGCGCATCGACACGGACTGGTACAACTTCGATGCGCTGAATATTCCGGGCCATCATCCCGCCCGTGCGGAGATGGATACGTTCTACATGCACCGTGCGGAGGGGGACAATCGCCCGCCACACGTCTTGCGGACCCATACCTCGCCGGTGCAGATCCGCGCGATGGAGGCGCAGGGCGCGCCGCTGCGTATCATCTGTCCCGGCGGCGTTTACCGCGCTGACTACGACCAGACCCACACGCCGATGTTCCATCAGGTCGAAGGCCTTGCGATCGATCGCGACATTTCCATGGCGAACCTGAAATGGGTGCTGGAGGAGTTCTGCCGCGCGTTTTTCGAGGTTGACGGGGTCGAGTTGCGCTTTCGTGCCTCGCATTTCCCCTTCACGGAACCGTCGGCCGAGGTCGATATCCGCTGCTCCTGGGAGGGTGGCGCGCTCAAGATCGGCCAAGGGGATGACTGGCTGGAGATTCTCGGATCCGGCATGGTGCATCCAAAAGTGCTTGAGGCCGGTGGCATTGATCCGTCCCAATGGCAGGGATTTGCCTTTGGCATGGGGATCGACCGTATCGCGATGCTGAAATACGGGGTGCCGGACCTCAGGGCCTTCTTTGACAGCGATCTCAGGTGGCTGCGTCACTACGGGTTCAGCGCGCTTGACATGCCGACGCTGCATGGCGGGCTCAGCCGGTAGACACAGTCGGGGCCGGGGCTATCTCCAAACCAAACGGAGTTAGCCTGCTTGAAGCTTCTTTTCTGGTCCCTCCTGATCGGCGCCCTTGGCCTGATCGTTCTTGCTCACGTTGCTCTTTGGAGGGCAGGGATGCCCGTGCCCTTCGCGCTTGCCTTTACGGCCATCAACGTGATCGGCTGGTCTTTGGCTTTGGGGCCGTTCATCTTTTGGGCACGCAAGCTCTGGGCCAAAGACCGGAATGGATGATCTTTGGCGCGATATGCCTAAGTTAACGTGGAAAGAGACGTTGACCCGAGGCCGCCCGATGAAATCTTCCCACGCTTTGCACAACATGGTCACTGCGATGGACCGCGCCCTGATGCCTGATGCCCGGAAACTGACCCTTCGGCCGGTCTGCGTGGATGTGGACGCCGATATCGGCGTGTCCGGCATGGATGCGGCGGAGGCACGCGATATCATGACGGAGATTGACGCGAAATCCTCCGCTCTGCTTGCGGTGCTGGCGATTATTCTGGCGACGTCGGCTTTCGTGTTCTCGCTCGATCAGCGCTGGCTGACGCTGATCCTGATGTTCGGGCAGGTGCTGACTATTTCGGTGTCGATCCTGTTCCTGCTGCGCTGCCTGATCTACGAGCCGTCCCCGCGCCTGCGCAGTGTTTTCGAGCTGCGGGAGGTCGCCGCGGACCATCACCTTCAGGTCGAGGCAATCAAACAGGTGCGCTATTTCAACCGCGTCATCGTGCTGACCGTCATCACCTGCGTTCTCTTTTTTGCCATGTCGGCCATCGTCGGCATCGACGCGGTCCTGCAGAACGGCTGACCCGACGAGGGGCCGCAAGGGCCCGAGGAGGCCCCCCGGATGAAAAAACACCGCAACCTCATCGCCGCCTGCATACTCCTGGGTATCATTGTCCTCGCCCATATCGGGCTCTGGCGCTCCGACATGCTCGATACCGAAACCAAATGGCGCCTCACCCGCATCAATGCCATCGGCTGGTCGATCATCCTTCTGCCGGCCATTGGCGTCAGCCTCTGGCTGCGGGCGAAAACCAAAGGCAGGTGACCACACCTCTTCCCCCCGTGCCGCCCTTCGGATAAACCGCCGCAAACGCAATACGGCACGCTTGGGGCACCTACATGAAATTCACGCTTTCCTGGCTGAAGACGCATCTCGACACCGACGCCTCCGTGGACGAGATCGCCGAAACGCTCACCGATCTGGGGCTCGAGGTCGAGGAGATCTCGAACCCGGCCGCGCGCCTTCGCGACTTTACCATCGGCAAGGTGCTGGAAGCCGAAAAGCACCCCGATGCCGATCGTCTGCGCGTTTGTCAGGTCGACACCGACGAGGGTGTGAAACAGATCATCTGTGGGGCGCCCAATGCCCGTGCGGGTATCACCGTCGTGGTGGCCAAGCCCGGCGTCTACGTGCCCGGCATCGACACCACCATCAGTGTGGGCAAGATCCGGGGTATCGAAAGCTTCGGCATGATGGCGTCCGAGCGGGAGATGGAGCTCAGCGACGAGCATGACGGCATCATCGAATTGCCATCGGGAGAGGTCGGCGAGAGCTTTGCCGATTGGCTCGCGGCCAATCGGCCTGCCAAGGTCGATCCCGTGATCGAGATCGCGATCACCCCGAACCGTCCCGACGCGCTGGGCGTCCATGGCATTGCGCGCGATCTGGCCGCGCGAGGGCTCGGCACGCTGAAGACAACGGATATTGCGCCGGTGCCTGGTGTTTTCCCGTGCCCCGTCAGCGTCAGCATCGATGCGGATACGCAGGATCAATGCCCGGTCTTTTACGGTCGGCTTATCCGCGGCGTGAAAAACGGCCCCAGCCCCGCCTGGCTGCAAGACGCCCTGCGCGCCATCGGGTTGCGCCCGATCTCCTTTCTGGTGGACGTCACCAACTTCTACACATACGACCGCAACCGCCCTCTGCATGTCTTCGACGCCGATAAAATCGCGGGCAATGCGCTGCGTGTCCACCGGGCCCAGGGCGGCGAAACGCTTGTTGGGCTGGATGAGAAGGAATACGCGTTCGAGCCCGACATGACGCTGATCTCAGACGCCGAAGGGGTCGAGAGCATTGCAGGCGTGATGGGTGGTCTGCCGACCGGCGTGACCGAGCAGACGGAGAATGTCTTTCTTGAAGCGGCCTATTTCGATCCGATCCGCACGGCCTATACCGGTCGCGCCCTCAAGATCAATTCCGATGCCCGCTACCGCTTTGAACGTGGGATCGATCCGCTCTGGACACCGGTCGGGATCGAGGCGGCCACCCGGATGATCCTTGATCACGCCGGGGGTGAAGCGTCCGAGGTCGTGGTTACGGGCAAACTGCCCGAGACGGCGCGCGCATATCGCCTCGATGCCGCGCGGGTGCAAAGCCTCGTTGGCATGGAGATCCCCGAAGCGGATCAGCGCCAGACCCTGACCGCTCTTGGGTTCAAGCTTGAAGGGGACATGGCGCATGTTCCGTCTTGGCGGCCGGATATACAGGGCGAGGCCGATCTGGTCGAGGAAGTCGCCCGCATCGCATCGCTGACCAAGCTTGAGGGAAAGCCGCTGCCACGGGTCACCGCTGGCGTGCCGCAGCCCGTGATGACGCTGAAACAGCGGCGCGAACAGGCCGCGCGGCGCACCTGCGCGGCACTCGGCTATAACGAATGCATCAGCTATTCCTTCATCGATCAGGCATCCGCCGCCTTGTTTGGTGGCGGTGAAGATGCAACGCGGCTCGAAAACCCGATCTCCTCCGAGATGAGCCATATGCGCCCCGCGCTTCTGCCGGGCCTGCTTCAGGCAGCGTCACGGAACCAAGCGCGTGGCATCAACGATATGGCCCTTTTTGAAGTCGGGCCCGCCTTCGACGGGGGTGAGCCGGGCGAGCAGCACCTGCTGATCACCGGCCTGTTGGTTGGTCACACGGGACCCAAGGATGTTCTTGGTGCAAGCCGGCCTGTCGATGTGTTCGACGCCAAGGCGGATGCCGAAGCCGTCCTGGCCGCAATCGGTGCGCCGACCAAGGTGCAGATCTTGCGAGGCGCCCCGGATTGGTGGCACCCGGGGCGGCACGGCAAGATCTGTCTCGGACCCAAGAAGGTGCTGGGCCTTTTCGGCGAACTGCATCCCCGCATCTTGGAAAAGATGGATGTGAAGGGTCCTGCGATGGCATTCACGATCCGGCCGGACGAGGTCCCGCAGCCCCGTAAGGCAGCCGCGACCCGCCCGGCGCTTGAACTTGCGGATCTGCAACCGGTGGAGCGTGACTTTGCCTTTGTGGTCGATGCTGACGTGGAAGCCCTGACATTGGTCAACGCCGCGGCGGGGGCGGACAAGGCGTTGATCGCTGACGTCCATGTCTTTGACGAATTCATCGGCGGATCAGTGGGGGACGGCAAAAAGTCCCTTGCCGTCACCGTACGCCTGCAGCCGAAAGAGGCCACGTTGAAAGAGGCCGAGATCGAAGCCGTCAGCGCCAAGATCGTCGACAAGGTGACCAAGGCAACGGGCGGAGTTCTACGCGGATAACGGGTTTGCCGGACCTGGACCTGCACCGTTTGAATGTTATCTCAGGCCGGCGCTGCAATGATGGAGGTTGGCATGACGTTGAACGTATATCTCTCGGGTGAGATCCACACCGAGTGGAGAGAGCAGATCAAGGACGGCGCCCAGGGTCTGGATGTCAGCTTCTCCGGACCTGTGACCGATCATGCCGCCAGCGATGATTGCGGCGTTGCGATACTGGGTTCTGAGGATCGCAAATACTGGCACGATCACAAAGGGGCCATGGTGAATGCGATCCGGATGCGCAAGGGCCTTTCCGATGCCGACATTGTCGTTGTCCGGTTCGGGGACCAGTACAAACAATGGAACGCCGCCTTTGATGCCGGATATGCCGCCGCGCTTGGTAAGTCGCTGATCATCCTGCACGGAGAGCAGCATGCCCATGCGCTCAAAGAGGTCGATGCCGCAGCGCTCGCCGTGGCGGAGGAGCCGAGCCAGGTGGTCGACATCCTCCGCTATGTCTTGTCCGGGACGCTGCCCGGCTAATCCCATCGGGTCGGGCGTCAGTCTCTTGGCGGGGTGACAAGACCTTTCTGAACGGCGGGCCGGGCCGTAAAGCGATCAAGATAGGCCACCAGGTTCTCGTGATCCGCCCAGCCCAGCACCTCTTTGGCGCCGTAGAAATCCAGCGCACGAAGCCATGGCGCAATCGCCATGTCCGCGATGGAATAGGACCCCATCACCCAGTCACGCCCCTCAAGGCGCGTCTCGAGGACTGAAAGAAGCCGCTTGGCTTCGTCGATGTATCTCTGGCGCGGGCGCGGATCTTCGATCTCGGACCCTGCGAATTTGTAGAAGAAGCCAAGCTGCCCCAGCATCGGACCCAGACCGCCCATCTGAAACATCAGCCACTGGATGATCTGGGCTTTTTCGGTCGCGGTTTCGCCGATGAACTGGCCTGTCTTTTCGGCGAGGTAGATAAGGATCGCCCCGCTTTCGAACAGCCCGAGCGGTGCGCCCTCCGGCCCGTTGGGATCAATGATCGCGGGGATCTTGTTGTTGGGGTTCAATGACAGGAACTCAGGACTTTTGACGTCCGCATCCGCCAGCGTGACCTTATGCGCCTCATAGGGCAGGCCCATCTCTTCAAGCGCGATCGAGATCTTCACGCCATTTGGTGTCGGGAACGAGTAAAGTTGGATCACCGAAGGATCCTGGGCAGGCCATTTCTGCGTGATCGGAAAAGCGGAGAGATCGGCCATCTGGGCGCTCCTTCTGGGGTAAATGTACCGCATCTAACTAAACCTTGCGGTTCGAAAAAACAGAGTTGGTTCTGTTCGTTGGCGTGCTAACCCTTGTGAGGCCGCGCACAGATGGGGTGCGCGGCGGCAAGCCAACAGACGGGGAATTCATTATGATACAGGAGTTCAAGGACTTCATCGCGAAGGGCAATGTCATGGACATGGCCGTCGGGATCATCATCGGCGCAGCCTTTACGGCAATCGTGACATCGCTGGTGGGTGACCTGATCAATCCGATCATCGCGCTTTTCACCGGCGGGATCGACTTTTCCGGCTGGTTCTACGTTCTGGGCGAAGGCAGCTTTGCCTCGGTCGAGGCAGCGGTGGAGGCCGGAGTGCCGGTTTTTGCGATCGGCAAGTTTCTGATGGCCGTGATCAATTTCATGATCGTGGCTTTCGTGGTCTTCATCCTCGTCAAGATGGTCAACCGGATCAAGGAAGCGGCCGAGCGTGACGAGGAGACCCCAGCCGAGGAGGCGCCGTCCGGCCCAAGCGAACTGGAGGTCCTGCTTGAAATCCGGGATGCACTGAAAGCTCAGGATTGAGCGAACAAAGGGTGGGTCATGCCCCCGAACAGGGGACGATTGGAGGCATGACCCGGGACGTCCGGCACATCAGGGCCGGATAGCGATAAGGGTCAGGTTTTGACGATGACCTGGGGTGAGACAACGTCTAGCCCAAGTGCTTTGCCAACGGCATAATATGTCAGTTGCCCGGCATGAACGTTCAAGCCCGCCATCAGGTGCGGATCTTCCAGGCAGGCGGTCTTCCAGCCCTTGTCCGCCAGCGCCAGCAGAAACGGCATGGTCGCATTGCCAAGCGCAATCGTGGAGGTTCGCGCGACCGCGCCGGGCATGTTGGCAACGCAATAGTGCATAATGCCGTCGACGTCGTAGATCGGATCCTGGTGGGTGGTTGCGCGTGAGGTTTCGAAACAGCCGCCCTGGTCAATGGCCACATCGACGATCGCCGCACCGGGCTTCATCGTAGAGAGCTGATCCCGTGTGACGAGCTTCGGTGCCGCTGCCCCGGGGATGAGAACCGCGCCAACGACCATGTCGGCCTCAGCCACCAGTTCTGCGGTGTTGCCTGCGCTGGCAAAGCTTGTCTTGAACTGCCCACCGAAGACGTCGTCAAGATATCTCATCCGGGGCAGGGACCGGTCCAGAACCGTTACATCCGCCCCCATGCCGGCCGCGACACGCGCGGCATGCGTGCCCACGACGCCACCCCCGATCACAACGACACGGGCGGGCCCGACGCCGGGTACGCCGCCCATCAGGACGCCCCGCCCGCCATTGGCTTTTTGCAGCGTCCAGGCGCCAACCTGCGGGGCCAGCTTGCCCGCAACCTCGGACATCGGGGCGAGCAGGGGCAACCCCCCCGACGCGTCGGTCACTGTCTCGTAAGCAATCGCGGTGCAGCCCGATGCCAGAAGGTCATGGGTCTGATCCGGGTCGGGCGCGAGGTGAAGATAGGTGAAGAGAAGCTGGCCTTCGCGCAACATCTTGCGCTCGACAGCCTGCGGCTCCTTCACCTTCACGATCATGTCCGCGGTTGCGAAAACCTCCTCCGCGCTGTCCAGGATCCGGGCCCCGGCGGAGATATAGTCTTCATCGGAAAATCCAGCGCCCAAACCAGCGCTCGTCTGGACGAGGACCTCATGGCCATGGGCGATGGCCTCCCGTGCGGCGTTCGGGGTCATGCCGACGCGGAATTCCTGTGGCTTGATCTCTTTGGGGCATCCGATTTTCATGGCGCAGCTCTCCTCCTGTCGGTCGCAGGCCATAAGTCGCGCCTTTCCAATGCAATTTCTTGGGAAATTCTACTCGCATAGATGGCATTTGTTCGAATAGTCTCCGGCATAGCTACCCATTCACGCAAAGGTTTTGCGTACAATGATCCTTGATACGATTGACCGGCGCATCCTGTCGGCTTTGCAACGGCGCGGGCGGATGTCCAACGCGGAACTCTCCGAACAGGTCAACCTGTCTCCATCGGCCTGTCATAGACGTGTGCAGCGGCTTGAGAGCGAGGGATTTATCCGCGACTACGTTGCGCTGCTGGACCCACGCAAGCTGGGGGTTCCAACGACGGTCTTCGTCGAGATCACGTTGCAGGGCCAAGCTGACGAGGTTCTGGACGCTTTTGAGAAGGCGGTGGCCCGCATCCCGGATGTGCTGGAATGCCATCTGATGGCGGGAAGTGCGGATTACATTCTTAAGGTCGTTGCCGAAAACACCGAGGATTTTGCTCGGATCCATCGCCAATATCTCGCCCGATTGCCCGGTGTCGCCCAGATGCAAAGCTCATTCGCGCTGCGAACGGTGTTCAAAACGACAGCTCTGCCGGTTTGACGATCCGATCGGCTGATTTTGAGTGGGCCGCGGTTGTGTTGGGCCGCTTCGATGTTAACTTGTTGGGGGCGATGCTAGCCTATCCGCGAGCTGCGAAATCTTCTGGAAACGAGCACGAGACCAGGCTTGGAGGACCGCCGCGTTGAGAAATGCCAAAACGTCCGAACTGATGTTCAGCAGGATTGTCAGAACGACCCTCTTTGCGTTGTCCGTGCTGGTCATGGTCCCAAACCCATCGACCGCCAAAACGATCCAGATCGCAGGCCCGTCGGGCCCTCTTGAGGGCGAGGCGATCCCCGTGGAAAACGCGGAGCATGTTCTTGTGATCATACCGGGGTCAGGCCCGATTGATCGGGACGGTAACGGGTTTCAAGCCGGTTTGCAGTCCAACACCTATCGCCTGCTGGCCGAAGACATGGCGAAGGTGGGCGTTGCCTCGCTTCGGGTCGACAAGCGCGGTTTTTTCGGGAGCGAGGCGGCCATAGCCGATCCGAACGATGTCACAATCGCGAAATACGCAGATGATGCACGGGACTGGATCAGGGCCGCAAGCGATCTGGCGCCCTGTGTCTGGTTGACGGGCCATTCCGAAGGTGGATTGGTCGCACTTGCCGCAGCGATGGATGCCCCGCTTTCGCTTTGCGGGGTGATCCTGCTTGCGACGGGCGGACGTCCAACGGGGCAGATCCTTCTCTATCAGATGAGCCAGAACCCGGCCATGGCCCCGCTGATGCCAGAACTGTCTTCCGTTGTGGCCGATCTTGAAGCGGGTCAGACACGGGATGTGGAGACAATCCCCCTGCAGCTGCAGGCACTCTTTGCGCCGGGCCTTCAACGCTACATGATTGATCTCTTCAGCTATGATCCTCTCGCCCTGGCCAAGCAATGGACCAAGCCGGCCCTGGTTGTGCAGGGCGATCATGACATCCAGGTGACGCCCACGGATGCCGACATGCTGATGAAGGCGATGCCTCAGGCGAAAAGAGTGGATCTGGTTGACGGGACCCATATGCTGAAAACGGATCAGCCTGGTCAGCCCTTTGTCACATATACCGATCCCGATCTGCCGCTCCACCCGGATCTTGTTCCTGCCATTGTTGATTTCATCGAAGCCCACGCCCCTTGAAGCGCGTTTTTGGCCGACGATAAGGGCCGGACATGTCGCGCCGCAGTGAAGCCGTTGCACGCGCTGTTCGCCTGATCGAGGCAAAGCTCGATGAGAGCCTGCCGATCGAGAGGGTGGCAGAGGCGGGATATCTGTCACCCTTTCACTTTCAGCGGCTTTTTCTGGATGCGACGGGAGAGTCGGTTGCCGGATACATCCGGCGCCGACGGCTGGAACGCGGCGCCAACATGCTTCTGGCGCCCCGGCCCGAGCCGTTGATTCAAATCGCCCTTGCATGTGGGTTTCAGACGCATAGTGCCTTTTCACGCGCCTTTCGCCAGCATTTCGGCCAATCCCCGTCTGACTTTCAGCGCGGCGGTGGTGCGGCGATCCTGGCCGAAAGCGACGATCCCCGTCCGTTTTTGAAACCGATCCGTGGTCATGCGCCGATCATGGAAATGGATATTCTTCCGTTGCCGTCCGTGTGGCTGTTGCTGCGCCCCCAGCCTGGTGCATTTGACGGTGTCTTTTTTCCCGATCAGGCTGCCTTGGGTGCGGGATTTGCCGATCTCGTTGCCCGGGCAGGGCCAGATCTTCTTTCACCCTGCGGCGCCTTCGAGAGAGGGCCATCGGCGTTCAACGATCCTGATGCAAGGGCGTGGTTCGGCGGTCTTTTTACGTCAAGACCCACGCTTGGTTGGGATGGGGAATGCTTTGACGTTCCCCCGTGCGACTGGGCGGTCTTCATGCATTACGGCCCGTTTGATCATCTGCATCTGACCTGGAACAAGGCGTGCCGAAACGAACTACCCGCCCATGATCTTGAGATTGCACCGGGCTGGCTGATCGAGACCTATCTTCAGCCGGCCGGCATCCCCTCCCCGAAGACGCCTTCGGCGCAGATATACGTCCCGCTGGTCAATTCCGCACGAACGGAACAGCAAGCCTGACAGACGCGGGATATCGCGGCCTCTGAAATGAATGCGGAGGGACGCGATGTCTGCAAAAATCACCACGGCCAGGGCGCTGGTCTCGGATCTGTCGAACGGAACGCTTGAGTTTCAGAACGTGCTCGCCACGATCACAGCGCGCCGGGCTGATCTCAATCCGCGGATCAACGCTTTCGACAGCATTGTCGAGCGTCCGGCGGTGCCGGGTCAAGGGCCGCTCCACGGTCTGCCCATTACGGTTAAGGATCAGATCGCAGTCAAAGATCAGCCGTTGCGCTTTGGACTGGATCGCGCCTCTGACAAGCCCGCCGAATACACGGCTCCGGTTGTGGAGCGGCTTGTGGACGCCGGAGCTGTCGTTGTCGGCAAAACAACCCTGCCACCTTACGCGATGGACTTTCAGACATCCAATGCAAGGCTGGGCCGAACCAACAACCCCTGGGATCTGGAACGGACCTGTGGCGGCTCAAGCGGTGGTGGCGCCGCTGCTGTGGCGAGCGGCATGAGCTTGATCGACATGGGCGCCGATCTGAGCGGTTCGCTCCGCCTGCCTGCTGCATTTTGCGGGATATGCTCGCTCCTCCCCGGCGAAGGGCAGGTTCCCAACGACGGGATGCTGCAGGGCAGGGCAAGGCTTGCGCACTTCGCAAGACCTGGCCCCATGGCAAGAAACATTGATGATCTGAGGCTGATCTGGGAGGTTCTATCGGGTGAGACTGCCAGTGCGTCAGATGACAAACCAAGCCTCGCGATCTGGACGGCGGGCGAGAAGGGGCCAGCAACGGATCAGGACATCGCAAATCGCTTTGCCGACGTCCGGCGCGATTCGCTTGCCAATGGCGCGCAGGTCAAGGGCGATCCGCTTGAGATGCTGTTTGAGCCTGAGATTTATCAAGTCTTTGGTCACATCATGGGCCACGAGACAGGGGGGCTGATGCCGTGGCCCATCCGCATGCTCGCTAGGGTTACGGGACGCGGTGCAGCTGCACGCTCGCCGCGCTTCCTGGCCCATATCCATGAGGGATACCGTAGGGATCGCAGGCGATACGAAAGGGCATGTGCGGCGCGTGATACCATATTGGAGACTTGGACAAAGCAAATGGAAGCCTTCGATGCCGTCCTTCTGCCGGTCTGTCCTGTTGCGCCGTTCGCCCATCTCCCGCCTGACAGCGATCGCGGGGGTATCCGGGACTATCATACGGGGTTCAAAGCCGTCGGGGAGGAGGTCGGATACTTTGACACGCTGACGACCTTCACCGCGCCGGTCACCCTGCTGGGATTGCCCGTTGTGACCTTACCGCTGGGCTTGGACCGCCAAGGGCTTCCCATCGGTGGTCAACTTGTCGGCAAGGCAGGGGGCGAGCATCGGTTGCTCGACATCGCCGCCACCATTTCTCGCCTCTATGACATGCCGCGGCCGCCGGTATCGGCGTTCTAAAACGACAAACCCCCGGACCGGCGGGCCGCGGGGGTCGTCAAACGCATCCGGCGTCGATGGGGGGCTTAGAGCAGCCCCTCGCGCTGTGCTTTCTTCCGTGCCAGTTTCCGGGCGCGGCGGATCGCTTCTGCCTTCTCACGCGCTTTTTTCTCGGACGGTTTCTCGAAATGCTGCTTCAGCTTCATTTCGCGGAACACGCCTTCGCGTTGGAGCTTTTTCTTCAACGCGCGCAGCGCCTGATCGACATTGTTGTCGCGAACACTAACCTGCATGTGGTTGTCACCACCTTTCTAGATAAGAGTTGCAAGGAGTTGCAGGAGGTGGCCGTATAGCAAAGCCACCCTAGCTTGTCCAGTATGCCAGACACCAAACCGGAGCCCGAAATGACATCTCCCTATGAGACCGCGAAAGATCAGCTTCTGGATGCCGCGCTGATCCATGTGCCCTTCGACGGCTGGTCCGAGGCGACATTTCGCGCGGCGATCACGGATGTGGGTCTGGATGAGGGCCTGGCCCGCGCGGCCTGCCCAAGGGGAGCGGTCGATCTGGCACTGGCTTTCCATGCGCGCGGGGATCAGGCGATGGTCGACCGAATGAAGGCCGAAGATCTGTCCGCTTTGCGCTTTCGGGATCGGATTGCAGCAGCGGTGCGTTACCGGCTGGAGGCCGTCGAAGACAAGGAAGCCGTGCGTCGAGGAACGACCCTGTTTTCCCTTCCGCACCATGCCGCTGACGGGGCCAAGGCGATTTGGGGCACTGCGGATCTGATCTGGGACACGCTGGGCGACAGTTCGGAGGACGTCAACTGGTACACCAAACGTGCGACATTGTCCGGCGTTTACTCAGCCACGGTGCTTTACTGGCTGGGCGATGACAGTACGGGCCACCAGGCGACATGGGATTTTCTGGATCGCCGGATCGACGACGTCATGCAGATCGAAAAGATCAAGGCGCAGGTGAATGAAAACCCGGCGCTCAGCCGCATGATGGCGGGGCCCAATTGGCTGCTGAGTTTCATCAAGGCCCCGTCGAAGACGTCCCGTTCCGATCTTCCCGGCAGCGTTACGTCGCGCCCGTAACGATCAAGGCAGCGCCCAGCAATACCGACACAGCCACATTCGTCTTGACCACAGGACTTTGCCAGCCAACCGCAAAGAGCGTGCCGATTTTGTAAATGATCTGCAGCGCAAAGAGAGGACGCGCGATTTCGAGCGCGGCGTGCTGGGAGATCATCACGAGAAGGGACAAAGCGGATATGCTCAAAAAACCGATGGAGAGGTAAAGGCAGGCAAGGATGCGCCGCGCGTCGGTCTGCGCGCCATAGACGGGGGCCATTTGTGGCGCATCCCGCAGCAGGGCCAAGGACAGCGGAAACACAATCAGACAGTTTACGACAAGCGCGATGACAAGCATGGGCCGTTTCCTCGGGCGTGGTCAGGTGATACGGGTGAGCGAAAAGGAGTGTTCCATGCCCGATATGATGCGCGCTGTCGAAATCTCAAAGCCTGGCGGACCGGATGTGCTGACACCCGTTCAGCGGCCGGTGCCGGAGCCGGCATTGGGTCAGGTTGTTATCAAGGTGGCCTATGCAGGTGTGAACCGGCCCGATGCCCTTCAGCGTGCCGGCGCCTATGCGCCGCCACCGGGTGCGAGCGATCTGCCTGGCCTCGAAGCCGCGGGCGAAATCGTCGCTTTGGGAGAGGGCGTAAGCGATTGGTCGGTGGGCGATCAGGTCTGCGCCCTTCTTCCCGGTGGCGGTTACGCGGAATATGTCGCCACACCCGCTGCGCATTGTCTGCCGGTCCCGGATGGGATGGGTCTTAAAGAGGCGGCCTGCCTTCCGGAAACCTTTTTCACGGTCTTTTCGAACGTCTTCATCCGCGGCGGTCTGCAGCCTGGTGAGCGTTTTCTTGTTCATGGCGGATCCAGTGGCATCGGGACAACGGCGATCCAGCTGGCCAATGCCTTCGGTGCAAGGGTTTTCGCGACCGCAGGATCAGATGAAAAATGTGCTGCTTGCGTCAAGCTGGGGGCAGAGCAGGCAATCAATTATCGCAACGCCGATTTCGTCGATGCGATGCGCGCCGAGGGCGGCGCCAATCTGATCCTCGACATGGTCGGTGGAGATTACATTCCTCGGAATATCAAGGCTTTGGCAGATGATGGGCGTTTGGTGCAGATCGCGTTTCTGCAAGGCCCAAAGGTGGAGGTGAACTTCGCGCAGGTGATGACACGCCGGCTCATGATCACGGGAAGCACGCTGCGTCCGCAAAGCGATCTGGCGAAGGCTCGGATTGCTCAGGATCTGCGGGAAGCGGTTTGGCCACTTCTTGACGCGGGCCGTGTCGCACCCGTGATGGACCAGACATTTCCGCTAGAAGACGCTGCTTCCGCCCATGCGCGTATGGAAAGCAGCGTGCATGTCGGCAAGATCGTTCTTTCCGTTTCAGAGTGAACTGCACCTGCTGAGAGCAACATTTTTCCCCGTTCCCCTTGTGGGGGACGGTTCCCGATTGAGCGAGATGTGAAGAACTCCCGACGCGTTACTCTGCGGCAACAGGCTCTGCCTGCGTGCCTGAGAGTGTCTCGAGGATTGGGGCCATCAGCCCTTCCAGACGGGCAAATGTGTCAAGGTGCCAGTCAATCGTTTCGGCAAGTTCCTCTTCGCCCGTCACCGCCATGTCATTGCGAATTGTGATCCGGCTCTCGACGGCGTCATCCAGCCTGCGCCAATCGACCGGATCATCGAAGGTCGCCGCAAAATCAAGCACGTGTTCGCGCACAAGATCGAAGCGGGCCTTGTTTTGATCTCTCTCAGCGCTGTCGAAAATCAAACGGACCCGCGCTTCGCCCTCGTCAAGCGACAGGGAATAGCCAACGCCCGGAACGGGGCTTGCAATGCGCAGCGTCTTGGCATTTTCGAACAGAAGGCGCGACGCTAGGCCGAGGCCTCGCCGGTCTGCCGCGCCGCGCAGAAGTGCCGCATATGTGTCTGAAACCGGGGTATCGTTTTCGGAGGTTTGCTCCGGCTGGGCCGGGCTGGTGTCGGGCGGTGCAAGGCGTGGTGGTATTGCGGCGATTGATGGTGGGGCCTGGTTTTGCAGGGCAGGGGCCAGATCAACGAACACATCCGACCCGGCCTGATATGTCCGCAGGTGCAGGCAGCCCACTTCGATGCCTTGGCTTTTCAGCCATTCCGCCGTCGCTGCGATGTCGGAGGGAACGTCCGAGGCGACCAACAGGATCCGTTGACTTCCAGCGGGGTTCAGAGCGTGGGTCTGCCCAGTGGATGTGACAAAGCCGTCGAGGGACGCGATCGCGTCCGCCCTGGATGCGGCGCCGGACTGCCGATGATAAAGAGAGACAATGTCATCCCGCGTCAGCCGCGCTGCCATGGCGGCCCGGCCCATGGCGCGACCGATGAGATCCGTTTGAGATCCGCCAAGTCTCAACTCAACCACGACAAGGCGACCTTCGCGATCAAGGGCCAGAAGGTCGGGCCTTGGCGTGTTGTCCTCAAATGCGATCTGGACGGCCAGAAGCGGCTCCCCCAAGATGTCGGGGCTGTACATGACCCAATCAGCGATCTGCCGGTGCAGATTTGCGGGCAAGTCGTCAAAGGAAACGGGCAAAAGCGGATCTATCCGCGGCACTAACGGGTCAATCTTGTACATGGCGTGAGAATATACACCAAATCTTGACGGGGAAAGTGAATGTTGAATGGAAGTGCCGCAAAAACCGCAATAATCGATGCACCCGGTGGGCCGGACGCGTTCAGGCTGATCGATCGTCCGCTGGCCGATCCCGGGCCGGGCGAAGTGCGCATCGTGCACCGTGCAATCGGTCTCAATTTCATCGATATCTATCAACGTACCGGGCTTTATCCGCTTGAGATGCCCCACGCCCTGGGAATGGAAGCAAGTGGGATCATTGATGCGGTCGGAGAGGGTGTAACCCATCTGGCTGCCGGTGACCGGGCGGCCTACGCCGCCATGCCTCCCGGTGCCTATGCAGAGGCGCGGGTCATGCCGGCCGCCCAAGTCTGCCCGTTGCCGGAGGGCATCAGCTTTGAACAGGGCGCCGCGATGATGCTGAAAGGCATGACGGTCGAGTATCTGTTCCATCGCACCACGCCCCTTTCACGTGGCGATACGGTTCTCTTTCACGCTGCCGCGGGGGGTGTGGGTTTGATTGCGTGCCAGTGGGCGCGATCCGAGGGCATCACGCTTATCGGCACGGCAGGCACGGACGAGAAGTGCCAGCTCGCGCTCGATCACGGTGCGACCCATTGCATCAATTACCGAACCCGAGATTTCGCCAGCGAGGTGCGCGCGCTGACGGATGGGGCAGGTGTTGATGTGGTCATGGATGCGGTGGGGGCGGATACGTTTGAGGGCTCGCTTGACAGCCTCAAACCGCTCGGAATGATGATTTCGTTTGGCAACGCGTCCGGTCCGGTGCCCCCGTTCAACCTTGGAGTGCTCGGGCCGAAAGGGTCTTTAAAGATTACGCGCCCGACACTCTTTACGCACTCCTCCGATCACGAGACCTGCCAGGCCATGGCCCGCCATCTCTATGACAAGGTGTTGGAGGGGCATGTCACGATCCGGATCGACCAACACTTTCCCCTAGATGACGTTGCTCGGGCACACGAGGCGCTGGAAGCGCGCAAGACCACCGGATCCACAATTCTGACTGTCTAGCATCGCGTTCGCCGACGAACAGGGGTCAGGCAGTCCATCGCGCAGATATGCAATCCAAGTCGAGGTATTGCATATCTGACTCAAATGAGACATATATGTCTCATGCCGAGCATTCGTCCCTCAACTCACGCCGCGATTCTGGAAGCTGCCTTTCAGGTCTTCAACGACATGCCGGGCGCGTCCTTGGCGGTAATCGCCGAACGCGCAGGTGTCGGACGCGCGACGCTGCACCGCCACTTCGCATCGCGCGAGGATTTGCTGCTGGCAATGGCCAAGGCCGCGCATGCGGAATTGACAGCCGCGGTTGATGCCGCCGTGGCTGACGCACAGAGCTATACCGAGGGACTTCGCCTGGCGATGGCAGCGATCATACCGCTGGCCGAACGCCACATGTTTCTTGCGTCCCAAACCCTGGACCATCATCCCGAGATGGCAGAGGCAGAGGCGCGGGACAGGCTCGATTTGATTTCCGATATCGACAAGGCCAAGTCCGAAGGCCTTCTCGACCCGAACCTGCCGTCGTCTTGGATCGCCGAGAGTTACGACGCGCTCATCTATGCAGGGTGGGCCGTCGTCCATCGGCAGGAGGCCACGCCGCGCCAAGCCGCGGACATGGCCTGGCGCAGTTTTCTGAAAGGATGCCAGATATGACTCCAGAGACGCTCACTAATCTTGGATCTCAAATTGATGAGATTTTCCTGCTCATCGGTGCGGCGATCCTTCTGATCGAACTGGCCGAGGCGCTTTTCAAAGGGAATTTAAAGGCGCGCACGCTGGGTGAGATGGCCGTGAGCGCCTCGACCCAGATCCCTTCTATCCTGATCGAAGTGCTTGTGCTGACCGGGGCCTATGGGGTGTTCTATATTCTCGCTGAAACGGTAGTGCCCTGGGAACTGCCCATCACATGGTGGACCATCCTGCTTGTCTTGGTTGCTGCTGATTTCACGTATTATTGGGAACACCGGATCGCGCATGAGGTGCGCCTTCTCTGGACCCAGCACGCCGTGCATCATTCATCACGTGACTTCAACATCGTGACAGGTGTCCGATTTGGCCCGCTGGAGGGTGTATGGTCGATGATAACGCATCTGCCGCTGGTTTTTCTGGGCTTCGCGCCGGAAGTGATCTTTTTCGGGCTGGTCGTCGTGCTGGCCTATCAGACATGGCTGCATACCGAGATGATTGGAAAGCTGGGCATTCTGGATCGGATCCTGAACACGCCCTCGAACCACCGCGTGCATCACGGCGCGGATGACAAATACCTCGACCGCAATTACGGCGGCATCACGATCCTTTGGGACCGTCTGTTCGGGACCTTCCAGCCCGAGGAGGAGCGGCCCCGCTACGGCCTGAAACGGGATTTCGACAGTCGTAATCCGGTGGTGGTCTGGTTTTCCGAGTTGCCGGGGCTTTGGCACGACCTGCGGCGTGCACGCACTGCACATGAGGTCTGGATGCGTCTCTTCGGGCGCCCCGACTGGACACCGGATTGCTAGAGAAATGGTCTTCATGCGCGTGTCGGGACTGTTCTATCGCACTGCTTCGAAAACAGCGTCACGGAGCGTGCAATCCTTAACGACATCCTGCCCGCAGGGAACGGGGCGCAACTCCTTTGACAGACAAACGCGGACTTCCTGAATATGCCCGTTGCGGCAAGTCACGGTGATCCCGTCCGGCTCAAAGCTGTCGTTTGCCTCCAGAAAAGCGTCCTCGATCACACTCGCGGGCAGTTTGACGGACCGGTCGAGCCTGCGAAAAACGTCGGGTCGCGTGACAGTCCGGTAAGCGTCTCGCGACAGGGAGAAATAGGCGGCCGCCGACAGGCCCGAGCAGGTTCCGTGCTTTTTCCACTGATGCCATGCCAATCCACCGCTGCCCATGATGTCCGCCATCGCACCCGTCATCTGGCGGGATGGCGCACGATGAGTCGTGGGGCAATAGGAGGGCCAGCCCCGATGATATTGCGGCCAAAGCCCATGCAACGACCAGCCAAGATCGCGCGCGCATTGCTCCGCTCCGCGTGCATCCCCTTCCAGCGCACACCAGTTTGGCGACCAACTCAGGCTCAGCACGTAGTAATCGAAGATCCCGGCTTTCTCACCATCGGCCCAAAGCGGCAGAGCCGACAGTAGCCACAGGATCAACCAACGCATTCCACTCTTCCCTTCCCGTCATGGTCCGACTATATACGCCGGAAGTTCCCCGACAACGGAAACCCGCCTTGGATGCCAAGGCCGCCTGTTTCAGGCGATGGAAGAGATATGTTTTTAGGAGACGCGAGATGGCAAAACCATTGATGGCCAAAGCGACCGCCGTCTGGCTGGTCGACAACACCACGATCAGCTTCAAGCAGATCGCGGATTTTGTCGGCATGCACGAGTTGGAAGTGCAGGGCATCGCCGATGGCGATGTGGCTGCGGGTGTGAAGGGTTTTGATCCGATTGCCAACAATCAGCTGACCCAGGACGAGATCGACGCGGCCGAGGGCAGCCCGCTGCACAAGCTCAAGCTGAAGTTCAATGCCGCAGCTGTGGGCGAGGAAAAACGCCGCGGGCCACGTTATACGCCGCTCTCCAAACGTCAGGACCGACCGGCGGCGATCCTGTGGCTGGTGAAGTTCCATCCCGAGCTGACGGACGGTCAGATCTCCAAGCTGGTGGGTACGACGAAGCCGACGATCCAGTCGATCCGGGAGCGGACGCATTGGAACATCTCGAACATTCAGCCGGTCGATCCGGTCGCTTTGGGCCTCACCAAGCAGTCCGAGTTGGACGCCGCCGTTCAGAAAGCCGCCGCCAAGAAGGCCGCCGAAGGCGATGTGATGAGCGATGACGAGCGTCGCAAGCTGGTGAGCACCGAACAATCGCTTGAGATGGAAGCGGAGCCCAAGATCCCGACGGCCATCGAGGGGTTGGAGACGTTCTCGCTCAGCGACAATGATGATGACGACAAGGAAGACAGCGAGCCGCTGGTGGATGCTGACAGCTTCTTCAACCTGCCCAAAAGCAGCAAGGACGACGACGAGCAGCCGTAAGGTCACCGCTGGCAGGGGCCTCTCTCAGGCTTTCAGCTTTGGAGGAATGGCCTCGAACGCGTAATCCACGAAGGCCCTCACCGCCGGTCGCATGAGCCGGCGGGAGGTGAAGGCCAGATGGACCGGAGCCCGCCGCGCATGCCAGTCGGGCAACACCCGGTGCAGCCGCCCCTCTTCGACCGCGGGGGCGGCCACGATATCCGGGAGCACCACCACCATCTCGCTGTTCAATGCGGCCTCCCGCAAGAGCCAGGGGTTCATCGTAACCAAGGCCGGGGAGACCCGAAGTGTCGTGTCGCGCCCTTGAGCCGATGTGAGCTGAAGGGTTGGCGACGGCCCGAACCCGGCATGCAAAACCCCGATCGGTAACTTTGCCAGGCTGGCCGGATCTTCCGGGGCTGGCAGGTCGGCGGCCCGGTAGAGATTGGCATAGACCACACCCAGCGGCTTGACGATGATCTCGTCATTTTCAGGGGGTCCCACCCGGATCACGACGTCGAAACGCTCTTCGATCAGATCGACATGCCGATCCGACAGATCGATTTCGAGCGTGCAGTCGGGATAGGCCTGCAAAAACCCCGATGCGACCGAGGCGAGCAGCGCCTGACCAAAGATAACCGGCGTGCTAAGCGCGACACGTCCTGCCGGCGCGCCGCGCAAATGGTCGATGCTCAACTCCGCCGCTTCCGCTTCCTGCAGCATCTGGGCGGCGTGATCGGCAGCCACCTCACCGGCTTCGGTGATGCAAACCTGGCGTGTGGATCTTTCAAAGAGGCGCAGCCCGGCCCGTTCCTCCATCTTGGCAATGCGGCGACTGACCGTCGTCGTGGGCAACCGCAGCGCCCGCGCCGTGCCCGCAAAGCTGCCAGTACCGCGCAAGGTCGTCAGAATTCGCGCATCGGTGAGGTCCGACAGGATCATCCCGTTTCCGCCCATGCTGTGGCCCGGATTTGCTCAATTGTTTCAACGTCCTGATGCGCCATGTCCTGTCCTGTCCGTGCGGCCCGGCATGGTGAGCATGGATGCACATGACCTTCAAGGCCGAACCAAAGGAGACCACTATGGCACTTCCGCAATCCGACCTGACCCCCGACAATTGCGTGTTCCTGATGATCGATCATCAGGCGGGGCTGATGCAATTTCTGCCCTCGATCGACCCGCTACAGCTGAAAAACAACATCCTCGGCCATGCGCGAACGGCCAAGGCCTTTGATATCCCCGTCATCATGGGCACAAGCTGGCCCAAGGGCCCGAACGGGCCGACCATGCCCGAACTCAAGGCGCTTTTTCCCCAGGTCGAGGTGATCGATCGCCCCTTTGTGAATTTTTGGAAAGACGAAACGTCCCGCCGCGCGGTCGAGGCGACGGGCCGCAAGAAGCTGGTGATTTCCGGTCTCGCCACCGAGGTCTGTGCAGCGTTCCCCGCGATCTCCGCGCTCCGCGACGGGTACGAGACTTACGTGGTCATGGATGCCAGCGCCGATTTCAATCCCCTGATCACCGATGTGACGATGCAGCGGCTCGCCAGCGCTGGGGTGATCGTAACGACCTGGGTCGCGGTTCTGGCCGAGCTGGCCTCGAACACCGAGGAGAACGGCCAGCATATCGGCCGCCTGCTGAGCGACCATATGGGGCAGTATTACGCGGCGATGAACAACTTCCTCGGGGTCGCCGAGAACGCCGATGCGGTAAAAGAAGGGGTCGGCCTGACCGGTAATCCGCCAATCCCGGCTGTGCTGGAGTAGTACTTTCTCGATCACTTGGATTAAGCCAGAGGTTCCCGTTGAGCGCGGCTTTTCAGCGCCCAACGAGGCCTCGGGCATAGAGATAATCTGATTGCGCAACTTCCCTTTGCAGTGCCTTGACGGATCCATCTGACCGAGAGCCCGCAAAAGAAGAGACCTGTAAGGCACGAAAGCGGATGTCGGACCCACGTAATGCTTTCTGAAAACCGCATCGGTGAGCTGTATGCGCAAGGCGCCGCTTGCCAACAATTCGGCAAGAAAACCTTTGTTTTAGAAACGGAATTCTTCTGTATCGTAACGGAATGATACCGCTTTGGCTCAGATCGCTTTTCGGTTCGGTCGCACCGCCCCCCGACCCAGACCCAGCAACCGGCGTCATGCCAACGGCGCAGGAAATGGAGCTTGCTATCTCGCGGCTGGACGAATTGGCCCGGCCCGCGGTGTTGGCTGAAATCGGGGGTGCCCGACCGGAAAAGGAGGATCGTGCCAAGAGCTGGTGGGGAGGTAACTTCCTAGGGGCCGAGGGTGAGAGTGTTCCGGCGTGTCAGCAATCCGGGGCACCCATGCATCCCGTCGTTCAAATCCGCGTGGATGAATTACCTCAGAACCTGCCCGGTTTTGAAGGTATCGCCCTTCTCACGCTCTGGATGGACTTGCACTCCGACGAGATCTGGCGCGCGAAGAACGGTGATGGGTTTCTCGTGCGGACATACAGCACTCTCGAGGATCTGGTGCCTCTTGGGCCCGGGTTTAGGGAAAGCCCCGCACTGCCGACGTTTCCGGTTTTCTGGCGCGAAACACTGCTTGAGCAGCCCAGTTGGGAAGACATGGCGGGCGAGGTGCCTGTGAAGGTTGCCAGGTCGCAAGACGATACCTGGTTTGCCGAAAGCCGCTATCTGACGGACCACTATTACAAACTTCGTTCGGTGCGCCCGATCAAGCTGGGCGGTTGGCCCGCATGGATACAGGGCGCCGACTGGCCCGCGGACGCGGAATATGTTTTCCAGGTGGATGCGACCTACAAAGGCAAACTTCATGTAGGAGACGGGGGATCGGTTTACATCTTCAAGACGCCCACCTCATGGCAGATGCGAGCGGATTGCTACTAGATCGATCCGGTCTGGCGCAACTCCACCCGATGAGACGCACTTAGATCCGACAACTCCCGACAGCCGGCCTAGATTGACTTCCGCGCCCGCAACGCCGCGCTGATCGTCCCGTCATCGAGGTAATCCAACTCGCCGCCAATTGGGACGCCCTGTGCCAGTGATGTCAGCGTTACCTGTCCCTCCAACTGGTCGGCGATATAATGGGCCGTGGTCTGTCCGTCGACGGTTGCGTTAAGCGCCAGGATCACCTCTCTAATCCCTTCTGTCGCGACCCGGTCCACTAGCCTGGGGATCCGCAGCTCCTCCGGGCCTATCGCGTCCAGGGCCGAAAGCGTGCCACCGAGCACGTGATACCGCCCCTTGAACACGCCCGCGCGCTCCATCGCCCACAGGTCCGCCACGTCCTCGACCACGCACAGCTCGCCGGTCGCGCGCTTCTCGCTCTGGCAGATGTCGCAAATGTCGCTTGTGCCGACATTGCCGCAATTCAGGCATTCCCGGGCCGTAGCCGCGACCGTCTGCATAAGATCCGCCAGAGGCGTCAGCAGGAGTGCGCGTTTACGGATGAGGTGCAGCACCGCACGTCTGGCTGACCTTGGACCCAAGCCCGGCAGCTTGGCCATCATCTCGATCAGCGCGTCGAGATCCTTGGTCGATCCGCTCATTCAACCTCTCCCGGCAGCACGATCCGGCTCACGTCGAAACCCTCGGCCCTGAGCATCTCAACCATGCCGCCCTCGCCCGGAAGATGTCCGAAGCCGATGGCCATGAAGACACCGCCCGTTTTCAGGTCATCCATGATCCGGTCCAGGAAATCCCGGTTCCGCTCGATCACCAGATACGCATCCGTGCGCTTAAGATGGTCCATCCCTTCCTCTGCCCCGAACCGGTCCTTCAGCCACGCGGCCTCCCAGGTCAGCGACACGCCAAGCTCTCCGCGCAGATAAAGCGCCATCTGCGTGCTGCGCGCTGCGTTCAATTGGTCTGGCGTCACCGGTTCCAGATAAGCGCCGTAAAGCGAAAGGATTGCCCGAGCGAGTGCCTTGTCCTCAGCCAGCCTGTGAAACAGCGCCTTGGGCGGCTCCAACCCCACACCTGTCGCACCGGCAATCAGGCCCAGCATCAGGATCCGGTCGTCCTGCAACGGGATCGTTCCGGCGTTGAAATCATCACAGGGATCGCTGAGCGCGAAGCTCACCAGCCCGCCCCGGGTCAGGTAGGGGATGGCGTTGGCCGCGACACCGCTATCCAGAAGTCGGGTTTCAAGGGCCGCAGCGATGTCCGGGTCAAGCCCGCGATCCGAAAGCGGCAAGGGCCGCTGCAGCCACCAATGTTCATTTTGTTGCCCTTCACGATATGCCGCGCGGGTTGGATAGCGGTAGTCGATCTCCACCGCGACGATGCGGGCGGCTTCGATGTCCTGGACTACCCGTTTCGGCAGGTCGAGGGCATGGCGGTCGTTGCTATGCATTGTCCCCCAAAGATACGAAAGCCCGCCCGCCGAAGAGGTGATCTGCCAGAACCGCCCCTTGCTATTGGCAATCTGCGCAGCGTCGTCTCGCAGATTGTCCAGGCCATAGGGCGCCAATGCTGCTTCAACGATCTCCGGCGTCTCGACCGTGCAGCCCTCGATCGTGGCCCAGTCCTGCGCCCAGCCAGACAGGCTCAGCGCGGCCCAGGCCGCAAGCGTCAGAATGCTCCGCCGCATGGTTTGTCTCAGAACGGCAGCTTCATGTCCTTGGGCAGGCCCAGCCCTTCGGTAAGCTTAGACATTTCTTCCTGTGCCCGGTCCGACGCCTTTTGCTGGGCGTCCTTGATCGCGGCAAGGATCAGGTCCTCGACGACCTCCTTGTCGTCGCCATTGAAGATCGACGGGTCGATGTCCAGCGCCTTCAGCTCTCCCTTGGCCGAGGCCGTGGCCTTTACCAGCCCCGCGCCGCTCTCGCCGGTGACGGTGATGTCATGCAGGTCGTCCTGAAGCTGCGCCATCTTGGTCTGCATCTCCTGCGCCTTCTTCATCATCCCGGCCATATCGCCGAGCCCGCCCAATCCTTTCAGCATCTCGCTTACTCCTCAAAAACTCTGTTGATGGCACATTAGGGCGATGGCACCTGCGCCACCACCTTTAACTCCACGATCACCCCCGGCGTGGCAAAGCCTGCCACCTCGATCGCCGTCCAGGCCGGGTAGGGGCGGGTCAGCCTTTTGGCCCGCGCCGCCTTGAAAAGCTCCAGGTGATCCGCCAGCCCCACATGAAAGCTCGTCATATCCACGATATCGCCAAAGCCAAGGCCCGCTTCGGCCAGCACCATCTGCACCGCTTCGAACGCCGTGTCGATCTGTGTGGCCGCGTCGGGGGAGGGCGGTCCCTCCAGCGGACAGCCGTTGAAACCGGTCAGGAACAGGTGCCCGTTCGAGATCAGGCCCGGCGACATGTGCCAGTCCCGCTCCAATTCGGCCATGGCCGGCGGGATCACGGCCCTCGGTTCAGTCATCCTCGAACGGATCCCACTCGTCCTCGACCTCCGGCAGTGCTTCGGTCTCGGCATCGGCGGCAATCTCTTCCGGCGTGCGGATGGCGGTGATCTTCGCCTTGGGAAACTGCGCCAGCACGGCCTGCACCAGTGGGTGCTCCTCCGCTTCCGCCTTCAGGGCGAGGTCCTTCGCGTCGCGCTTCTCCGCGATAGTCTCCCCGCCGCCCTCGTTCACGACGCTCACCGCCCAGCGATTGCCCGTCCAGCTTTGCAGCCGTGCGCCCAGCTTCTGGGCCAGATCCGCGGGCGCGCTGTCTGCCGGCACGAACTCGATCCGCCCCGGCTGGTAGGCCGCGAGCCTCAGCCCAGTCTCAACCTCCACCAGCAGCTTCACATCCCGGTTCGCCCGGATCAGCTCCACCACATGTTCAAATGTCGGATACCTTGCAAGGCTCGACGACACCTCCGGCGCCAGCGCGACCCCGGGGCTTGCCGCCCCGGCCGAGGCGCCAGCCGAGGCCCCCCCGCTCGCCGCAGGCGTGCCCGCGCCCCGCGCGTGGCTCCCTCCACCAGTCATAGTCGCTGCGGTCTGGGCGGTGCGCCCCCCGCCCGCCGCAGGCGAACCCGTGCTTTGCACGGGGCCCGGCCCGCCACCGGGCGCACCCGCCGGCATATCCTGGAGCTTGCGGACCAGATCCTCGGGCGAGGGCAGGTCGGCCACATGTGTCAGCCGGATGATCGCCATCTCGGCGGCCATCATCGCATTGGGTGCCGCCGATACCTCCTCCAGCGCTTTCAGCAGCATCTGCCACATCCGTGTCAGCGCCCGCATGGGCAACTTTCCGGCCATCTCCGTCCCGCGCATCCGCTCGTCGGGCGAGACCGTGGGATCCTCCGCCGCTTCCGGCGTGATCTTCACAACTGAAATCCAGTGCGTGATCTCTGCCAGATCCCGGAGCACCGCCATCGGATCCGCCCCGTCCGCATATTGCGCCGACAATTCTGTCAGCGCCCCCGCCGCATCGCCCCGCATGATCCGATCAAAGAGGTCCAGCACCCGCCCCCGGTCCGCCAGCCCCAGCATCGCGCGGACTTGCGTTGCCGTCGTCTCGCCCGCGCCGTGCGAGATCGCCTGATCCAGCAGGGACGTCGCATCCCGCGCCGAGCCTTCCGCCGCCCTCACGATCAGCGCCACCGCATCGTCGGCAATCGCGGCCCCTTCGGCAGCGGCGATCTTCTGCATCAGCGCGATCATGTCCTCCGGCTCGATCCGGCGCAGATCGAAGCGCTGGCAGCGTGACAGCACCGTCACCGGCACCTTGCGGATCTCCGTCGTGGCAAAGATGAATTTCACATGCGCCGGCGGTTCCTCCAGCGTCTTCAATAGTGCGTTGAAGGCAGAGGTCGACAGCATGTGCACTTCGTCGATAATGTAGATCTTGTACCGGGCCGAGGCCGCTCGGTAATGCACGCTGTCGATGATCTCCCGGATATCCCCCACCCCGGTGCGAGACGCCGCGTCCATCTCCATCACATCGACATGACGGCCTTCCATGATCGCTACGCAATGCTCGCAGACCCCACAGGGCTCCGTCGTTGGCCCTCCGTTTCCATCGGGGCCGATGCAATTCATGCCCTTGGCGATGATCCGCGCCGTGGTGGTCTTGCCCGTCCCCCTGATGCCCGTCATCACAAAGGCTTGCGCGATCCGGTCCGCCTCGAACGCGTTTTTCAGCGTGCGCACCATCGCGTCCTGACCGACGATATCGGCAAAGGTCTCGGGCCGGTATTTGCGCGCCAGAACGCGATATTCGGGGGAGGGGTCGGACATGAAGTCGGGTTCCGGATTCGTCTCTTGCAGCCGACAGACTAGAGCGCCGGGCAGGCGGCGTCCACCAGACTGCGCGCCGGAGTCGGTGCCGGAACTGGCGCCTTTTTGGGCAACAGGCGGTGTCCGATCCGGCAAGGCCTTGCCGGTTCAGAACGCGGCGGGGTGATCGCCTTACCTTTTTGCGCGATAATAAGTGGCTAACCCCAACACCATTGATGCCGAGGGATCGCCGCGGATGTGCTATGAAGAGAAGTATCAACGCGCCTTTGATCTCATGGAGCAGGCGGGCGTTTCACGCAAACAGCGTGAGCCCTGGATGACCCGGCTCGCGCGTCGCTGGGGCGTGCAATTGCGCCCGCCCTTGTTTCAGTCGTTCTGGGTCATCTTCGCGGTTCAAGGGATCGCGTTCGGAGTGTCCTGGGGGCTGATCATGTGGCTCCTTCAATGGGGATCGCAGAACATATCGCCCATGATCGCAGTGATCGCGACGCTCTCCGCGGGTCTGCTTTTCGGCTTTCTGATGGCGCTCTTCATGCAGCGCAGCAAGCGTCGCCACAACCTGCCCGATTGGGAGGCGGTCTAGTCCGACCCCAGGTGCTCAGGCAGGCTGCGTAGCACGTCCGAGTCCCGTCGTGCCCGCGCCAGAAGCCAACCGCCCTCAAGCAGCATGAACATATGCTCTCCCTGCCTCCGGGCGCTTTCCTTCGGAATGCCAAAGCGCTCCGCGTGATGCGCACCCTCGCGGATCCATCCGTCGAAGAGATGCGCCGCATGCGCACGAAAGGCCGCGTTGTCAGGCCCATCGAACAGGATGCCCGTGACCGGGCAGCCGTCGCTCTGGTTCGACAGATCGAGAAGCTTCGCCAGCTTGTGGCAGAGCGTTGTGAACCCGGCCTGAAAGCTCTCCGCCGGCTCAAAGGACGCGGCGATCAGCCTTAGCATCCCGTCCGATGCCCAAGTCGCCGCCGCGAGCGCAAGGTCCGATTTGCCATTCGGAAAGTGATGGTAAAGCGAGCCCTTGGGCGCCCCGGCGGCAGACAACAACTCCGTCAGGCCGACCCCGTGATAGCCATGGCTGTGAAACATTCGTGCTGCCGTGCGGATCAGCCGGTCCTTGGTCGACAGCGACGGATCGTTCTTTTCTGCTTCAATCATGATCGAATCCTTGACAGGCCTAGACCGATTGGTCCAGACATGTTTATAGACCAATTGGTCTAGTGCCGTTCGCCATACGGGGACCATGAACACATGCTGGATGCTCCTTCAGACGACATGGTCCTGCTCAGGCCCGTCCACTTCCCGGCTGGGCCTGTTCACTTGAGCGGCACTCTTTTTCTTCCCCCCGACCGGCCCCGCGCGGCGCTGGTCCTGAACGGCGCGACCGGTGTGCCTCATGGCTACTACCGCGCCTTCGCCCGCTGGCTCGCGGCCACCCAGGGCATTGCCTGCCTGACCTACGATTACCGTGATATGGGCGCCTCGGCCACCGGTCCGGTCCATGCCAGCACCGTCCGCATGTCCGACTGGGCACTTGTCGATCAACCCGCCGCGCGGGCCGAGATGCAGCGCCAGGTGCCCGGCGTCCCGCTTTGGGTGCTGGGTCATTCGCTGGGTGCGATGCTGCTGCCTCTTCAAGAAGGGATCGAACAGATCGAGCGGGTCATCGGCGTTGCCAGCGGCCTTGTCCATCACACCGACCATCCCTGGCCGTACCAGGCGCTGGCCCGGCTTTTCTGGTTCGGTCACGGGCCTCTGGCCGTCCGGCTTTTCGGCCACCTTCCCGCCCGCTGGTTCGGCATGGGAGAGGACCTGCCCGCGCCCGTCTATTGGCAATGGCGACGCTGGTGTACGACGCACGGCTCCTACCTGCCCGAGACCGGTACCGACCTGCCGCCCGCCGACTGGACCCGCAGCGGGGCCAAGGTCAAGCTGGTGGCCTTCAGCGACGATGAGATGATCCCACCCCAATGCGTCCAGCGCCTTGGTCAGCAGGCCTATGGCGGGCACAACGTCACCGATACAGTCATCTCCCCGGATCAGGCGGAGCTGTCCCGGATCGGTCATATCGGTGCTTTTGCCCGCCGCAATCACGCGCTCTGGCCTCTGCTCATTGCGTGACCCGGTGCGTGCACCGGCGCGCCTGACAGCGCTAACCCTTCCCGTGGCGGTCCATCCTCCCTAAGTCGATACGGATAGGAGGCAGGCGGCGCCGTGCACTTGGACATGTCACCGAAAGAAACGGTCATCGACGGGCGCCGCGTCTGTTATGCCGACGCGAATCCCACGCATCCGCGCAGCGTTGTCCTTTTGCATGGTGGCGGTCTGGACAGCGCGACGCTGTCCTGGGGCGCTCTTCTGCCGGACCTGGCGAAAGACGCCCGCGTGCTCGCCCCCGATCTGCCCGGGCATGGAGGCTCCGATGGGTTCGAGCGGCCGTTCACGATTACGGATCTCAGCGATTGGCTGTCGGTGTTTCTAAAGACCTGCGATATCGCCCGCGCCGATCTGGTCGGTGTGTCCATGGGCGGCGGCACCGCACTCTCCTTCGCACTCAGCTATCCTGCGCGGGTCCGTTCCGTCGTGGCCGTCGGCAGCTATGGGGTGCAGGCCCGCATGCCGTCTCATGGGTTGAGCTGGGTGATGACGCGCATCAACCTGAACCGCCCGGTAAGCTGGCTTGCGGCGCGGTCGGCCTTGGTCGCTCGGGGTCTTCTGGCCCAGATCTTTGCCGATCCCGCGCGTCTGACGCCATCTCTCGTTGCGCTCGTGCAAGAGGCCGCGCGCCGGCCGGATCAGGCCCGCGCCTTTCATCACTTTCAATTGGGAGAGTTGCATCGCGACGGTTTGAAAACGGATCTCACCGATCAGCTCCCGAACCTCAAATGTCCGGTCCTGTTCGTCCACGGCAAGGCCGATCGTCTTGTCCCTCTGAAAGACATCGAACACGCGGTGGCGCGCATTCCTCAGGGGCGTCTGACGGTCATGGATGCAGGCCATTGGCCCATGCGCGAATGCCCCGAGGCGTTCAATGCCGCAGCGCTTGGGTTCCTGCGCGAAGTCGATACCAAATCTGATGTTGGTGGGTGAGAGGCTGGACAACGACCCAAGCGGGGCTCGTTACGGCTGCTTCCTTCCGGACCTGACCGGGTTGGCGAGGCGCTCGCCCGCGCCAACCTCTCGACTTGATATTTAGGCCTGCATCTGTGGATTCGCAAGCAAGTCGGAAGAAAGGGGCATCGACACTTTCAGAAACCCAGCCTCCGTCAATCCGTCTGCCGTTAGGGGATGGGTGATGTATTCGATGGCTGCCGGACTGGTTTCAACGGTTACGGTGGTGTCGCGAAGTGCTTTGAAGGTCCAGGTCGGGTCAGGTCGCCTGATCCTCTTGGTGGGATCGCGAATGTATTGGGCGATCAGATCCTGGATCAGCACGGGCCGGATCGGCAGCATTCGAGCCTCTGCCAGCGCCGCGGCATGGCCGCCGCCATTCGCACGGTAATTTTTTACCGCGACGATCACCGGCTGTTGAGGGTCCAGCGGTTGCCCTCGCAGCAGAACGTGGCTGATGCGATGGGCGTCGCCGTCGATCAAGGTGCCGTTGCTGTCAAACCTTGGCGGTTGGCTGGGATCGATGACATATTGCAGGCCGTGGATCACATCAAAGAGATGTCCGGGCACATGCTTGTCGAGGAGAGGTTGATCGGTCTGACCGGGTTTGATCTGGCGAAAGACGGTTGCGGCCATTTCCAGCCAATCGATCACTTGGGCGCCAGTCATCTGGACAGCGCGCAACGTGTCCGGAAACGTGTAAATGTCTGCTACATTGCGCCAGCGTAGCGGTCCCGCAGGTACATTGGCATAGGCGTTGGGGCCCGATCGCGCGCCAAACTTTTCGGGCGAAGCCGCAGACAGAACCGGCAGATCGCCGAGATCGGGGTAAAGGCGCCGGACGGCCCGGATTTGAGCGTCTGCAACAAGGTTGAGAAGGGTATCGGGCAGCAGGAAGCTGAAAAAACTGTTGAGCGGCAAGGTGCTGTGCCCCACCGGGCGGTCCAGATGCTTACGCGTTGCGGCGTGAGGTTCTGCGAGACGCGTTGTCAGCGCCGTATCTTCGGGTGTGTCGGTCCCGACCAGGCGCAGCATTGCCTTGTGGGTTTTGACCTGCCATCCGCTCTGCTCTGGTCTGCAGAGCTCGAGATCAATCACCCCCAGATGAGAGCCCGCATATCCGGGCATCACGGTTGGTGTCTCGTGCAGTATGCCGGGTTCTGCCGTGGAGGCCGGGAAGGCGAGATGCGTGTGTCCTCCGATCAACGCGTCGATATCCTTGAGCGCGGCGAGCTGCTGGAGCGCGTTTTCGCTGCTTGCCATCTCGTGCTCGTGCCCGATCCCGGTGTGACCGAGGCAGATGATGAGATCACTGCGCCGCTTCTTCAGCGTCGTGATCGCCTTTTGCGCGGCTTGCTGCATGTCAATGATCGAAAGACGGCCGGTCAAATGATGCGCGTTCCACATCGCGGTTTGTGCCGGCAGGACGGAAAAGACCCCGATCCGTAGGGTTTGCCTCTGATCCGCAAGCGTCAGGTGCCGCTCCAGAACCGTGCAGGGCAGGATGGGCAATCGGGCCACCGCCGGGCCAAGCTCGACGCTACTGCTGACGATCGGACAGCCCACCTGCCTCAGAACACCATGCAATGCGTCAAGGCCGAAGTCGAAATCGTGATTGCCCAAGCCGATGACATCATACTTCAGAAGGTCGAGCGCTTCTGCAAAGGGGTGCGGCGGACCGGTCCGTATCGCCCTGTCGCCCATCGGTGTGCCTTGCAGGCTGTCACCATTGTCACACAGGATGACAGCGCGCCCCTCTGACGCCGCTTCACCGCGCGCTTGGGCAATCAGCGTTGCGACACGGGTCAGGCCGATATCTTGGCGGGGGCGATCTGTGTAATAGTCAAAACCCAGCAGATGCATATGAAGGTCAGATGTCGCGAGGATCCGCAAACCCGCATGCTCCGGCTGCCCGGTCATGACGCGCCTAATCCGGCATTGCGTGGGATGCGTCTCAGCCTTTGACCTCCGTTCGCGTCGCTTGGATCCGCAAGATCTTGAAAGTCCAGAAAACGCATCTGAACACAGGCCGGATCGCGCATCCGATTTTATCAAGAGTGACGCGCCTTCGCATCAGCGAATTGTGATTGTCTGCCGGACAGGTCCATGGCAAGGCTATGTCAAAACCGGACATGGTCGGAATAGACCGGTCGCAGAACGAGGGCACAGCGTTGAAACATGCTGAAACCGTAACCTTCGGGGGATCGGGACTGAACCGTGCGTCGGATCTCAGGAACAAGCCCGAAGAGCTCGCGTCGCTGTTGGCGCATCCCCAGGCTGGCTGCGTGCTTTTGTGGCGCGGCAAACCCCTGGTTTTCGGCGAAAGAGCTGATCGTCTTGCCGTTTTGCCGCTGAACCATCCGGTGATCCTGAAGGATGTCGGAGAGACGGGCGCGCCGATCCTCTTGGGGATCGAGGAAGATGGCGTTCCGATTTTTGCCCGTGATTTTTCGGCCTGGGAACCGGAATTCGTTGATGCCGAAGCGTTGGGCCTTTTTCTCGACCCCAGCCTGCAAAGTCATCCGGACATGCCCGACGACTACGTGTTTGCCGAGCTGCGCCGGATCATGACCCATCTGGGGCCACGCGATGCCGAACTGGCCGTGACCGCCAAAGCTGTCCTGGGCTGGCATCAGACACACCGGTTTTGCGCCCGGTGCGGGGCTGCAAGCGAGATGAGCCAAGGCGGTTGGCAAAGAACATGTCCAGATTGCGGAGCGCATCATTTTCCCCGCACCGACCCTGTCGTCATCATGCTGATCACGCACGGGCATTCCGTTCTCATGGGGCGGTCCCCTGGTTGGCCGGACGGGATGTATTCGCTGCTTGCCGGTTTTGTCGAACCCGGAGAGACCCTTGAGGCTGCGGTTCGCCGCGAGGTCCTGGAGGAGGCTGGCGTGCCGGTCGGCGCGGTGCGGTATCTCGCAAGTCAACCCTGGCCCTTCCCGTCATCTTTGATGTTTGGGTGTGCGGGCGAGGCGCTGGACCGTGAAATCACCATCGACCCCGTTGAAATCGAGGATGCGATGTGGGTCAGCCGCGATGAAATGATGGAGGCCTTTGCGGGCCAGCATCCCGTGCTCAAACCAGCGCGGAAGGGGGCAATCGCTCATTTTCTGTTGCAGAACTGGCTTGCAGATACACTTGATTAACGCGACAGTTCCCGAACAACAAAAGCACCAAGCAGGCGTCCATGAAATTCACAAGCAAGGAAGACATTGAGGCCCCAGTCGACTACGTGTGGTCACAGCTCTCGGAATTCGAAGCCTTTGAGCGTTCGGCCATTCGACGGGGCGCGGAAGTGCATCGCGTGGTCGACAAGCCGGAACCGCAGGCGGGAATGACATGGGATGCCAAGTTCGAGCTGCGAGGCAAGGAACGTGAGGCCCAGATCGAGCTTGTGACATATGACGAGCCCAACGAAATGGTGTTTGAGACGGAAAGCGCGGGGCTTTCGGGGTATTGCGAGCTTGAACTCGTTGCGTTGTCGCCGCGCCGGACGCGTCTTTCCGTCAGTTTCGAGATGAAGCCCCGCACCTTGCCGGCCCGCTTGCTGATCCAATCCCTCAAACTGGCCAAGACAAACCTGACCAAGCGCTTCAAGTTGCGTGTCGCCGACTATGCGAAGGATATGGAAGACCGTTACGCAAGATCGGCGTGAGGCTCTGCCTGCGCCCATGAAGGCATGTGTCGCGCTTGGACTGTTGCGTCACATGTCAGTCGAACCGCGGCACCGGGCTTGTTGAGGTCCCGTCAGTACCGTTCGGCATGGGCTGGGTAGACGCCAAGGATTTCAACGTTCGTTGTGAAGTAACCCAACTCATCCAGCGCGCGCTGCACCGGTGGATCATCGGGGTGCCCCTCGATGTCGGCGTAGAACTGCGTGGCGGTGAAGGATCCGCCCACCATGTAGCTTTCCAGCTTGGTCATGTTGATCCCGTTGGTCGCAAAGCCACCCATCGCCTTGTAAAGCGCGGCAGGAATGTTGCGCACCTGAAACACGAAGCTGGTCATCATGCCGTGTGTCCCCCTGCGTGACAGATCGGCCTCACGCGACATGATCAGAAAGCGCGTCGTGTTGTTGCCCTGATCCTCTATATGATGGGCCAACACGTCGAGGCCGTAGATTTCCCCGGCCAGTTCGCTGGCCAATGCGGCTGTTTGCGGTTCCGCCATGTTGGCGACCTGGCGCGCCGACCCTGCGGTATCCGCGCCGGTCACCCTGTGAATTCCATGCTTGGCAAGGAACGCCCGGCACTGACCAAGAAGCATGGTGTGGCTCATCGCGCGTTCAATGACTTCCAGCTTGGTGCCGGGCAAGGCAAGAAGGTTGATGTGCACCCGGACGAACGCCTCTTCAATGATATGCAGGCCGGATTGGGGAAGCATCGAATGAATGTCCGCCACGCGGCCGTATGTGGAATTTTCCACGGGCAACATGGCCAGATCCGCAGAGCCGGCCCGGACCGCCTCGATCACATCCTCGAACGTGCGGCAGGGGAGCGCCTCCATATCGGGACGGGCTTTGCGGCACGCCTCGTGGCTGTAGGCTCCAGGCTCTCCCTGGAATGCGATCCGGTTCGTCATCTGTCTCTCGTTCTTGTTATCCGAAGTCGGGCGTTTGGTCGCGGTGTCTATACCTTGCCTCAACCAAGGGGAAGCAATACATAGCCGCGCAACGAGTCGAGATAAACGAGCCTTTCATGCTAGATACGATGACTTTCACCAAGGTCGCTGGTGGACTATGCGGCGCGCTCTTGGTGTTTTTGCTGGGCCAGTGGGCCGCCGAAGAACTCTACCACGTGGGAGGGCATGGCGAGCAGGCCTATGTGATTGAAACCGGCACCGAAGAGGTTGCCGAGGAAGTCGAAGAGGTCGATTTCGAGGTGCTGCTGGCCTCGGCCGAGGCGGATCGTGGTGCACGCCTGTTCCGTCAGTGCAGTGCCTGCCACAAACTGGAAGACGGCGCCAACGGAACGGGCCCGCACCTTTACGGTGTCGTCGGTCGTGAGAAGGCGTCGGTCGACGGGTTTGGATATTCAGACACTCTGGCCGGCATGGACGGCGCCTGGACCCCCGAAAACCTTAGCGGTTTCCTTGAAAGCCCGCGCAACTATGCACCGGGCACGTCGATGGGGTACTCCGGCATGCGCGATATCGAAGACCGTGCCAACCTGATTGCCTATCTCGGCAGCATCGGCGGCTAACGGACACGCGAAAAGATGCGAAAAGCCGCTGCATTTTGCAGCGGCTTTTTTCTTGGGTGCCGATCGCGTGCGCTGTCTTCACCCTTTGGTCACATATTCTCAACTTGAATATTGGCGCAATGGCACTTTAGCTTAAATGCAACAACTATAAGCATGATGCGACAATCGACAGGAGGATGAGCCGGATGACCAAAGCCCGAGCGATGGTGGTGCGGACAGCGCACCAGAGCGTTTTGAAACTGGCATTGATCTGGCTCTCTGTTGCCTTTCTCGCCGCGACGATGGCAAGGGCCGAAGACGATGTGATCGTCTCGCATGGCTACTCTTTCTACGGTGATCTGACATACGCGGAAGATTTCACGCATTTCAACTACGTCAATCCGGATGCGCCCAAGGGTGGAGAGATCAGCTTTGCGCGCTTGGGCACCTTCGATTCCATGAACCCTTACAGCCGCAAGGGCCGGGGCGGGATCCTCAGCAATATCATGTATGAAAGCCTTCTGTCCGAAGGGATCGGCGCGCCGGCACCCGCGGATGTCTATGCCGAATATTACGGACTTTTGGCCGAACGTCTGGAATACCCGCCCAGCCGCGACTGGGTGATCTTTCACATGCGCCCCGAAGCACGGTTTTCCGATGGCACGCCGGTGACGGCGCATGACGTGCTTTTCAGTCACAATCTCTTCCTCGAACAGGGATTGCCGTCCTACGCCGCAGGTGTCAGCCGCATGGTACCCAACGCCGAGGTGATCGATGATCATACGATCAAATTTTACTTCGCCGAAGGTATCTCACGCCGGTCGCTGATCGAACAGGTGGGCGGCGTGCCGGTCTTTTCCAAAAAATGGTACGATGAGACAGGCTCCCGCCTTGATGAAAGTCGGTTGGAGACCTCGCCGGGCTCCGGCGCTTACATGGTCGACACGGTCAACGTGAACCGGCGCATCGTCTATAAACGCAACCCTGACTATTGGGGCGCCGATCTGCCGGTCAATGTGGGGCGCAACAATTTCGACCGAATCCGGGTGGAATACTTTGCCGACGACACTGCCGCGTTTGAGGCGTTCAAGGCCGGAGAGTACACGTTCCGTTCGGAAGGGGATTCGCGCAAATGGGCGACCGGCTATAATTTCCCGCGGGTGAGCAACGGCCAGGTTGCCAAGGTGGAACTCCCCGATGGCACACCGCCGACCCCGACGGGTATTGTCTTTAACCTAGCGCGGGAGCAGTTTCAGGACAAGCGGGTGCGCCAGGCCATCGCCTTGGCTTACAACTTTGAATGGACGAACGAGTCCCTGCAATACGGCCTCTTTTCTCACCGTGCGTCTTTCACGCAAGACACACCTCTGATGGCCGAAGGCGCGCCAGAGGGGATGGAGCTGGAGCTTTTGCAATCCCTTGGTGATCTCGTCCCGCCGGAAATGCTGACCGAACCAGCCTTGGTGCCCCATACCTCGAACCCGGCGCGTTTGACGGATCGGCGCAACCTGCGGCAAGCCATGCGGCTTCTGGACGAGGCCGGCTGGGCCGTGGGCTCCGACGGCATCCGCCGCAACGAAGCGGGCACGCCTTTGCGCGTGACATTCCTCTTCAACAGCGCGGCCGAGGGCACGCTGAGCGCCGTCATGGAAAACTTCATGAATAATGTTCGCGCAATGGGCATTCAGGCCACGCTCGAAAAGGTGGACGCGGCCCAATACACGTTGCGCGAGCGGGATCGCGACTATGATCTGGTCTATGACCAATATGCTGCTTTCCTGGGGGCAGGGGCCGGTCTTGAACAGCGCTTCGGATCAGAAGAGGCGGAGTTTTCGCTCTTCAATCCCGCCGGTTTGGCAAGTCCACTTGTCGATGCGATCATTGAACGCGCGCTTTTTGCGGAAACGCTTGAGCAAGAGCAGGCCGCGTTGCAGGCTCTCGACCGGGCGCTGCGGTATGAGTTTTTCATGATCCCGGTCTGGTACAATGACAGCTATTGGGTCGCGTATTATGACCAGTACAGCTATCCCGACCCTCTGCCGGCCTATGCGCTGGGCCAGCTTGATTTCTGGTGGTACGACGCCGAACGGGCCGAAGCGCTGCGCACCGCAGGCGCGCTGAGGTAGGACCCAATGGGCGCCTATATTCTGCGGCGGCTCCTGCTCGTCATTCCGACGCTGCTGGGGATCATGCTGGTGAATTTCACGCTGACCCAATTCGTGCCCGGTGGGCCTGTGGAACAGGCGATTGCGCGGGCCCAGGGGCAGGGCGATGTCTTCGGCGGCTTTGCCGGGGGCGAGAACGATGCAGGGGCCGAGGATTTCGGGGCGTCCAATGACCAGTACATCGGTGCCCGCGGCCTGCCGCCGGAATTCATCGAGCAGCTTGAGCGGGAATTCGGCTTTGACAAGCCGCCGGTCGAGCGTTTCCTGAATATGCTCTGGAACTATATGCGGCTCGATTTCGGCGAGAGCTATTTCCGATCGATCAGCGTGATCGACCTTGTTCTGGAAAAGATGCCGGTGTCCATATCACTCGGCCTCTGGTCCACGCTGATCGCCTATCTCATCTCGATCCCTCTGGGCATCCGCAAGGCGGTCCGCGACGGGACCTCCTTCGATACCTGGACGTCTGGCGCTATCATTCTGGGCTATGCGATCCCCGGCTTTCTCTTTGCGATCCTGCTTCTGGTTCTGTTTGCTGGGGGCTCCTATTTCCAGATCTTCCCCCTTCGCGGACTTGTCTCCGACAATTGGCAGGACCTCAGTGTCGGCGCCAAGATCGCCGACTATTTCTGGCACATCACCCTGCCCGTGATCGCCTCGACCATCGGGGCCTTTGCCACGCTGACGCTGCTGACCAAGAACAGCTTTCTCGACGAGATCAAAAAGCAATACGTGATGACCGCCCGTGCGAAGGGCCTGACAGAACGTCGCGTGCTTTACGGCCATGTCTTTCGCAACGGCATGCTGATCGTCATCGCGGGTTTTCCGGCGGTCTTTATCGGTGTGTTCTTTACCGGCTCGCTGATCATCGAGACGATCTTTTCGCTCGACGGGCTTGGTCGTCTGGCTTTCGAGGCCGCTGTCGCGCGGGACTATCCCATCGTGTTCGGAACGCTGTTTATCTTCGGGCTGATCGGTCTCGTCGTGGGGATCCTGTCGGACCTGATGTATGTCCTTGTCGATCCCCGCATCGACTTCGAAAAGCGGGAGGGCTAGATGGCTTTGTCCCCCCTCAACCAGCGTCGCTGGCGCAATTTCAAGCGCAACAAGCGGGCCTACTGGTCGCTCTGGATCTTTTCCGTGCTGTTTGGGCTTACCCTGTTTGCCGAATTTCTGGCCTACGACAAACCCATCCTGATCCGCTACCAGAACGAATTCTTCACGCCGATCTGGAACTTCTATCCCGAAACCGCCTTCGGTGGCGATTTCCAGACCGAGGCCGTCTACCGCGACCCCGAGGTGCGCTGCCTGATCGCGACCGGTGGGCTCGATCTCTGCTTCGACGATCCCGAAGGTTATCTCGAAGACGCCCAGGACGGCATTGTCGAGGGCGAGGAGATCACCCGTGGCTGGATGATCTGGCCGCTGATCCCCTATTCCTTCGACACGCCCGTCGACCGCCCCGGTGCAGCCCCCCTGCCGCCCAACGGTCAGAACTGGCTGGGCACCGACGACACCAAACGCGACGTGCTGGCGCGTGTGATCCACGGCTTCCGCCTGTCGGTGCTCTTCACGCTGATGGTGACGGGTGCTGCCACCATCGTCGGCATCTTCGCCGGGGCCATTCAGGGCTTTTTCGGGGGCTGGCTCGACCTGGTCTTCCAGCGGATCATCGAGATCTGGAACGCCACGCCGTCACTTTACATCATCATCATCATGTTCGCGATCCTTGGACGAAGTTTCTGGCTCCTTGTGGGGCTGCTCGTTCTGTTTTCATGGACCGCTCTGGTCGGCGTGGTGCGTGCCGAATTCCTGCGCGCCCGAAACCTCGAATATGTCCGGGCCGCCAAGGCACTCGGCGTGGGCAACATGACGATCATGTTCCGCCACATGCTGCCCAACGCGATGGTGGCCACGCTGACGATGCTGCCTTTCATCGTGACCGGTACGATCAGCACGCTTGCCGTGCTCGACTTCCTCGGCTTCGGCCTGCCGTCTTCCGCGCCCTCTCTGGGTGAGCTGACGCTTCAGGCCAAGGAGAACCTGCAGGCGCCCTGGCTGGCCTTCACTGCGTTCTTCACCTTCGCCATCATGCTGTCGCTTCTCGTCTTCATCTTCGAAGGCATCCGCGACGCCTTTGACCCGCGAAAGACCTTCTCATGACCGAACTTCTCAAGGTCACCGACCTTCGCGTGTCGTTCCGCCAGGACGGACAGGTCAGTCAGGCCGTACGCGGCGTCAGCTTTACCGTCGACCGGGGTGAGACCGTGGCTCTGGTGGGCGAAAGCGGCTCCGGCAAATCGGTCTCGGCGCTCTCCACCGTGTCGCTTCTGGGCGACAGCGCAGAGGTCGAAGGCTCCGTCACCTATGACGGCGCCGAACTGATCGGCGCGCCCGAACGCACGTTGCGGCAGGTGCGGGGCAACGACATCAGCTTCATCTTTCAGGAGCCGATGACCTCGCTCAACCCGCTGCATACGATTGAAAAACAATTGCGCGAGTCGATTGCCCTGCATCAGGGCCTTGTGGAGGATGCCGCGCGGGAGCGGATCCTCGATCTGCTCAACAAGGTGGGCATCCGGGATGCCGAGACCCGGCTTTCGGCCTACCCGCATGAGCTGTCTGGCGGGCAGCGGCAGCGCGTGATGATCGCCATGGCGCTGGCCAACAAGCCCGACATCCTGATTGCGGACGAGCCCACGACTGCGCTGGATGTGACGATCCAGTCCCAGATCCTCGATCTTCTGGCGGATCTGAAAGAGACCGAGCGGATGGGCCTTCTCTTCATCACCCACGATCTGGGCATCGTGCGCCGCATCGCCGACCGGGTCTGCGTGATGAAGGATGGCGAGATCGTCGAGACCGGGCCCACCGCCGAGATCTTCGGCACTCCGCAACACGACTACACCAAAAAGCTGCTGGCGGCAGAGCCCAGCGGCGTGCCGGATCCGGTGCCAAACGATGCGCCGGTGATTGCCGAGACGCAAAACCTGCGGATCTGGTTCCCGATCCAGAAGGGGCTTTTGAAAACCACCGTGGGCTACGTGAAAGCCGTCAACGACGCCACGCTGACCGTCAGGGCAGGGGAGACGGTGGGTATTGTCGGCGAAAGCGGATCGGGCAAGACCACCCTGGCGCTTGCCATCATGCGGCTGATCGCCTCCGAAGGCCGGATCGCGTTTCTGGGCGAGGATATCCGCAAATGGTCCACCCGGCAGTTGCGGCGGCTCAGGAAGGACATGCAGATCGTCTTTCAGGACCCGTTCGGCTCTCTCAGTCCGCGCATGACCTGTGCCCAGATCATCTCAGAAGGGCTCGCCATCCATAAGGTCGACCCGGCGCGCCGGCCGCGCGAACTGGTGGCGGAGATCATGGGCGAGGTGGGCCTCGACCCCGCCACGATGGATCGCTATCCGCATGAGTTTTCCGGCGGGCAACGGCAACGCATCGCCATTGCCCGCGCGATGGTTCTGCGGCCCAAGCTGCTGGTGCTGGACGAGCCGACCTCGGCGCTGGATATGACGGTTCAGGTCCAGATTGTGGAGCTTTTGCGCAACCTGCAGCGGAAATACGGGCTGGCCTATCTGTTTATCAGTCACGATTTGAAGGTGGTGCGGGCCATGTCGCACCAGGTGATTGTCATGAAACAGGGCGATGTGGTGGAAATCGGAGGCTCGGAGGCTTTGTTCGAGACCCCGGGTACCGACTATACCCGTGCGCTGCTGATGGCCGCCCAGTAGGCTCTGACCAAACGGGGCGCGCCTGCGGCGCGCACACGATCATGGCGGCCCGTCCCGGGCCGCGCTGGCGCCTTTGGCGGGCGGATGGGCCTTATACGGCGGAACTGTGTCCGGCTTTGCTGAGCGCGTAAGCGTCAAGCTGCCGCGCGATCATCCGGGTCAGGGGCCGCGCCTCATGCGGAACGAAAAGGCCGTCCTTGGTCCGGCTGAGAAGCCCGGCAAAGGCCTGATCCGCATCGTCGAGGATCTGGTCCACCGCCCTGCGTGGCACGTCGAAGCGGCTCATCATCTCGTCGGTGTCGATGCGGAAGTCGCACATCAACGCCTCGATCATGCGTCCGCGCAGCAGATCGTCGCCGGCAAAGACATGGCCGCGTTCGCTGGAGAACTCACCGCGCCGGATATAGGCCGTATGGACCGAGGTGGCCGCCGCGTTCTGCACATAGCCTTGCGGAAAGCGCGAGATCGACGACGCGCCCAGCCCGATCAGCACGTCGCAGGGATCGTCGGTATAGCCCTGGAAGTTGCGCCGGAGCTGGCCCGCCTTCTGGACCCTCGCCATCGAATCCTCGGGCCGGGCGAAATGGTCGATGCCGATCTCGTCATAGCCGTCCCACAGAAACAGCCGCCGGGCCGTGTCGAAGAGTGCCAGGCGCTCTTCGGGCGTGGGCAGGGCATCTGATGGGATCATGGCCTGCCGCCGCGCCATCCAGGGCACATGCGCATACCCGTAAAGCGCCACCCGGTCGGGGTTCAGCGATACGAGCTTTTGCACGCTTTCGGTCATCCGGGCCTTTGTCTGATGCGGCAGTCCGTAGAGAATATCGGTGTTCAGGCTGTGAATGCCGCAGCCGCGGATCATGTCCGCCACGTCCCGTGTCACATCATAGCTTTGCAGACGACCGATCGTCTCCTGGATCATCGGATCGAAATCCTGCACCCCGATCGAGGCACGGGTCATGCCAGCCTCTGCCAGCGCCTCTAGCCTTGCGGTGTCGATCTCGTTCGGGTCGATCTCGACCGAGAAGTCGTATTCGTCGGCAAACGGTGCCACATCTGCCACCGCGCCCGCGAGATCCCGGATCATTCCGGCCTTGAGCAGCGTTGGTGTGCCGCCGCCCCAATGCAGCCGCGAGATCTTGACGCCGGCCGGAAGATGGGTGGACAAAAGCGCAAGCTCTGACTTGAGCGTTTCGACATAAGCCGCAACCGGAGCGTCGCTTTGGGTCCCTTGTGTCCGGCAGGCACAGAACCAGCACAACCGCCTGCAAAACGGAACATGTATATAAAATGAGACGTTTGAGCGCTCTGGGATGCGTTCCAGCCAGTCGGCAAAGACCGCTCCGCCGATGGCTTTCGAGAAGTGGGGGGCCGTGGGATAGCTCGTATAGCGCGGCACCCGCGCGTCAAATAATCCCAGCTTCGCCAATTGAGATTTTGTCACCATGAACTTACGCTACACCTGTCAGCCGCGCGAACGCCTTGATACAGATCAACCCCCCGGAAGACCATATGCAAGCCCAAGGACAAAAGGTAACCCAGGACTGCTCTGACTGTCCGATCCGTCACCGCGCCGTGTGTGCGAGGTGTGAGACCGATGAACTCGCCCATCTGGAAGACATCAAGTATTACAGAAGCTTCGAGGCGGGGCAGACCGTGATCTGGTCGGGCGACCGCATGGATTTCGTGGGGTCGGTGGTGTCTGGCGTAGCCACGCTGACCCAGACGATGGAAGACGGCCGCACGCAGATGGTGGGGCTCTTGCTGCCTTCGGATTTTGTCGGCCGTCCGGGCCGGGAGGGCGCGGCCTATAACGTGCAGGCAACGACCGACCTGTTGATGTGCTGTTTTCGCAAGAAGCCATTTGAGGATATGATGGTACGCACGCCGCACATCTCCCAGCGGCTCCTTGAAATGACCCTCGATGAGCTTGATGCAGCGCGGGAGTGGATGCTTGTTCTTGGCCGAAAGACGGCGCGGGAGAAGATCGCCAGCCTTCTCAGCATCGTGGCGCGTCGGGATGCTGCGCTGAACATGACCGCGGGATATAGCAAGGCCACGCTTGATCTGCCTTTGACGCGCGAAGCCATGGCCGATTACCTTGGCCTGACGCTTGAAACGGTCAGCCGCCAGATCTCTGCCCTGAAGAAAGACCAGGTCATTCATCTTGAAGGCAAGCGGCGCATCACCATCCCCGATATGGGGAGATTGATGGAAGAGGCCGGTGACGACAGCGATGGCGGTTTCCTCGTCTAAGGTCTGCATTTCAGTCCGGTCTGAGAAGTTCAACGGATCGGTTACGTCTTAACACAATCGAGAGCGGTCTGGCGCAAAGTTCTGGATCGAAATCTGGTTGATTGCCAGCTTCCTTTCCGATGGGGTGCGGTTTTTGCTGTCTCTTTTGGAAGGACTTGGATCTTTTTGACTTGATCGGCGAATATCTAGACCTGAAGTGTTTCCATGCATCGGAAGGGCAGATCTGGCGATCGTCTGCGGAAAATGGAATTATAATCAAATCAATGGCGTAGAGCTGTTCTGGTTGGCTCGCGAGCGCCTTGTCGGATGTCGGTGTCCGGATTGCCGGGTAACGGGATCGAATAATCACGCGGGTCCGAGTGTTTCCCAATAGCCATGCGCGTGCATCCGCGCCCTGGCGAAAAGCATCGCATTTTGGGAACAGGAAAGGACCATCATGAAAACGTATCTCCATGCTGCCGCAGTCGGCCTTCTTCCAATTTGGGCTGCGTCCGCGGCAGCTGACACGTCTCAGCGCGAGATCCTGACATCCCAGCACGGATTTCTGCTGACACCGGTTGCCGCTGGTCTGGAGCATCCCTGGGGGCTGGATTTTCTTCCCGATGGTCGGAAGATTGTGACCGAAAGGCCTGGACGCATCAGACTGGTCAGCCCGGAGGGACATTTGTCAGAGCCCTGGGCAAATGTGCCGGATATTGTGAGCGAATTTCGCGACGGCCTCTTCGATGTCTCCGTGAGCCCTGATTTCGCCGCTGACTCGACGATCTTTTTCAGTTTTTCCAGGAAAGAGGGGGACGAGCGCTGGTTGCAAGTCGCGCGTGCGCGTCTCGTGGACGACGCGCTGCACGACCTCACCATCATTCATGAGGCAGAGATGCGGGTCGAAAGCGACGAGGGGTTTGGTTCGCGCATCCGCTTCGATCAGGAGGGCCATCTTCTGATCACGGTCGGAGATCATATGGCTGTGGAGCAGGCGCAGGATACGTCGAACACAATTGGTTCCATCATTCGTATAAGCCGTGACGGTGAGGCACGTGCCAATGCGATGGCGGGTCACGATGCCATTGTGGCCAATGGGTTCAAAAATCCACAAGGCCTGGCCATTCATCCGGTCACGGGACAGGTTTGGGCGACCGATCATGGCGGGCTGGGCGGTGATGAAATCAACCAGATCCAAGGCGGTGGCAACTACGGTTGGCCGGACCGGACATTTGGTATTGATGACGCACCCCGGGCTGTCGTCACGGGCGACTATGTCGAGCCTCTCTTTACCTGGGGTGTTTCACCGACGGTCGCCTTGTCGGGGTTGGAAGTTTACACAGGAGACGATTTTGCCTTCTGGCAAGGTGATCTGTTCGCCGGCTCACTTCTGCAATCTGCTCTGATCCGTGTCATGCTGAACGATGACGGACAGGTGGCCGGGACCGAATATGTGCTTGATGGAGAGATCGGTCGCGTGCGGGACGTGCGGCAAGGTCCTGATGGCATGCTCTATGTGCTTAACGACGAATTTGAGGGCGGCATTTTTCGCATCTCACCGACGTCCTGAAGCCCGCTGCATCCGCGCCTCCTTTTGAAAGTGCGCGGGTGCAGCACCCATGGCAAATGGCAGGCGTTCAGCCCTGATAAATCATGTCGCCAATATTCGAAAAACGCGCCGACTTTGATCTTGTGAAAGCCCCCGCTGTTTTCCGGGATACTTGAGCGTTTGGTCGCAATTTCCGAAAGGCCAGTCTGGTCTTCCTGCTGACTGAAGACAGCAACGCGCGTGGGAAAAATGAATATTTCCAATGTGGTGAGGATGTTTGTGCCGTTTTCCGCAGTTGCGCGTTGACTCCCATGATATTGCGATATAGGCATATTGGAGTTTTGGTATACCAAAATAACAAATGCGTTTACCTGAAGTATCCGCGCATATGGGAGGAATTGACATGACCTGCTTTAGCCCGGCGCATCTGCGCGCCTTTGCTTGTGGCGTTGCCCTGTTCGGGGCTGCTGCATCAACCGCGTTCGCCGAGGATTTTCCAACACGCACCATCGAAGTCGTCACGCATGCCGGTAACGGAGGGGGAACCGACGTCACCACGCGGATGATGATGATCCGCGCGCGTCGCGCGCTCGATACCGATATGGTGGTGGTCAATCGGCGCGGCGGTGGTGGGGCCACCGCGATGGACTACTACCTCACCCTTGATCCGGACGGACATAGCATCCTGACCTATACGATTGGCCACGCCGCCACGATGGCGCTGGGCAACACCGAGATGGAGCTTGCGGACATCCGGCCCATCGCGCGCGCCACGGACGATCCGCAGATCCTGATGGTGCGGTGCGGTGTTTACGAGAGCGCCCAGGCGTTCGTCGAAGCCCAGAAGGACGAAGGACTGACCTACGGAACCACGCATCTTGGCGGGATCGACGATGTCTCTGCCTTTATGTTCGCGCGAAACGGCAATCTGGCCACGCCACAGATCCTGCCCTTTGAAGGGGGCGGCGAACTGGCCACCCAATTGATTGCTGGGGCGGTTGACGTGGCTGTCTTGAACTTGGCTGAAGCCGGATCGCAAATCGACGCGGGGGAAGTCTGCCCCATCGTGGTCATGGCACCGGAACGGATGGCCGCACTGCCGGATGTTTCGACGGCGGCAGAGCTGGGCATTGACGCAAACTTCTCCACCGTGCGCGGCTTTGTGGTGCATGTCGATACACCTGACGCAGTGGCCGCGCAGCTTGAGGAGGCCTTGTTGGAGGCGATGGGACATCCGGTTTATCAGGCGTTTCTCGATTCTGCCGGGCTCGATGCGACGTCCGTTGCCGGCTCTGATGTCTGGGGCGATCAGATCACCTCGATGATGGGTGATATGGATGCGGCTCTGCGCGATTTGGGCTTCATTCAGTAAGCGGCAACGCGAGAGGGGCGGGCGGCTCAGGCCGGCCCGCACCCGACAGCGGTGAGGGGGAGACACCAGAGATGACCAGAGTTGCGGTTCCGATCGGGCTGATCCTGTTCTGCGGGATCGCTTATTGGCAAACCACGCAGTTCGACCGCGTGCCGCCGATCCTTTTGCGTGGCATGCAACCTTCGGACTTTCCGCAACTGGTCTTACTGCTGATCATCGGTCTGTGTTTGCTGCTTTTGCTTCAGGCTTGGCGTGGCCCCCAGCCCGATCCGGCCGATCCCGAAATGCGCACGGCGAAGATGTCTGCGAGCCTTTGGAAGACCATGGGCCTCTTTGCGATCTTTGCCGTGTTGGCGCCGATCGACCTGTTTCTGGGCTTGGCGGCCTTCGGCCTCTGCCTTGCGCTGGTCTGGGGGGAGCGGCGCATATGGGCGCTGGCGCTGGTCGCTGTCGTCGCGCCGACGCTTGTCTTTTTCCTGTTCGATCAGGTCTTTGAGGTCCGGTTCCCACGCGGCCTGCTGACCAATCTTTGGTACCGGTAATCCGATGGATGCTTTTCTCGCAGGCCTGACCGCCATCACCGATCCCCAACTTCTGGTTCTGATTTTCGCAGCCACCCTGGGTGGTGTGATCATCGGGGCGCTACCGGGGTTGAATGCCACGACCGGGGCAGCCCTTTTGTTGCCGTTCACCATCACGATGGATCCCATCCCGGCCATCGCGATCCTGACGACGATCTATTGCGCGGCCACCTTTGCCGGGGCGATCACCGCGATCCTGATCAACACGCCGGGCACGTCGGCAAGCGCCACGACCTGTCTGGACGGCTATCCGCTGGCCCAGCGGGGAGAGGCCGGACGGGCCTTGGGGATGGCGACGGTCTCCTCAACGATCGGAGGCATCATCTCGGTCGTTTGCCTGATGGCAGCGGCGCCTCTGATGGCGCGTGCGGCATATAACTTCGCGCCGCCGGAATACTTCGCACTTACGGTTTTCGGCCTTTCCATGCTGGCAACGATTGGCGATGGATCACCTGTCAAAAACCTGATCGCGGGCGCGCTGGGCGTTCTGGCCGCCACCGTCGGCAAGGACCTTCTGACCACGGTGGAACGCTTTACCTTTGGCATGTCCGAACTGACAGAAGGCATCGGTTTCGTGCCAGTGATGATCGGCCTCTTCGGCATCTCTGAGTTGCTGGTGCAGGCCGACCGGCTGACGGTCGAGCGGCGAGAAGTGATGATGAAGGCGATCAAGCTGCCCAGCCGGGCGGATTACAGGCGGGTCTGGAAAACCATTCTGCGCTCCTCCGGCATCGGAACCTTTATCGGGATCCTGCCGGCCGAAGGGGCCACGGTCGCGTCGATGATCGGTTACAATGAGGCGCGGCGCTGGTCGAAGACGCCCGAGGAATTCGGCAAGGGTGCCATCGAAGGTATCGCCGGGTCCGAGGCCGCGAACAATTCCGCGACCGGCGGTGCCATGGTGCCCACACTCGCGCTGGGTATTCCGGGCAGCCCGACAGCGGCGGTGATCCTGGCCGGGCTCATGATCCACGGGCTTCAACCCGGCCCCACCATGTTCACCGAGCAGGCGGAGTTCGCCTTTGCGATCTTCTGGGCGATGCTGTTCGTGAATGTCCTCTTCATCTTCGTCGGGCTCTTCGGTGCCAAGATCTTTGCCCGCATCACTTTTGTGCCCATCCAGATCCTTTGGCCGATTGTCTTCACGTTTTCTATCGTGGGAGCGTATGCGCTGGACCAATCGTTCCTTGATGTCTGGATCGCCATCGGCGCCGGCTTCCTGGGCTATTTCATGCGCCGCTTTGGCTATTCTGTCGTGCCGCTCGCGATCGGCCTGATCCTGGGCGGAATGCTGGAGAAGCGGTTGGGCCAGTCGCTGATCATGCTGGACGATCAATGGTGGCTGATGCTGACGCGTCCGCTTTGCCTTGTGTTTTTCGCTTTGACCTTCCTTGCGCTTTTCGGGCCGGCCCTGTGGCAGCGGTTCTTTAAACAGCGCGATCCTCTCAAGTCGATGGGAGAATGACCTGATGACCAAGATCAAATCCGTGCGCGCAAAGGTCTGGACCTGGACCGGCAAGACGGTTCCGCCGCAGGGTAACTTCTGCACCAATGCGAGCGATGCCCTCTACGAGCGCGGCGATGCCATGGGTAGCTTCCGCTTCCACCAGTGGCTCACCTGCGAGGTGGAGGCCGAGGACGGCACGGTTGGCCTGGGCAACGCGGCGCTGGCACCGGGGCTGGTGAAGGCCACCATCGACCAATATCTCGCGCCGATGGTGATCGGGGAGGACCCGTTCGACTATGCCTATCTGTGGGAGAAGATGTACCGCAAGACCCATGCCTGGGGCCGCAAGGGCGTGGGCATGACGGCGATCTCGGCGGTGGATATCGCGATCTGGGACCTGATGGGCAAGCTGGCTGGCAAGCCTGTTTTCAAGCTCCTTGGGGGACGGACCAAGAAGGCGATCCCGGTCTACTACTCCAAGCTTTACTCCGGCCCTGTCGAGGCGATGCAGGCCGAAGCGGCAGAGGCCCAGAAGAACGGCTATCAGGGCTACAAGATGCGCTTTGGCTGGGGCCCCAAGGACGGCATGAAAGGCATGCGCGCGAACATCAAACGCGTGGAGGCCGTGCGCGAGGTGATCGGCTATGACGTCGATCTGATGCTGGAATGTTATATGGGCTGGAACCTCGACTACACGCGCCGGATGCTGCCCAAGCTGGAGAGGTTCGAGCCGCGCTGGCTGGAAGAGCCGGTCATAGCCGACGATATGCATGGCTATGCCGAATTGAACCGCGGCCCGATCCCGATCTCGGGCGGGGAGCATGAGTTTAGCCTGATGGGCTTCCGGCAGCTCATGGATATGAAAGCCGTCAGCGTCATCCAATACGACACCAACCGCGTCGGCGGCATCACCGCGGCGCAGAAGATCAACGCCCTGGCCGAGGCCTATCAGGTGCCGGTCATCCCCCATGCCGGGCAGATGCACAATTATCACCTGACCATGTCGAACGTGAATTGCCCGATCTCGGAATACTTTCCGGTCTTCGATGTCGAAGTGGGCAATGAGCTTTTCTACTACGTGTTCGATGGCGATCCGGCGGCGGAGAACGGCTTTTTGCAATTGGCCGATGATGTGCCGGGCCTTGGCCTCACCCTGTCGGATCGACACCTGAGCGATTTCGAGATCGAAGAGTAAGGAATGGCGGTTTACTCTGGTATCTGGCCCGTTGCGCCGACACCGTTCAATGACGACGGGACTGTCGATTACGACGGCATGGACCGGGTGCTCGATTGCATGATCGATCAGGGTTCAGATGGCATCTGCATTCTGGCGAATTTCTCGGAACAATTCCTGATCACCGATGAGGAACGGCGCCTGCTGACCGAGCGGAGCCTGGCCCATGTGGCAGGCCGCGTGCCGGTGATCGTGACGATCAGCCATTTCGCCACTCAGATCGCAGTGGACCGCGCGGCCCATGCCAAGGCGCATGGTGCCGCGATGGTGATGATGATGCCGCCCTATCACGGCGCACTGATGCGGGGCACGGCGGAACAGACCTTTGAGCAATTCGCCCGTGTGGGTGAGGTGGGCCTGCCGATCATGGTGCAGGACGCGCCTCTCTCGGGTGTCGAGCTGCCCGTGCCGCTGCTGGTGCGGATGGCGCGCGAGATCGAGATGGTGAAGCTTTTCAAGATCGAATGCCCGCAAGCGGCCGCGAAGCTGCGGGCGCTGGTGGCGCAGGGCGGTGATGCGATCGAGGGCCCGTTTGACGGGGAAGAGGCGATTACGCTGATGGCTGATCTTGATGCCGGTGCTACCGGCGCAATGACGTCAGCCATGATCCCCGACCAGATCAAGCCGGTGATCACTCATCACGCGGCAGGGGATCGCAGCGCGGCGCAAGCCGCCTATGCCCGTATCCTGCCCGCGGTGAATTTCGAAAACCGCCAATGCGGCTTTCGGTCGGCCAAGGCCGTCATGGTCGAAGGCGGGGTCATCGGCAGTGCGTATTGCCGTCACCCCATCGCGCCGTTGCATCCCGACACCCACGCGCAACTTCTGGAGCTTGTGCGCCCACTTGATCCTGTCGCTCTGACCTGGGGACACTAAGATGTCCGTTATGGCAGACCTAAAAACAACTTTATCCGAAATCGGCGGTGTGACACGTTCGCTCAGCCTCGCCGAAGATGCAGCACAGACCATCCGGGAGATGATCCTGCTGGAGAAACTCCCGCCCGGCACCGCGTTGCCCGAGCGCGATCTGGCCGAAGCCCTGGGCGTCAGCCGCACACCCATGCGCGAGGCGATCAAGCTTTTGGCCAATGATGGCCTGGTCCAATACACCGCGTCGCGCAGGCCGTTCGTGGCCGATCCATCACTTGATGAAATCTGCGACTATCTGCGTGTTCAGGGCGCGCTGGAGGCCTTGGCCGGGGAGCTTGCCTGCCAAAAGGCGACCGATGCGCAACTGCATGAGGTCGACCGTTTGAACCAGGCGATCCTCTCGGACGCGGATGGCGACAAAGTGGCCTCGTTCAACCGCGACATGGATTTTCATGTCGCAATTGTCCGCGCCTCGGGCAATGCGGCGCTGATCGAGACCCATGAGCGTTACAATGCCCGGCTCTGGCGGGCGCGTTTCATGTCGTCCCAGCGCCGTGTGAGCCGCGATAGCACCCGGCACGAGCATGCCTTGATCGTCAAGGCACTTCTTGCCCGAGACGCGGTCGCGACGTCCAAAGCGTTGAAACAGCATCTGAAAACCGCCGAGAGCAACATTGCTGAGGCGATGCGTGAACGGGCTGCGAGGGCCCAAGGAGAGTGACATGACCAAACCAAGGCTTGCTGTCATCCCCGGCGACCCGTCCGGGATCGGACCGGAATTGCTGGCCCGCCTTCTGGCGGAGGACGCGGTGCGGCAGGCCGCCGACATCCTTCTGGTCGGCGACGGTCATCTCTGGCGGCAAGGGGCCGGGCAGGCGGGGGTTGAACTGGCCCTGGATCCTCTAGCGGGTGACGAGGTCCCTGGCTTCTCCGGCGTCAAGCATCTTGAGATGGACACGATTGCGCCAGAGGACGTCAAGATCGCCAAGGTCACCACCGAAAGCGGGGCCAGCGCGCTGCGCACGCTCGACAAGGCCCTTGACCTGGCGATGGCTGGAGAGGTGGACGGTGTGCTCTTTGGCCCCTTCAACAAGGCGGCCTTGACCGCTGCGGGGCTGAACGCGGAGGACGAGCATCGGTATATGGCGCGGTATCTGGGGTTCGAGGGGTATCACAGCGAAATCAACGTACTGGATGAGCTGATGACAACCCGTGTGACCTCTCACATCGGGCTGCGGGAGGTAGCCGAGAACATCTCGGCCGAGGGCATCCGTCGGGCCATCGGGCTTGCGCATGACACGCTGGTCCAATCCGGCAAGTCGCGGCCGCATGTCGCGGTCGCGGCGCTGAACCCGCATGCCGGGGACAACGGCAAATTCGGGCGCGAGGAGATCGACGTTATAGGGCCGGTCGTGACCGAATACCAAGATCGCCAGATGCATGTGACCGGCCCGTGGCCGTCCGATACGGTGTTCCTGAAAGCCAAGGCCGGTGAGGTCGATGCCGTCGTGACGATGTATCACGATCAAGGGCAGATCGCGATAAAACTGATGGGGTTTGACCGCGGCGTGACCGTTGCCGGTGGCCTGCCTGTTCCTGTCACCACGCCAGCCCATGGAACCGCATTCGATATTGCCGGGCAGGGAATAGCCAATGTCGGCGCCACCCGCAGTGCGTTCGATCTGCTGGTGCGTCTGGCGACAACTCACCGGGTCAAGCGGCTCGCTCCCGTTTCAGAATAGGACATTCCATGATGCTTACAGGACAGCACCTGATCGACGGTGCGTGGGTCGGATCAGAGACGCAGTTGGATGCGCCGGACAGCCCCCTGCCTTCGGTCCATCAGATCAGCGAGGATCAGATTGATCTTGCCGCGCAGGCCGCACGGGCCGCGTTCCGCGCCTACAGCGCAACATCGCCCTCCTTGCGCGCGGATTTCCTTGATACCATCGCCGAAGAGATCGACGCGCTCGGTGATCGGATCATCGAGGCCGCGATGGCCGAAAGCGGCCTTCCCCAAGCGCGCCTGGTGGGTGAGCGCGGTCGGACAACCGGTCAACTTCGACTGTTTGCAGCGCTCATTCGGTCGGACGGCTATCCCGATATCCGTCACGATCCGGCGTTGCCAGACCGTCAGCCCCTGCCGCGCCCGGATCTAAGACTGACCCGAATTCCGCTCGGTCCCGTGGCCGTTTTCGGGGCTTCCAACTTTCCGCTCGCCTTTTCCACGGCGGGTGGCGACACGGCCTCTGCGTTGGCGGCCGGTTGCCCGGTGATCGTCAAGGGGCACCCCGCGCATCCCGCGACGGCGGAGCTTGTCGCTCGGGCGATTGCAAAGGCGGTCACGCGATGTGGCCTTCCGCAGGCGACCTTTCAGATGATAAACGGCGCCGCACCGGCAGCAGGGGCGGGGCTGGTTCAGCACCCGGAGATCACCGCCGTCGGGTTTACCGGATCGCTTGGCGCAGGGCGTGCACTCTTTGATCTGTGTGCCGCACGAGCCCAGCCAATCCCGTTCTACGGAGAGTTGGGCTCCATCAATCCCGTCTTCTGCCTGCCCAAAGCGCTGGAGACACGAGGGGCCGAGATCGGGGCGGCGTGGGTTGGCTCCCTGACCATGGGGGCGGGACAATTCTGTACCAATCCCGGTGTTCTCATCGGCGTCAAAAGCGCCGGGATGGATGCGCTTGAAGCCGCTGTCATAGAGGCCATGGCTGAGGCCGCGCCGCAAAAGATGCTGACCGACCGGATCTGCGAGACCTATTCGGGCGCGGTAGAAGAGCTGAAGGGCAAGATCCCGGTGCTGGCCAAAGGCCGTGATGCAGTGGCTCAGCGCAATGGCCAGCCCATGGTGTTCAAGACGGATGCCCCGACCTGGCTTGGAACGCCGGATCTGCATCATGAGGTCTTTGGCGCGGCCGGGATCCTGGTTGTCTGCGAGACAGTTGAAGAAATGGACGCAATCGCCGAAGGCCTTGAGGGTCAACTCACCGCGACCCTCCAGCTCGATATGCCGAAAGATGGGGCGCGCGCACAGGCGCTTTTGCCTGTGTTGACGGAACGTGCGGGGCGCATCCTGTGCAACGGGTTCCCGACAGGCGTGGAACTTGGATCTGCGATGATGCACGGCGGGCCATACCCCGCCTCGACCGACAGCCGGTCAACGTCGGTGGGGACCCTGGCCATTGATCGCTGGTTGCGTCCGGTGAGTTACCAAAACGTTCCGGAAGAGCTTTTGCCGGATCATCTTCAAGCAGATCCGACGGGCGCTTAGCAAAGCGAGGCTTTATGAAACCGAGCGCGTCTTGAACTCAAGTCACGACACCGATTCAGGGAGGCCGCATTGCTTGCGTCCTCGACGTGCCCGTCTTGCCAGTACCGATGTCTTCGTGATGCGGGGAATATCGGGCCGCGTCGATCTAGGTTGGTCCTGTAACCGGCGCGTGGAGAGCATTGGAGCGGACCTCGACCATCAATGCCGCCGGCCCGACATTCCAACGCTTGCTGAAGCGGGCGCAGCCCATGCGCGGGATGACCGCTTTGTCCTTAATCCCGGCCGGCATTCTTCCATTCATCTGTCAGGGGGCGCGGTGATGACCTTTCAGCAGCAGCGATTATGTCCGGTGACCGTCTCTATCTCTATGATGCGAAAGACGAAGCGGACAAGAACACAGAAACGTTCAACGGGGTCGAAACGCGCATCAAGCGTGTCGTGGCACCCGGCGAGAAGCGGGTCGATATGTTCGGTCAGCAATTGTGGAAGTATATCTTCTTTGCTGCCGAAGTATTGACGGGGGCGCAATTTCGAGCTGCCGCAGGCTTCTGCAATATCTCCAGTTGAGGTGGCCTCATAGCCGCGTTTCGCGAAGGGTTCGGCGGCCTTGTCCAGAATGGGTGCCTCGATAAGGTCCTAGTCTTTCGACCACGTTATGGCCACTTGGATTGCCTAATCTTTTCGCCACCGTTCGGATTATGTTCAGCCGGTCGAATGATGGAAAGTGAGGCCAAAGCGATTACGGGATTGCGGCGCTGACCTGGATTTCGATTTTCAGACTGGGAAGCACCAGCGCCGAAACCACCGTTGCGCGGGCCGGCGGGATCGCGCCGTTCAGCCAGTCGGTCCACAGGTCATTGAAGGCACCGAAATTGCCTGCATCTGTGATCCAGATATTGGCTGAAATCATATGGCTGCGATCAGTTCCCGCTTCGGCCAAAAGGCTGTCGATGCGGGCAAAAATTGCGCGGGTCTGCGTTGCGAAATCCGCGTCCTGATCATCGATGGCAATCTGACCCGACAGCGTGACGGTCTTGTTGTGAATGACAGCCTGCGACATGAGCGGGCCGGGAGAGATGTGCTGGATCATGGGATATATGCTCTTACTGCTTCTCGGTCTCGAACGTGGTCCGGGGTGATGTCTAGCATGGATCGCGTGCCCGGCAACGCCATCGGACGTTCAAGCTCGGTCTTGAGCGGATGAATCACATGGGCTGCACCTACCTGACCGGTTCCGCCGAAGCCATAAAGTATGTCGCGCCCCGTCGGCACGCTATCAGCAGCAGGTGCTTGCGCCTTCAGGATATCCTCCCCCGAAGGCCTCCGCGATCGCAAAACAGCGTAACATCGCTGCCGTGCCGATCCCGGATCTCCGTCAGAACCGTGAGGGGAGAGATCACGATCCCTGAAAATGGAGAGTTGAAACCCGTTCCTGCGCCGTGACTGCTCCGCGACGTCTTCGATGCTGACGCTTACGACGGTCGAGAAGCAAGGGGGGTGTCTTTGGCATGGGCGACCGTTGCCAGCAATGTTTCTGCCCTTGGCCGGGCAAGGCCCGCCAGACCCGTTGGTCCGATGCTAAGGCGCGCCCGAATGCTCCGCTTCACGTCGTCAGCGATGTTTTCCCGGCGATGAGATCTTCGATCTGAGGTGGGAAAACCATAACACCGTTGACTTTGGTCACGTCGTCGATCAGGCCGATCCAGCCTGACGAGCAGCCATAGGATTCGTGCGAGAACCGGACGCGATCGCGCGTTCCGCAGCGTCGCCGATGCAAGGCGCGGTAAAGCTGCCTCGGACGCTCTGGATAACGGTCGCATTTTGCCACGACCGCTAAGCGGACGTGGTACGCGCCTCGACCTCTGGAAGTGATCAGTCATTTTGCAAATGATCTGTCATCGACGTGCAGCCGTTCTATCGTGATGCCAGTGCTTGTCTTTTGGGGGCCGGACCAGTCGTGCTTTGCTATGGGATGGCGACCACCTCGCTCGTATTTTCGGTTTTGGTGGGTCTGGTTCTTGGTCGGCGGACCGACAAGGCCAGCGGATTTGCAAGATCCGTCCCCCGCGCGGGCAAGGGCCGCTCGCCTGCGTCGCCATATCCGACGGCCAGCCGGACCTTGTTGATGCAGACCTTCGGCATTTCAGCGGCAAAGAGATCGAACATTTCGTGCCTGTTCGCGAGGTCTGGATTGGCTGCCCTGTATTCCAGCAACACCTCTCTCAGCAATTCGTAAAACGGTCGTTCCTCAATTTGCCCCGCGCGCGCCAGGGCGGCGGAGAGAAAACGGAGAACGGTCACGAAGTGGGCTGTCTGGATGTCGTGAATGATGTAAGCGGGCGGTTTGCGCGGCAGGAGCGCCCGGATCGCGGGATCAAGTCCTTTCATTTCCGGGAAATCCTGATCGACAAGGTCAAGATCGCCCTGAAAATCCTTGAGCGCCATGGCGACCGGTACATGGTTCTCCAGTACGACAGTGATGTTCTGACCATGGGCGATGAAGCCAACGCCATAGCGGCAGAGCATATGCCAAAGGGGCACAACCGTCACCTCGAAGAGCGCCTTGAGCCATTCTGACATGCTGATACCGGCGGCCTCCGCAAAGGCCTGCGCCAGGGGTCTGCCACACGCGCCCTGACGAAAGAGGGCCCCGGCCATAACCGCCCTTCTGTCATTGCCCACCTTCGCGCAGGCATTCTCCCGCCAGATCGCACCCAGCATTTCGTGATGTCGATACGGGGCATCGGGGCAATCCGACAGGACGGGATGCGCGGCCCAGTGCCCCAGAACCTCCCGCAGGACGGTGACACGGTCACATAGCAGCGGATCGGCCTGAACAAGGCCGGTCAGCCAGTCGGATAGGGCTCCGCCATGTTCGATGTATTTTCCCGGCATGCCGCGCCAGGCCGAAGTGTTGAGAATGCCAAGCGACAGCTTGACATCATAGGGTCCGCCATTGACCGGTGTCAGCGTGCGCAGGCTGGGCGTCGCCACGAAATCGGGTCCGTGTTCGCCGAGAGGAAACAGCCTGCCCTCCGCGACCTCGATCACGAAGGCCTGTGCGAGATGGTTGCGCCACTGCCAAGGGTGAACAGGCAGCAGGACATGAGAGGCCGGCGCCCCGGCTTCAAGTGCGTGTCTTCTCAGCGCATTTGCTCGCTCAGTTCCAAGCGCCTCGTCAAGAAGGGCCTGATCGTCAATGCCCTCTGACTGTCCGCTGCGCAGCATATCAGGGTCAGCGGCCAGCCAGAACAGGCGGATGCCCCTGTGATGTTCCGGGGCGTAAGCCGCAAGGTCGGCAGTCCCCCAGCCTAGCCGCCCCTTGTTGGCCACGGCCTTCGGATGCCCCTCAAGCGTGGCATGCAGCGTGCGGGTTGGAAGCGTGATCAGCGCGTGGGCGTCAAGATCGCCATAAAGGCGCTGCAACTCCATGTCCTGGCGCAGCGTATTGGACAGCTCACGCAAAAACATCGCCTCGGTGTCTGGGCTCATGCCAAGTTCAGCCCTTGCATGCATCACAAATCGCAACGGGCAGGGCGCTTCTCTGGCATCGACGGAGAGGCTGTCAGGGTCGATATCCAGATTGTCCCAAATGCGCCGGATCGCCTGAAACCGATAGACATGCCCCGAGGCGAGCCTGAGCTGACAGGGATCGCCAATCTCCGGGTGCAGCACTTCTTCCCAGCTCAACTCGCTGATCATCTTGGCCAGCAGGCGGCGGCGGGCCGTGTCGAGCGGAGGCCTGCTCACAACGCGACCCGACCAAAGAAGTCGTCCCTGTCGCAATGCATCAGGGCCGAGCGTTTATGCGGGAAATCGAATTCCTTGATCTTGCGGTAGGCCAGCGCATCGGCATAGCGCAGCAGTTTCGCATTGTCGACGCGCGGCTCTCCCACGACCCGGTCGGTCATCGGGCAATCCAGAAAGATGTAATGGGTCAGGGCCCGGATCCAGGCGGAGGTTCTGGCCCGCCCAAGGGCTCTGGCCTCGCCGATCAGGCCATGCCAGCCGCGATCCCATGAACCTGCTTCGTAATAGGCACCCAGCCGATCCTCGCGGGCCCAGTAGATCTCGAAATATCCGACGGGCTGGCCGTCATATTCCCCAATGACCGAAAAGTTGTGCGGATCCGCCAGCCGTTCTTCCAGAAAGGCCTGCAGGTCCTCCTTTGACCGATCTTCTTCCCAGAAATAAGCCACGCGAGGATCGTTTTGCCAGCGGTGGAACATGTCGAGGTCGTGGGCAATTTCGACAGCCCGAAAAGATACCGAGATACCTGCATCCGCAAAGAACCGTTCATAGACCTGTCCCTGCGGGTTGGGCGGACGCAAGGGATGGTTCCGACCATCCGGGCCCGGAACAAGCCCAGCCATCTGATACCGGGCCTGGGGATGCTTTAACCACGGTTCGGGTGACTGGAGAAAGCCCGAGCGGTGAATGCGCCGTTTGCCGTCCTGCAGGTCGATGTAACCGGGCAGACGGGACGTGATTATTACGTGCGCGGGAATGTCGATGAACTCGGCCTTCCTGTCTTCGGCGAAGCGGGCTTCGACCCAGCGATCAAAGGCGGCGCGATCGTCTGGCGACGGAACGGCGGGGCGTATCAGCGGGGCAACATCAAGTGTCATGCGTAGGCAGGCTCCAATAGCGGGTTGGGAAGGTCTAGGAAGCTGGCTACCTGTCCGCGTGCGTCGCCATCGGCTTCGTTCACGCCGCTGAGGCTGGTTGCGAAATTTCCTTTGCAGGTGAGGGTCGGTCGTTCAAGAAGACGGGTGTAGAGCGTGGCATCGCCTGGGGTCTGGGCGCGCGCACGCTGCAGGAAAGAGCGGAGCAGGTCGTTCAGATGATCCTCGTCCGCAAGACCGTCCAGAACCAGCGTGGAAAGCGTGTTCAGGACGCTGTTGATGATCACGTAATAGGTGACGAGCCCATCGCCAAGCTCGGCGTCCACCACGTTTTCGGCGCCTTCGCCGATGCCGGGACACTGCTGGGTGAGCATCTGGTGAAAGCTGTCTAGATGGCCGGTGCCCTGACAGTCTCGGACCCAGACCGCCTTTGGCCATCCCTGATCGAGGGCCAGCATCAGGTTCTGCTGGTGCGCGCCGAAAAGAAGGCCATACCGGGCGCGCAACTCAAGCAGTGGCCAGATGGCGACATCCAAAAACCGGCTGAACCAGCTTGGCGCGGCACCCGGTCCAAGTGCGTGAACCATGTCCCCCAGCGGAGATCGCCCTTGAACGGCTGCTTCGCAGAGGGCGGCCAGCATCACCGGCCCGGACCGGGAGGCATCACGGAACGGGTTGTCACGCAGTACCACGATGGTGTCGTCGCGCACCACGCCTGCGGGATCCTGAAGCGCGGCATATCCGGGTTCGCCCAGAATATTCAGGTTCGGAAAGTCGGCCTTGATCTGGCGGCCCAGATCCGAGCGGAGCAGGTCAGAGATGTGGATGCCCCGCACCACTTCCCGCAAGGACAGATGCCGCACAGAATTGGTCAGTCTCAGAGACAGGGAGGTCTTGACCATGAAAGGCGCGTGCCAGCCGTGCAGGCATCGCATCGACGAGGTAGCGCCCCATCGCCCTTCGCCCTGGCCGAGATGGATCAGGGCCTTGCGCTCTATCAGATCCTGCACCGCGTCTTGCGCGACAAGCCTTTCAGCCTGCCAGGGGTGCCAGGGCAGGGGCACATAGCCCGCGCCCGCATCGCCGTTGTTCAGATCCGCGTTTGCAAGATGGCGCAGATGCTCTTCGGCCCCGTCGTTCAGTGTCACGTATTCCGGCCGGGCCGCGTACCAATCCAGATGAAAGGCACGTCCGTGTTCGGGGGCGTATCGTTCTGCGTCGTCCGCCGTCATCTCGTCGCGGCTGCGTGGATTGGGATGAAACGGGTGACCGGCCTTCAGAGCCTGTTCGGCCGTCAGAAAGTCCCAGGTGTCGGCGGGCTGGGAGGTCATCGAAGGCGCGCTGCGCAGGGCGCCCAGGCTGTCCATCACGCGGGTCTGAAACGTCTCACCGCCCGTTTTGGACAGATGAGCCAGCAATTGGGCGACGCTGATCTTGTCCCAGCCTTGTGCCGTCTGTCGCCGGATACCAGGACCAAACAGCGTCCGCAGGCGGGAGGATGCCCTGACCTCGACTTCGATGTCTCGTCCGACCTGATCGACAAAGCGAAGATGACGGTCATCAAGCTGCGCGCCGGTAAGCTGGCCCTCTCGTAGGGCCGAATTCAAAAACGCATCCAATGCCGCCAGCGCGCCGGCCCCTTCAGGTTGAATCATCGTGTGCATCCTTTCGCCTAGCGCGAATAATCGCGTTTACTGTCCGTCGCGGAGATATTACCGACTCTTTTTGTCAGGATTCGCAAGGTCGCCATGTCACCTCTCTCTATCTTCTGGCCGGTTCTTGCCGGTCATGCGTTTCAGCAGACCGCGCTGATCGGCATGGTGCCGGTTCTCGCGCTGGCCTTGGGCTTGCATGAAAGTGAGATTGGGCTGGCGGTGGCCATCGGTCTGGTCACGGCGGGCGCTGCGTTGCCTTTTGTCAGTTTGCTGGGCGGGCGCATAGTGGTTCTTGGCGGGCTTGGCGGACTTTTGCTGGCCAATTTCGGGCTCTTCTATCTCATCGGGCATGGCGGCCATGGATGGAATGCACTGCTTGTTCTGGGTCTGTTGGCCCTCATCCGGTCGGTTCAGGGCGTGTCGGCGGCGGGCCTCATGCTGGCCGCTCAAACGCAGGGCGCGGCGCAGAAAGACAGCCGCAAGGGGCTGGGTATCGTGCAGTCCATGGGCAGTGTCGGCCGCATCTTCTCGGCTGCCTTGATTGGTCCCCTTTTGCTGATTTCACCGCTGGCACCATTGCTGCCGGCGGCCTTTGGAGCGCTGGCGAGCCTCTTGCTCAGCCGTGGGCAGGCTGCGCCGCGTCTGCGTGCCTGCATCCGGCCGCCGCGCCTGACCGCGTTTCGGGTGACACTCCTCACCCAGGGGGCGGTCGGGGCCGCGCAGATCGGTTTGGCCCCGTTGATCCTCGACCGGCTGGACGCCGATCCGGTGCGGGCAGCGGGGTATGCCGGACTTTGCCTTGCCGCAGCCAATCTGGGCCTGTTTCTGTCTTTGCGGCTTCTCGTCCCGCGTGTCGGCGGGATGGGTGCGCGGGGCGCGGGTTTGCTGCTTGTTCTCGCGGCCCTCTCCGCCCCGCTGGCAGATCAGCTTTCCGTCTTCATCCTGCTCAGCTTCATCATCGGTGGCTCTACGGGGCTGCTGTTCACCCTCAACCTCTCTGAAATCATGACCCGCGAGGATTATGCCCAGCATCAGGTCACCGGTTGGAACGGCGCGATCCAGATCGCCGCGCTTGCCGGCGGGGTCGCGTTGGGATCGGCGCTGATGGCGCTTTCCCCAGCGGCGCCCTTCGCCATTGTTGCCCTCTCCGGTGCGGCTTTGGCCCTTGCTCCTCCCTCAACACAAAGGACCTGATATGACATCCGAATTCTCTTTCACGGATCTAGCCGGCATCGGGATTGGCCCGTTCAACCTCAGCCTCGCGGCCTTGGCCAACGATGTGCCGCAGCTAAAGACGCGCTTCTTCGATCAGAAGCCTGCGTTTTCCTGGCATCCCGGTCTCGCCTTCGACGACAGCGTCATGCAGACCTCGTATCTCAAGGACATGGTCACGCCTGTTCGGCCGACCAGCGCCTTGAGCTTTCTCAACTACCTCGTCCTTCGGGGGCGGTTCTACGATTTCATGGCCGCACGGTTTGAAACCGTCTCGCGCCGGGAATTTACCGACTACATGGCCTGGGTGGCACATCAGCTTGAGATCTGCGAGTTCGGCGCTCAGGTGCGCGAAGTCGATCATGACGGCCAGCGCTTTCTTCTGCGCATGGCCTCTGGCGACGTCGTGCAGGCGCGTGGGCTTTCGGTGGGCACCGGCCCCGTTCCCAACGTGCCCGAGGGTGCGCCGCTTGGTCCCAACTGCTTTCACGGGATCGAGTATCTGGAGCGCGGCAAGGAGATTGCAGGCAAACGCGTCGCGGTAATCGGTGGGGGGCAAACGGGTGCTGAAATCGTGCTCGACCTGCTGACTGCGCGCGACGGTCCCGCGCAGCTGACCTGGCTGAGCCGGCGGAGTGCGTTCTGGCAGCTTCAGGAAGGCGGGCTGGTCGACCAGATTTTTACGCCAGCCTACCACAACGTGTTTCTGGATCTGCCGGGCGACCACAAGAAAGAGGTGGTCGCTGATCAGAAGTACAGCAGCGACGGGCTGACCCCGGCCACGGCGGATGAGATCTATCGCCAGCTCTATCGCCATCGCCATCTCGAGGGGGGTGATGCAGTGTCCCTGCGTCCTGGGCGAACGGTGACACGGATCGACCGGCGCTTTGGCGGGTTCCAGCTGCAGGCCGAGACACCGGATGGCGGATGCGAAGGGCTGAACGCCGAGGTGGTGATCCTCGCAACCGGCTTCCGCCCCACGGTTCCGGGTTGCCTGGATCCGATCCGGGACCGCTTGACCACCGAAGCGGGCGGAGCATTGGCCCTCGATGCCCGCTACCGCGTGCTCTGGGACGGTCCGGAGGATACGCCGATCTACGGAATGAACCATGGGCGGCAATCGCACGGCATCGTTGATCCGCAACTCAGCCTGACGGCTTGGCGCAGCGCGTCGATCCTGGAGGATTTCACCGGTCGCCCGCTCTTTGACGCGCTCAGGACAGGGTCTGACGGCCTGGTTGACTGGGCGGGTGGTCAAATGGCCGAGGAGAGTGTGCGCATTCCCGCGTAATCCTGTTTGGCGAGGCGCGTCCCACTAACAGGGGCGCGCCCGGCACCGGGATCAGAACGAGACGGAATATCCGAGCGAGAATCGGCGCCCCTCGTCGGCCACACGCACCGCGTCGTTGGTCAGAGGGTTCACGCGCACGCTGCTTGCCGCACTGTTTTCCTGTTGGCGGTCGAAAAGGTTGGTGACCCCGAAGGTCACACGCCCGGGACCCACCGGGTAGGATCCGCCGACATTTACGCGGACCATGTCCTCAAGCTGCGGCCGGCCCGGCCGGTCCCGTTCGGCGGAAAAGACGATCTCACCCGACAGGTTCAGCCCGTTTGCAAAAGACCGATCCGTGTAAAGCGTCGCGGTAAATGGCGTCGGGATCCGGTTGTTGGGCAGCCAGGCATCCATGTCGCCATCCCCGTCGCTGTCCAACCGACCCTCGATATAGGCCAATTCCGCTCCGGCACTCCAATCATCGCGGATGTCGTAATCCAGACTGAATTCCGCGCCCCAGATCCGCTCCTCCTGCTGGGTGATTTCGTTGGTGGCGGAATCGAAGACCACGCCCTCGTCGGAAGTCGAGAGATATACGGAACTGTCGATCGAGAGGCGATCGGTATTGTACCGCAGTCCCAGCTCCCACGTGTCGACGATCTGCGCCTCGGGCCGGATCGACGCAAAGGAGACGTTGGGTTGACCGGGCTGGGCGACGGCCCGGCGTGTAAAAGCGCCCACATCGGGTAGCGAAAAGCCCTGGCTGAAACCGCCATAGAGCGACAAGGCCGGGGACAGTTCATACACAAGACCAAGGTTGCCGACGATGGCATCATAGTCGAAATCGCCGCCGATCACATCGACCGGCGCTAAGATATCAACGCCGGTCCTGGTCAATTGCGCCGCCGCGGGACGGGTGAAATCGGAGACGCTCAGCGAAAACCGTTCGGCCCGCAGCCCCGCGCTCAGATCCAGCCGCGGCCCGATCGGGATATCGGCCTGTGCGAAAATGGCCACGCTGTCCTGTGTCATCGGCGCCAGCAGATCCCGTCCGTCCAGCGTCTTTTGCTCAACCTCATCGCGCCCCAGATCAAGTCCCCATGTCAATGTCGCGTCTGGATCCAGCCCTGTCAGCGGCGTGCGCATCGTGAGAGAAAGGCCGTATGTGCTTGTGAAAAGCTCGCTTTGCGACAGGGGGTCCTGACGCGGATCAGTGGGACTGATTGTATAATATAGCGTGTTGGCCGGCCCCGGTTCGGCCAGTGCCGCGCGGCGGTCGACATCGGTGACAAAGGCGGTGATTTCCAGATCGCCGAGCGCCGTGCCGTCATAGCGATAGGTGATATTGGCGCTCGCGCCCTGATCTTCGACAGGTCTGCCAGTATAGCGCCGGTCGGTCACGCGCACCGGATTGGCGGTGTAATCCGTGAAAAAGTCGATCTCCTGCTCCAGCCGGTAGGCATCCAGCCGGATCTCCAGTTCATGCGGGCCTTGGGCCCAGTTCGCAGCGACGCCGAAGGTATAACGCTCCACATTGTCGCCGCCGCCCTGTCCGACCAGCGGGTCAGAGGGCAGGCGGTTCCCTGCGCCGTCATAGGAGAGCCCCGTCTCGCTCCGCGACAACTCGAACCGCAGGCCCCAATCGCCGATGCGCTGGTCATGCGACAAGAAAAGCTCGTTGCTGATGCTGCCACTTCCGCTTTGACCCGAAAGGCGGGTTTCAACGGTTGTTTGCGGTTCATCCGACGGTTTCTTGGTCACGATGTTGATGATGCCCCCTGTCGCCCCGTTTCCGAAACGCGCGGTGGAGCCTTTGACGATCTCGATCCGCTCGATGGAGTTTGGATCCAGTACCGATAATTCGCGGTCAAAGCCCCGCAACTCCGAGGTGCGGGCGACCCCGTCGATCAGGATCTGCGTGGTCCGACCGCGCAAGGTCTGGCTGGCCCCGCCAATGGTGCCGTTGGCGGGGGCAAGGCCCGGGACGAGATCCGAGAGTGCCCGCGAAAGGGACTGCCCGCGTCTGACACGCTCCAGGATCTGCTCTGCCTCGACCACCTGCACGGTCCCCGGTATCGCGCTTTCCGTGGCGCCGGTGCGCACGGCCTGGATCACGATATCTCCCAGAAAGACCGGATCGTCCTCCTCCTGAGCAAAGGCAGGAACGGCTGCGCCAAACGCAAATAGGCTGGCGCCTGAAAGCAGGCGGGCAAATGTCATCAGGAAGTCTCCGTAGCGGGGGAAAGGGGGGTGGCACGCACGCGGGCCGGCAGCAGGATCAGCGCGATCCAGCCCGCAATCCCCGACAGCAACGCAGCGGTCAGAAAGACGGGGCCGTATCCCATCGCCTCGGCCAATTGACCGGCAACGATGCCGCCGATCATGTACATCAGCAGGGTGGCGCTGGTGAGCAAAGTGAAATCGGTGGCGGCCTGTCTGAGCGATGCAAACCGCATGAAGGCGGTGAAAAGGCCCACGATTTCGATGTATCGCAAAAATGTATCAAAGACCGAAAGCGCGATCAGCATCCATGGTTCGATGCCCGTCGTCGCCGCCACGTAAAAGGCGCCGAAGGCCAGCGTACGGCCGCAGATCAGCAGGATCAGGAAGGGCAGAAGGCCCCACAGCCGGATCAGCCAGGCACCAACCATGGCACCGAAGAGGCCGACAGCCGCCGCAGATCCGCCGGAGATCGCCCCGATCTGCGACAGCGTAAAGCCTTGATCGACCAGAAAGGGCTGCTCAAGTGCTTTGACCAATCCTTCGGGCAGGCGAAAGATCAGGGCAAAGGCCAGCATGGCCCATGCCCCCTCGACGCTCAGAAAACGCAGAAGACCGGGTTTGCCGCGATCCGCGGGCAGGGGACGCTGGCCCACCGTTTCGGGCAGCCGCAGGAAGGGAAGCACGAGCAAGGCGGTCAAACCTGCCATCACCCAAAGCGTTTCGGTCCAGCCGATCAGATCGTAGAGCACCAGCGTGCCCGATCCGCCAATCACCACGCCAAGTGCAACCGCGCTGCCCTGCAGCGCATTGCCCCCCGGTTGATCGGCTGGCGCAAGATGCTCCACCGCCCAGCCGTCCGAGGCGATGTCCTGCGTGGCTGACGACAGTGACATCGCCATCAGGATGGGGAAAAAGATTGCGGCATCCGTGACCGGATCCAGCGTCGACAGGGTCAGGATGCCGCCGATGGTGATCAGAAGACAGCCGCCCACGATGACCTTGCGCCCAACTCTGGGGTCGTGGCTGTATCGGTCGACCCAGGGCGCCCAAAGCGCCTTGAGCACCCAGGGCGCCAGCAGAATGCCCAACCCTCCGATCACGTCGAGACCGATGCCGTTGGCGCGCAAAATCGGGGGCAGCGCCGCGGCCACCAGATAAAGCGGCACAGCCTGCGCAAGATAGAGCCCTACGAGAGCCAAGGATATTCTGGAGGTGGGAAACACCGGTCAAGCCATTCGTATAAGTGACGATTTTTGGCTCGCTTGGCGCTGGCGGGGCCATACACCATGGTCAGCTCTTAAAGGCAAGTATTTTTGTCGGGAAATCAGGTTGACCGCTGCACTGAAAGCCTTGATCATCGCATTCGGGTGATAGCAACAGGCGCCAGACCCGTGAGCGAGAGGGATCTGGATGCCTGAGAACACAACGCTGCTGCCTCTTCCGGCGGAACCCCTTCTGGATCTCCTGCGCAAAGAGGCGGAGGAGCATGATTTGGAATGCACCCAGACCGACGGCTGGCTGGATCTGTCAACGCAATACGGCATTATCTCCGCCCGCATCGATGACGGCGCGGTCCTTCTGCGCCTCTCCTCCGAGACCGAGGGGGAGCTGACGGTCCTTCGCGATGCAGTCAACGCGCATGTCTCAGGGCAGTTCGTGCCAAAGTGGAGCAATGTGCGCACCGGACGACCGCCAAATCTGACCGTTCTGCGACTTGCCGGAAAAACCCAGATCTCACCGTCCTTTCTGCGCCTGACCCTGTCCGGCGACACACATCGCCTGACGGGCGCGGGATTTCACATCCGCTTTGTCGCGCCTGCTGCGGGCAAACCGCACTGGCCAAGGATCGACGCGACCGGACGCACGATTTGGTTCGACAAGACGCCATTGCCGCACCGGCCCGTCTACACCATCGCGGAGGTGCGGGCCGGGCAGGCCGATATAGATATCTTCCGCCATGAAGGTGGTCGCACGATCGCATGGGCCGACAGCCTTGAGGTGGGAGATCCCGTGGGTGTCCTCGGCCCGGGCGGCAGCGGATTGCCCGAAGCAAACCGGCTTTCGCTATGGGGGGACGAGACGGCCATGCCCGCGATCCGGCGCATTCTGTCTGAAGCGCCCGAAGACACAGTCGGCAAGGTGACCATCGCAGTGCGGGATCCCGACGACATCTTCCTGTGGGGCCGGCGGGGCTTTGAGGTGCGCTGGCTTGTTCGCAGCGATCCAACCACGCTCGCGCATGCGATGATCGCGGATCGCGCGGGTGCTGACAAGGCATATCTCTGGTTCGCCGCCGGCGCCGCAGAGACCAAAATCGCCCGACAGCATGCTGCCGAACTGAACATCGCAAAGCAAAGAAGACATATCGCGGCTTACTGGACCTGACCGTGATGCGGCGGGGACGTGACAGGGCTTTGGCCGGGCGCAGAGCTGCCCACTAGATCGTGTGTCATGCGCTTCATTCCTCCGTTTTTTGGCGATGTTGGTGACGATGGGCAGATGAAGGGTGCCTCCATGCCGCGCGAGCGTTGTGTGTAGCGTCTTGGGAACGCGTCGCAGACTTAACTCCACATGACGGATCGGTTCGGGTCAAAGGGCTAGAACGTTCTCCGTCGCGCCCATGACAGATCGGCAAGAATAGTCCTGTTCCTGTATCCCAGGCGCCGACGCATGCACCTGGTATTCGTGCGACAGCATAACGATTGGGTCCGGTGACGATGGCGGAACCGGTGCCTTGGTCCCCTTGGGACAAGGGCGCGTCATGCCACATCGTGACCTGCTCAAAGGCCATTGCTGTCCGAGGGATATATTCCATCTCACCCTTCGTCGGTGCTGCCGCTCTGCTACCGTGATGTGCGAGATCTTTTGGAGCAACCTGGGATCACGGTGGGATCGGGCACCTTACAGTGAGAGAAACCTTCAGCGCGCTTGCTGTGGCCATCGCACTTGGCGCGGTTTGCAGTGGCATGCCGATAAAACCTGTGCTCCGTCTGCGTGTGATGATCCCGGCCAGGAATGCACCCTGATGGCAGCGTCGCTTCGCCCTGAATCGGCGTGCATCGCCTAGATGCCTCACATACACTTTGATGGGCATTCGAAGGCAGATGCCGGATAGGCTGTGTCGCGCATTCAATCGGGCCGCGACGTGAAGGAGGATGGCGTGCGCGTATTGCTGATAGAGGATCACCCGCCCCTTGCGGAGGCCGTGCGGGATGCGCTCGCCCGTGCGGGCTTTGCGGTGGATCATGCAAAAACGGCTGCGGAGGCGCGGGAAATGGCCGCTCTGGCCCAGCACGACCTCGCGCTTTTGGACCTTGGCTTGCCGGACGACGATGGTCTTGTTCTGTTGCCGACGCTGCGCCGGGACGGTCAGATCCCTGTCATCGTCCTGACCGCACGCGACCAGTTATCCGACCGGCTCTCCGGGCTTGACGGTGGCGCGGACGATTACGTGGTCAAGCCCGTAGAGATGCCCGAACTGGTGGCCCGGTGCCGTGCCGTGCTGCGCCGCCCCGGGGGCCGATCCGGAACGGTTCTGACCTCCGGCGATCTCGCGCTCGACACCGCGGCGCGCAGCTTGACGGTGTCTGGTAAGGGCGTGCCTCTCGGACGGCGGGAGGTTGCGGTTCTGGAGCATTTGATGCGCGCCACGGGGCGGGTCGCGGCGCGGCGGGTGCTGGAAGAAGCGGTCTATGGTTTCGACGACGAGGTGAGCCCCAACGCGATCGAGGCTTCGGTTTCTCGGCTGCGGAGGACACTTGCGGCCGCGGGGAGTAGCGCGACCATCGTGACCGTGCGCGGCATCGGTTGGATGCTCCCGCGCGAGGGCGGGGCATGAGCGACGACCGGCGCGCCCGATCCCTGGCGCGCATCCTCGCGACGCGCTTCGTTCTGATTGTGGTGGTGGTCTTTGCCCTGAACGCCGTGGGCGTCGGTCTTTACTATGGTACGGACCGCCGGGCGCTTGCGGCGGAGGCTGTCAATAATCAGGCCGAACTGATGGAAGCGGCACTTGAAGGCGCGGCGCTGCCACCCGACGCCTCTGTACGCCGCCTTTATGCGCAGCACCCCCAGTCCTACGCCTTCGCCCTGATCGACCGCAGCGGCGAGGTGCTTGACGCAATGAATGCAGGGCTGATCCCGCCAAGTGCCATCGATCTTTTCGCGGATGACTGGATCACGCGGATCAGTCGACCGGGTGATACGCTCACCGTTGCGGGCCATGAGTTCCAGGATCGCCAGGACGGTCTGCGCATGGTCTTTGTCATGAACGGTGACCCGGCGCATCTAGTTCGCTGGGCCTATCTCGATGAGCTTTACGAACACGTCTGGCTGCCGATCGTACCGCTTGCCGTGCTGCTGCTTGGCGCGGGCTGGGTCCTGATCCGCCGCAGCTTGCGTCCGCTTAGCGAAGCCTCTGCTTGGGCACGGGATTTGTCTCCAGGTGCAGCCGTCCCGCCCCCTCCGGCGGGCCGGCTTCCGGCCGAGATTGCCGACCTGACGGATGCGACGCAGCGCGCTCTCGACCGGCTGGGCAAGGCGCTCGATGCCGAGACGCGGCGCGCGGCGGAGGTCGCGCATGCCCTGCGGACGCCCGTGGCCGTGCTGACGGCGCGCCTCGACGCGCTGCCACCCGGCGAGACGGCGGACCAGTTGCGGGCCGATGTCACACACCTGTCGCGCACAGTGCAGCAGGTGCTGGCGGCGGCGCGAGCCGATGGAATGCAGGTCGTCGATGCCGACCCGCTGGACCTTCGCGTCCCGGCTGAAACGGCCACGTCAGCACTCGTGCCGTTCGCCTATGAAAAGAAAATAGAGCTGTCGCTCGAAACTGGTGCGGAACCTGTCCTGGTCTATGCCGACGCCGAAGCGGTCGATCTGGCGGTGACGAACCTGATCGAAAACGCTGTCGTGCACGGGGGGGCGGGCCCCGTGGTGGTCACTGTCGGCCCGGGTCCGGTGATCACGGTGCGTGATGCAGGCCCCGGGCTCCCGCCCCAAGGGGCCGATCGCCTCTTTGAGACCTTCTGGCGCGCGCCGGATGCCGCCCCCGGCGGCACCGGTCTGGGCCTCTCCATTGTCGAGCGGCTGCAAGAGGCGCAGGGTGGAACCGTCGAAGCAGAAGATGCCCAGGGCGGTGGCGCGCTCTTTCGCCTGACATATCGCGGCGTCTGATTTTTTTGATCTCGTCAGATTGCCATCAGACAGGCCCGCTATCCCACAAGCATCGGACCGAATTCAGGACATCGGTCGTTAATAGCTTGAAGGATCAAAATGATGGACATCTACGGCACAATTGGGAATGACATCCTCACCGGAACCACGCGCGGCGAGGATATCTATGGCCGTGACGGCAACGACATTCTCCGCGGTGGCACGGGGAACGATGATCTCTATGGTGGGGCGGGCAACGACACGCTTGATGGCGGTGCCGGCAATGACGAGATGGTCGGCGGTGCCGGTCTTGACGTCTTCATCTTCGGAGAGGGTCGGGACTCGATCGAGTATTTCAACGACGCGGATCGCATCGAGCTGGACGCAGACCTTGGTGTCCAAAGCTTCTCGGACGTCCTTGCAGTCGCACGGACCGTCGATGGCGGTGACAGCACGCTGCTCGACTTCGGAGGTGGCAACAGCCTTCTGATCGAAGATGTGCGCATCTCCGAGTTATCCGCCGGTCAGTTCGGTTTCGCCGCAGCACCGCAGCCGCCGGCCCTGACGCCCAGCGACACAACCAGTGGCAACGATGAGCTGATTGGCACGAATGGCCGCGACGAGATCGACGGCGGAGCGGGCAACGACATTATCCGTGGCCTCGGCGGCAATGACGATCTCGACGGCGGAAGCGGTAACGACCGGCTGTTCGGCAACCAGGGCCGCGACGACCTGGACGGCGATGACGGCAACGATCAGCTGTTCGGCGGCAAAGGCAGTGACGACCTTGATGGTGGGCGTGGCAACGACCAGTTGGTCGGTGGCAAAGGCCTAGACGATCTGAGCGGCGGCGCGGGTCGCGATACCCTTGACGGCGGACGTGGCAATGACACGCTTGAAGGCGGCGGCGGAGCGGACACTTTCGTTTTCGGCTTCGGACGGGACGTGATCGAAGACTTCAACAACAACGACGTGGTCCGTCTTACCGGCGACGCGCGCGACGCCGATTTGTCTGACGTACTCGCCAATGCCCGCACAGTTGATGGCGGTGATGACGTTCTGCTCGACTTCGGTAACGGCAACACGCTGCGGTTTGAAGACACCAGCCTGTCACAGATTTCGGCTGACGACTTCATCCTCTGACCTATCCCGCGCGCCGAGGCCGGCTCCTTAACTCAAACCGATGGAGAACGACATGAACGAGCAACCTCAAAACCACCAGCATCCCACGGGCCCCGTGCGGCTGCGAGACTGGCTTTCAGGCGAGGTCCGTGTCTCGCGCGCAATCCTTGTGGCCGGCGGCGTACTGCTGCTGGCCCTGGTCGGGATCGCCCTCGACTGACCCTTCGATGGAGGATCGATCATGATCGGACTTCTCCCTTTGACGACGGTGCTCGCCCTCAGCGCCGAGACGGCATACGTGAACGAGGAGCCAACACCAGTCGGCGCACTGGAGCGTGGAACGCTGGTCACGGTTGAGGGCATTGTGACACGCATCACGGACGAGGACGAGTTCCGCCTGCAGGATGCGACTGGTACTGTTCGCATCTATGTCGGTCCCAACTGGGTGCCCGCGGGCGTCGGTGAGGCGGTGCGGATCGAGGGGGTCGTGAACGACGATCTTGGCGCGCTGGAGGTACACGCCCATAGCCTGACACGCGCCGACGGCACGGTCATCGAGTTTGCACGCCGCGCCGAATGACCCGCAAGACCGCCGCTTGGCCTTGCGTTTGAATTTCGCACTCGCGCTCAGTTCGCTGGGGCGCGGGTGCCACGCAATGCTGCCGACGCAGTGCAGTGTCTTCGCCCACTCTGCATTCCGGCATCGAAGACGTTGGCACGGTTCATGCCTGGGCGATGAAGGTCGAGTATGAGCTGAAATCAACAGGTCCAAAGCCTAGGGATGAAACCGGACTATTCAGCGGGTTGGTCATCTCCAAAGACGAAAAGTTCTGGTCAAGACTTGGCCGGACCGTGATAGACTGAAATCCAGCGTGCTTGGTAAAAGATTCCCGGGTTAACCTAGGCGAAGACTGCCGACGATGAAAAAGATCAAGGTCCTTATCGTTGAAGATTCTGTTCACACTGCAGAAGCGCTGCGGAGGAACATCTTATCACAAAGTGTTTTCGAGATATGCGGGGTCGCTCACGGCGTCGAAGTCGCCCTTTCCCTGCTACGGCGACAAAAGCCCAGAATTGTTCTGACGGACCTGGGTTTGCCGGACGGGTCGGGTTGCGAGGTCATCGAAGAAGCGATGCGCGCCACATGGGATTGCGATTGCCTGGTCATCAGCGTTTTCGGTGACGAAGCACGCGTGGTTGAGGCGTTGCGCGCCGGGGCCAAAGGCTACCTTCACAAACAAAGCTCGGCAAACGATGTCAGCGCGGCACTCCTTGAGCTGGTTGATGGAGGGAGCCCGATCAGCCCAAAAATCGCGCGGATCCTCCTGTCGACGTTCCCCAAGGACAGTCTTGGCGTGTCCGGCAGCGATAATGACAGCGGCCTCAGCAAGCGTGAGACCGAAGTGATGCAGCTGATTGCCAAAGGGTACAAGAGACAGGAAGTCGCCGACAAATTGTCGATCACCTTGGGCACGGTCGGCAATCATGTGCATCGCATCTATTCGAAACTTGGCGTCAACTCGAATACTGCAGCCGTGGTTGTGGCGACGCGCAAAGGCATCGTGTGATGCGATGGGCCATCGCGTTTTCGATTTCTCTCCTGCTCCTCACGTTCAGTACCTGGGCAATCATGCAGCTGCCCCTGAGTTCCGAACGGCTGACACAGGGAACACACAAGGTTTCAAGCGCATTGATGTGCCCGCATCAGCCAGAAAGGTGTCAGCCCGGCGACTATGTAGAGGTCACGCTACCTGACTTTCCCGAAACCGAAGCCTTGAATGGCCGACACCACGCGACCTACAAAATCGCGGTCACACCGGACCATGAACCCAGTGGCTTCCCTGTCCTTTATCTTCCGCAACTCAGCGACAGTATTCTTATCTGGGCCAACGATACCGCGATTTCACCTGATCGCAACAGCCCGGAGGAGCTTCATCACAACTGGAACCGTCCGCATTATGCGCCGTTTCCCAGCGATGTCTTCAATGATCGCGATGTCATCTTCACGATCTATCTGCAGAGCAATGAGTTTCACCGAGTGTCTCTTTACCCGCTCTACATCGGGAATGGCGAAACTCTTGAATTCGCGTCAAAAATCCGCCTTTTCTACAGAGTCGGAACGGTGCGCGTTGCCTATACCATGGCGGCCCTCGGCGGGATCGCTCTGCTATGTCTCTGGTTCACCAGACGGCATGATCAGGCGTATCTCTTGCTCGCGGCGGTCGCGCTGGCAGCGTGTATTGTCGCCGGCAATATGGTCATCCCCAATGCCCTCGATCAGATCCCGTATTGGTGGGCAATCTGGAACAGCGCGCTGGTTTGGCTGTTTTACGGAATCCTGCACTTTTCGGTGTTGATCTACGAATTTGACCATCCTCGCATGATGCGTGGTCTGTTTTGGATCTGCATCTTTTCAACAGGTGCACTCATCGCCATGCCCGAAGCGCACTTCAGAACCGCTTCGCAGCTCGTCGGGCTATTCTGCGGGGCCATGGGCCTTTGCGCCTTGGCATGCCACATTCTGTCATGGCCCGGGGCAAGAGGGTGGCAGCGTTTTCATGTGCCTGTCCTTGCGCTCGCTGGCGGAGCAGCCATTGCCGAATATGTGTACGCACATGTCGATCCGATGCTTGCAAAAACGCATCGTGCCAACCTTGCCTTTCTGATCCTGTTCGGCGCGTTGTTTCTGGCGCTCATCGGACATCTCGCCCGGACGCTCACGCAATACGATGCCTTGACCAGATCTATGCAGGGGACAATCGAGAGAAAAACGGCCGAGCTTGAAAAGGTACAGGAGCGGGTGCTGGAGGCTGAAAAGGCAAACGCGCTGGCAGAGGAACGGCGCCGCATCATGCTGGATTTGCACGATGGCGTGGGCGGGCAATTGGTGAATGTCCTATCCTATTTGAACTGCAATGATGCAGCCGATCCGATCGTTCACACGTCTCTCGAAGAAGCGTTACGTGACATGGCGTTGATCATCGACAGTCTTGAGGTTGTGGACGATGTCGCTGTGATGTTGGGGGCTCTGCGTGAGAGGATGGAGCCACTTCTGCAAAGGCATGGCATCCAAGTGCATTGGGACGTCGCGGGCGACCCCGACTTGTCCGATCAGCCGTCCAAGACAGCGCTGAATATCGTGCGTATTGCCCAGGAAAGTCTGACAAACGCGATAAAACACTCAAACTGCCAAAACATCTTTGTCACTATCGCGCCGGCCTTCATCACCATCCGCGATGATGGGCGCGGCTTTGATCCTGACAAAGCGGGGCGACTGGCCGGTTTCAACAGTGGTCTGGGTCTGAAGGGTATGCGACAACGGGCGCAAGAGAACAATCTGGAGCTGTCAGTGCGCTCTTCAGATCAAGGTACGCTCGTGTCGGTCGAGTTCAGTAAACCATCGGCCCCAAACCATTCTGCTGCGGTGAAAGATCACGCGATCTGATGACCTTTTTTGGGGGCAGCACTACGCTGGCGAAATAGATTAACACCGACTTATCCAGGGTTTAGCGAGACGTGTGCCGCTGCCCCGCGCTTATGGCTAGAATGGCCAGTCATGGCCGCTCACCCAGAACGAAATGAACGGATTTGTTCCAGCGATGGCGAACGCTCGGACACAGCAGTTGAGCAAGTCGAGCTATATCTATGCGCATCGCCCGCATAACGGAAAGCGATATAACGCAGCCGGTGCGAGGCTGCGTTAGGCCGGGTTGGGAAATTTGTCGAGAAGACCTGCGTAGATCCATGGTTCCATACATATACGGCTGCCTGCAGAACGCATAATGTCCGTGTAGCTTCACGGAACATTGTTATGCCGACACGATACCGCTCTCATCTCGAGGTTTTGGGCAGCATTCGGTATGCCCCGCCCCGCCTGCCCGCGCTGCAACATCGTCTGAACCGTTTCAAATCCCGTTCGCTGGTGATCGGGACGACAGCAGCACGGATGCCGTTTGCCAAGTCAACGATTGAAACATCGCCGATCAAACCACAAACACGCAGGATTGCCCCTACGGAAATCCGCGCATTCGGGGCGATGTTCGAACGTGCCACACCGCTCCAGAACCAGAGCGCTTTTGCGCTGAGCTGAATATGCAGAACGACAAGGCAAGCCATACGGCTTATACGGTGCTGCAAGGTGTTGTTCACACCGGTAGCCAACGCCGCACCGAATGGCTTGTGTCGGCGGACAAGATGTCGGCCTGTCTGGACATTCTCAACAGCTCGGATGAAGGGCGCAGAAGGCTGCGCCAGCTGCGCAACCCGATCATCTCAGCCGGATTGATGGTGATGCAGCGGCTGCTGATGCCGGGCATCGCCCTTCATTACGTGACCCGCAAAAAAGTGATTGAAGACGTCGTGCGCGCGAACATTGCGCAAGGCGCTGGGCAAGTGGTGAATATTGGGGCCGGGTTCGATACCCTGACATACGAACTCAGCAGAGATCATGTTGATCTGACATGTATTGAGCTCGATCATCCAGCGACGGCGACGCAAAAGCGCCAAGCCTTTGTCACCGATGCGCCGGGCAATTTGCACCTGCATCCCGTTGACCTGTCGAAGACCGCGATAAGCGATGCATTGGCCCAGATCCCGGTCTTTGATCCCGCGGTAAGGACCTGTTTCATTTGCGAAGGCGTGTTGATGTATCTCGACCCATGCGATGTCGAACGGGTGTTTGCCGCCTTGAGGCATGTGACTTCAGGCGGGATGCAATTTGTCTTTACCGCCGTACCGCGCATGGACAGCCCCAACATCAACGTCACCTGGTTGCTAAAGCGCTACCTCCATCGCTTGGGCGAACCGCTAGGCTGGACCATCGAAAAATCTGACATCGAAGAGTTTCTTGCCGCCCAGGGCTATGACTTGGATATGAGCGTGGATGGTCATGATATGCGACGGAAATACCTGTCGCGACTGTCCGGCGGTCCATTCCACCTGGGTGAGTTTGTGGTGTCCTGCGCGCCTATGCAAAAGGGATAACCCATGCCAATCCGCATTCGGCTGGCTCAGGACGAGCAGGATATCGAGCAGGTCTTTCGCATCCGCCATCAAGTCTTCCGCGAAGAAGAGGATCTGATCCATGCCGATGGAACCCAGGTCGTGCTGGATCAGTTCGATGCCTTTCCCGCCTCCAAGTTGTTCGTGGCTCTAAACGAGCGTGATCAGATTGTGGGGAGCGTGCGGGCCACATTGGATAATCCGGCGGGCCTGCCAGCGGACGAATACTTCGATTTTCGCGAGCATACGCCGCCAGCCAGCCGCTTCATGAGCATCAGCATGTATTGCGTTGCCAGGCCATACCGCAATTTGATGGTCGCCAGAGGGTTGCTGTTGATGTGCACCTATCATGCGCTTGCCAATAACGTGGATTACATCAGCGCGCCATTGAACCCCGTCGTCGGTAAACTGATCCACCGCATCGGTGGAAAACCAGTAACCAATGATCTTCTGAGCGTGCCACACATCAATGTGCGCTTTCTTCCTTACCTGCTGGACATGAATGATCTGCACGAAACCTTTGCGAACTTTGCCAAACAGAACGTTGCTCATAACATGATCCGGTCCTACGAATGCATGATATTCAAAAAAGGCGAGCGGATCATTCGCAAAGGGGATCCGGGCGATTGCGCCTATCTCATCGTCACTGGCGCCGCCCAAGTTCTGCACCCTAACACGTCCGCGCCGATTGCCGAATTGTCCCAAGGCGATGTGTTTGGCGACCGCGAACTGCTTTCGGGCGACACAATGCGCACGGCGGATGTTTTTGCATCCTCGCTGGTGCGAGTGATGGTTTTACCGAAACGCGCATTTTTGGAACATCAAAGGACGTTGCCCAGGACCAGCGTCGATCCGTTGAAAACAGCTCTTATCGAATGAAATCCTGGCGCAGGTTCCAATAATCCCTGTTGGATATCACGGCTCCCGATCCTTATAGGCAAGCGTCAAGATATCTGATCTCGTATGGCTGACCGGCATGGCCGGGGAATGCTGTTGCGAGCGATGTCAGAAATGACCCAAGCTGGACGCGTCCACCGGGAGACCCATATTCCGGACACGCAATATCAAAAGGGGGAGGAACAGGTGGCAAACACGATTGCAGAACTCTTGGACGGCCACGACGGCGGCACAGTTGCCATTGGCGCGCCAGACCGCGAGGTGTTAACCTATGCTGCGCTGCGCACGCTATCGGCATCGGTCGGAACCCAGCTCCATGATGCGGGCATCGGGCGCGGGGACAGAGTGGCCATCGTCCTACCAAATGGTCCCGAGATGGCCACATGTTTCGTCACAGTGGCGCAATGGGCGGTGACCGCGCCGCTCAATCCATCCTATCGCGAAGATGAGTTTTCATTCTACCTCGACGATTTGAACGCCAAATCCATTGTCCTGCCGGCAGAGTACGAGGGGCCCGCGCTGGACGCGGCGCAAAAGCTGGGCCTCACGGTCTTGCGTTTGGCGGTGCAGGGTGATGCGCCCGCTGGGCAATTTACATTGACGGCCGAAGGCGGTGCAGCCGGAGCTGGGAAGGTCGATACCGCACCTCCCGCAACCGATGACGTCGCGCTGATCCTGCACACGTCCGGCACGACCTCACGCCCGAAGATCGTGCCGCTCACACACAGAAACGTCGCAGCATCCGCTGGGCATATCGCCACCTCGCTTGCGCTGACCGGCACGGATCGCTGCCTGAATGTCATGCCGCTCTTCCATATCCATGGGCTTGTCGCGGCAGTGTCCGCCTCGCTTTCGGTGGGCGCGTCGATCTGGTGCGCGCCCGGCTTTGATGCGCTGAAGTTCTTCGGGTGGATGCGCGATGCGTCCCCGACCTGGTATACGGCGGTGCCAACCATGCATCAGGCGCTTTTGAGCCGCGCGGGCCGCAATAGAGATGCAATCGCCGCGGCGCCATTGCGTTTTGTCCGTTCCTCGTCCGCGTCCCTTCCCGGCCCGGTGATGGAAAGCCTGGCCGAGACATTCGGCGTGCCCGTGATCGAAGGTTACGGCATGACCGAGGCCGCGCATCAGATGTGCTCCAACCCGCTGGCACCCGGAACGCAAAAACCCGGATCGGTGGGACTGCCCGCTGGTCCGGAGGTTCGGATCGCCGACGAGACAGAGAACCGTCTGATAGAGGGCACCGGCGAAGTTGTGATCTCAGGGCCGAATGTGACCCCCGGCTACGAAAGCAATCCGGAGGCGAACGAAAAGAACTTCTTCATGGCCGAGGATAAGCGTTGGTTCCGGACCGGGGATCAGGGCGCCTTTGACGCGGACGGCTATCTGCAGCTGACCGGACGTCTGAAAGAGATTATCAATCGCGGCGGCGAAAAGGTCAGCCCGCTTGAAGTCGACGGTGTTCTGAGCGCGCATGAAGCGGTTGCGCAATGTGTGACCTTCGCGCTGCCACATCCCAAGCTTGGGGAGGACGTCGCTGTTGCCGTGGTCCTAAAGGAGAGTGCAGAGGCAGATGAACGCGCGCTACGCGACTTTCTGAGCGCGCGGCTGGCGGCGTTCAAGGTGCCGCGCAAGGTGCTGATCCTTGATGAGATCCCCAAGGGAGCAACGGGCAAACTGCAACGCATTGGCCTGGCCGAAAAGCTGGGTCTGCAGGATGCCGGATAAGCGAGGGCGGCCATGAAGATCTGTATTTTCGGAGCGGGCGCCATCGGCGGATATATGGGGGCCAAGCTGGCCCAGGCGGGTGCTGACGTCAGCCTTGTCGCCCGTGGCCCGCATCTGGCCGCTATGAAAGAAAAGGGACTCACCCTGATCGAAGAGGATGCCGACCCGGTTACGGTTCCTGTCACTGTCTCTGACGATCCCGATGACCTGGGCCCGCAGGACTATGTGATCGTGACGCTCAAAGCGCATTCGGTGCCACCGGTGGTGGACAAGATGCAGCCTCTTCTGGGTGATCACTCCACTGTCGTGTCCGGCGTGAATGGTGTGCCCTGGTGGTATTTCCACAAGATCGGGGGGCCGCTGGAGGGCACGCGTCTCGCATCGGTCGATCCGGGCAATGCGCAATGGGATGGCTTCGGCCCCGACCGTGTGCTGGGCTGCGTGGTCTACCCGGCAGCCGAAGTGTCGGAGCCGGGCACGATCAAGCATATCGAGGGCAATCGGTTCTCTCTTGGGGAACCTGACGGCTCGAAATCGGATCGGGCCCTGGCTCTCTCAAAAGCGCTAAGTGCAGCGGGTCTCAAAGCACCTGTTCGGCCGAAGCTGCGTGATGAGATCTGGGTGAAACTCTGGGGTAACCTGTCGTTCAACCCGATCTCTGCTTTGACCCATGCGACGCTGGATGTTCTGTGCACCGACCCCGGAACGCGGGCCTTGGCGCGGGCCATGATGGTCGAAGCGCAGCAGATTGCCGAACATCTCGGGGTCAAGTTCCCCATTGATGTTGATCGCCGGATCGACGGTGGTGCCGCCGTGGGCGCGCACCGCACGTCCATGTTGCAGGATCTGGATGCAGGCCGCCCGATGGAGATCGACGCGCTGGTCGGTTCGGTGCAGGAGTTGGGCAGGGTGACGGGCGTTGCCACACCGTCCATAGACGCGGTGCTGGCGCTGGTCACCTTGAGAGCGCGGACCGCCGGTCTTTATTGATCAGCCGCCGCGCGCAAAGCGAAGGGAGGATCGCCATGCTCAAGAGGATTCTGGTGCCTGTGCGGGGGGACGGTATGGGCGACATCGTGCTGTCTCACGCGTCTGTCCTCGCCCATCGGCACAACGCGCATATCGTGGTGGCGCATTGCCGCCCCAACCCAAGCGAGATGGTGCCCTATCACGCAGGGCTGTTCAAATTCGCCCGAGAGACGATGCTGCAACAAGCAGCGGAGCTTTCGAACCAGGAAGAGGCGGAGCTGCGTGAAAGGCTGCATGAACGCGCCCGTGCTCTCGACCTGTCAGAAACGCGCGAACCCAAAGGCGACCGGCCTTCTGTGGAGTTCATAGAGGAAACTGGCCGTATGATGGATATCGTGCGCCATCAGGGACGGCTGGCCGATCTGATCGCTGTCGCCAAGCCGGACCGCGATAGAAACCTTGGCACCAACACCCTTAAGGCGGGGCTTTTTCAAACAGGTCGCCCGGTTCTGATGTGCCCCGCCCAGTCAGCGCCACCCGCCGAGATCGGCGCGCATGTGGCAGTGGCCTGGAATGGATCCCTGGAGGCGGCCCGCATGGTCGCGCTGACCCTGGGCCTGGTGGAGGCGGCCCAGACTGTCACGATCCTTTATGGCGGCAAGCCACTGACCTATGGCACAACCGTGGATGAGCTGGTCGGCTACTACGCTCTGCGCGGCGTCTCTGCGTCCGTAAGGCGGTTCGAGGCACAAAATCCCGGCGCCGCCTTGCTGTCAGAAGCCAGCAGTGCCGGGGCCGATCTGTTGCTGATGGGCGCATACAGCGTCAGTCACGAGCGTGAGACCCTTCTGGGGGGAAATACGCAAGCCGTTGTAGACAAAGCTGAAATGGCTGTGGTGATGGCGCACTGACCTGCATACGATTGTACGCAATAAAATTTTCCTTGAAACACCTTTTTCGCAAGATAATTACTCGGTGATCGAGGGTGCTGCCGCGGTGCTCTGTCGCAGCCTCCTCTGATAACTGAGGAGGATTATCAATGTTGATCACAAAACGCGTTTTTCTGTCCATGGCCTGTGCCACGGCCCTAGCGACGGCGCCCCTTACGGCGCTGGCAGACGGCTGGCAGCCACGAAAGCCTATCGACTTTGTGATCATGGCAGGTCCGGGCGGCGGTGCGGACCAGATTGCCCGCTTTGTTCAGTCGGTTGCCGAAAAGGGCGATATGACCCGGCGCCCACTGGTGCCCAACAACAAGGGCGGCGGTTCCGGCGCCGAAGCGCTGATCCACGTCAACACTGCGAGCGATCCGGATCATACGATCCTCGTCACGTTGAACTCTTTCTTCACGACACCGCTGCGGCAAAGCAATTTGGGGATCGATATCCAGACCTTCACGCCAATCGCAATGATGGGCGTCGACCCGTTTGTGTTGTGGGTTCACAAGGACAGCGAGATCACCAGTTTTGACCAATACGTCGAAAAGGTGAAGTCGATGGATGGCGAGTTCGTCATGGGCGGCACTGGTGCCGGACAGGAAGACAGCATCGTCATCGCCTACATGGCGGGCGCCTATGACCTCGACGTCAAGTACATCCCCTATGACGGCGGCGGCGCAGTGGCAAAGGACCTCGCAGGCAAGCAAATCATGGCCACCGTGAACAACCCGGCCGAGGCCAAGGGCTTTTACGAAGCAGGCGACTTCGTGCCGCTTGTCGCCTTTTCCGATGAACGCCTGCCGGCCTATCCGGACGTGCCGACGATGAAGGAGATGGGGCACGACTTTTCTTACTACAACCAGCGTGCCGTGGTTGGCGCACCTGGCATGTCGGATGAAGCTGCGGCCTACTATCAAGAGCTTTTCACCAAGATCTACGAGAGTGAGGACTGGCAGGGTTACCTGACCTCTGAAAGCCTCTCACCCCTCTGGATGAACGCGGAGGAGCAGCGGGCCTACTGGTCCACTCAGGTAGAAAATCACACCAAACTGCTCCAGTCGCTCGACGGCTAAACGCAACGCCCGGGAGCCGCGCGCTCATCAAAGTCATAGGGACATGCCAGAATGCGACACGGCGAGATCATCACCGCGGGCGTTTTGGCCCTTCTTTCCCTCTATTTGATGTGGAAAAGCACCGAACTGCCGGTGGGCTATATCGCGGGCCAGGGCCCTGGTGGAGGGGCCTGGCCGTTCTGGCTCTCCGGCATCATGCTGCTGTCGTGTGCAATGACTGCGTGGAACTGGTGGCGCGGCACCAGCCCGCCATCGCAGTCTGACGCGTCCGTTCTCGACGATTACGGCTGGCGGATGCTGTTTCTGGTGGGCGGCGGCATCGTCGCCTTCGTCGCCCTGGTCAATATCATCTCGATGTACGGCGCGATCATGGCGTTTCTGCTGTATTACATCCGCTTTCTCGGGCGCCATTCGTGGCTCACCACCCTGGCGATCGCCTTCCCGGTCCCAATCGCGTTCTTCTTTTTCTTCGAAGGGGCGATGCGTATCACCATGCCAACCGGCCTGCCCTTTACCGATCCGGTCTTCAACATCCTTTACGAGATCATCTACTGATCCCGCCCAACACCAGAGATCTCGCTTATGGACGTTCTCACTCTTCTTGCTGACGGTATGGTGCTGGCGCTGCAGCCGCTTAACCTGTTGCTGATCGTCGTTGGCGTCACGCTGGGGCTGTTCATCGGGGCCATGCCGGGGCTCGGCTCGGTCAATGGGGTGGCCATCCTGTTGCCGGTGACCTTCCTTGTGCCCCCCAGTGGCGCGATCATATTCCTTGCTGCGATCTATTATGGGGCCATGTATGGCGGCGCGATCTCGTCCATCACGCTTGGCATTCCCGGCGCGTCCACCGCGGTCGCGACGACCTTCGACGGCAAGCCCCTGGCCCGGCAAGGACGGGCCAGCCTGGCGCTTGTAACCGCGGCCCTGGCGTCCTTTGTGGGCGGCACGGTGGCCAATGTTCTCTTCACTCTCTTTGCGCCTGTCCTTGCGAACCTCGCACTCTCCTTCGGCCCGCCCGAGATCTTTGCGCTTATGCTTCTGGCCTTTGCCACTTTCGTGGGGCTTGGCGGGGACGACATCCCCAAGACCATTTTCTCCATCTGCTTCGGCCTCGTTCTGGGCTCAATCGGCTTCGATCAGATCTCAGGCGCACCGCGCCTTGTGCTTTTCGAGATGAACCAGTTTCTTCAAGGCATCGGGTTTCTCGTGCTCGCCATTGGTGTCTACGGGATCGGCGAAATGCTCTGGACCATCGAACAGACGCGCGGAGAGATCAAATCGTCCAATCCCAAAATGACCATGAAGGGAATGGCGCAAGACACCAGAGAGGCGGCGAAACGCAGTTGGAAGGGAACGACGATCGGCTCTTTCCTGGGCTTTTTCGTGGGCATTCTTCCCGCAGCCGGGGCAACACCGGGTTCGCTGATGTCGTACGGCGTGGCAAAGATGATATCGCGTAAGCCCGAAAGCTTCGGAGCGGGCAATCCGGATGGTGTGGCCGCACCCGAGGCGGCGAACAACTCGGCCTCGACCGGGTCGATGCTGCCGATGCTCACCCTGGGTATCCCTGGCTCCCCCACCACGGCGATCCTGCTGGGTGGGATGGTCATTTGGGGTCTTGTCCCGGGTCCGCAGCTCTTCGTGAATGAGACCGAGTTTGTCTGGGGTCTGATCGGCTCTTTCTACGTCTCCAATGTTGCGGCGGTGCTGATCAATCTGGCCTTCATCCCGCTCTTCATCTGGATGCTGCGTATGCCGTTCACGATCCTCGCACCGATGATTTTCGTGCTCTCCATCGCGGGATGCTATGCAGCGACGCGGGATATGTTCGACATTTGGCTGATGGTCATCTTCGGGATCGGCGCGTTCTTTTTGCGTAAGTTCGACTACCCTCTGGCGCCCGCGGTCCTGGCAATTGTTCTTGGCCCGATTGCTGAACCCACCCTGCGCCAATCCCTGCTACTGTCGTCAGGCGATCCGTCAATTTTCCTGACCCGACCAATTGCCGGCCCGATCACTGTCGTCGCCCTTATTCTGATCTTCTTGCCAGTCGTGAAACTGCTCACACGTCGGCGCAAGTTGGCCCGGGCGACCGAATAGCGGTCGCCGTTGGGTTTGCCGTGGTGATCTCCATCAAGATCAACGCCATGCTGCCCGATGTGCCGCAAGGGAACCGGAACCCGGAACATCCAAGGCTCAGCAACGCGCAACCGCCCATGTCGCCGCGAGGACAATGGGACGCCCGTCCAGCTAATCCTTCGCAAAGGGGACGCCGCCAAGCAGTTCGCTAATCCGACGCGCGCTGTTGCGGACTTCTTTGATGATGTCGCCGGGCACATCGTCCAGCATTTTCGTTACGCTGATTGCCGCGACGACTTCACCTGAAATGTCGTGCACGGGGGCTGCGACCGAACAAAGACCGCTTTCGAAATTACCCACGCTGACGACCACATCGCGTTTAGCATCCCGCTCCCGGCGCTGCAGGACATGCGCCGCCGTACCAGGTTCGGCTTCGGCGTAGAGGCGTTTGATGAATTCGGGGCTCTTGTGACAGAGCAGAAGGCGCCCCATTGATGTCGAGGCCGCGGGCAATCTGCTGCCGACATGGACCAGCGAGGAAAGCCCCCCGGTCGCCGGAAAGCGCAGCAGGTACAGGATTTGCCTGCCATCAAGCACGCCAAGATGCGTTGACCAGTCAATCCGGTCGCGCAGGGTCTCCAGCGTGGGTGTCGCGGCTTCCAACAGCTCCCGACCGGCGTGGTAGCCGTAGGCTAGGCGCACCACCGCCGGGCCGAGCTTGTAGGCCGCGTTGTTCTGCACCGGCAGCAGATAGCCTGCCTCCGCCAGCGTGTGAACGGTTCTGAACACGGCTGATTTCGAGACACCGACAGCCGCCGCGATCTCGTTCAATGTCATCTCCGTCCGGTCGGGCGTGAAGGCGCGCAGGGCGGCCAGCCCGCGCATCAACCCGGGCACGATGTAGGGATCATCTCGCATGACGGACTCCACTAAAGAGACTGAGTCTGTTTCATATACAAAATACCATATTCCTTGTAAAACGTCTGTTTGGCAGGGTTCAAGAAACCGCTCAGGAGGATTCGATGAACATTGCCACGCCAATCAAGACCGACCTCGACGACCGCCTTACGGCGTCCACGGCCCGCTTTGCCGATAAGCGGTTCGACTGGGACGCCTTTCCGTCGAACCGCGGCTTTGAAGAGCTGGCCCGCGCCCAGATGCGCTATATCGGGGCAGGAGGATCGCCCAAGGTGGGCGATACCTCCACGATGAAGCCCGAGCATTTCACGCTGAGCCTGATCTACAAGGAGCCGGGGAAATACGCGGCCTGTCATAGTCACGAGATCGAGGAATCCTTTCTGGTGATCGACGGCGCTCTCGTGGTCGGTTGGGAGCGTGACGGAGAGGTGGTCGAAGTGCAGCTTGGCCCCAAGGACATGATCCTGAACGCCCGCGAGATCGGTCACGGCTTTCGCGTTGACGGGGTTGAACCGGTGCTGATGACGATCAGCGTGGATGTGGGTAAACCGCTGCCGCCGGTCTATCACTACCACCCCAAGGAGCATCCGAAAGAGCTGGCACGGACCTTCGGGGCTGAGCCGGGCAAGACCCTGCCATACGATCCGCAGGGCGATCATCCGGTCCAGAAGCTGATGGCCGACTACGTCGTGCGCCATTCCGAACTGCCGACAATCTGGGAAGACGCTGGCTTTACCCGCAAGGTCTATGTGGGTGACGCGCCGGGCGCGGTCCAGCACGACAGTTGCCGCAAGGAGATGTGGGGCTTGCCGTCCCGCGCGGGCATCGCCCCCTATGCGCGCGATGTGGAAGAGGCCGTGATGTGTCTGGAGGGGTCACTGCAGATCGGCTGGGTCGATGACGACGGCACCGAAAGCCTGGTTGAGCTTGGTCCGCGCGACCTGGTGCGCACACCGGCCGGTCAATCCCATTTCATAAGAAACGCCGGTGCCGGCGCGGCCACGGCATGGGTTGTCGTCGGCCAATCGGGCGGGGAAACCGTTTCCTTCGAGGCGCGCCCCTATGTCTGACGCGTTCAAGGATCGTCTGGCCCAGGTCGCGGGTGGACCGGTGCCCAAGGACCTCGCGCATCAGGGCAGGGGGCGCCCGGTTTCAGAGCCCGAACACGCCCTTGCCCATGCCATGATGGAGATCATGGGAGCCGGAGAGCATGACTTCGGTGCGGTGGCAGCGGCCCTCGCCGCGCGTGGCATCGTGGCGCCGATCTCGGGGAGGACAGACTGGGACGAGGCCCTTCTTGAAGCTGAGCTTGTGGCGGCAAACGCGTCTTTCGATGCCGCCTATTCGGAGCACGGTTATGGCGCTTGAATTTCGGAACGTGTGCAAGACCTTTGGCGATCCGCAAACCGGTGTCACCGCCGTCGACGGGATCGACTTTTCCGTCGAGGAAGGCGAATTTGTCGCCGTTGTCGGCCCCTCCGGCTGCGGGAAATCCACGCTTTTGTCGATGACGGCGGGTCTTTACGCGCCATCGGCCGGTGCGGTTCTTGTATCGGGTGAGGAGGTGACCGGGCCAAACGCCCATGTGGGGTTCATGCTGCAAAAGGATCTGCTTTTGCCCTGGCGGTCGATCCGGTCGAACGTGGAATTCGGGCTCGAAGCGCGGGGCGTGTCGAAGGTCGCGCGGCGGGAGCGGGCCATGGCGGAACTGGCCCGATGCCAGTTGCGAGGCTTTGAAGGGAAATATCCCTATCAGCTGTCCGGCGGGATGCGCCAGCGCGCAGCGCTTGCGCGGACGCTGGCGATCGACCCCGAGATCATTCTTCTCGACGAACCCTTCAGCGCGCTGGACGCGCAGACCAAACTGCTGCTGCAGGACAGTTTCGCCACGACGATTGCGGAGGCAAAGAAGACAACTCTGCTGATCACCCATGATCTGACCGAGGCCGTGTTGATGGCCGACCGGGTCATGGTTCTGTCCGAAAGACCCGGGCGGATCGTGGCCGAAATCAAGGTCGATCTGCCCCATCGCGATCACCCGCTCAAGCGGCGCGTGATGCCAGAGGTCGGACCAATTGCCGCCGAGATTTTCGGCCATCTCAAACTGACCGAGAAGGCCGCTGCGTAAAAATCGACATTTTGCCCAAAAGTGCCCGCTAGAGGCACGTTCCAACAACGGAGACCAAGATGAATATCAAAACCCTCGTCATGGCAATGTCCCTCGCCATCGCGCCGCTTGCCGCGACAGCGCAGGAACAGCTGACATATCTCTTTCCTGCGCCGGATTTCCTGCCGGCCTTTGCGCCCTTCCAGCTTGCAAAAGGCCTTGGCTATTTCGAGGAAGAGGGCCTTGAGGTTGAGTTCCGTGTGGGACAGGGCGGGGCGGATGTGGCCCGGCAGGTCGCCGTGGGCAATGCCGATCTCGGCGGTGGGATCGGCGATACGCCGATCATCGTGCGTGCCAATGGGCTGGACGTTCGCGGTGTCGCCCTTTTGGGCGGGCGCGGCTATACGCAGTTGGCCTGGCGCGTGGAGAGCGGGATCACCGGCCCTGCCGATCTGGAGGGCAAACGCATAGGCGTGATGAGTTTCCAGGACACGACCTATTATAACATACTGGGTGTTCTGGCCTCCGAAGGTCTGTCGCGCGGCGATGCAGACCTGCAGGCGGTTGGCCCCGGCGGCATCATCCAGCTCATGATTTCGGGCGATCTCGATGCCGTTTCTGCGGTCCCCGAATGGATCGCGGCCATCCAGGGCGCGGGGGTTGAACTGGGGCAAATGCCGGTTGACGAGGTCTTTCCAGCGATGGCGCAGGCTGTGCTTGCCTCAGACGACATCATTGCCGAACGTCCCGAGGTAATCACCAGTTTTGTAAGGGCCCTGACGCGCGCGGTGAACGATATCGTCGCCGATCCGGCGGCGGCGGCCGCGCAATATGTGCAGCTTGTGCCGCAGCACGCGGACAAAGAGGCAGGGATCGCCGCGATCATGCAGGCCTATGCAACGCAGGTCTATCCGGCCGCCGAGGGGTTTGCGTTTGGCGCATTCAATCCCGAACGGCTTGAAGCTGCGCAGGCCTTCTACCTCGAAGCGGGAATTGTGCGCGAAGCGGTGCCGGTCGCAGACCTCTACACAAACGACTTCGTCGCTTCCGAGTGATTGCGGTCGGAGGCCAGCCCGTCTGCTACTGCCGGCTGGCCTCGTTCCTCTCTGCACTGCATGACGGAGACGCAGCAGATGTCTGACACAACGTCCACACAAACGCCCCCGATTGCCCGAAACAACAAGGCCGTGCAGAAACCCCATGTTCCTTTTGTCATGCGGCATGCTGTCGGGCTGACCTCCGCGGCGGGTCTGGTCCTCTTCCTTTTGGTCTGGGAATACCTTCCGCCCGCGCTTGATGTGCCGCGCTTCATCATTCCGACATTCAGCCAATGCCTGGAAGAACTGGTGCGGATGTGGGCGCAGGAAGACTTGGCGCAGCATCTGTGGTCGACCGCGATCTGGACGCTTGTCGGCTTCGTGATCGGGTCGGTCCTCGGGGCGACGATGGGATACCTTCTGGGGATGTCGGCCTTTTGGGAACGTGTTCTAAGCCCCTATATCCTGGCCCTTCAGATCGCACCGAAAGTGGCCTTCGCCCCGCTCTTCATCATGTGGTTCGGCTATAACGCGACGCCCAAGCTGCTGGTCACGGTGCTGATCGTCTTCTTCCCGGTGCTGGTCAACGTGCTGCAGGCCATGCGCACCGTCGATCGCGATCTGGTGTCGCTTGCGCGGGCCTATGGCTATGGCCGCTGGGGGGTGTTCTTCAAGATCGAGATGCCCTCGACCCTGCCCAACCTCATGGCAGGTCTGCGCATCGCCTCCACGCTTGCGGTGATTGGCGTGACGGTGGGCGAGTTGGTGGGCGGCAATACCGGCCTCGGCTTCCTGATCGCCTTCGGCGGCGGGCAGGCCAATGCGGCGATGGTGTTCAACGCGATCATCCTGCTGACCCTCATCGGTATCGTTCTCTACTCCGCCCTTGTGCGCGCCGAGACGCGCGTGCTGCATTACCTGCCCCGCGCCGATCACTGATCGGCCCCAGACCAAAGGAGACCTTTTATGGCGACATCAACAGACATGCGCGCCCGCGTCGAAGAGCGTATCAACCAAGGCCTGCGGGGCCAGTGGTTCCCGGTCGCCAAATCGGTCGAAATTCGCAAGGACCGGCCGCACGGGATCACCGTTCTGGGCGAACGGCTGGTGATGTGGCGTGGCGCTGATGGAGCGATCAAATGCATCGAGGATTTCTGCCCCCATCGCGGCGCGCCGCTGTCTTACGGCGAGATCCACGACGGCAATATCGGCTGCCGCTATCATGGCGTGATCGTCGACGGCACCGGCACGGTGCAGCGGGTGCCCGCAATGCCGGACTGCGCGATGGAGGGCCGCAAGGCACTGAAGGACTTCAACGTGGCCGAACACTCCGACGCGGTGTTCGTCTATATCCCGTCAGCGGATCGACCCGAACCGCCCGAGCTGCCCTTGCCGCCCGAATTGTCGGACCCGGCCTGGGCCGGGTTCCTCTGCACGGCGGTGTGGGACTGCAACTACCGCTACGCGCTCGACAACCTCGCCGACCCGATGCACGGGTGCTACTTGCACGCCGAGAGCTTCACGCTCGCGTTCGGTTCGAAACAGGACCTGCTGGAGCTTGATCGCCGCGACGACGGCTTCCGGGTCAGCCGCGTCGGGCAAGTGGGCGAGAATTTCGACTGGACCGAATTCGAAGTGAAAAACGGGGGCATGTATTGCTTCCTCGACATCCCTTACCCGCCCGCTGCGGGGCCGGGTGGTCACATGCGCATCCTTGGCTATGTCACGCCTGTTGGCTCACAGCGATGCAAAGTGTTCTTCTGGCGCATGCGCAAGGTCGAGGGGCTCGCACGGGAGGCGTGGTGTTTCCTGTTCCGCACGCATCTTGAAGAGCGGCATTGGAACGTGCTGGAACAGGACCGCGTGATGCTTGAGGGGATGCCCGACGATGCGCGTACGCGCGAGATGCTCTATCAGCATGACATCGGGGTCGCGCATCTGCGCCGCGCGCTGAACCGGCGCGCCAAGGAACAGCTGGCCGCCGAAGACGCGCTGGAGACGGCAGCGGAATGATCCTCGACGGGCGGCATATCCTGCTGACGGGCGGCGCGCGCGGCCTTGGCGCCGTGCTGGCCCGGCATCTGGCCGCTGAGGGCGCGAGGCTGACATTGGCCGATATCGCCGAAGATGAAGGCCGCGCGGTTGCGGCAGAGCTTGGAGTGGCCTTCCATCCGGTCGATCTGGGCGACACCAGTTCTATCGCGGCGCTGGCAGCAACGCTTGAGGGTCCGCTGCATGGTCTGGTCAACAACGGCGCGATCGCGACCGGCATAGGTGGCATCGGGTTCGAAGAGGTTGACGAAGAGACATTCGACCGTGTTCTGCGGGTCAACGTGAAAGGCACTTGGGCCATTACAAAGGCCTGCGCGCCCGCGTTGCGTGCCACGAAAGGCCGGGTGGTGAACGTCGCCTCTGACACGGCCCTCTGGGGAGCGCCGAACCTGATCTCCTACGTCGCCTCCAAAGGCGCGGTGATGGCGATGACCCGCTCGCTGGCCCGCGAGATGGGGCCGGATGGCGTAGGCATCACCGCGATAGCGCCAGGCATCCTGACGACAGCGAGCACGGAATACGTGCCCGAAGAGCGCCACCAGCTTTATAGCGACGGACGCGCCGTGCCGGGGCCGCAACCGCCCGAAGATGTCGCGGCCACGGTTGCCTTTTTGCTGACCGACGGCGCGTTGACCCTAACCGGCCAGACGCTGCCTACAGACCGCGGCTTTGTCTTCACATGATTGCCTGGCACCGATACGGGCCCGAGGCGGGCATGCCCCTTATCGCCCTGCATGGCATCGGCTCTTCCGGCGCGGGCTTTGCCGCCTTCGCGATCGCATCGGCCCGACGGGTATTGGCGTGGGACATGCCGGGATACGGACAATCGGACGATGCCGACATCGGCGATCTTGATGCGGTGGCCCAAGCGCTGCTGCACGCAGCACCCGAGACTTTTGATCTGCTGGGGCATTCGCTGGGATGCCTGATCGCCGGCCGAGTCGCGCTGCTGGCGCCGCTGCGCGTGCGCCGCCTGACCTTTGCGTCTCCGGCCCTGGGCCATGGCGTTGCGCTGCCAGATCTGTCGCCGGCCACGAAGGACCGCATGGGCGTCACAGATATGGCTGCCTTTGCCGCGGCCCGTGCGCCGCGCCTTCTTGCGCGTCCCGAAGGCGCGGCGCTGGCGCAGGTTACCGCGCAGATGGCTGCGCTGCGTGCGCCGGGGCACGAGGCCGCCGCGCGTATCCTGTCATCGGGCGACCTTTTGGCCGATGCGCGCAGGCTGACGCTGCCCGCCGATGTGATCGTCGGTGCGGCGGATGTCATCACTCCGCCCGGGGCAGCGCGCAGGCTCTACGCCGCGCTGCCGCTCAAGGGCGCTTTCACCGAAGTGCCCGAGGCAGGCCACGCCTTGACCGTCGAAGCCCCAGAGGCACTCGCCACCGCAATGATGGAGACGACATGACCGAGGTAAGAGCAGGCCGCCTGCGCGGCATCGTGATGAGAGGGCCGGGGCTGACAGCGACCGTGCCGTTTTACGAGGACATGTGGGGGCTCAGCCTCGCCCATCGGGGCGATGACGCGGCCTATCTGCGTGGCACCGGCTCAGAACCGTTTCTCTATGGTCTGAAGGAGGGGGACGTCTTTGGCATCGAATACGTGCATTTCGCGATGCCCGACCGCTCTTCGATGACACTCTTGCATGATCAGGCCGTGGCCGAAGGCGCGCGGGTGCTTGGTAAGCCTGGGGAATTCGATGATTACGCGGGCGGCTGGGGCTTCGAGATGCTCGACCCCGATAACCGGCGACTGCGCTTCCGCTGCGATGCTTTGGAGCATGGCGAGGCGCCTGAACACGCAAAGCCCCGCAAGGTCAGCCACGTTGTCCTGAACTCCCCGGACATGGACGGTGTCGCGGATTGGTATTGCCGTGTGCTGGGATTTCGCGTGTCGGACTATTCCGCCGACCAGATGGTGTTCCTGCGCTGTGATGCCGAACACCACGCCATCGCCCTGGTGCGCGGGCAGTATCCTTCCGTGAACCACGTGGCTTTTGAGATGCCCACCATCGACGAATTCATGCGCGGCATCGGTCGGATGAAGCAGAAGGGCCATGTGCCCACATGGGGGCCGGGGCGGCACGGGCCGGGCAACAACCCGTTTGCCTATTTCGTCTCGCCCTCCGGCTTCGTGATCGAATTCACCTCAGAGGTGCAGCAGATCGACGAGACCACGCATGAGGCGCAGGTCTGGCCACGCGATGTACCCGAACTGATGGATCGCTGGATGACCGCCGGGCCACCGACGGCGGCACAGCGTGCGGTCATGCAGGGTCGGCCTGACCCCGGTTGGCCCGAACTGGCCCCGGTCGAGCCGGCCTGATGCTGGGTCTTGAAAAAAAGCGCGTCGTGGTCACCGGCGGTTCTTCGGGAATTGGTCTGGCCACAGCGCGCTGGCTGCTGGAGGCCGGGGCACGTGTCGCCATTTGTGCCCGAAACGAAAGCCGCCTGGCTGACGTTGCGGCCGTGCTGCGGCGCGACTTTGGCGACGACCATGTGCTGTCGGCGCCGGTTGACGTGCTGGATGCAGAGACTGTTGGCAGGTTCGCCCAACAGGTACGTGACGCCTTCGGCGGTCTGGATGCACTCGTGAACAATGCAGGGCAGGGGCGGCAATCCACCTTTGCCGATACCGATGACGCGGCTTGGCGGGATGAGTGGGAGCTTAAGCTCTTTTCGCAGGTCAACCCGGCCCGTGCCTTTGAAACCGATCTCCGGCAATCAAACGGCGCCTTGGTCATGGTCAATTCGCTTCTAGCGCTGCAGCCCGAACCTCATATGGTCTGCACCTCGGCGGCGCGGGCAGGGGTCCAGTCCCTGCTGAAGTCTCTTTCGGTTGAATGGGCACCCGATGTGCGCGTCAACGGCATCGTGCTGGGGCTCGTCGGGTCGGGTCAATGGACCAAGCGTTTTGCTGAGCGCGAAGACCAGTCCGTCAGCCGCGAGCAGTGGTACGGCGATCTTGCCCGCCGCAAAGGCATCCCGCTGGGGCGCCTGGGTGATCCCTCGGAGGCGGCGGCGGCCATCGGGTTTCTGGCCTCTCCGGCAGCCTCCTACATTACCGGCGCCACGCTTGACGTATCAGGCGGCCTTGCGCGCCACATTTAAGAGAGATCGCATGAAACATGAAACGATGAACCTCACCGTCTCTGATCGGCTTGCCCATACCCTGGCCGAGGTCGGTGTCACCCATGTCTTCGGTGTTATCTCGATCCACAATATGCCGTTGCTCGATGCGATCGACCGTGCGGGCGTTATCCGGTTCGTGCCCGCGCGGGGCGAGGCGGGGGCGATGAACATGGCCGATGCGTTTTCGCGCGTGTCGGGCGGTCTTGGCGTGTGCCTCACATCGACCGGAACGGCGGCGGGCAATGCCGCTGGCGGGCAAGCCGAGGCTTTGGTCGCAGGCAGCCGCCTGTTGCACATCACCACGCAGGTGGACGCGGGAATGGCCGACCGTGACCGAGCGGCCATTCACGACGTCCCGCGCCAGCCCCGAATGCTGGAGGGGGTCTCAAAGGCCGTGATCCGTGCCTGGGACGCAAACGGCGCGGTAGGGGCCTTGCTGCAGGCGATTGCGCTCTGCCGCGCGGCCCCCTCGGGGCCGGTATCTCTGGAACTGCCCGTCGACGTGCAGCGTGCCGCTTGTATCCTTGGCCAGAGTTTCCCGGGTGACATCGCCTCGGTGCGTGCTGCTGACGCGTCCCTTGCCGCGCTCGTCAAGAAAGTCCGCGCCGCGCGCCGCCCCATGCTGTGGCTGGGCGGCGGCGCGCGGGAAGCCACCGGAGCTGTGGCCAGACTGGCCGCGCGGGGCATCGGCATCGTCAGCTCGACGCAGGGGCGGGGTATTTTCCCCGAGGACCGGCCAGGCTCCCTCGGGGCGTTCAACATGACGCCCGAAGCCGCCGCGCTTTATGAGACCTGCGATCTGATGATCGTCGCGGGCTCGCGACTGCGCGGCAATGAGACGCGCAACAACAAACTGCCGCTTCCGCCACTCGCGCAGATCGATGCGGATGCCTCTCAGCTGGGCCGCAACTATGCGGTTGACCTGGCCGTGCAGGGGGACGCGGCAGATGTGTTGGATCGGCTCGACACTGCGCTTGGCGATTATGCCGCCGATCCGACGTTGGCCCACGACGTGACCATCGCCCGTGCGAAATCCGAGGGCCGTCTGCGCGTCACGCTTGGCCCCTATCAGGTGATCGCGGATGTCCTGGCTCGTATCGTGCCCGAGGGCCGTCACCCCTGGGTGCGTGATGTCACCATAAGCAATTCGACCTTCGGCAATCGCTACATTCCGCTGACCGCGCCGCATCTGGGTGTGCATGCCCTGGGCGGTGGCATCGGCCAAGGCATCGCGATGGGCATCGGTGCCGCGCTGGCCTCTGACACAAAGGCGATCACGCTGGTGGGTGATGGCGGTGCCCAGCTTGGTCTTGCCGAGCTTGCCACCGCGGTGCAGGAGCGGGCCCCACTTGTCTATGTGCTGATGAATGACAGGGCTTACGGTGTCATTCAAAATATCCAGAACGCGCAATATAACGGGCGGCAGTCGCATTCCGCCCTTCTGACGCCCGACTTCGAGAAGGTGTGCGCCTCCATCGGTCTGGCGCATCATGTCGTCCGCGACGTTGCCGAGTTCGAGCATATTCTGGTGAATGCCCTTGGAGCGGACGGCCCGGTCATGGTTGAGGTCGACATGACGTCCATCGGTCCCTTTGCCGAAGCCTTTGCCGGGCCACCAGCGGGGGCTGCACAAAAATGATCGGTCTTATCGGTCGCGGGGCCATCGCCACCGCGTTGATCCCATTGCTGCGTGCGGATGGGCATGACGTGCTTAGCCTGGTGCGCAATGAAGCGGGTGAGGATCAGGTGGCGGATCTGGATGATCTGCTGGCCGCACGCCCAGCACTTGTGGTGGAGGCCGCAGGCCAGGACGCGTTGGCACAAGTGGGCACAGAGGTGTTGCGCGCCGGGATCCCCCTGATCGCCGCCTCGGTCGGCGCCTTGGCCGATGACGGGCTGAGCGCACGCCTGCGTCAAGCCGCCAAGGAGGGCGGTACGCGATTACACCTGCCCGCAGGTGCGGTGGGTGGGATCGACGCGCTTGCGGCGCTCCCCGGTAACACGACGCTGAGTTATACCGGGACCAAGCCGCCACGGGCCTGGCCCGCCGGGACGCCCGACGGCACGTTCTTTCAAGGCAGCGCGCGCGAGGCTGCAACGCGCTATCCGAAAAATGCCAATGTGGCAGCGACGCTGGCACTTGCCGGCCCTGGACTGGACGCGACCCGCGTCACCCTTCGCAGCGATGCGCGCGCTGAAGGAAACACCCATGCTTGGGAGGCCAAGGGCGGTGGCGTCGTGCTGTCGATGACCGTGACCAGCCTGCCGACCGAGGGCAATGCCGCGACGTCGGCGCTGACCGTTCACGCACTGCACCGCACCGTGCGCAACCTGACATCGGAGATCGCGCTATGACCGTGCCGCGCCTGCAGCTGTTTGTCGGAGGGCGCTGGGAGGAGGGGGCCGGCGCCCCGATCACGAGCCATAACCCGTGGGATTGGTCCGAGATTGGAACGCTTCGTGGCGCGTCAGAGCAGGATGGGGAAAGGGCTATCGCGCATGCCGAGGCCGCGCAGCCTGCCTGGGGTGCAGCCCTTCCCACGGAGCGTGCCGCAGTGCTGCGCCGGATCGGTGACGGGATCGAGGCCAATGCAGACCGCATCAGCGCATTGCAGACCATGGATACCGGCAAGACCCGGGCCGAAACCCGCGCGCTCGCCCTGTCGGCGGCGGGCACCTTTCGCTATTTTGCCGCGCTTGCCGAAACGGCCGAGGATGCCATCACGCCCCGCCGCGGCCCCGCGACCACGTTTTCCGTTCACGAACCCATCGGGGTCACCGCGGCGATCACACCCTGGAACTCGCCCATTGCGTCGGACGCACAAAAGGTTGCCCCCGCGCTTGCCGCCGGAAACGCGGTGCTTTTGAAACCGGCCTCATGGGCGCCACTGACGGCACTTCTGCTGGCAGAGATCGCGAACGAGGCCGGGTTGCCGGCTGGCCTTCTGTCCGTCCTGCCGGGTGCGGGGCGCGAGATCGGATCGCTCCTCGTGAACCATCCCGCCATCGGTCGTGTCGCCTTTACCGGTGGCACATCCACGGGGCGGCAGCTTGCGGCGCAGGCTGCGGCGAAACTGATGCCGGTCTCGCTGGAACTTGGGGGGAAGTCCCCCGTCGCTGTCTTCGCCGACGCGGATATGGACCGCGCGATAGCCGGTGTGCTGTTTGGCATTTTTTCCTCCTCGGGGCAGTCCTGCATCGCGGGGTCGCGTCTCTTTGTTCAGGCCAAGATCTACGAGGCATTCCGCGACCGCCTGGTCGTGGCGACCAAAAAGCTGGTCGTGGGTGATCCCAACGCGCCCGCGACCCGGGTCGGCCCCCTCATTCATCCCGATCACCACGCTGACGTGACCGCGCACCTTGAGCGGGCACGCGCCGATGGCGGCAGGGTTTTATGCGGCGGGCCAGGAGACGGGCGTCTCTTTTACCCCACGATTGTCGAGGGGCTGGACAATAACGCCGCCCTTTGTCGCGAGGAGGTCTTTGGCCCGATCCTGTCGCTGCTGCCATTCGATGACGAGGCCGATCTCATCGCGAAGGGCAATGACAACGAATATGGCTTGGCCGCAGGTATCTGGACGCGCGACTTCGACCGCGCCTGGCGGGTGGCTGGGGCCTGGCAGGCGGGCACGATCTGGATCAACACCTACAAGCAATTCAGTGCATCGACCCCCTTCGGCGCCGACGGGGCCAGCGGACAAGGTCGCGAAAAGGGGCGCGAGGGCTTGCGGGTCTGGCAGCGCCAGAAAGGCATCTACGCCGATCTGACGGGCGCCACGATCCCTTGGGGTGTGGCATGATCCCCCGTGTCGCCGTCGTGGGCGCGGGGCCTGCCGGTCTTTACCTCGTGGGTGCTTTGGTGCGCGCCAGGGACCCCGTGCAATTGGACGTGTTCGAACGGCTGTCGGTGCCGTTCGGATTGCTGCGCCATGGCGTGGCCGCCGACCATCAGGGCACCAAGGCCGTCGCACGGCAACTCGCGCGACCTTTCGAGAGGGGACAGGCACGGTTTTTCGGCCGCATGGAGCTGGGGCGCGACATCTCTCTGGACGATTTGCGGACCCGGTATCACGTCGTGGTGCTGGCCACCGGCGCGGCGCGGGATCGCAAGCTGGATATCCCGGGGGGCGATCTTGTCCCCATGTTCTCGGCCAACGAGATCTTGCGTCGACTGAACGATGATCCAGCGGCGCGGGGTCTGCCGGATCTTGGCACTACGCCCGTCATCGTTGGCGCGGGCAATGTGGCTTTGGATCTCGTCCGGCTCCTTCTGAAGGACGCAGATGGCCTCGTCGGCAGCGATCTCGGTCCCGAGGCGACGGATTGGCTTTTGACGCCCTTGCAGGGGCAGATAACGCTGGTCGCACGCTGCGCGCCCGATGCGGCGCGGTTCGATGTCTCGATGGTGCGCGAACTCTCGACCTTGCGCGGGGGCGGCATTTCGGTCGATCCAATGCCGACCGGCGATGATCCCAAAAGCAAGGCCTTGCGTGAGATCATGCACGACGGTGCGGTTCGTCTATGCCTGAAGTTCAACAGACGGCCACTTTCGATCAAACAATCGGACAAGGGGCAGGCCATCCTGGAGGTGGATACACCACGCGGGCGCGAGAGCCTCTTTGCGTCGTCGATCATCGCAGCAATCGGCACCGAAACAGACGCGCATATCTCGTTGCCGAATGTTTATCGCTTGGGCTGGTGCAGTGGTGCTACCGGCGCATTGCCGGCGGCGCGACGCGCCGCTCTGACGCTGTGCCAGACGATTCTGGAAACCCTTGCCGACCGGCCGCCCCCGAAAAGAGAGGCATTGCCAGACGCTTTGTGGGACTGGGCATCCTGGCGCGCTGTCGATGAGGAGGAGCAAGCCTATGCCTCGGCGGATCGGGTGCGGCGCAAGATAACGAGCTGGACAGCGCAGGACCGGATTACAGCTCAGGCGATGCAATGAGAGGAGCACGCATGATTTTGGTACTTTACGGCACTGAAACGGGCAATGCGGAGATGGTGGCCGAAGATACCGGTGACGCGATCGATGCCTCTTATATCGTCAATCTGTCAGACATCACGCCCAGCGACTTGGATCCGGGGGCACTCCATCTCTTCGTTTGCTCGACTTACGGCGAAGGCGAACTTCCTGCATCGGCAAAGGAATTCGCCGCGGCACTTGCGCAAGATCAAAAGCTGGGTGGCGTGCCTTTCGCCATATTCGGGCTTGGCGACCGAAGCTATGAAACCTTTGCCGGTGGTGCCAAGTCCCTCCGCGCGCTGCTGTTGTCCTGCGGGGCTGTCGAGATTGCTCCGATAATGCTGCATGATGCGAACGGGCCGGAACTCCCCGAAGATGCGGCCATTGCCTGGGCGCAGGCCGCACTCGCGCGGGCCGCGGCAGCATGACACCCGACGCGCTCCGCGCGGAATTGCTGAAGCCTTGGCGCCACGGAGAGCACTTTGACGGTCACGGTCTTCGGGTCGATGCAGCGCTCGATCTCTCTGGTCGCAGACTGCGCGGCTTCGATCTGAGCGAGGCTCGGTTTGCCAAGACCGTCGATGCGAGCCAGGCGGAGCTGTTGGGCCTCGCCTGGTTCCAAAAGGCGCGGTTCGACGCCTCGCTTCGTCTCGCGGGCGCCACGTGTCGGTTCGATTTGCGTCTGGAGGAGATCGAATGCCCGACGCTCGACCTGACCGGCCTGCGCATGGAAGGCGTCCTTTGGCTGGACGATGCGCGTGTGGGCAAACTGATCCTCACCGACGCGGTGTTGCTGGCCAATCTGTCTTTGGCCCGCGCAGAGATCGGTGAGATCGAGGCCAAGAACCTGGAGATCATGGGCGGGATCTGGACCCATGATGCAAACCTGGACCTGACGCCATTTCGCGACGCCCACATCGAAGGGCGGGTCTAGTCAGTTCGCCCCTTAGCCAGCGGTCAGCTTTGAATTGAAAGGCATCATTTGCCCGGTGTCTCGCAAATCCCCTCTCTCGCGACAGCGATACGGCACGTTCGGAAGGCAAGAACAGAAGGGGCAATGTGGTGATCAGACCACCCTCATGCTCGTTTTTCATTTTTTGACGATTGCGATCCCGTGAGCCGTTTTCCTCCTATCCGCGGGATTACGGTTGTTACTCAGTGAGACCTCGCAAACGCTTTGACAGACTTACTTTGAAAAGCGAATCGTTTACAGGATTTGGCATGGCCGGCGGTGTTTTCTCGAGGATTTTTGGTGGGGCAAATGACGGGAAGGAGCCATTTGAGCAGGCATTGGGCATCTTTGATCGGTGGCAAAAGGGCCTGTCGAAGAGAACGATGAAATATGTACGGGACGGCGATGACCGACCCGTCCTGGCGGCGCTTTCTGCCGCGCGACCGGCGCCCAAACAACAAATTGACTGGGTGCGGGAGCGGAGCGAGCAGTACATCGTTTTTTCGTTCGTCAAATCGTTCGGCGGCCACCCCGAAGCGCTCAGCCGATATGTCGAGGCTGTCTCGGCCGCTTTCGGGGTAAAACCCTATCGCTCGAATTATAACACAGAACTGACCGATGATATGCCGGATCTCGTCGCGAACCTGCTGCAGTTTATGAGGACGATGCCTCACACAGCCGACAACAGACCGATCCCGCCGGTTGAGCCGCTGACCACCTTTGAGGATCTGTTGAGAGCAATCGAGATTTTGGGCGGGACACCGGCAGACATCATTACCAATGTTGTGCCATGTGGATACTCCCGAGCTGAATTTAGTGTCGATGGGAAACCAGTATCCGAGCATATCCGCGATATTGCAGCGGAGCATTTCGTTGTCTCCCTCACCCGTCGCAAGGCGACAGACCGGGCCAAGGTGATGAAGCAGCTGGCGGCTTATCCGGTCGCGGGGGACCCTGCATTTCTGGATTTTCTGATGGAAAGCGCAACGGCAGGGTCGGCACAGGTCAGAGCTGCCACCCATCGGCTCTTGGAGTTTCAATCGAACGATGAGGTTGTCGTGCGGGCGATCCCGATGCTGGACGCCCGGGCCGCCGGCACGCGCGCCAGCGCGGTGCAGATCTTGGGCTACATCGGATCAAAGCCGGCCTTGGACGCAATGCGCGCCCGTGCTGAGGTCGAGAAGAGCCAGGACGTGCTGACGGCTATCAATCACTTCGTCGGGGCAAGCGCCGAGCCAGCATCCGACGCGCTCGAAGGCCAATACCTGGCGGCAGATGACACGCTCGTAGACATCCCCTCCTATGAACCGCTTGCCGAGACCGATGAGGCGCCTTTTGGACAGAGCGATCTGGAGGAGCTGATCGTGCTCGATGAAAAAGAGCATGAACGCGAAGTGGCGCGGTACGAAAAGCATCTGGAGCTTTACAATGCGGGGGATAAATGGCTTCGAAAGCGGCCGAAACCCACGAGGCCTCACAAGGAAAGCTATGCAAAGCGTTTCCTGGAGACGCTGAACACCCCAGCGAAGATCGAACCCGCAGTGGTCGACAGGTCCAGACGCGGAGCGAGCCACAGGCTTGCAGATCGTCATCCTTATCACTTTGACCCCTGGGTACGAAAGGCCGCCTCCCGTCTACCGGACTTGAGATTGGTCGCCTTGACCCTTGGAAGCTCGCGCGATGTGCGGTCGGCAATGGCACATTTTTACAACCCGTATAGCGCAGAACTGAATAACCGAATTCTGGACGGGACAATCGACATCCGCCAGGTGCTGGACGTTGCCCGGCAGAAAAGGCTTTCCGCGGGTGACATTTACGGCAGCACCGAATACTTCGCATCTGACCAGGCAGGCGTTCTCGCTCTTGAGTTGAACGAACGCTATAGTGGATCCGGCGTGGCAAGCCTGCCGCAGAGCTGGCCGATCACAGCCGCTCATCTGGACATGGTCATCGACGCTTTGCCGCCGCGTACGCTTGAGGCGCATAGAAATGTGCGCGCCCTGGAATTGCTGGGGCATTTGCCCAAGCTGCCGAAATCGGCCATCGACACGGTGCTTTACACCGCGCTAGACGACCGCCTCCGCATCAGCGAACGCGCGCAGCAATTGTTGCTGAACGTCGATGGGATTGACGCGCGGCTGATCGCTGCCTTGACCGACAAACGTCAGGCCGTCCGCGCCCGCGCCGCACGCTTTCTTGCGGATCGCGGACACAAGGACGCGGTACCGGCTCTGATCAAACGTCTCAAAACCGAGAAATCAGAGAGCGCGAAGGCCGACCTGATCTCGGCTGTCTCCCGTCTGGGCGGTGACACAACACCCTATCTGGGCAAGGCAGCGCTTATGAAAGAGGCTGAGGCGCTGGCAAAGAAGCTGCCAAATGCCAAGCTGGATTGGTTGGAAATGGCAACCGCGCCCGCGCTGAAATGGGCCGATGGCAAGCCGGTCGATCCGGTTGTTCCCGATGCATGGCTTCGTCTGGCGCTGAAGCTGAAATCGCCCGGTGGCTCGCCGCTTTTCGGGCTCTATTTCGATCAGCTCGACCCGGCCTCGGTCACGGCATTTTGCGACTGGCTTTTGACAAGCTGGATCTCCTACGACTCGTGGAAACCGGCCACGGATGTCTTGCGTGAGCAAGCCTACAAGGACGCCAAGCAAAGGAAAGCTTCACGGCACGGCTGGTACCAGAAATACACCGTCGATGAGATTGTCGCGATGTTCCTGCCGGGGATGTTGAGCAAGTATCCCAACAGCGGCACGGATGCGAAGGGGATCCTGGCGCTGACGCACCGGGCGACGCCTGACAAAGCGACGGTTGCCATTGCAAGCTATCTCAAGGCGCATGGCAAAAGGGTGTCTCAGGCCAAGTGCCTGGTTGAGGTTTTGACCGCGATGGGCAAGCCGGAAGCGCTTCAGGTGCTGGTGGCCACCGCAACCCGCTTCAAACAAAGGACGGTGCGTGAACTGGCCGAGGCCTGCGTGGCGCAGGTCGCCGAGGAGCGCGGTTGGAGCGAGGATGAACTGGCCGATCGCTCAATCCCGACCGGCGGGATCGAAGAGGACGGCGTGATGCTGCTCGAGGTGGGCGAAGAGGCCAAGTCATATTCCGCCCGCCTCGCCAGTGACCTGACCGTCAAGCTGTTCAACCCGGACGGCAAAGAGGTCAAGGCCCTGCCGGCGGGGAAGGATGACAACACCAAGGAAGCCAAGAAGCTTCTGAGCGGCGCCAAGAAAACGGTCAAGACGGTGGTCGGTCAGCAGGCTGCCCGGCTCTACGACGCGATGATCGGCACCCGCAAATGGCCTATCGCCGATTGGGAAGCCGATCTTGCCGGCCATCCCATCATGGTGCGGTTGATCGAACGGGTGATCTGGAGGGGGCTGAAGGAAGATGGCAGCGTGGCAGTCCTGTTTCGTCCGACGCCCGAGGGGGACCGACTGACAGCCGATGGCGACGATGCGGATCTGTCCGCTGTGGCCTATGTCGATATCGCCCACACCGCGACGGTGGATGAGGAAACGCGCCAGGCCTGGCTGTCTCATCTGGAGGATTTCGAGGTTACGCCGCTCTTCCCGCAAATCTCCCGCCCGATGCGCGTGCTGGATGAGAAGGAAGCGAAGCTGACGGCCATCGAGGACCGCAAGGGGTGGCTGACAGAAGCGTTCAAGCTGCGCAGTGCCACAAGCAAGGCGGGCTTTGAACGTGGCCCGGTCGAGGACGGCGCAGGCTTTTACCTTTACGTCAAGGAATTCCGAAATGCAGGTGTGCGGGCGGAGTTGCAATTCACGGGGAGCTATGTGCCGGAAGAAAACATTCCGGTTGCCATCATCGACTTGCAGTTCTTCAAAATGGGAAATCGGCGTACAACGGCAATGGAGCTGGGGGATGTCCCGGCGATGGTGCTGTCCGAGGCCTGGAATGACCTGCACGAGATTGCCAGTGTCGGCGCCTTCGACTCGGATTGGGAGAAGAAGGGTTTGTATTGATGGACGCGCCCGACACCGTTTTGCGTCAATCGGCGGAAACGGTCTATGCCGACCAACTGAAAAGGCTCGCGGCGGAGGATGACGGTCCTCGCCCTGCTGGCTGGGCGCTCACCCCACGCGCCGTGCGTCGGTTCATCGTGGGGGACGAAGACCTTGGCATAGCAGCGAAATTCGTGGGCGACGACGCGTTGGTTGATCGCTGCATCGTGTCGCTGATGGGCCGCCAGGGTCTGATGCTGGTGGGCGAGCCGGGCACGGCGAAGTCTTTGTTGTCCGAGCTTTTGGCAGCCGCGATCTCGGGTCGTTCGACGGCGGTCATTCAAGGCTCTGCGGGGATTATCGAGGATCACCTGCGCTATGGCTGGAACTATGCCATGCTGCTTGCCAACGGACCGAGCGTTGATGCGATGGTGCCCTCTCCGGTGCTGACGGCGATGCAGGACGGGCATCTGGTGCGGATCGAGGAAATCACACGCTGCGCGCCGGAAGTGCAAGATGTCCTGATCTCTCTGATGTCCGAAAAGACGATGACGGTGCCCGAACTGGGCACAGACTACGAAGTGCGTGCCAAGCCGGGCTTTAACGTGATTGCGACGGCCAACCTGCGGGACAGGGGTGTGCACGATATGTCGTCGGCCCTGAAACGGCGGTTCAATTTTGAAACTGTCCTGCCAATTGCCGATCCTGCGTTTGAAAAGGCGCTGGTCGCACAGCAAGTGGCCGAACGCATGGCCGAACATCCTCAAGCGGCTGCGCCGTCGGACGATGTTCTGACCATGCTGGTGACCGTCTTCCGCGATTTGCGTCATGGCAAGCTGGAGGATGGAACGGCTGTCGCGGCCCCCAAGGCCGTGATGTCCACGGCGGAGAGCGTGAATATCGCCCATGCGGCGACATTGGACGCCACCTATCTCGACGCGGGGGCTGTCGGGGGGCGTCATATCGCAAGGCAACTCCAGGGCGTTGTGTTCAAGGACGATCCGGAGGATGCACGCAAGCTGGCCAGCTATGTCGACCTTGTGGCCCGGGACCGTGCACGCAAGTCGCCGGAATGGAAGGATTTTTACGAGGCTGCCAGCAGATCGCTGAAGGCCAAGTGACCGAAGATCTGACCACCCGCGTGGCGGCAGAGGCGGCGCTCTTCGGAGAGCGTTTGGCCTTCGCGCCTATCCGCCACCATTCGCCCGCCTGCGCCTGGATGTTGCGCGCGATGATTGCAGAGTGGCAACCAGAGGTGATCCTGATCGAAGGGCCATCGGATCTGAGCCACCACATCCCGATGCTTGCAGAACCGGGCACAGTCCCGCCCATCGCCATTGCCGCGATGGGGCCTGTCGACGACGAGGGGCCGCGCCCCGTGACCTACTACCCGCTGTCTGCCCATGCGCCAGAATTCGTGGCCATCCGGGACGGCATGGCCCAAGGGGTGGAGGTCCGTTTTATCGACATGCCATGCGGAGCGCGGATGGAGCATGTGCCCGAAAGTCTCCAGTCAGAGTTTGCCTTCACCGCTGCGGATTTCATTGCCGAGACCTGTAAGGCGCTGGGTCTGCGGGACGGTGCGGAGCTGTGGGATCATCTGTTCGAGACGCGGCTGGGACAGTCTGACTGGCGCGGCTTCTTTTGCGACGTCTACGCCTACTGCCTCGCGATGCGGGAAACGACCGATCCCGCGCTGATGGAGGTGGATGCGACCTTGGCGCGGGAGGCCGAAATGCGCCGCCACATTGCAGAGCTGCAGGGCAAGCGCGCCATCGTTCTGACCGGCGGGTTTCACACGCCGGCCTTGTTGCAAGCCGAGCTCTCTGAGACGCCCAAAGCACCACCCAGTGTTGAAAGCTATCTGGTCGCCTATGGCGAGGATGCGCTGGATGCGTTGTCGGGCTATGGGGCCGGGCTGCGCTATCCGGGATGGTACAATCAGGCATGGGAAGCGACGTTGACGGCCAATGGCGTGCCGGATTGGTCCGCTCTTGCCGTTGAGACTGCCGTCGGGTTTGCCGGGCAAATGGCAGGGGATGACCGAAGGGTTCCCTTGCCTCAACTCACGGAAATGGTGGCCATTGCCCAAGGTCTGGCACAGATGAAAGGCCGGGACGCGGTGATGCTGCCGGATCTGTTCGACGGCATGCGCACAGCGCTGATCAAGACAGAGGCCGGACCGGGAGAGCCCTATACCGAACGTATGCACGCATTCCTGAGGGGCACCCGCCTGGGCGAGGTGCCCAAATCTGCAGGCCAGCCGCCCCTGGTGGCCGATGCCCGCACCCGCGCCAAAACCCATCGCGTGGATCTGACCGACAGCGCCCGCAAAAGGCGTAAGCTTGATATCAGGCGCAAGGCCAGCCATCGCGAGGCACAGCAATACTTCTACCAGATGGCCTTGCTCGAGACCGGTCTGGCCAGCTTGGAGGCCGGCCCTGACTTCCTGTTGGGCAGCCGCGTTGATCTTCTGTTTGCCGAATGGTCCGTCGGCTGGTCTCCCTTTGTCGAAGGGGCGTTGATCAAGGCAGCGCCCCTTGGTGCGACCGTTCCCCGGGCCGCCTTGAACGCGCTAATGCGGGACCGTGCCCGGCTTTTTGACGAGGGCCAGGGGACGAATCTCGACGCTGTGCTGACCCTTGTGTTGACGGGCCTGCGCGCCGGGCTTGGTCCCTTTCTGCCGACATTGACCGGGGATCTGGCAGACGCCGTCGAGCTATCGGGTGATTTTGAGGGGCTGGCCCAGATTGTGCTGCGTCTGCAGGCCGTCGCGATGCCCGGCGATCCGCTGCACGATCCGGGCGCGCCCGATCTGCTGGCCGTCGCGAAAAGCGCGTTTGATCGGCTGATCTATCTGATGGCGGATCTGACGCAGACCCCCGAAGAAAGCCTGCCGTCGCGCATCAAGGCCCTGCATATCGTGGCCGGCGTTCTGCGCGGGCCGCAGGCGGACCGGTTTGATCGGGACCGGTTCGACCGCGCCGTTGAAGAGCTTTTGGAGGATGAGGCCTGCCCACCGCTCTTGGCCGGGGCGCTGATGGGACTTTTGGTACAGGCCGGGCTGCGGGAGGATACGGCGCTGGCCACGCTTTTACGCGGCACGTTGGGGGGTGTCGGTCTGGACCCTGCCGAGGCAGCCGCAGCACTGAACGGCCTTCTGATGACCGCGCCCATGTTGCTGTGGCAAAGCCGGACGGTGCTGCAGGGGGCCGAGGATGCGCTGGCCGCGCTGGACGATGATGCGTTTCTGGCCGTCCTGCCCGCGCTGCGCCGGTCGCTGACCCAGCTGAACCCTCATGAAACCGACCGGCTTGCCGAAGAATTGGTGGATCTGCTGGGCCTTGATGGCGGATCCCTGCGTCAGGGACCGTCGCGCTTTACCGAGGCAGATCTGGCACGCGCCCTGCGGATCGACCGGGCCATCGCCGCAATCCTGAAGGCAAATGGAGCTTCCGATGCGCCGACCGGTTGACCGCTGGCGCCTACTGCTGGGCCGTTATGCGGACCGGCAATTCGGCGCATGTCTGGGCGGGATGGACACCCGCCGTGATCGGGCCTTGGACTACCTTTACGGGCGTGAGTACCAGCAGCGCGGTGTCAGGCCTGCCGGTGGGCCCCGATCCGCCGGATTGGATCCCACCCAGATGAAAGCCCTCGATTGGTTGAGCGATACGAAAGGGCTTTTCCCGCAGAAAGTCTTTGAAACACTGCAAACCGACGCGATCGAGCGCTACCAACTGACAGACCTTTTGAAAGATCCAAAAGTCTGGGAGGAGATGCCCAGCACGCCCGGCATGTTGCGTGCGCTTTTGACCTTTCGCGACCGCGCCGACCCGCAGGTTCAGGCCGAAGTGCGCCGCATCGCCCAGAAGGTGATTGACGAGATCATGGAGAAGCTGAAGGCAAAGCTCGCCCGCTCCATGTCCGGGCGGCGCAACCGCCATATGCGCTCGCCCATGAAGTCAGCCGCAAACTTCGACGCCCGCGGCACGATCCGCGCGAACCTGAAAACCTGGGATGACGAGCGTAAACTGCTGATCGCCGACCAGCTTCGCTTTATGTCCCGGCAAAAGCGCCATCTCGACTGGACCGTGATCCTATGCGTCGATCAATCGGGGTCGATGACGGAAAGCCTGATCTTTTCAGCGCTGATGGCGGCGGTTCTCGGCGGGCTGCCGGGGGTGCAGGTCAAGATGGTGCTCTTCGACACGTCGGTGGTCGATGTCACCGGCGAACTGGACGATCCCCTGTCCCTGCTCTTGTCGGTGCAGTTGGGCGGCGGAACGAACATCGGCAAGGCGGTCAGCTATTGCGAAGATTTGGTTGAGCAGCCCAATCGGACAGTCTTTGCACTGGTGTCGGACTTTTATGAGGGTGCGGCCCCCAGGGCGCTTCTGGCCGCCGTGGCCCGGTTGAACGAGGCGCGGGTCAAAATGCTGGGGATTGCCGCACTGGACGACCGGGGCGTTGCGGATTTCGACCGGGATATGGCGGGCAAGCTGGCGCAACTGGGCATGAATGTCGGGGCGATGACGCCCGATGCCTTTGCGGACTGGCTGGCCGGGGTAATGCGATGAGCCTCGCTGCCCTTCTGGCCTCTTCCGACGATGATGCTCTGGCGGCGCTTACATCGAAGGGTGTGCTAATCCGCGCAAAGAAAGACGTCGATGCCGGCAAAGTCACACTGAGCGCGCAGGAAAAGGACAGCGCCACATTCAACGTGGCCGGAGAGGTCTTGACGCTGAACGCCAAATCCCTCGACACGGCGCGCTGTACCTGTCCGGCCACGGGGATCTGTCGTCACATCGTCGCGGCGGTCATATTTCTTCGGGACCAGGCGGAGGTAACCACCGACGCGGGGCCGGTACCCCTGGATTTCACGTTGCAAGAGATCGAAAAGTTCGCAGGCAAAGACTGGCCTGCGGCTTGCGGCCTGGCCGAGGAGGCCCAGGTGCCCGACACGAAAGGCACAGTCATCGCCAGTTTTGCCGAGAGCGCCGCAAAGGTGACGTTTCCGAACGGAGGCGGCCTGCGCGACGCGATTTATAAGGGACCCGTGGCGGCACACAAAAGACGTTCCATCGCGGCGGCCGCCCTTGCCGTGGCACGGGCGAACGGAGCAGCCTTGCCGGAAATCGTGGCCCAAACCAGCGCGCCGTATGCAGATGCTGGCACACTTGACCGGATCACGGCAGCTTTGGAAATGGCCGCAATATCACTCGCGGCGGGCACATTCGCGCAGGCGCAGGCCCATCTCTTCAACATCGCGGTCGACACAAGGGCCGAGGCTATCCCCCGCATCGCCGCCGAATTGCGCGGATTGTCCAAGAATATGGACCCCGAAGCATTGCGCACCGCCAGTGTGACCCCGACGGACCTTTTGGGCGGTATCGCACGGAGCTATGCGCTTGCCGAAGCCCTGCGCCTCGCCCCCGACGATCCCGCACTGGTCGGCGTGCTGGCCCGCACGTTCGCCCCCTCCGGCCCCAAGTCTCTGGCCTTTGTCGGTGCGGAAATCTGGCAAACGCCAGCCGGCGCAAGGGGGCTGACGATGATGTTTTCGGATCTGGAGGATGGCACCATCTACCGCGCAGTCCAGGCCCGCGCTGCAGGGACAGATCTGACCTTCAATCCCATGCATCAATGGACAACCACGCTCTGGAGCCTTGCAAAACCCTCGGCAATGGCAGGGCGTACCATCACCTTGCCCGATGCGGCCATTGCAGGGGATAACGGTCTCGGCCTGAACCAGACGGCAATATTCGGCGCTGCAATCGGCCTTGGCGATTTGCTGGGCGTGCAGACAGATTGGCAAGAGTTGCACCAGGCTGTGCGCCATCAACTCGGCGAAGGCCTGCGGCAAAGGGCGGGGGACGCCTTGATCATCCTCAAGCCCGACAGCCTCGCCGGGATCGGCTTTGACGGCTACGCGCAGGTGGCGGTTTGGGATTGGATGGATGCGAACGGCTCTTGCGTGACGCTGAAGCTTCCGGATGATCCGGGCCTTCGTGCGAAGCTCGCCGCGCTGGTGCGCCGCATCAAGGCCGGTCTTGTCGCCTTTCCGCCCGGCGGCGGCCTGGGGCGCCTTCTGTCGGTCTGGATGGATGATGCAGGTCCCCTTTGCCTCGGGCTCGACCAGCTCCCCAAGCCAAAGGGGGTCGGGGCGATGATGGACCGTTTTCTTGAACGGGCCATACCAAGGGCAGAAAGCGAGATCGCCCCGCTGGATCCTCTCGCGCTTTACTTCGAACGCGCCTTGGAAGCGGTTGCCACGAACCTTTCGGGGCGAGCCGGGCTCCCGCAATCGCTTGTCTCGGACGCGCAATCGCTTGGGCTTGGGCAGGTGCTTGCCGCTGATGAAGCGTGGCGGGCGGACAAAGACGTTCGCGCCGCTTTAAGGCTTGCCTATGTCCTCAGCGCGGGACGTGACCTGGCGCGGGGCGAAAGGTAGCCGCCTGGATCTAAAACGCACGGCACGCGGGTTGGCGCGAGCCGATGCTATCCGGAAGCGCCAGAGCTGCGTCAAGAATTGACGCAAAGCGCTGTGGATATATTGTCACGAAGGGTGCAAAAACCGCTGAAAACAAAGAAAATCCGCAGATTCTGATCAATTTGGGTACAGTGATAGCTGGGGTCACATGCGACTTCACGCCACTGCCCAATCGATGACGAAGTGACTGCTTCTGGCGATCACCGGACGCAACGCTGCACCCGCACGTCTCAATGAAAGGAGCATCTTGCTTCAGATCCCAAAGCGCACGTCCTGCAAGATGCGCGTCGGTGTGGATCAGGATATTTATCGCCTAAGAAACATGGTCGAACGCTGCTTCAACAAGCTCAAGAACGCCCGCCGCGTTACCACACGCGACGATAAAGCCGCTGAAAGCGATCTGGGGCTCATCGACGTCGCTTCTGTCAGTCTTTGGGTGCGCCATCTGTTTACATGACTTAGCTGACCTTTCTTACTGCAAGACGCTTCGCAATTGTCCCGACGAGCTTCAACGTCCGGTTTGCGGCCCCTTGCGGTCGTAGGCAATTGATCAATCAATGTCTGCATGTGAAAACGAGTAGAGGCTTTCGCCTGTGTCAGCCTACTGAGAAGTTGCCCGCAAAGCTCTGCAATGACCTTCATCCTGATCGACAACTCGGACAAATCCAACGACCTTCAGCTTACGAATGCGAGGTGGAGGCCGGTTGCATCTGAAATCGTCCGAGCCCGAATCATTAGTGATGAGCGAGCGCAAACACTTGAGCATCATTTGTGCACTCAAGTGAGTTCGCTGGAGGCAATCGCGATATCTGAACATCTGTCCAAACTGCTTCAGGCGCAAGCACTTCCGCACGATATCAAAGAAGCCACCGCAACCGCAGTCGCGCGCTTCGCCGCCTCGTCATCTGGCTTCGAAGTTTGCTGAGTTTGTTCGCCGCGCTGGAATGTGGCCAGGAGCAAAACAGCGGATACTCGCGCACTTCGCAGCATCGGTTACTCTGGGCCGTCCTGGGTCGGATTGAAACACGTACTCAACTAGGGATGCTGCGCCAAACCTAACGATCTCAGCGAGCCGAAACCCACACGACTAGCGCAACGCGGCCAATTAGGGTTCTTGCGTCGCTGGGTTGGCGTGCAGGTTCTCTCGATTGGTTGGGCGATCAAAAGTTACGTCCGGCCTAACAGCTACCACCCGGCTCGGATTGATCCAATCGTGGCTCGCATAATAGTGTGGAATGATGCGACCGAAGCGAACAGTCGCGGCAATCCCCGGCATCTGATAAAGCTCGTGTAACCATTCGATTGGGTTTGGATAGTCGATCAACCTGCGACGGTTGCACTTGAAGTGCCCGGGGTAGACGTGATCGAAGCGCACCAGCGATGTGACGATCCGCCAGTCAGCGTCGGTGAGCCTGTCGCCGGTCAGGTATCTCTGGCGCCCAACTACCTTCCCGAGTTGATCGAGCATCTCGAAGAGCTTTCCAACGGCGTCTTCATAGGCCGCTTGGGCTGTGGCGAACGCGGCCGCATACACGCCGCTGTTGATCGCCTCAAAAACCCGCGCGTTCATCTGGCCGATCTCATCGAACAATTCGATGGGGCAATAATCCGCGGTGTTCCCTGTGATCCCGTCGAATGCGGTGTTGAACATCCGGATAATCTCGGCGCTCTCGTTCGAAACGGTCTTCTCGCTTTTGGTGTCCCAAAGGACTGGCACAGTGACACGACCAGACGCTTTCGGCTCAGATGCAACGTAGATGTCGCGCAGCTATTTGTGACCCATCAGCTTGTCGCCGGTGGTATCTTTGGCGTCCTGCTCGAAGGTCCAGCTTTCATCATCCAGAAACGGCGAAACGACGGAAACGTCGATGTGATTTTCCAAGCCCTTGAGGACACGGAAGAGCAGTGTGCGGTGCGCCCAAGGGCAGGCATAGGAGACATAAAGGTGGTAGCGACCGCTTTCTGCCATGAAGCCGCTTTCTCCGGTTGGACCAGTCGAACCGTCCGCCGTGATCCAGTTGCGAAACTTAGATGTGGTCATTTGAAACGCGCCATCGACAACCTCTGTGTCGTAGCCTTCAGGATACCACCTGCCTTCACTGAGAACGCCCATCGGTGTCTCCTTAGTCTGTCTGATAGGACGCGGGGCGGAAGCCAGCATCACTGTTGAGATGGGTGTCCGCACCGTCCACGCGGTCGGTGTTGTGGCAGCTGACGATGCGGAAGCCGCCCTCGCTCTGCCGGTGCGCAACGATGGTGATGACGGCAACACGCTGGCCTGCGGTGACACCGTGTTCGTCATTCTGGCCGTCGAGAGTCGAGACAGTGTGAACAACCTCTACGTCTTCGCCTATCGGCCGGGATTTCAGCGTGACGATCTCGACGCGCGCGTCTTGGAATATCTTGCGAAAGCCGTAGTCATGCGCCTTTCGGATTTGGCGGCGCGTGGTCCACCAGAAGCCCACGACATTCACGAAATCGGCGTCCTCAACGAACAGATCGGCCAGCCAATCGAGGTCTTGCACGTTCCAGGCATCGAAGAAGGCGCGGGTCACGTCCTCGCCCGTCTGATAAGTGCGGGTCATCCTGCGATTTCCTTCACGGCCAGGAAGGCGAGCTCTTCGGGTGTGCTGTCGCGGCCTAGGATCGCGTTGCGATGCGGGAACCGGCCAAAGCGGGCCACGATATCGAGGTGGTGGCGGGCATGGACAACGCCATGTTCGGGGCCGTGCATCTGGTATAGCTCAAGGCAGCGGCGCTGATCTTCCAGATCCTCGCTGTGCATGAAGGGCAGGTAGAGAAACGTCCGCCAGTCATCCGGGCGATACGTCTTGAGCCAGAGGTCATCACCCATCCGAAACGCATGTTGCGCCAGCGCCAACGCGGCGGGGTCGTTGTCATAAGCCGCTGCATCGTCGCGGTGGATATTGCGGCTAAACTGGTCGAGGACGATGATAAGGGCCAATCGTCCATCGACCGTCTCTTTCCAGTCTTCAAGCTGGCCCGCTGCCGCTGCTTGCAGCGTAGATCCAAAGCGTTCTTTCACTTCGGCATCAAAGGCATCGTGGCCACCGAACCAATTACGGGCCATGCCTTCGGCAAACCAGAATTCCAGTACGTTGTGAAAAGTGCCGATCATCTTGAAAATCCTCTCTCGCCAGGGCGGGCGGCTCCCAAGCCGCCGCGCCCTCTTTACTGAATCAGCCTTGGCTCCATCCGGCATTGCGCAGATAGGTTTCAAAGTCGGTAATCTCCCCAAGCCACTGGCGGAGATTGTAGGGGCTGCCGTCCATCCCGATGTAATCGAAAGATTTGAACATCAGCATAAGCTCTTCGCCCATGGCCTTCTCGGCCTCCTCATAGCTGACACGGTTGTACGCCACGTCGCGGCCCATCACCCGCTCAAGGGTCGCGGCAACCTCCTTCATGGTGGAAATGTCTCCGGTGATCGGAGATGCCTTGTTCGCCCACATATCCGGGCGCTCGAACGCCAGTGCCACCATGCGGCCGATATCATCACACGCGATCTGGGCGTACGGCATATCAGGCCGCATCGGATAGTGGATTGCCCCATTCTCAGCGATGCTCTCACGCTCCCACTGCCAATTGTCCATGAAGGCGGTGGGGCGGAAGACGGTCCAGGGCTTACCGGAGTTGCGGATCGCCATTTCAATGTTCCATTTACTGTCGAGATGCGGAACACCTGTGTTGCGGTCCATCGTAGACGCGCCAGTATAGACGATGTGCTCAATATCTGACGCAGCGGCTGCTTGGGTAAGGGTAATACCCTGCCGCTCCTCGGCCTCGACACAGGCTTCCAGAAAATCCTGCACCGAGTAGAGACCAACCGCGCCCTTTAGCGCCGCATCCAGCGAGGCACGATCCTCAAGATCGGCCTGCACGACCTCCGCTCCTGCATCCGCCAGTGCTTTGGCGGCGGGCTTGTCAGGGCTGCGCGTCAATGCACGCACCGAATGGCCGTTGGCCAGAAGATGTTTGGCAACCGCGCCACCCTGCTTGCCAGTCGAGCCAGACACAACAATGGGGCGGTCATAGATTTTCCGAGAAGACGACATTGGCTAAGCACTCCGGGCTGATTAACGTTGCCCGAGAGATGGAGTGTTGCCCTTATGCTAAGTAGATTGCGAAATGCGCATTCTATGCGCATTGGTGCGTCATCAAGTCATCGGTGTTTGCGCAGCACACCTAGGATCGCCTGCACTTTTGACATTCTGTGAAGGTCCATGTGCGTGACACCCCAGATCGCCTCGTGCCAGGATGGCTCTGGATCTCTCAGGGCGACGCAGCCCATCTTGTCAGCGGTCACCTTAGGGAGAAACCCAATGCCAAGTCCGGCTTTCACCGCCTCGAAAGACGACGCAACCGAATTGGTGCGTAGCTTGATTGTGGCCTCCGGGATCGTCTCAGTAAGCCAGTCGAAATAGGGCGGGCGCGGTGCGGCCTCATTCGGTCCGACAAAGGCATGATCCGAGAAGCTATCGCTTTGGGGCAGACCGTATCGTTTAACGTAACTCGAGGCTGCATAGAGACCCATTTCAACTGTGCCCACCCGTACAACCACATTGTCCGGATGATCCGGCTTGTGCCCAATCCGAAACGCCAGCGCAGCCTCCCCGTATTCCAGCTTCAGCACCCGATCACTGCTGACCAAGTCGATGGTCAAGCTGGGATGCGTGGCTTGGACCTCACCGATCATCGGTAGGATGAACGGGACCAGGACATCCAGCGCCGTGACGACGACCGTGCCGCTGATCGCGTCTGATGCGCCCCGCGCCAGGCGGTGCAGTTCGCCAAACTGTGCATCGGTTGCATCCGCGATCCTTAAAAGTTCCTGACCTAACTCAGTCGGCGTAAAGCCGCGCGCGTGCCGTTGGAAAAGCTTGGCACCCAAAATGCCTTCAAGGGCATCAATATGCCGTGTCACAGTCGCACGGTGGACACCCAAAGCTGCCGAGGCCGCACTTATTGTTCCATACCGTGCGACCTGCGCTGCCGTTCGAATTTCGTTCCAATTGTCCATATCGCTATGCTGCACCAATGCGCACTGCCTGCGCTTGTGATTGCCTTTTCTACTTTAGTGCAGCATTAGATGTATGGCCAGAAGTAACCCTCCTCATTGGATCTGGCCCATGCCCCTCGCGATCTACATCCTCGCACTTGCCGCTTTTGTCGTCGGAACGCAGAGCTACGTTTTCTCGGGCCTTCTGGCAGACCTCGCGACTGACCTCGAAGTGTCTGTCTCAACAGCGGGTCAGCTCATCGCGGCCTTTGCCATTACCAGCGCCATCGCGTCACCTTTGATCGTCAGCGCGCTGTCGCGATTTGAGCGGAAAAAGGTGCTGATCGCATCGCTGGCGGGGGTTTCTGTCGTGAACCTCGCCACGGCATTCTTACCCGTCTTTGAAGGCTTCCTTGTAGCGCGCGTGGTGGTCGCCATCGTCTCTGCGGGGGTCATGCCAATGGCAGGCGCAATTGGTGCGAGCCTGGTTTCAGTAGATCGTTAGGGTAAAGCGCTTGGCATCATCTTGTCCGGCCTCACAATCGCATTCATTGTCGGCGTCCCGCTTGGCACGGTGGTAGGCAGTGCATTCGGATGGCGCGCAACCTTCGTATTCGCCGCTATCGTCGCTTTTTCTGTGATCCCGGCCATCGTCTTCGTCGTGCCATCCAGTGCCGCAGATGACATACCGCCGAAGTCTGACTGGTCGGTCTTGAAACAGCCGATTGTCCTGCTTGGGCTTTTCCTGATCGGTATATCTTTCATCGCTGCATATCCGATTATCGCTTATCTTGGTCCGATCATCACGGCAACGACTGGTCTGGAAGGTGCGGGCATCGGTGCAATGCAATCCGCCATCGGTTTTGGGTCGGTCGGCGGCCTCATCGTCGGCAGTGTATTCGCGGATCGCCGTGCATTCCTGCCAAACATGCGCGTCATGTATCTGGCCTTTGCGCTTGTTCTCGCAACATGGAGCTTTGTCTTCCTGACCGATAATTCAGGCACCTGGATCAATATCGCTTTGGTCGCTCTGGTGATTTTCCTGACATCCGCAACGCTCATCGCACCGTCTCCGGCTATCGAAAAGGCATTGGTGCAGGCCGATCCACGGCAGAGCGCGCTCACGCTCGCGCTCAACACATCCGTCATCTATCTTGGACAAGGGATCGGCGCGGGGGTCGGTGGTTTGGTCGTTGGTTCAATCGGCTTCGCGGCTCTTGGGTATGTTGGAGCAGGGATTGCGTTTGTGGCGTTCGTTGCAGCAACACTTGCCAAAGCTCGATAAGCGAACATTCAACCTGCCAAACAAAAAGGAGGCTGTGTCCCGCGATTTGTGAATTGGGTGAAGGCGGGAGTTCGCGCTTGCCGCGAATGGCCGCAAAGAAGGATGTGACCGCAGCATCTTGACCCTTTGGTGAATGGCAGGAATGGGCCGTTCCAAGCAGAGCAATAGTGTTCTTGCACCATAATGATACTCAATCTCCGGCGGCGGCGAAGATCACTCACCCCGATTGGTCGTCGCCGCCCCCTCCTTTCAATCAGTGAAAGACTGCGCGCGATGCCGAGCGACGCTCCGAGTAATCCCAGAAGGGTCGAAACAAACATTAGCAACGCGCCACTTGCCGTTCTGTCGGACCACCGCGTCGTCATCGTGGATTGCGCGCTACTGATGCGCGTCGACTCAACTGCGCTGCGCCGCTGGGGCGATGTCAGGATAACATCAAAGTCGGCAAGGCTGTTCGTCGTGTCCGTCAGGACCATTGCGGCTATCATGGTTGCGAGATTGGCCGCAACGTGGCCCGGGACAGACAAAGGCCCGGACCTACCGGCAGCCCCTTTGTCTTCGTTACAAAACTCCGACGCACCGCGATCCCAGCATAAATGTCACGAAAGCTTCAAGCGCTGGCAAGCGGCCCGCAAGCTCCGCCGGGCATCCTGTCGGCAGATACACCTTTGACATCTTTATCCTCAACAGGAGCTTTCATGGGACAGGTTACCTCGGCCATCGGTCCAGGCGCGCCTACGTTTCAGTCTGGCGCACCCGAAACGACATCGTCGGAAAAAGAAGCTGCACCGCGTGTTCTTCAGGTTTTCAGAAGCGCGATATTCAAGGGGCGTGAAGTGCTCCTTTACGAAAAAAGGATCGCGGATACCGGCAAATACGAGGTCCGATTGCAAACCTTGCACCCGGATCAGCGCAAGGTTGACGACATGCTTGTGGCGACGCAGGACGCGCCCGCGAAGGACAGTGATTTCGGCTACTCGTCCGACATGACGCGAAAACTTAAGGAGACCGTGCGCCGCATGAATGGCAGGGGCAACGTGGTCGATCCGAAAGGCGACGTGAATGTCGGAAACCCTTGGGATGCTTTGGTCGGCGGCAGTCTGGATCTGCTGGTGGGCACGGGCCAGACGATCCTGGGCTTGCCGGAAAAGCTGATCGACAGCAGCGTGGCCTTTGGCGGCTCTCTGGGTGCTATGGCCGAAGCGACCTTTTCCGGGATCACCGGTCTCGACGCGCCGACGAACGGTTTAAGCAACACCCTGAACGTCGAGCGCCGGGCGCAGTTCGGTGAAGACTCCAGCGTGGACAATTTCTTTGATGGCATTCGCAGGGATGCCGCGAAGAATGTGGGTGCCGACCCGGATAGCTTCATGTTCAAAGCGGGTGAATTTCTGTCGATGTTCGTGCCGTCGGGAAAGAAGGCGAAGGGAAAGTCGTCCCCTGACGGGCGTCCCGTCGGTGCACCGGGCGGCCCGACGTTAAACCGGGGGCTGGCCCCCGATTTCGTGCGCGACGTGAAGGCGGGCATCGAGACGGCGCCGAAAGCGCAAGTTGTCGAGACGGTCAGGTCGATGACGCCTGAGTTCATCGAAGGGATGCGTCAGCGCACCCCGGATGTCTTCAAAGCATTGGTCGATCGCCTGACGCAGTTTTCAGGCGATCCAGATGCCGGCGCGGCGCTGGCGCGTCTGTCTCCCAGAACAGCGGCGGTTGTCCCGAAGGTCACAGGCGATCAGGTGTCGCCGCCCCGGCTGCGGCCTGCGTCGGATGTGCCACAAACCCGCCCGGCGACGGGCATGACCGGTGAAGAGCTTGCGGTGAAGATCGGCAAGGCCGCCTATCCCTTCTCAGGCTTTCAGCCTTTGGTTTACGGGGATGTCACCGCTGGGCAGCAGCAAGCGATGATCGACAATGGCGGTCAGAACCGTCTTGTCAGCATCGCGATTCCGTTCTCTTATCAGGATCCCGGCGGGCTGGTTACAGACGGGGCGTTGCTTTACCGGGGGATCGATGTCGGCGCCGTGGGGCAGGGCTTTGCGGGGGCGCTGAAGAACCTGAATGCGTCGGCGTCTTTCGATGTTTCCGAAGATGCGCTTGCTGTTCTGGCCGGGTCCGGTCTTTCAAAAAAGGGCATTGATCAGCGCATCAAGGCCACGACCGAGCAATCGGAGGATCGGACGGAGGGGGCCAGGCCGTCGCAGCCGCAACCACCGGATACGCAGGCGCCGCCAAGCGAAGCCGGAGGCGATGGCGGCTCGAACGGAGGCGGGATCCGCCGGCCTGGCACCGCAGCGCCAGAGCCTGATCCCGAAGAGAACAGACCACGCACCCAGCCGCCGCAATTCGGCTTGACGCCCGCTGGCCTGATTTCTCCGTCGCTTGATGCGGCGCGGAAGAACACGCCGACGGGCCCGTCCGCTCCCTTTGTTGCCGTCACTCCGATCACGCAGGAGGGGGTGAATGTTCCGGATCCGACCGGTGCCTCGAACGGGTTCACGGTAACGCCTTCCGGACGGGTCGCACGGAACGACCCGCCGCCCGTTCAAAGCGAAACCGTCCCATCATTTCCGGATGCTACGGACAGTCCCGACTTTTCAGATCAGTACCGACCGATCTATCGCGGAGCGATGCGCGGCGTCAGGTCCCAGATGGCCGCGCGGGCCCGTGCCCTTGAAGATGCGCATCGCGCCAACCGGGACCTCGTCAAACAGGCAAAGCGCCTGGTTTCGGATCAACGCGCGTCGCTGCGCGAGGCAGAACGCGAATTGCGCAAATGGGATCAGGATCCATCCCCGATCCGGGACCGCCCTCGGGCTGATCTGGTGGCAAATGTCGAGGCCCGCAAGGCTGAACTGGAAGACGCGACACATGTGCTTGCAGGCGCTGAAAAGAGGGTGCGCGACAACGACATCCGGGTCTTGTCGCCGTCATTGGGCCTAAGCGTCGCGGATCTGGATCGCGCCGCGGGTCAGGGACCTTCGGGGCTTGAATACGGCGAGCTTCACCGATCCGCGCCGTTCTTCAACACCCGCACGATAAAGTCGCTTTTCAAGAACAGGGCCGCCATCGGCCAAGCCATCTCCAACGGTGATATGACCCGTCTGCGCCAATTGATCGGCGAGGCCATGGGGCTGTCGATGCACAATCTCCAGGGTCTGCAAAGCCCCACATTGGCTACCGACAATGTCGGCCAGGCTCTGGCGCGTGCCGATGACCTTGTCCCGCAGGCGGATCTGCCGCTGACAGCGACGAACACACAGCTTAAACGGTCTTATCTGCAGATCACCTCCCAGACGCTACATGCGCGGCCCGATCTCTTTCTGCCGGTGATCCGAGACGGTGTTACGAACTACAGGCTGAACGTCGAACCGGTGGACCTGCCGACCGGGCAATCCGGCTTTTTCGGTTCCTCGCGATCCGAGCAATACTATCGCCTTGGCGCGGACTGGGACATCGACAAAGCGGCCCAGATCACCGAGGTGCCATTCATCATGAGAAACCAGCAGGAATGGAAGCGCAGCGACGGCGCCGACATGCGCATCCCCAAGGGCGCGATCCTGCCAAAGGAATTCGTCGATGCCGTCAACGGACGCATTGGAAATGTCGAGGCGAACCTGCGCATCTTCTCGGCCCCGGGCAAACCGCTCAGCGAAGGTTGGAAAGTCGATATCCCGTTCGAGAACCGTCTGGACCGGCGCGTGAACGAAGCGGCTGGTGGCACGCGGACAACCCCGGAGGGAGAAAACGGGACGCCGATCAATCCGGTGGACGTTCTGACCGCGCCTCTCAAGCTTGAAGGGCAGCACACGATCCGGTCGATCAAGACATTCTCGATTGGTGCTGTTGTGGATGACGTCCTGCGGCTTGTGAGTGGCGGGCCCGGTGGGCAGCAGGCATTTCTGGCACAACACCCCGAGATCGCCGCCACCGCCTTTCTGATAAAGCGGGTCTTTCCAAAGGCTCAGGTCGTGACCGGCGCCTTGCCGCGGCCCCTTGAAACGCCCTCCGCACGGATGGAGGAGGGACCTGTCCGCGTGGAACTGCTCACCCCCGCCGGCGACGCCGTTACCCCTGCTTTCAATCCGAAGCGCATTCTGAAGATCAACGATACCGGGCGATTGAAATCGGATGCCGACCTAGCGAATGGTGGACGTTCGGAACCCACCCGGCGTGGCCATGTCACACCGTCGCCGATTGGCAGGCTCGAATCGATCAAGGTTGGTGCGCCGGACGGTCAAACCCGCGATCAGACGCTGGTTTTGATAAACAAATCGTCCTACGCAACGATGGTCCCTGATGCCCTTGCCATCGCTCTTGAGGGGGGTGCGCTGCCAAGAGGCGGCAAGGCGGCGATCTCCGACTATCTGCAAAGCCTGCCCAAGGGACCTGAAACTGCGCTTTCGCAGATCGATTTCGAGCGCCTGCACTTATTGCTGGAACAGCAGACCGAGGGAACATCGGTGCGGGGAATGGTGCGTGTCGAACTTCTCAAGCTCATGCGCGCGATGCGAGATGCAGATATCAGCACGGGCATCGGTATCTCGTCGCAATGAAGCTCGCACCTCTCTGTCAGATCTGCCGCGCATTCTTTTCATATTGCTTCCGGGCAGCCTGTCGGTATTGCCCCGGCGTTTGGCCAAAGGCGCGGCGAAAGGCATTGGTGAAATGCGCCTGATCGTGAAATCCGGTATCGACCGCGATATGTGCCAAGGCACGCCGCGGCTCCTGCAACAGCTTGCGCGCACGGATCAGGCGCACCTTCTGTTCGAACTGCATCGGCGTGGTTCCGAATGTGTTGCGGAAGGCGCGCAGGAACTGACGAGGGCCCAGCTCGCAGATCGCCGCCATATCCTCGAGGCTGACATCGCCGCTGTGCCGCTGCATGTAGCGATCCAGGGCGTGTATCTGCGGCAACAACAGGTTGCGTGTGCCCATCCGCTGCGAGGCTAGTCCAAGCCCTTCGGTCGCGATCAGATGCGCGCATTCGCTGATGAAGTATTCGGCCACCAGCGCGCGGCGTCCGTTGCCCCGCACAGCCCGCAGAATGTCGTCCAGCAGCAGCGACAGGCTTGCCGATACGGGCGCGACATGCGACCGGATCGAATGGGGGCTGGGCTGCACGCCATAGTCGCGCCTGAGCAGGGGACCCACAGCATCGGTATCCAAAAGGAAAAGGCGGGCGAAAGACGCGTTTTCCGCGCCGACGGGTGCGTTGATCGGAAATTTCGCCTTCGATCGGGGAGAATTGCACTCCCTTACAGTCAAGGTGCAGGAGAGGCCCGTCGACAGGTCGATAGGCCAACGAGTATCTCTGTCTTTCGATATCGCTTCGGAATAGATCTGGTTTCCTTCCTGCAGAAACACCAGACCGCACAGACGCTGTTTGCGCACGGCATATCTCAGCGGTTTTGGGTCCGCTTCCCCGGGCAGGGGAGGTAGAGAAGACATCATAACGCGATCCTGTTTGATGTTTTGAGCTTCGGTGAGGCTCTTGGGGAATCATTCGTAAAAAGGAGAGTGGTATGCATCTTTTAGAGCATACCGCCGAGATATCTTCGGATCCGGGATGCAAGCGTATACTTTATGCGATGCTTCGCTAGTTCAGGCCGCTCAATCAGCAGCACGTCGCCTGTTTCGGCGTTTCGTCTCTTTCGGCGGGATGACGCACGTCGCTACATGATCTTTCGTTGACCGACGGGTCCGATCGTCACCGCAGGCGTAGCTGGAAAACTGCACCACCGCCTTGGCGGTCCGAAACGGCGATCTCCCCGCCATGCAATGCGACAATGCGCGACGCGATTGACAGACCCAACCCCGAGCCTTCCCGCGACACGGATGTTGCTCCGCGTTCATAGGCTCGAAAGATGCGCGCGCGCTCGGTCTTTGGAACGCCTGGGCCGCGGTCCCGGATCTCAACGCCGTGCTTTGTGACGGCGAGAGAAACCTGACCGGGCGGCGGGCTGTATTTCGCCGCGTTTTCAAGGCAAGCGTGTACGGCCTGGCCGATCAGATGGCGATCTCCCCGATATTTGTCGGGTTCGCGTACCTCTTCCAGGAACTCGAAATCGTGCCCCTGTGCGATGATGTGCGGTGCGGCTTTTGCGGCAACGTCGCGGCACACTGAGGTCAGGTCCATTTCCCTGAAATCACGCTTTTTCACCCGATCAAGCCGTGCGGACATCAGCATCGTTTCCACAACATTTTCCAGATGAGCAAGGTCCTTCGCCAGATCTTCCCGCTCCTCGAAATCCGACGCCTCGGACAGGCGCATCTTCATGATTGCAAGAGGGGTTTTGAGTTGATGGGCAGTATCCGCGCCGATGTCATGGTTGCGAAAGAAACGGCGCATCCTTGCGACGGCTGCACGAAATCGATTGTAAACATCGCCTTGGGTCGACGGGCGCTGTGGCTTCAACGGGCGGGCGGGTCGGATTTTTTCGAGATACGGCGGTCTGGACTGGCCGCCGTCGGCAGAGTGAGACTTTTCAATCTGCATCGCACTTATGTTGCGAATAAATCGAACAAGTGGCTGAAATTCACACAAGATAACGTATCGTGAATCAAGGGAGAGCTGACTAACCAATAATATGATGAATAGGAGTAGAAAGGAAAGGAGAGTAAAGGAGGCCTGCATATACCCGTATTCTGACATGTGCGTAATCATATTAGCCCCCGTTGGCGTGATTTGTTATTTTCTACTATTTACTCCAACTCCTGCAGAATATAACCTAAGCCACGAACCGTGGAGATTTGAACGCTGGCCTTGAAGTGTTTAAGCGACTTTCGAAGCCGACAGACACACACCTCAATCGAGTTCGGGGTGAAGTCCTTGTCAAAACAATAAAGACTTTGCTCCAGCGTCTCGCGTGTCACCGTCCGTCCTTCACGTCTGATCAGCACCTCCAGAAGGTCGATCTCGCGCCGTGTCAGATGTATGTTGCGATCATCCACAATCACTGTTCGGTTCGCCGGATCGAATTCGAGATTTCCAAGCTGGAACGTCGGATAGCTGTCGCGCTGTGCGCGCCGCATGATGGCCCGTGTGCGTGCGGCGAGCTCCTCTAACGGTATGTTTTTGGGAACATAATCATCCCCGCCAGCATCGAGACCGTCAATCTTCGTATCGCTGTCGGACCAGACGGACATAAAGATCGCTGGGGTACGGTTGTGCCTTTTGCGCTGTTGGCTGAGCCAAGACTGACTGTCGCCATCGGGAAGATTACGATCAAGGATCATAGCGTCGTAGGTGGCGGCCCCGACGAACTCATCCGCATCGGCAATTCGATCCGCGTGGTCAACCACGAAGCCGCTTCGGATCAGAAAAGACCGAACCAAGTCAGCACATTGCAGATCGTCTTCTAAAAGCAGAATTTTCATTTTAGAACTGATCCAATTCCAGAGTTTTAGAGAAGGAGTGGCTTTTCTATTCCGGAAGCGAAAGACGGGGTTTTACCCTGGGCTTTATCCGTAAATCCCTTCCCTGTCGTTACTATTCACCAAAGCTTACCCAAGCCTTGCAGAATGGAAGCTCTACGGTCTTGCAAATAACCGACATATGGCGAAAGTTCGCCAATTTAAGGAATAAGCATGAAATCTCAGATGATATACCTTGAATAAATGTTTAGCCCTAAAATAAAAGCGCAGGCCCGATCCAGATCAGATCGGGCCTGCGGGCCTCTTTACGGCTTGCCGGCCTCGGTGCCCATCGCGCCTCCCATCAGCTCCTGAAGCTGTGGGTTTTTGGCCAACTGCGGAAGTAATGCCTTGATCTCATCCTTCATTTCCTGAGGAATGTTTTTGTCGCCCAGCATCCTTAGCAGCAAAAGCAGAAGTTTCAGCAGAACAGTCTGCTCGTCATTCTCGGTTTCCTCTGCCTCGTTGGCCTTTTCTGCCTTCTCAGCGGCGTCCTTGCCCTGGGTTTCGGGTGTACCATCGCCTTTCTCGGTGCCTTCCGGTCCTGCCGTTTTGCTATTGAAGCTTTCCAACGTTTTCAGTGCGTCTTGCAACTCTCCGAAGGACGATTGCAGCCCGCTGACCGCGTCGTTGACGCGCTGTTGCGCGCCTTCGGCCGTGTTGGGGTATTTCGAGACATCCTGCGGGGAGTCGACCAGGCTATCGACGCTAAGCGGGTCATCTCCCCCGGGCTTGGAGATGGGCTTTCCTCCGTCGCCAATCATCAAGTTGATCGCTTCGCCGCTATTGGACGGTAGGGTGAATTTCGCTTTGGTGTCTTCGGCGACAGATGCAATCGCATCCGTCTGAACCGGTGAATTGCCCTGAAGACTGTCTATGGTGGCCATTGGTTCCTCCTGGCTCTGATCATGAGACGTAATGTGCCGAACGGTCATGCGTCACCGCTCCGTTCTGAGTTGAACACAGGCATCTGACCAAAGCCTGACGCCCGCAGCCTAGCAGCCGATGCAGAAGCGTGGCCGGCTTGGAACTGTGGGAGGGTTTTGAACCGCAGCGGGCGGCTTGGGTGTTGAAGAGGGAAGGACACCCACGGTCTTTTCGACCAGATTTACGAAGGCCGGTGGCCCTGACAGCCGCGCGACGCGGGCATCCGGTGTCCGGCGCACGACATAGCGGTCATCGGCAATCTCAAGATCATTCAGAGTACGTGCCAGGGCGTCGAAATCGCCAAGTCCCAATTCGATCAGCAGGGTGCGATTGGCAGACACGGGCGTGACATGGATGATATCGCCGTCATAGTACCAGGTAAGCTTGTGCCGTGTGCTCAGCCTATCCAGAAAGTCCCGTGGCGCGAACGAACCTTTCAGATCACGGACAATGCCTGAGACATCGGGCGATACGCCGATGGGTATGCCGATCCTCAGGCTGAAATCCTGAAGGACATCCTTCACATCCTGATGAATGATCGCCAGCGAGACAGGGTCACCGTCGGGCAGGGGGGCCGCATCGGCCGTTTGTATGAGGCAGGTCATGACAGCCAGATGTCTTAGCCCGTGCCGGATCAAACTCGCATATCGCATTGCTCAACAGCCCCCTTGGGAACGTTTGCTCGGATATCATGCCGAGCCTAGGGAACGGTGTCCGGATCCGCCAGCTTGAATGCTGTCAGGTTGCCGTAAGACTGCATTCATACCTTCCCGGCGAAGCTACGATGATCGGGGATGTCATGGGACTTGAAGGCGCATCGGCGCTCACGGGCAACGAGCCTGTGAGCGATCAGAATATCGAACCCAAAGACCAGAATGCATCGGCCTTCGCCGAACATCTGCGAGATCTGTCCAAACAGACGCTCAGCAATCCGGAGGCAGAAGACGCCAAGGTTGGTGATCTGATGCGGAGTTACGGTCAATCGATCGCCAGCGTCGATCTTGCGGTCTCAAGGCCCCTGACGAGCGGTCTGCTGAGCCAGGATGCAGAGGTGAGCGTCGCTTACGGTCCGAATGCCGAGGATGCCGCAAAGCGGTCCCCGGAAGACCGGAAGGGACCTGACTTCAAGGAATCTCTGGCAGCGGCGGACGAAATACTCATGCGATACGACCGGATCGCCAATCAGGCCAACCTGGTGAATTTCGCAATCGGCATCGGTAAGTCCGCCGGCCAGGGTTTCAATAAGCTGTCGCAGGGCTGATGTGATGCCCGGCCCTGACGCATGCGCCCGTTTTCGTCGTCTCGCTATGGTGGGGTGCCTTGCCGCGCTTTCGGCCTGTCAGACCGATCTTTACACCAACTTGACGGAGCGGGATGCCAACCAAATCGTGGCGGTGCTTGCCTCCTCCGGCATCTCAGCAAGCCGGGTCGTTACCAGCCCTTCCGAGGTGACGGTGCAAGTCCATCAGGACGATTTCGCCCGGGCGATCGAAGTCCTGGACAACCGGGGACTTCCCCGCAAGAGCTATGCAACCTTGAGCGATGTCTTCGCCGGCGACGGGTTCGTCGTTTCACCAGTCGAGGAACGGGCCCGTCTGGTTTTTGCGATCTCCGAGGAATTGTCTCACACTCTTTCCGAAATTGATGGTGTCCTTTCGGCCCGCGTGCATGCGGTGCTGCCATCCGAAGAAGTCATCGGCAAACCCCGCGAAGCGGCGTCCGCCTCTGTGTTTCTGCGCCATGTCGAAGGGACCGACCTGCGCGACATGGTGCCTGAGATCAAGATCCTCGTCGCCAACAGTATCGAAGGCCTTCACTATGACAACGTGTCGGTTTTCCTGGTTCAGGGCATGGCCGAGCCGGTGACAAAGCCTCAGCCGCCAGGTCCGGCAGCCAAGAAGACACCAGCATCCCTTTGGGCCTTTGCGGCGACCTTGATCACGGTGCTCTTTATCGGGGCCACGCTGTTGCTGCGGGTGCGCAGGAAGGCCGACGATGGAAGGTCGACAGGGAATGCGCTGCCAGCTCAAGCGCATTTCGGGGTGATCGCCGAAGCGCGAAAGACCCAGGAGGGCGTGTCCGGATGAACCAGCTTGCGCAAAACATCTCGGGGCCGGACGACCTCATTGATCTGGCGTGCTGTCTGGATGCACTAACGGTGAAGATGTCCTGGGCGCGCCCGGTGATCGAGCAGAGCGCGCGGTTACAGCGCCTGTCCAGGTCCCGTCTGCGCGAACGCCACAACCTTATGGACCCTCCAACATCCTCCTGCCGATTTCTACTGCGGATGTCAGCAGATGAACGGAGCGGGCTGGCGATGCTGGCAGGTGCGGTCCTGCAGGCTGATGCGCTGGCGGGTCTGCTTAATCGGGAGGTCATCGCCGAAATAACGCAGGTTATCTGCGCGGATGGCTGGACCCTTGCCCTGAACCAGGCCCAACGCATGGGGACCCATGCTGCGGATCTGACTGGGGTCATGGATCTGGTGGAGCGTTCGGGCAAGCTTGCGGAAGCGGCTTGGCGTCAAGGTCAACCCGAGATGGACAGGCGGTGGCTTGACGTGATCTGGGGCCCAGCCGCTATCGATTGCGCACCGACGGAGGCCGCCATCGAGGCGTTTCAGATGGCCGTCACACACCGTTTTTCTGAAAGGGCCAGAGATGAGACGGTTTGATTGGCCCGATACGGTTCCGACCCCGCAACCGGGGCAGATTGTTCGCGCCGCCGAAATCGCGGATCTGTGCTCTGTCTCGCGGCTTAAAAACCGGCTTGAGGCGCGTCTCAGCGATCGCAAACGGCTGCTCCGGCGGGGATATTTCCGGGCGATGGCGAAGGGGTTTCGTATCGGTCAGTGCCTGGGCATGGAGATGGCTTTCCATCAGGCGTTGAAGGAGATGCGAACGTGGCGACAGGCGCGCACGCTGGAGGACGAAGCCCTCATCACCCTTGCGCTCAAGATCGCACGACAATTGATCGGCGAGATGCCAGAGGCGGACCGGCTGGGCCGCATCGTAAAGGTTGCTCTGGCCGAGCATCGGCAGGCGGATGAGATGAGACTGTGCATCCCGGCCGCGATGCCCGAAGACATACGGCAGGCGATCCACGCTGAAATCATGGCATCGGGGATGCAGATTACCCTGGAGGTCGATCCCGGAGATCCGAAAAATGCCATTACCCTGCAAGTCGGCCCGGACCGCATCGCCATCGACCCTGACAGACAATTGCGCGCGATCCAGACGGCGCTGACTACACGGGCAAGCCGATGACGGGCGCGCAATTTCTCTCGGAAATCAGCGAAAGGCTTGAGCGGCATCAACCGCGTCGCCCGCTTGGCCAGGTCACAGCGGTTCGCGGGACGGTGGTTCATGCGCATGTCCCGCATGGCAGGATCGGTGCGATATGCGAATTGCTCGACGATGCGGGTGAGATGCTGATAGAGGGGCAGATCGTCGGCTTCTCCGGCGATACCGCGATCTTGAGCCCGCTTGGGAGCCTGACGGGGATCGGGCCGCAAACGATGGTACGCCCGTGCGGCGAAGGGCTCACCCTTCGCGCCGGTCCGGATCTTCTGGGACGGGTCGTGGATGCGAGACTGACGCCGATCGACGGGGCAGGGCCCATATCGGGATCAGGTAGGGACGTGTCGGCACATGCCGCCGCGCCAGACCCGATGAGCCGGCCCGTCATTGATAAACCCTTTCCCGTGGGTGTCCGGTCCATCGATGCCGTCGCAACCACCGCTATCGGACAGCGCGTGGGTATTTTCGGCGAGGCGGGCGGCGGAAAATCGACGCTCATGGCCTCTATCGTGAAGGGATGCACCGCCCAGACCTGCGTCATTGGCATGATAGGCGAACGCGGCCGGGAGGTTCGGGAATTTTTTGAACATCAGCTTGATGATACCGCCCGCAGGCGCGGCGTCATTGTGGCGTCGACCTCGGACCGGCCTGCCGGAGAACGTATGCTCGCCGCCTATGCCGCGACATCCGTGGCAGAATACTTTAGGGACCAGGGGCAGAACGTCCTGCTGCTGATCGACAGCCTGACCCGCTTTGCTCGGGCGCAGCGGGAGGTGGGCCTCGCCGCAGGTGAGGCCCCGGTACGGCGGGGCTTTCCAGTGTCGACCTTTTCGGGCTTGCCTGACCTTTTAGAGCGTGCGGGCCCGGCGGCGAAGGGCACGATCACCGCTTTTTATACGGTGCTCGTGGAAGGCGATGGCGAGGATGATCCCGTTGCCGAAGAGGTGCGCGGGATCCTCGATGGTCATCTGGTTCTGTCCGCAGAGCTGGCCCGTGAAAATCACTATCCGGCCATTGATCTGCTGCGGAGCCGAAGCCGCCTGATGGATGCGGTTGTGAGCCGTGAGCATGTGACAGAAGCCGCCGATCTGCGGCGCATGCTGGCGGCGTATCGCGACGTGGAGTTTCTGGTGCGCTGCGGCGAGTACGAGGCTGGTTCGGATCCTGTCGCCGATCGGGCCATCGCGCTCTATCCCGCGATCCGCGCCTTTCTGGTTCAGGACGCGAACATGCCGCAGGCGTTTTCCGACACCAGAGACCAACTGGCGCAAATCATGTCGCAACTGGCGGAGGGCAACTCGAACAATGTCGATGTCTGAGGCGACTATCGAGACTGCTGACCAGCTAAAGCGGCTCAAGATCCGGCGCGCGGAACAGGCGCAGCGGGCCGTGGCGCGCCAAAGGCGGCGCATGCTGAAACAAAGCCAAGTCGCTGCGGAGGACCGACAGAAATTGGATATATCCCGGCGGGAGGCACAGGAGGCCGAAGCGGAACTCTACCGCGCTTTGCCGGGTCAACCGCTGGCGGACGGGCGGTTCCATGGAATTGCCCTGAGGCTGGAAGCGATACAGCAGACCGTCATAAGGGCTGCCGATCAGCTTCGAGAAAGCATCGACGCGCTGTCTGAGGCGAGCGAGGCGCTTGAGCGCGCGCAGATCGAAGAACAGGCCGCCCGCCGGGCCGCTGAGGCCATCGCCCAGTTTTACGACACATCGGTCAAACCGGAACGCCGCCGGCTGAGCCGCCGAAGGGCCAACGCTGCCGATGATGCGCTTGCCGAACAATATCAGTCATGGAGCAGCCCGTGATGATGCATGCCAGCCTCCCTTTCGGCGAGCCGGTTCCGCTCCGTCTGACACAGCAGACGCCGGGCCAGAGCGCGGAGACCGCAATCCGGGCATCCCGTGTTTCGGTGCTGAGCGACATCCTCTCACAGATTTACGAATTGGAGGTCTTCGCGTCGCTCAGGCCGGGCCTCCATCCCGTTGCCGAGACCTGTCGCCTGCGCTTTTCGGCCTCGGGCATCGAGCTTGGGTTTTATGTGCCCTGGCGCCTCGTGCGCGGCGCGGTGATGCGCCAAGGCGGGCGGGCGGCCTTGAAGAGCCTGTCGGACCCACTGACGGCCGCGCACACGATTGACGTAGCTTTCGACCGTCTTCTGACCGGTGTTGAGTCGAAGGCGATGTCCCACACCACCTGTGTCGGGGTATCAGACCCCCCCGATCAGTCCCTGGTGGAAGGCATAGCGTTCCAGCTCGAGAGCCTGACAGTCAGCACCAGGCTGATCTGCGACACGCCCCGTGCGCTTGCAGAGATCTTCAAGCGATCCAGACCAAATCGGATTGGGACGGCCAAGGACCGTATCCCGGTTTTCCCCAGTCTCGAAATCGGGTGCTGCCGGATCCCGGTTGCGGATCTGCGGGGGCTTAAAGTGCAGGATGTCATCCTTCCCCAAAGGGCGATCCATCCGAACCAAGGGTTGCTTTGCCTGCAGGGCTGGTGCGCGCCGGTTAGGATTGAGGCGGGGCAGCTTGTCGTTGAGGAGACCTGGAGCATGGAACAGCTATCTGAGATATCAACCGAGGACGAGGCGGACCTGAGCCTGCCGACCGGTATGATCGAGGACATTACCGTCACCTTGCGGATCGAGGTGGCCCGTGTCGGCTTGACCATAAACGAGCTTGACCGGTTAGGCCCGGGTCAGCTGATCGACCTTCCGGATCTGTCGCTGGACGATGTGGCGCTGCTGGCCAACGGTCGGCGGATTGCCCGGGGGGCGCTGGTCCAGATCGGCGATACGGTCGCCGTCCAGATCGTTCGTCTCTGCGACCATGGGTGACCAGGGTCCAACGATCCTGACCATGCTGACGATCCTTCTGGGTCTTGGCATGATGCCCTTTGTCGTGCTTGCAACGACCTCCTTCGTGAAGGTTGCCGTCGTTCTTTTCATTCTGCGCAGCGCCCTTGGCGTCCAGCAAACTCCGCCCAACATCGTGCTTTACACCATCGCGCTTGCGCTGACGGGTTTCGTGGGCGCGCCGGTTGCCAGCGCGATGATCACGGAAATCCAGGCAGGCGGGACGGATTTTACGTCATTCGACACCTGGGTCGCCGCCTTTCAGCGCGCGCAGGTGCCGCTGCGTGACTTCATGATGGCGTTGACGACGGAACAGGAGCGGGCCTTTTTCGTCTCTGCCGCGCAGCAGGCCTGGCCAGCTGACGCCGATCTGAGCGCGGCGCCGGATCAACTGGTCATCCTCGTCCCGTCCTTTCTGATGGCCGAGCTCAGGCGGGCCTTTGAGATCGGTTTCCTGATTTATCTGCCCTTTGTCACCGTCGATCTGATTGTCACCACGATCCTGATGGCCATGGGGATGTCGCAGGTGACCCCCAGCATCATCTCGACGCCGTTCAAGCTCTTTCTCTTTGTCTCCGTGGAAGGATGGACGCTTATCCTGACCGGACTGCTCACCAGCTATGCCGGAGCGCAATGATGGGCGGCTCGACCCTTTTCGCTCCGATTTTCGAAGCGCTTTCGATATTTCTTGTGGCTATCGGCATCCCTCTGGGGGCCGCGATCATTGGCGGGCTTCTCATCGGGATCCTGCAGACCGCCACGCAAATCCAGGATCAGACCCTGCCGCAATCGGTCAAACTGTTCGTGGTCATCGCGGTCTACGCAGCTGTCGGAGGGTCGCTGCTCTATCCGTTGTCGGAGTTCACCGAAACGCTTTTCCGCGACTTTCCCAAGATGGTGCGGTAACGGTGGAGGGCCCGGATGAGCGCGTTCGATTTCGATCTTCTCAACGAGCTCTCGCAAGCGATTTGGGGGCCGATCGGCGCGATTGCCCTGCTGTCGGGGCGCATATACGGGCTGATGCTTGTCTTTCCGCTTTTCACCCGCGTGCAGCTGGGGCGGACGACCAAAGGCGCCATTGCCATCGCACTTGCCTTGCCGCTTCAGGCACCGATGAGCGTGGACATGCTGAACCTCGATCTCAGCTCCCCTTTGCAGGTGGCCTTCTTTTCTCTCAAAGAAGCCGCGGTGGGCGCGCTGATGGGCCTTTTCATGGGTGCACCCATTTTTGCAATCCGCGCCGCCGGCGATATCACCGACACACAGCGCGAGATCGTGAACGCGGACACCGACGACCCAAGCGCCAAGTCACAGGCGACCGCGTCGGGAACCCTTTTCGGCTTTATCGCATTGGCGCTTTTCGTCTCGTCCGGCGGGATGGAGACGCTGGTGGGTGCGCTTTACGGCAGCTATGAGATCTGGCCGCTCAACCGATACATGCCTGCCTTCACGACCGACAGCTTTTCCGGTCTGATCCGGATGATCCACCTGATGTTTTTGTCCGCGATGGCGTTGGCGGCACCGTTCATCGTTCTGTTCCTGATCACCGATCTCTCCGTTGCGGGGCTTGGAAAGGTTGCGCCCAACATGGTGGGGCAAAGCACGGGCGCTGCCTTCAAGAACCTGATCTTTGCTGTTTTCATTCTGGCCTATGCCAGCACTCTTCTGGGCTACATGCGCGAGGCCTTGCCCACACGCGCCCTGGTTCTTTTCGAACTTGAACGGATGCTGACGCCATGAGCAGCGAAGAGAAAACCGAGGCCGCCACCCCGAAAAAGCTGAAGGATGCGCGCGGCAAGGGACAAATTGCCCAATATCAGGATCTCTCCATCGGTCTGGGCTTTCTTGTCGGCATCGCCGTGATCCTTGCCCGCGCGCCGGCGCTCTTCGAAGAACTGGCAGAAACCATCGTGGTGACGACCGCCAGTGCCAGTGAGCCCTTTGACGCGGTCGTTCTGGAATTGGCCATCGCTTATCTCAACGTCGCGATGAACCTGCTGATCCCGCTCCTGGCCGCGATCGTTGGTCAATTGATCATTGGCAAGATCGTCGTCAATCAGGGGATCGTCTTCTCGCTCGACCCGCTGACGCCGCGTTTGCAGAACCTGTCGCCCATCGCCGGAGTGAAGCGCATCTTCGGGAAGATGGCCATCGTCGCCTTTGTGAAGACCCTGCTCAAGCTCGTTCTGCTGGGTGCGACGTGCTGGGTGATCTCGAACGGCGCTGTCGGGACGCTGATCCATCTTCCGCCGTGCGGGCTCGACTGCACGTTGGTGGCCATTCATGCGCTCACCCAGATGCTGCTGTTTGCGATGGCGGCCATCGTTCTTGTCATCGGCGCGCTGGATATGCCGGTTCAAAAGCACCTTTTCCTCGACCAGCAGAAAATGACCAAAACGGAGACAAAGATGGAACAGAAAAACATCCACGGATCGCCCGAGATAAAGCAAGAGCAAAACCGCCTGCGCAGGGAGATGAGCCAGGGCCCGGCGCAGAAGCTCGGGATCAAACAAGCGACCCTTGTGATCTATCACGAGAAACGCGCCATCGGCATTCGCTACGTCGAAGGCGATACGCCGATCCCGGTGGTCGTGTCCCGCTCAGCCAACCAGACGGCGTTGAAGAACATGCGATCCGCTTTTGAACGGGCAACTCCTTTCTATTACAGCACCACTTTGGCCGACACGTTGGCAAGCAAATGCGCCCCCGGACAGCTTGTCCCGTCTGATCTTTACGGAGAGGTTGCCCGCGCAATCCACCTTGGACAGCTTCCAGAAGGATAAGGCCCGGGCTAACCGTCCGTTCCCTGCGCTTCGATCAAGGCGGAGTTTTCCGTGCGCATGGGCCGGATCCTCGCTTGGAGCGTGGCGTCATCGACGTCAAAAGCTTCGATGCGCGACCTTAACTGCGACGTGACCTGCCTTGCATCCATCGGATTGTTCACGATCTTTGGCGTGATCAGGACCAAAAGCTCGGTTTGCCGCGACCGCTTGTTCGTGCGCCCAAAGAGATTGCCGGCGACGGGGATGTTTTTTAGACCGGGTATTCCGCTATTGCCAAGACTGTTTTCCTTGGAAAAAAGACCGCCCAGCACGATGGTCTCTCCGGTATCGACGGCGATCGAGGACGACACGACCCGCTGAGAGATGGTAGGCGTCAGCGACTCCCCCGATCTCGGGCCGACGGAGCTGACTTCCTGTTGAATGTCCAGAACCACGGTGCCTGAAGAGTTGATCCGGGGCGTGACGTCGAAAATCACACCGGTGTCGCGGAACTCGACCGTTTCGACAGCGATGCCCGTTTCGGCAAAGCGGTCATTGGCGCGCTGCGTGGCGATCGGCACCTGGTCACCGACCACCAGACGCGCTGCTTCGTTGTTCAGGATCATCAGGTTGGGGGAGGATACGACGTTGACCTCCGTCACATCGTCGAGCGCGTCGATGATCACGTTGGCCGGCACGCCAAGCGTCAGGCTGAAACCGGGTCGTTCCGGGCTGATCGTCGCACGCCTGCCGCGTGTCAGACCAATCGTACCGTCGCCCCCTTCAAAGAAGTACTGGACCCCGTATCTGAGGTTGTCGTCCAGCGACACCTCAAGAATAGTTGCTTCAACCAGGACTTGGCGCGGGGGTACGTCAAGACGGTGCAGAATTCCCAGAACACGTTCATATTCGTCGTGTGTGGCCCGGATCAGGAGCGTATTGTTGGCCGCACTCGCAACTACGCGGGTGGCGTTTTGGTCGTTGCTCGTGCGGGCGAAAAGAACGGCAGCATCATCCGGTTCTTCCACCGCTTGCGAAGTTTCAACCGCGATGCCAAGGATCTGTGACAAGGTGGGCGCGATGTCTTCGGCGCGCGCATAGCGCATGTCATACGAGTAGATCTGGGCGTCATTTGTGCTGTCTTGCGTAAGCCGCTTGATCCAGACGGCGATGTTCTCCAGGGCGCGGGGTGTTTTCGCCACGGCCAAAATTGAATTGTTTTCGGGTATGACCTCAAACACGACCAAAGGACGAAAGTCTTCGTCGGATTCAACCACACGCTCCAGCCCGTTTACGATGGATTGGGCAGAGCGGCCCCGGATCGGAAAAAGTCCAACGGACCGATTGGCCAGCCAGTCGACATCGAAACTGTTGATCGTGTCCTGCCAGCTTCTTTGATCCGCCGACGTTCCCGCCAACACAAGAATATTGCGTTGCGCATCAATACCGACAATTCCATCCTGTGCAAAAGGCTCAAGAATGGCCGCCATTTCCTGCGCGCCAATGTTGCGCAGTGGAATAACGCGCAGGGTATAGCCGGGAAGAACGTCGCGCGCTGTCGAGGTACTGATAGCGAGGTCGGCGGTCACGGGAACGATGGTGAAAATTTCGTTGCGTCGGACCAGTACTGCATTGTTCTGGCGCAACGCGATTTCAAAAGCCTCGATGGCCGTCGTGCGGGTGACCGGGCGCGCGGATTCGAGGTTGATGGTGCCGCTGACCAAAGGATCGACCATGTAATTCTCGTCGAGCAGGTCGCCGATAAAGGCTTTTGCTGCATCTTCGATCGACACGTCTATGAGGTTCAGATCGACCAGGGCGGCGCCGTCTTCGTCGGCAAATTCGCTTTGCCGCACAATGGGCTGACGGCCTGGGAAAAGAGACGCGCTGTCATTGCGCTGACGACGGGCTCCGAAGATGCGGCCCTCCCGTCGGTCGACCCTTGCGGGGTCCGAACCGCCCAGGATTGTCCGGGCTCTCCAGTCTTCCAGATCGGCTTGGGATTGCCTGTCGGAATTGGGGTCCGTGCGATCACACCCGATCAACAAAGCGCATAGCGCTCCGCAAACGGCGAGCCTGATATACATTTCACTGCCTCGTGCCTGTGGGCGGCCTCAGTCTATTGCTGAATTATCGCCCGCGTTTGCGTATACTTAACACAGCGCAGGTAACTGTTAGAGCATTTTTGAAACGATGTTCTCAATTGTGGAAATTACGGCGGATTTTTGCCTGTATTGCAGCGGGGAATGAATTGTACGTCGCTAATATACAAAAGAATTGTCTTGCGGAATTTACCAACGAATATCTGCAAGCCGCCATTTGCCTTCCGCGCCTTGCACTGCACTGGAAGGCAAATGGCAGATGCGCCCACTACTTACGATAGAGAATGACCGCTTCACCCGACGCGGATTTGCCATCGGCGCTTTCTTTGACCGACCCTTCGACCGAAAGGTTATCGCCCAGTGGTACGGTCAACGTGGCCGACCCGCGGACCTTGTTGTCGGCAGAGGGATTGATCTCGACCGTGCCCTTCAGATTGACGTCCTCCTTATCGCCAAGTGTGGCTTCCACCTCTCCGCGCGTGTTTGGGGGACCTGACAGATCGCGCTTGATGGTGACGCCAAGGGGACCGGCATCTTGCGAGACACCGACCGACGCGGGCTCACCCAGCTTGCCGCCGATTGTGACGTCCGTCGATGGTGTCACGGGTGCCGTAATCTCGGCGCCGCCACGGCCTTCGGGCAGCGGTTTGACCTTCAGGTCGCCCAGATCAATCGTCTTGGGCAGATCGGTCGCCTTGGGCAGGCGGCGGTCGCGTGGGATCGGGTTGAACGGCACTTCGCTTTGGGGTTCCGGCGGGATATCGGAGGGTGCTTTTTGCGTGACGGGCGGAACAGACATCATGTGTCCTTTCTGGATGAGGAAGAGAGATCTTTTCGAAAACGGCACTGCTGCCGTATGCCGACGTCTTTAGGACGGCCTGCTTACACAGGCCTGACCCCGCTGGGATCAGAGACGCTTGTTGACCAGAGAGGGCGGTTGGGCGCCGACACGCTCCATCGAATACATCGACATCGAATAAGCGTTGACCGGCGCCTTGAATACCGCGTTCTCGTCCGGCACGACGATATAGGCCTGTCCCTTGTATTCGAGATAACGGGCGTCTTTGCCATCGGCCAGGCGAATGTCGATGATCGACCGATCCTCGTTGTTTTGCCCCTGCCAGAGTACGTCAGAGGAGACGGTGATATCCGCTGCCTCGATCCGATCAGGCCCCACGATGGCCATCTTTCCGGCCAGAGGCTTGTGGGTTTCCCAGTCAGGGTAAGGTATGGTCGGAAGCTCCGGCAGGCCCGCATTCTTGGCCTTCGTGGTGACCTGATAAGCCACGTCAAAACCCACCTTGGCGTTTGGCAGGGAGCCAAAGTCGATCGGCTTTGTCTTGTTAAAGTAATTCTCCATCTTAAGCGGATTGGTCAGACCAGACTCGCCTTTGACGTTCAAGGGATAGATCTGGAATTCGGTATATTTCTTGAGCTGCTTGCCGTCATATTCCACATAGACCGGATAGCTTCCGATCTCGACGCCGGCGATCTGTTCACGGGCCCGCAAAAGCTGCGCGCCGAACCCGCCCTCACCGATGACACCCAAGCGATATCTAGTCCGGCCAATGATGTCGGCACCGACGCCAAAGCCTCCGACTTTGGCGGATTTGCCGTTCAGCAGGCTGTCGGGATCGGTCAGGTCGCGGATCTGGTCGGAATTGAAATTACTCGCAAAGCCGCCGCCGATCCCAGCCAGACGCGTTGTCTGTTGATAGCGCAGATCGCCATCGATGACCTTGCTGGGATTGTTCGGGTCCATACCCAGCCGGGCGGTATACTCGCCATCCTTGCGCTTGGGTCCGATACCGAAGTAGAGGCTTGCGGAGAAGTCGTAGAATTCGGTCCCGATCCGAAGCCGTGGCGAAAGTTCGAAGCCCGGGGCATTCTCGTTGCTCTCGGCTTTGAGCGAAACGTCGACCAGTTCGTCTAGACGCGCACGGGCCGGCGGCTTGATCTCGACCCAGACGGTCACTGCCTTACCGTCATTGTCTTTGATCTGCTCGCGTACAAAAACCCGGTCCGACATGATGCCCTCGGACTTTTGCAGCTCCTTGAGCGTGTCATACATGTCTTCCGGCACGATGCGGAACGTGTCGATGGAGCCGTTGCCGTTGTCGCGCTGCAGCAAATGCCCTGAGATGTTGTAAAGGCTTTGACCTCCTGCTTTGTCGCCGACGCTCCAGCCGATATAGGGCAGGTTCACTTCGTTGGTGTAGTTCGCGCCGATATACTCGTCCGGCTTGGCCTGCAGCTTGGCCAGCTCTGCCTGCACGTTTTGAGTGGTAAGCGGTGTGCTAGTGCGGACCTCCTTCAATCCGCCATAGAACACCGCAGCGCTGGTCGCGGCGATGGCGTTGGCGCCGACCGCGCCGACACCATCCTTGGTGATATCGGCTCCCAACGTGGCCCAGAAATCGACAAGCTTCTGCTTGATCGTTTTGGGCTCTTGGTCGTCATTGTTGTTGCCCGGCGGGCCGGATGGCTGCGGGGCCGCGGCCACCGCGTCCGGCGTCACGACTTCGGGCCGTGGCTGCGTTTCGGCAACGGGCTGAACCGGGCCGGGCACCGCACCGGGCCGGGCTGGGGGGCTGAAGTCGGGGATCGTGTCCGGGTCCCGTTCCGGTGCGGCCGGTCTCGGTCCGGGACGCGCAGGGTCAGGTGTCGCTGCCGGAGGAAGCGTTTCGCCAAACGGCGGGTTGCCCCATGCATCGTGATCGGCGGGAATGGGCGGTGGCGTACGCTGCGCGCCGGCCTCTTCGTTCGGATCATTTACCGAACCGCCATCCCCGGTGTTGATTTCATTTCGGTTGCGGCTTTTGGCGTGCAGAGCGTCTAGCAAGCCGAGGTATTCCCTGGACGATGCCAGCGCCGGATCGTGCTGTTTGAGGACATGTATTGCATCGTTCACAGCCTTTTCTGGCACATCCTGGCCGAACGCGAATGCCTGCACCGTGGCCCGGGCCTGTGACACGGCATCTGCACGTCCCAGCAAGGCGACGACCTCTGCAACACGCTGTTCCAGCGGTGTGCCCTGGAAGCGCTGCGCGACTTCGGTCAGTCCAGTTTTCATTTCGCCGGTATTGGTGAAGTGCCCTGCATATTGCGGGGCGCCGATATCCGCGACCGATTTCTGAATGTCGATCAGCTTGTCCGCGCCCTGCTGAATGTCGGTCACGCCCCGCAGGGCAAGCGCATAGCGACCGTCCTTTTCGGACAGTGCTCCGGCGCTGACCAGCCTGTTGACCGCCTCCGTCAGCTTTTCGGATGGTATGCCCCCGTTGCGACCCAGGGCATTCGCGTCAAACGATTTCCGGACCAGCGCCTGATCGGCGCTTGGGTCATAGGCCGGCGTTGCGGGAGCGGTCGGCTGTGACGGAGATACCGGTTGGCTCAAGGCCGCATCGAGGTTTCGGGACATCTCGGTCATCTGCTGAAGCGGGTCCTTCAACTCGACCGGAGGAGCGGGAAGCTTGAGCGCCGCCGCCAGATCGGGATTTTTGGAGGCCAGATAGGCCTGCAATCCTGGCCCCGCCTGCAACTCGACGCTATTTGCGCTTGCCCTGCGAACGATGACCTCTCCGCTGAAGACGTTCTTGATGACGGTGCGACCGTGATCATCGGTGCCGCGCTGCAAAACGGGATCTTCGGCAAGCTTGTCGAAGGTTCTCTCTACCTCGTTTCGGCGTGCGTGATTGGGCAATTTCGCCTGACGGTCCACCTCCGCCCGCAAGGCGGCGCCCAACTCCCCCGGCAAGCTTCCGATGTAATTTGCACCATTCCAAATGCCGACAAGCAAGCTGATAAGAAGAATGGCGGGATTAAGATCATCAACCCCGGAACCGGGAAAATCCAGGCCGTATGTGGTTGCAACGAGGGCTGGTGGCTTGGGCAGGTTGGGCGGTGTGGTGGACATGCGATCTCTTTCATCTCACGGAAAACGAATGAGCACGACGCCTAACACCGCCAGTTGACCGCAGCCTTACAGCGTGTCGGGATCAATGATTTTCCCTTCCTGCGACGCGTCGTGGTTTTTGATCGGTTCTGTCAGGTCCACGCAAGCATCTTGTTCCAACGTCCTTTCATCAGCCGCCGGACCAAGGCCCGGCCAACCGAAAGGAGAACAAGATGGGTATCAAGATCCCGATCGTATCTGATGTCATCGAGGGCGTGAAAGACTTTGCCGGTCAGGTCGGCAAGGTTGCAGGTCCGCTCAGCGGTTTCGTACCAGGCGCTCAGCAGGTCAATACTGTGGCCCAGTTGATCTCCAGCTTCGACACCGGTGCGGGCGACAGGGAGGTCGATGCGGATGCCATCCAGCAGCGGCAGGCCAACCAGAACCTGAAATCGATGCTTTACAGCTTCGACGTCACCTAACGCCGCTACCCAAGGCAGCCGCGACAAGTGCGACTGCCACATCATTCAGAAAGGAGATCAAGATGAGTGATGTTACATCACCCGCCCCGGTCAGCATCAGCAGCGACATGGGCACACTTCAAATGTGGGCTGCCGATCAGTTCAAACTGTCGACGGCCGCTGGGCAATTGGTCGATGCGCTTGCAGGTAAGCCCGACATGGTCAGCAAGAGCGATGTCGAAGTGACGACAGCCATGTCCCATTTCCGCAAGGTGTCAAATCAGGTTGCCGCCAAGAACAATGAGATCGACGGCGGCCAAAACGGCGAAACCGGCCAATATCTGAACGCTGTGACACGGATGCTGGACAACACCGTCTATGACAAACAGGGCAACGTTTCGACCGCGCGCCTTATGAACCTGGCGCAGAACGTCGAAAACAACCTCGGCACAAGCAATTCGGGATCCAGCGGCGCAAATGCCTCTCAAGCCCCGATGTTTGGCAACGTCGGCACGGTGAACATCTTCGCGCCCGGCGGGGGTGACCCTTCGACGGTTCTCGGCATGGCCCAAAACATCATTGCGATGATCGACAATGCGCTGGCCGGGGGTGGCAAAACGGGCGGACCTTCGGAACCGTCGCTTCCCAAGACCGTCGGCGATACCGGTCTGAAGCCTGGCGAAAGCAAAAAGATGACCGGGATGGAGCTGATTGACTATGTCAGTTCCAACAAACCCGGCGGCTTTCAGTTCATGCCGGACACCAACAGCATCTCGATCGGCCAGAACGGTATCGGTGGCGGCGATGTCCTTACAGTCCGGCCTCCGGAAGGGACGGCATCTTCCAAGTTGTCCCTGGAAGGGCTCGAAGAGGACGAGGCCGTCGATGTCAAGATCAAGACCGAGGATGGCAAGTCCATCAACATGCGGATCAATGGCAAGGCGGGCGGAAAAGTCGATATTCCGGTCGATACGGATGCGGCTGAAATCAAGCTGTCAAAGGCACGTGGCACCGACAGTGATTTCACGCTTGCGGGCCTGAAAATCACCGCCGATGACACGCCGATGTTCGACGAGGGTGCTTCGGAGGAGGCCATCACCGCATTGGGGAACTCCACCAAGGATCTCACCCAGGCGGTCGCCAGTAACGAGTCCGGGCTTACGCCCGAGCTTCAGCGCTCCACCCTGAATGCCCTGACCAACACGTCGGATATCTTCTCGAACATCCTGTCCGATGACAGCGATCTTGGCTTCGGCGTAACCGAGGGAGAGCGTGACGATCTGCTCGAAGGGTATCGAGGGGTTCTGGCGCTCATCGGCCAAAGCCAGACGAATTCGCCAGACATCCTGTCCGCACTGACCGGCGTTCAATCCGCCATCGGGGAAATGGTCAGCGCCTGACCTTGGCGCGCCCAGAAGATCAACCGAACGAAAGACTTAATTGAAAGGAGACTTACAATGTCCGTTACACCGCCCGAAGGCATCAGCTCAAACTCCGCCAAGGATCTCGTCACCCAGTCCGAAGGCGAAAACGGCGTCGATTTCACCGGCGCGAATGAATACCAGGACCGAGTGGGCAAGACATCCGATGCCGCCGCTGCCTGGAACGCCCAGTTCAAGGAATTCGAAGCGGGCAAGAAACTGCAGAGTACCGCAGCGAAGATGACCATCCCGGCATAATCCGTCGGTAAGAGCGCGGGTTGACCGGCGTGGCTCGGTCAACCTCCTTCTTCAGTCTGTCTTGAGCGAGGTCTGCCATGCCGGTCGAAATTCAAGTGCAGTCCGGTCCCCATCGTGGGGCAAGGGTCTGCTGCGATTGGGCAGACCGGGATCGGATAAGCCTGGGCCGCGCGCTGGCCTGCGACATCGTGCTGTCCTTGTCCGATCTTCCCGATCACGCGCTCACGCTGATTGCTCAGGACACCGGCCTCCTGCTTCGCGCTGTCGAAGCCGATTTAACCCTTTCGGGCCGGGGTCTGCTGCCCTCCGGTATGGAGATCGACGTGGAAAGCCCTTTCGAGGTCACGATCGGTGAAACCGTTCTCCATTTCGGCGAGGTTGAAGAGCGGGCTGCCGAACCGGCTGTGTCAACGCTCCCGCCAAGAAACGAAATCGCCTCGGCTCCTGCGACACGCTTCACCAGTCCGCTGCGTCAACTTGGGCCCGTAACGGCGATGCTGGCGGGATTTGGTGGCGCCTTCCTTTACCATTTCATCAGCGCGATCCCGGTCGATGGATCACCTCGCGAGACCCGTTCGGGACCTGCGATGGAACAGGTGGCCTTGGCCGCAGACACTGGAAAGCAGACATCGCAGGTCCCTGACCGCACTGTTGAGCTTCAGGAGGCGCAAAAGGCTCTTGTTTCACGCATCACCGCGATATCCGGCCTGGATCGGCTCACGGTGATACGCCGTGACGACGCCCTTTTCGTCGAAGGAGAGATCGACGAGACCAAACGGGGCGAGTGGCTTCGCGTGCGCCATTGGTTCGACCGGGTTCACGGCCCCAATGTTGCCCTGCGCAGCCATGCCCGTTTCGTCGCGCCATCGGCTCCCGAAAAGCTGCGCCCGCCCCGGATCGAGGCGGTCTGGCCCGGCGACCGTTCCGCCATATCCGTGGGCGGGTCGCAGTTTCACGCCGGGTCGATTTTGCCAAGCGGCTGGCGTGTCCGGGAGATCGGGGTGTCGAGCACCGTATTCGAGTTCGAGGGAGAACTCATAACAGTCGAATACTGAACATGATGGCGGCGACCGCTTCAAACTATGATCACCTCATACTCTCATAAACCCGCAAGCCCGCGCACTGCCCCGTCCGTCCCGCGGCGGCCTGACGGTCTGCGGATAGACGACCGCGTCTTGCCCGCGGCGCCCAATCAATCAGTTTCGCGCGAAACAAGTCCCGCACGCCGCATTGCCAGAAGTGCCGAACCGACGCAGATCGACGCGCCGTCGGCAATTGCGATTGCCCCCATTTCGCAGGATGAGATGGCCACGGAACTGCGCGCCCTTGCACGACAATTCAGGGCTCAGCTCTCCCCCAGCAGCACGCGACGCGACGTGGCTGCCGTTCGGCAATTCGAACGCGAGGCGCTGCTTTATGCCCAACTGCAAGCGCGTTTTGATGACGCTCAGTCCGTTCTAGGGGACCCAAAGTGAGCAAGGTTGTCCCTTTCGCTAAGCGTCGCGCGCGCCCTTTGCCGGGGATCTCGGAACGTCAGAGGCATATCATCCTGATGATGGCGGGCGCGGCCTTGAACGCTGGGCAGCCGTCGCGCGCCGTGCTTCTGCTGCATCCCCTGACGGGTGACCGGAAAGACATCGAAGCGCTGGGCCAGTTGGCCCGCGCCTATCAGGCGCTGGGGCGCCATGACGCCGCCTGTCGCTTGACCGAAGAGCTTTGCACTCGCACACCGGACCGCCGATTTCAGGTGCTGCATGTGCTGACGCTGCTGCGGAGCGGCGCAAGGGAGGCTGCGCGGGCCTGTTTCGGCGCAATCAGCGGGCGTCGGATCCCATAATGCTGGCCAAGCTTCTTTCGACCTTCAACATCCTGGCGACTGCGCGGGATGCGGCCCTTGCGCTCCTGCTCTTTTTGACCGTGATGTTGATGATCATGCCCATGCCGACCGTGATTGTCGACATGCTGATCGGCTTTAACTTCGCGGTTGCGATCCTGTTGTTGATGACATCCATCTACCTCAAGCATGCACTGGATCTGTCCAGCCTGCCCGGGATCATCCTCGTCTCTACCATCTTCCGGCTGGCCCTTTCGGTGACCACGACGCGTTTGATCCTGGCCCAGGGCGACGCGGGCGCGATCATTGTCACCTTCGGGCAATTCGTGATCGCCGGCAACGTGGTGGTCGGGCTGGTCGTCTTTTTCATCGTTACCATCGTGCAGTTCATGGTCATCTCGAAAGGGGCCGAGCGCATCGCCGAAGTCGCCGCCCGGTTTACGCTAGATGCGATGCCGGGCAAGCAGATGAGCATCGACGCAGAGATGCGAAACGGGGACATCGATGCCGAGGAGGCCGGCCGCCGCCGTAAACTTCTGCAGCGCGAAAGCCAGCTCTACGGCGCAATGGATGGGGCGATGAAGTTCGTCAAAGGCGACAGTATCGCAGGGCTGATCATCATTTTCGTCAACCTGGTCGGCGGCATTACCATCGGCGTCGTTCAGCGGGGCATGACGGCGCAGGATGCAATTGGCCAATATGCGTTGCTGTCAATCGGCGACGCGCTGATTTCTCAATTGCCCGCGCTGATGATCTCGCTTGCGGCGGCCTCCATCGTGACGCGCGTGCCGGGCAAGGCGCAGGTCAACCTGGGTGCCGACATTATCGGCCAGCTTGGCGCGGAGCCGCGCGCTTTGGGGCTTGCCGCCGTGGCACTTATGGCCCTGGGTCTCATTCCCGGATTTCCGACGGCGATCCTTGGCCTGCTTGCCGCCATCTTCGGGGCAGCGACGTTTCTGACTTGGAACCGGGCAGGGCAAACAGGATCGGCTGATGGCGCCACCGAGAAATCGGAGGAACAAGGTGCCAAGGACACAGGCGCCCAAGCGAGCCCGCCGTCGGAAGAGGAAGCTGAACCGACGCCGATCCGTCTGCAGGTCTCGCAAAAGCTCGCGGATGAGCTGAACGCCAAGACCCTCGGCCCCGGACTAGAAACGGCGCGGTCCAATGTCAAAAACCAGTTGGGGGTATCTTGTCCCGCTGCGTCTGTCGAAACCGTGCCCGATATGGCCGACGATATGGTGCGGGTCATGTTCGACGACGTCCCGATCCTGTCGGATTGCATCATGTCCAAGCATCTCATTGTTGAGGCGGATGCCGAACTGCTCGAGGCGTGCGAAATCCCCGATGAGGACAAACGGCAGATGCCTCGCGCCTTCGGCAACGCGACCTTTGTCGATGCCAGGCATATGCAGCTTCTTGAGGATGCTGAATTGTCGTTTGACACACCTGCGACGGCGGCTCTCGCGCTTTTGGATGAAGCGCTGATGGGGCATATCGGCCACTTCATTGGCATTCAGGAAACGCAGGAATTGCTGACGGAGTGTGAGCAATCGCTGGGCGCGCTTCTGCAGGAGGTCATGAATACCCTAAGCCTTCAGCAGATTGCCGACGTGCTTCGGCGCCTCTTGCGCGACCGGATCTCCATTGCCAACAGGCGTATGCTTTTGGAGGCGCTTGCCGAATGGGGCGGGGGCAACCGTACCAGCGAAGACGTCACTGAATTCGTGCGCCTGGCCTTTCGTCGGCAAGTGTGCGACCGCGTTGCCGATGCCAACCGGATGATTTCGGGGATCATCGTCGAAGACGGGACCGAGGCGCTGATGCGGGACCGGCTGCACCAGACGGTGATCGGAACCAGTCTGAGCTTTGCCGAGGACGAATGCGAAGAGCTTCTCTCCAAGTTGCGACGCGTCATAGACAAAAAGTCGCCCGATCGCGGGCAACTGGTTATCTTCGTGGCCGTCGATCTACGCCGGCATCTGCGGGCATTTTTGTTGCAGCGCCGTATTACGGTGGAGGTGATCTCGAGCCAGGAATTGGTGCCGGGTTACACTTTTTTTCCAGTGTCCACCCTGCGGCTGAGCCGCCAACGTTCAGCGGCCTGATCAGATGATATCCGGGGGAGGGCGCGATGTCAGGTTACGGCAAGTCTTTGCCGGTAAGCTGAAAATGCGTTTGGCAGGTGATCGAAGCGCTGCGTGCTGTAGTCCAATCCCTCCCGATCCTTCAGGTTCAGCCCATGGCGTCATCCCTGCCAACGCACCGTATTTGAGATTGCTTGATGGAGCAGAGCAATGTGCACTTACTGGTCAGAGCAGAGCGAGTTTGCGCCCGATACCCCGGCAGCCCCGCAGGTCGTGGTCGTCCGGCTGGAGCCTGATACCTTCGATCAGGTCGAACCCGCGCTGACATGGCACTTCGAAAGCTTTGCGTCGCGCACCTTGGGGGCCGAGGGTGGCGATGATTTTCGCGCCGCCATCCGGCAGGGCCTATGGCAGTGCTGGGTCGTCAGCATCGAAGGAAGCATCCGGGCTGTCGCACTGACCCATGTCACATCCTGCGGCGCGCCTATGGTGGAGATCACCCATTGCGCCGGGCAAGGGCGGGCGGATTGGCAAAGCCCGCTGATGGACGGGATCGAGGCCTGGGCTGCCGAGATCGGCGCGCATCAGATCCGTGCCACCGCCAGACCGGGCTGGCGCGGCTTTCTCTATCAGCGCACATATCGCGTGACACATCTGGTGATGGAGCGGCCGGTTCGTCCGCCCACATTGTCCAGCGTCTTCCGCGAAGGCGGCTAAAGGATGAAGATCAGCCGCGTGTTCCCGGCCACACAGTCGCAGCAAGCATCGGCTGGTCTGGATGGGGCCAAGAATGCCGAGACCTTTCAGCGCGTGATGGCAGCAGTCCAAAGCGGAATGCATCACGATGATCAGAGATCTGGAAGGACCGGGGCGCAGGATATCACGCTTCTGCAAATCCAGTTCGACAATCAATCCGTTGGTTTCGTGGGTCCTCCCTCACCGCCACGCTATCCGGATGTGGCATCCGACCCCGCAGATGCGCTGAGCCTCGTCCGTCCGACCTCCGGTGATCTGGAGATGGTCGATCTTGTCTCGGATATGTCCCTGGCCGCGGGGCTGAGCGGATATCCGATATCCTCGGCGCTGGCCCGGCACTTCCTGTCGGGCAAGGGATCGCCGTTTCGGCTTGACCTTGCTCGGATCGAGAGCGCGGGCATTCTGAACCGTGCTGAACACACCAGGCATCTGCCCGAGCGCTATCCGGAACTCGCGCACGACACGTTGCCTGCATTCCGCGCCTATTTTAGTGAAAACCCCGTGCAGAACAGGGCAACGCTTCTTTTTTCCGAGCCTGCGTCGATCGAGATAGATCCGTCGAAAAACCGGGATGCCTTTCTGTCGCTGAACAATCCGAAGGTTCTGGAAAGCGTTGATGCCCTCCGCGACGGCAAGGGCGTGAAGGATGTTGCCATCAGATTGCGCGGCGCGGATCACTATGACTTTTCCGACATTGTAATACCGTCCGACACCGACATAACGCCATTTTCGCGGCTGCAACGCACCGGGCTTGCGACACCGTTCAAGATCGCGCTGTCGCGCGATGTTCTCTTTCGCGTCAATTCGTAGACAACGACAGGCAAGCGTAAGACATGTCGTTCATTCTGTTCAGATCGGCGCTGAGCTTCAAAGCCAATCGCCAAAGAGATCTGAGAGGAGATTTTCATGTCGACCACCACGACAATTGACCGAAACCAGCCGACCCCGCCGACCTTCGCACCGGATCAGGCGGATCCGGTTTCGAACCCCCAGAAATTCGCTCGGGCCGACAAGGTCGCGCGTACGCAAGACGCTGGTGATGTTATCCGCGAGATCGTTACGCCCGACGCAATTGTCTTTGGTGAAACGCATGCACCGCCGGGTCTTCCCCAAGTGGCGGGGGGCAATTTCCTGCTCGTGAATACGAAGACGGGACAGCCGAGTTACTTTGGTGCCAGGCCGGTCACGAAACTGCCGTCCGTTTTCCTTCCCGGCGGGGGAGAGATCAAGAGCGCCATTTCCGTGGTCGGCACCGCGAACAACCAGAACGACGAAGGTGGCGTGGGGGTGACGGCCGTTATTCCCACCCCAATCGGTAAACTGCTTTTGTTTGCCAATGCAAGGCAAGACGGGCTGACCGCAGGCAACCTTTTGGAGAAAATCCAAGGACGTGACGGAGACGGCACGTTCACGATGAGCGTCAATATGGGCGTGGCCTATTCGGTCAGCGATGGGGTGACGATTGGCAGCGCTGGCCTGAACCCGGCTTTTTCCCAGGGCGCGCGCGCGATTGCGGCCGCAACGGGCGGCAATCTGTGGGCGGGTATCGGATATCGCGGGCAAGTGACGTTCAAGGACGGGCAAATCGCCTCGATGAAGATCGGTGGCGTTGACGTTCCCGTCGACAAGCTCGGCGATTTCTTCGGCCGTCAGGTTGAGGCGCAGCGCCAGTCGCCGACGCTGCCCCCGAACTTCGGCAACAACGCGATCGCCAGTCTCAACGACACGACCTTGGCGATCTACGGTCAATCCCCCTGGCAGATCGGAGCGTCGGCTGCCACTTTCGGGACAAACGGGGTGTATGATGTCCGCAATCACGGCAACCCGGTGACCAGCATTACCGAGCCGATCTATGAGCTTGGTGTACGCGAAGGTGTTATCACCCCTGGCCAGGTGATCCGGTCCAACGAAGAGGCCGGGCAAACTATTGATGCCATCCTCAACCGCATCGCGGATCGGGACGGCGCAGGAAGCCAGGCCTATTCCGATGCTATCGAACGATTGAGCAACAAATATGATCTTACCTTCGGTTCGTTCGCGCTTGAGGCGCTGTCTCTTCCGACGCTTGGTGAGAGGCCGGCCGACTATGACTTCGTCCGCTCCGTCTTTGCCGGCGCTTATCGCAGAGAGCACATGAGCACTCCGCGATAAAAGGGACTGCGAACGGTCATGCCGCCGGGTTCGATGCCACACCTAAACTTTTGACGCTGCTCTGTGCACGGGTGCAAAGCACCTCCAATAGTCAGGGTCGAGACCCCGGTACTTTGGATTTCATTTCTCCTGAACTGGCAGGAAGGGGAGCCGGCGATCCTCGGTCCATCTCTCAAGCGGGCGCTTGATGCAGCAGAGCGCCCGCGTTTTGGCGCGCCCTATCCACCGAGGGCTTGGGAACGGTGGCGGTGCAATGGAGCGGTGTTCAGAACGGACCTGACCGTAGCTGTGAAACTCACGGCTGGGATGTCAGGAGATGGCGTCTATAAATCGCTTGAGGGCGAGCGCGCAGGCAACAACCTTGGCCGGATCCACCAGATCAAGCGTATCGTGTTCGGTGTGGGTGATGGTCTGGGTGGACATGTTTTCGAGGAGCCAATTCGACGTCACAGCAATGGCAGGGCAGCCCGCCTGCACAAACATGCTGTGATCGCCCTGGAACCATTCGAGCCCCCGGCAGGAGGCAGGTGCGTTGGCAAGCAACATCGAGGCCGCACGCCCCATTTCTTCGGGCAGATTGAAGAAAGAGTACGCTGTGTGTCCTTCGCGATACCCGACACCGTCAATGTTGATATTGAGGGCCACTTGGTCAAATACGCCGTCCATGTCGCGCGAATAGGCGATCTGACCCGGCACGGCATAGTGGTCTTCACCGTTCAGAGCGAGGAGGTCGATGCCAAGACCGCCAGTGTAGCTTGCAAGGAGTTTGGCGAGCAGCAACAGGGTGGCAACACCGGTTGCATTGTCGAGCGCGCCGGGGACATCCTTTTTCGCGTCGATATGCGCAGTGATAACAATGCGTTGACTGGCGCCTTCATTCTTGCGGCCCAGCACATTGGCCGCTTTTCCCGCGATCCGAACTGCATCGGACACGAGGTCGAGGCGATGACCGGTGAACGACAACAACCTGTCGCTTTCTTTGACCGTCATATAGACGGACGGCACGTCAAAATCCCCGTCTTCTATGAGCGGGGTCGGGGGCCTTCCGCTCTGCGACGGTGCGGCGGTGATGATTGCGGCAGCCCCTGATCGCTCAAGCAAATTGATGATCCGTTGCTGTTTGTCGATGGTGAAGAACGGAAAATTCTTTGGCATCAATGGCTGTGCCGCGAGAGCGCCATGTAAGAGAACGAATGCGCCTTTGGCTTCGATGCGTTCCAGCTCGTCCACGGTGGATGCCGCTTCCAATCGTGCCGTTGCATCGACGCTTCGTGCATAGGGGCTTGGAAACACTTCAAATGATGTGCCACAGGCCGCCTTGAGCGACGCAGTCCCGCCGGACCAGTCAAGTGCGTCGAACCATTGTTCATGTGTCACCCAGCCGGCGTGTTCGAGTTGGGCCTTGAAATAGGCTGTTGCGTCACGATTGCCTTCGGAGCCGACACTCCGATCCTTGATGTGGATGGTCAGGTCGTTCAGCCACGTTCTGACGTCTTGCAGGTCGGCATCGCGCGCATGTGTCTTGGCAACGGTTGTCATAGGAACCCCATTCTATGTGAGTTTGATCGGGTGGGGCGGCGCCTATTCAAAGCGCTGTTGCGCGACATCCTGGGACACGCCAAGCACAGCACCAATTGCGGCCCAGCCGATGCCGCGATTGCGCAGCTCGTCGATTTGGCTTTGCAGGCGCGTTCTGGATTTGTCGACAAGCGCTGAGGATGCAGCCGCTTGATGCAGCAGGTTCTCGTCATCATGCGTCGGTGCCATTTGCTGATCCGCGGTTGGCCCCTGTGCCTCCAGCGCGTCGCGCGTTTTGATCGTTCGGACACCCACCTCGATACATTGATCGCAGATGTTTACGCCCGGCCCGGCCAGGAGCGCGCTGACTGACCGAGCCTCAAGGCCGCAGAATGAACAAGTAAGCATGGCATTTCTCCGTTTTGACGTCGGAAATCAGTGGTTTATTGAGTTCGACAGCGTGTTGATGACGACGACCCCGCATACGATCAAGCCGATCCCGGCAAGTGCTGCGGCATCAAGGCTTTGCCGAAAGACTAATGCGCCCAACAGGGACACAAGGACAACGCCAGCCCCGGCCCAGATCGCATAGGCGATCCCCAGTGGCATGGTGCGCAGTGCGAGTGACAGGAAGAACAGCGCAACGCCAAAGCAGATCACGGACGTGGCGGCAAAGCCCGGTTTGCTGAACCCGGCGGATTGCTTCAAGGCGGCACTGCCCGCAACCTCGGCGATGATTGCCATGCTCAGGTAAGCCCAGTGCATGGCTATTCCCAGATCTTCAGCAGGTGTTGAATTGCCTTGGACACATCATCGATCAACGCCGCAAGGCCGTCGCCGCGCGCGCTGCCACGTGCGAATTGAACCTGCAAGGATGCACCATCGATCAACGCAACCAAGACCTGGGCCAGACCTGTGCGCCGGCGCAGCGGCAAGTCGGGTGACATAACCGCAATCAGTTGCTCAATTTGCGAAAACACATACGCATAGCCGTCCGCTTTGATCTTGGCATAGCGCGGGTCGTGCAGCGCGAGCGCCTCCATAATGGCATAAAAACGACCTGCATCGCTTGCGTAGTATTGCATCAGCGACCCCACTGCGTGATCTACATTTGCTTCGAGATCATCGGGGTTCCAAAGGACGCCGCCGAGCAGTTCGATGGGCTTTTGTGTCTCGCCGAGAATGACAGCCTCGACAAGGTCATCCTTGGTCGCAAAATAATACTGCAGATTGCCGACCGACATTCCGAGCTGGCTCGCAATCTTCCGTAGCGAAACGCCCGCGTATCCCTGGTCCAAGAGCATCTGTCGCGCGGCGGCCTCGATGGCCTCGCGCCGCTCTTCGCCCTTCGGGCTTTTAACAGGTTCACTTTTCATGCATCCGGCTCAGCTTTCAAATGTCTCATCTGCAGGTAATAGGTCATTGACCTAATATCAAGAGTTTACCAGATTTTCTTTGGGAGACACAAAGTGACTGGGACGCTGTTGCCGCGTCACCTGTCATCTTGAGATCTGTGTTGCTGTTTTCGGTGGTTTGTGGGGAACGGCAATCGGTCATGTCCGACATGGATGCCAAACCAGCCAAGATGCCGTTGAAATCTAACGCTAACCCAACGCCCAGTCTTCTAAAGGGAAGCGCCAAAACCGCTCTTCATCTCCGGCGCGAACACGCAAAGCCGGCCTTTGAGTGAAAACGGAGAATGGCGGGCTTACCCTTGTCCGTGAATTCGGCCGCGTGGAGTTTTCGCTATTGCAGGGCATGCCCGGTTCTTACGGTCGCGGGCGGAAGAACATTACACGTTCGCTGTTTTCTCTAATATGCGACGCTGCCTCAACGGCAAGCTCGGATGTACCACCCCAATGGGGCGAAACTCGCGCATCCGTTGTTGATTGCCAGCCGTATGGCGAAGCGTTCCATTAGGACGTTTTAGCCGACCGTGGATCGCCACATTATCCCGGCACGACAGGCGCTGGAGACACATCGTAACCTCGCCTGCACAGACCGCAAGTTTGCCGGAAAATCTGCTATCTACACGCGTGGTCTATCTGCAAAGCTCGCTTACGAACAGTTGCCCGTCGTTGGTAACGGTACGCGTCTCGAACGTGTAGCAACCGGGTCGATCAGAGGGTGCATAGCGGATGTAATAGTCACCACCGCGATAGCTATAGTCCATGGAGCGGGTCCGATCTTCGGACAGCCGGAACACCAGACCCTCCACCCCTCCTCTGGGCGGGCGACCCGGTGCGACGCGACTGCCATCCGCAGCGCGGAGTGGTCCGACACGGGGCAATTGATCAAACTCCGGCACATTCCCCATCAGGCATTGCACGATATACGGGGCATCCGACGAGGTATGATAACGATAGCCAAACGTCTCATCAGGCTGACCATTGCAAACATCAAGCCCTCCGCTCGGAATGGCAGACCCGTCGGGATTGTTGTCGCCGTAGATTGGGAAGCCGTCGAAGCCCCAGCCAATGATCGCGCTATCGCCTGCATTTTCCATCTGTTCAATCATGCAGGTCGGCTTGACGTGGTAGTGATAATCGTCTCCACGACCGGCATGTCCGCCACATACGTCAAGCTGGCCGGTCTGGAACGTGTCATGGTGCGCTTGATGGTGGGCGAGGTCGGCTTGCGTCATTTCACCCCCCGCCGTGTAGTCGTAGATCGGCACGCCGTTGACGGCGACCCCAAGTGCCGCGTCGCGGGTAAGCGGGGTCGTGCCCAGAACGGGATTCAGTATGATCGGTGCCGCGTATTCGCCGGGTACGGGGACTTGTTCGTTGGTGCCGGTAATACCGGTCATCATCTCATGTTCCGGAAAGGTGTCGGATGCGATGATCGCATGTGTCTCTGTACAGGTGACTGTCACGCTATCGTCGAACCCTGCATCGGCCACGGACGCCGCGATGGCCGCGCAATGATCCTCATGCGCGTCGGACGCTCCGACCCAGCCGGTGACGGTCAATGCTGTCGCGGCGCACAGGCGAAGGATCTGGGCGCGTTTCATTCCACCACCACCCGGCAGAGCACCGTGTTGTTTTGTTCAAGGTCAGGCCCCCAGATGAAATCCGCGTCATCCACCCAGGTGATGCGGTCATACCCGTCCTTGGGATCGACCGCCCGTTTGGAATGGATCGTGGCCGATGGCCAATCGCTGGCATCGAAGTCCGGGCTATCCCAGCCATCCGGTGGAGCGGCGATGGAAAATCCGCAGGCGCCTTCACCCGCGACAGGGTTGGGGTCGCTTTCGCAGGACTTGTCCAAAGGTGCGGTGTGTATGACCATGCATTTCCAGTCGTCGTTGCTGACCGCTACTGTCGCGGTCGACGCGTCGCGGATCTGAACGATTACACCACCGTCACCCATCTGCTGGCGACGGGACCCGATATATTCAAGGCCCGTGTCGTTTTCCTTGAAATCCATCGCAACGAGCCCGATGACAAAGGGACGTTCCGCTTCGAACACGAAGCTTTCGGCGTTAAAGGACCGTTCTGTGGTGATGGGTACGCTGTCTTCGGCCACCTGAGTGCCGTTGATCCGCATTTCGAACCAGTTGTCGGCCCAGACATCAGCATAAAATGGCTCTGCCATGAGCGAACACGCGGGGAACATCAGGACCGCGGCGAAGGGGAGTGTGCGAAGCATGGGGGTGCTCTTTCGGTTATCTCCTCCGCTTTAACGTGGTGCGCGCCGTCTTCTGTCGGAGGTCGATAGGCGGTGGTCCGAAATCCGCCGACGCTGACCCCGGCAACCGCCCCATCCGCTTGCGCCGCTCCCTGATCCGCTCATGGAACAGATACCTTTCCATCCGCTTCTGTTGGACGTCTCCGTCCTCGACTAGCGCGTCCAGAAAGTCTTCCAAGACATGATAGTTATCATGTGGAGTGAACACCGCCCACGCTGAAATCCGGCACCAGAGGAGTAGATCATGCGCAGACACATCACCCTCGCCTTCGTCATCACAGCGGCGCGCCATCAGAGTGCCGCCGATGAGTGCCACAATGAAGCGATGTGGCGGCGGCACAATGGGTGCGATGGCTAAATTACCCTTGAACCGGCGGCGAGTGTCCACAAAATGGCTGGATTTGTGGTTGCTAACAGGTGTTGAGCGGTCGCACAGTGAATGCCTTCCAGGCGGGCTGCGGCTGCAGCATCCCATTCAGTGATCGGACGGCGGCTTTGGGCCGCCCCATGAAGACGGCCCGATTGGTTGGATTCAATGGCTTCTGCGATGGCCAATTCATCTTCGAGTTCGACCCCCAGATACCTGACTTTGCTGTCCATCTTTGTGTGACCAAGCAGCCGTTGAACAGCGCTCGGATCGAATGCCCTGGTAATAGCCCAACAACAGCATCCGGCTCATCAACTCAGGGTCAATCGAAGGACGACCATGCGAGCTATGAGATGGAGCCGGAAGCGGTCGAACTTCCAATAAATCAGGGAACCGATCCATGCCTCTAAGCAGATGACCGATGGGCACAAACTCTTCAATTCAGAATTCATGAAACGGCGCGCCTTGCGCCACCTGCCTCGGTCCCATCACCGCTAAATCCTCCACTCTCAAAAACGAGTGAAGCAGCAGCGTGACATCCAATAAACGGACTTTTTCAACACGATCTCTACAAACAGGGCTCTCGACCTAACGAGGGCTTTCTGGACAATTAAAACCCAGGTCTGCTTCCTTTGAGCATCACTGCACCGACAAGCCGCATGCCTCAGACCTTAACCCGGCCCTAATTTAAGACGGAACTTGCGCCCCTTTGTTGCGTTCAGAGACCATGGAACAAGACACAACGTTGGTCGACGGCGCTACAGATATTTGGCGTGACGTGGTCTTAACTTGGGCTGAAGCAACGCTCGCCGCGTTGCCGCGCTTGGGCTTTGCAGTTACCCTCATTCTTGTTGCGGCTCTGCTGATCTGGGCTCTACGGGTTTTCACAGGCCGCATCGCACGCCGCGCTGGTCTTCGCAGAAACCTGACGGATGTCATCTTGCTCCTGATCAGTGTTTTGGGCTGGTCGATCGTGGCGCTCATGGCCATTACTATCATTTTTCCCACAGTGACGCCGTCAAATGCTCTGACAACTCTAGGTCTTGGATCGGTCGCTATCGGGTTTGCCTTCAAAGATACCTTTGAAAACTTCCTCGCCGGCATCCTAATCCTCGTACGCGAGCCTTTTGAGATTGGAGATCATATCCATTGCGAAAATGTCGAAGGGCAGGTCGAACAGATCACAATCCGCGACACACATATCCGGCAAACCGACGGGCAGCTTGTCGTCGTGCCCAACGCGCATCTGTTTCACAACCCTGTTCAGGTCCGGACCAACCGGGACTTTCGTCGCACCAGCATCATCTGTGGTGTCGCCTACGGCGAAGACGTGGACCAGGCGCGCCGTGTAATCGCAGATGCCGTCCGTCACGTCGACAGCGTTCGTGATGACGTGCGAGACATTCAGGTTTTCGCCAAAGCCTTCGGGGCGTCGTCCATCGATTTTGAGATTACGTGGTGGACCGGCTCTCAACCTGTCGATATTCGCTCCAGCCGCGATCAGGTGGTAGCTGCCGTCAAACGCGCTCTCGACGATGCGGGCATCGAAATCCCATTCCCCTACCGCACATTGACGGTGAATGATCCGATTGAGGTGAAATCCGTGGACACCGAAGGCGCCGCCGCGTGATGCGAGCCAAAGGGCTAAGGGACGGCGCCGACACGTTGCGGGTGCGCGCCCGACCGCAAGCTGTGGTCCTGACGCTCGCCAAACATGCTCCGGTTTTCACCGTCTTGTATGCGCCACCAGCAATCTGGGCGGCGATCAGCGGAGCGCGAGAGATGGCCATCGCGCTTGCAATCCCATCGGTTGTGGCGCTCCTCATTTATGCCATCGCAACACGTAAAACGCTCCCCTCGGATTTGCGCGCCGTCGAGGCGATGGCCAGCGTCGCGCTGGTGTTCCTTCTGGGCGCATTGGGCGCCGTACCGGCATTTGTCAGCTTGGGCATGCCCCTCCTCGACGCGCTGTTCGAAGCCATGAGCGGTTTGACCACCACCGGGCTCTCTGTAGCCTCTGACCCAGACAGTTGGCCCTTTGCCGCACATGTCCTCCGTGCCTGGCTGCAATGGATCGGCGGGCTTGTCATGGCGACGGCCGTATTGGCCTTGATCCTTCCGGCAGGCATTCCAACCCGGCGCCTGGGGCAGGTGGGGATTGCTGAGGGCGACCGTATCGCCTCGACCCGAACAAAAGCGCGGCAGCTTTTAGTGGTCTATCTTGGTCTGACCATTCTGATGATCGCAATTGCTTGGACTGTTTTACCGAGTTGGAAAGAAGCCCTGGTTCTTATTCTATCGGGCATATCCACGGGCGGTTTCGCGCCCCGGTCGGATTCGCTGGCCTCTTACAGTACACAAGGCCAAACAATTGTGATGGCGTCCTGTGTCCTCGGTGCAATTTCAATGGTGAGTTTTGCCTTTCTGCTGCGTGGGGATTGGCAAACAGCCTGGCATCTGGGATCGGTTCGGCGCGTTGGGCTAAGCCTGTTGGCTTTGGCAGTGATCATACTAGCGCTTGCAGCCGCGGATACCCTTGCCGATAGAGCTTTGAGCTGGGGCCTTTACCTGGATCTCGTCTCAGCCCTAACCACAGCAGGATATTCAACTGAAGCGATGCCGCTCGGCGGGTCCATCTTTCTGATCTTTCTGATCGCGATGCTGCTGGGGGCCGACACAGGCTCCACCGGTGGGGGGCTAAAGCTTGCACGGGTTGGTTTGATCCTCAGGACCGCGCGGCATGCGTTGCGCGCCCCATCAATGCCAGAGCGCGCTGTTGCCCCCTTGCGTCAAGACGGCGTCGCGGTTGAGGATACCGTCATTGTGGGCGTGGTTGCGCTTCTGATGATATACGTGATGGCGACCCTCGCGCTGGCCTTCCATTTTTCACTGCATGGCTACGATCTGGGCCCATCTCTGTTTGAGACGATTTCAGCCCTCTCCACGGTCGGGCTGTCGACCGGGCTTGTCGGCACAGACCTGCCCACAGATCTGAAACTCACCCTCACGTTTGCGATGTGGCTTGGACGGCTGGAGTTCATCGCTGTTCTCGTCCTTCTCGCCCCCCGCAGTTGGATGAAAGGACCCTAACATGCGTGTCACAATCCTGGGCGCGTCGCGCTTTGGTGCCGCGATAGCGGAACGTTTGATCGAAGATGACCATGAGGTCGTCTTGATCGATAAAGAGCGTGCGAGGCTCGACAAGCTTTCCGAGCGTCTTGATTGCGGCATGATTGAGGGCGACGGCACGATGCCAAGCGTCCTGCGCGACGCCCATCGCAGCGATGAGGATGTGTTCATCGCGGTGACCAACGCCTCCGACGACAATATCCTCGCCTCACTTGTCGCACGCTCTGTTGGCTTTGCGCGGGTGATCCCACAGATCACGGCTGCAGAGCTTTTGGATGTCTGTCATGAGCTGGAACTCGATGACGTCATCAACCCCCACGCCACTGTCGCCGAAAGCATTTGCGCGGGTTTGGAAGATGACACAGCGCTCGACCAGGATGCGATGCTGCACAACCAACTGGCGATGCAGCGCTTGCATGTACCCGATAGGTACGTCGGCAAAGCAATCGGGGAGCTGGATTTACCCAAACACGCCCGCGTCGTGGCCGTGGTACGCGGCGAAGATGAGGAGTTTGCCGAGAACGACACCGTGCTCTCTGCCGATGATTGCCTGATCGTGGCGATCAAGCGCATAGAGGCGGAGGCGCTCGCCAAACGTTTCGCTGACTGATCAGGCCACGGCCACAGAGCGCAAGTCTTTCCTCTCGGGCAACAAACCAGCCCGCCGGCACAGATAGAACGCGCCTGCAGCCCCCGCGACATTGGCAATCACAGCGGCGCCGAGGATACCCATATAGCCAAAGGTCAGAACGCCTAGCCATGCGAGCGGCAGGTAGATCGCAAAGATCCGTGCGACGCTGAGTGACATGGAATAAACAGCCTTAGACCGCGCGTTCATTGCGGCATTGGCTGTCACGAGGACGCCGTAGCCAAACAGGCTCAGACCCACGATTTGCAAGTAATCCGCAGTGTAGCTGGCGGCATCTTCATCTGACGCGATCAGCGATGCAATCGGCCCGGAAAAGACAAACAGAACCAGCGCTAGTAACGTGCCATAGGCCACGCAAAACAGCCACGATTGGATGACTGCGGCCTGCGCCCGGTCCCGCTTTTCCGCGCCCCAGTTCTGGCCCACCACAGGGCCAATCCCTGCCGACAAAGCCAATAGAACGACAATCGCCACCGATTGCACCCGCGTCGCCGCTCCGAAGCCAGCAACGGCGGTTTCACCAAGCGTCGCGACGGCAGCGGTCACCAGCGCCATTCCCGCGGGGTTGATCGCGTTCGAAAATGCTGCGGGCGCACCGATGGGGATGATCTGGCTTAAACTTTTGCGCGCCCCTTCCAGAAGGCGACCACACCGTTTCAGATAGCCAAGCCGAAATGCGAAATAGAGACCCGCAGCCGCAGCTAGAACGCGACCGATCAATGTTGCGGCGGCTGCCCCCTCAGTTCCGAGCCCGTCAAAGCCAAACGCGCCAAAGATCAGTAGTGGATTCAGCGCGATATTGGCCAGCGCCGCGACAATCATAAAGATGGAGGCGTAGGCTGCATCGCCATAGGCGCGGAAAACCGCGTTGGTGATCATCAGAAGGACCAGAAAAGGAAAAGATAGCGCCCAAAGCGGCATGTAAGCCGCTATCTCGGTCATCACGGCGTCGCCAGCGCCCATCGCACCAAAAATCACCGAATAGGTTAGCGTAACGAACCCTGCGACCAAGACGGCCAGAGCGAGACCAAGGCCTAGCGCATGGAAGCCCAAGCGGTAGATGTCGCGTGGTTCATCCTCCCTCCCGAGGGCCTGTGAAATTGCCGCATTTGCACCCGCTGACAGCCCGATGGCCAACGACGCGAGCGCGGTTGTGATCGGATAGATGAAGCCCACCGCAGCCAAAGGCGCACTGCCAAGCTGGCCCAGAAAATACGCATCCGCGATGCCGACCGACAGGACGGCCAAGATGCCGAGCGACATCGGTGCCGAAACATGTGCAAGGGCGCGCCAGACGCGCCCCTCGGTGAGGTTTCGTTGTGCCATCAATCCTGTCCCAAACCGCCAAACAAAAGAGAACCGCGCCCGAAACCAGGCGCGGCTCTGTTGTCATAAAAGATGCTTAAACCTGCGAGAGGATGCGATCGACCGTGTCGCGCACTTCCTCTTTCGACTTGCCGAGTTTCTGCTGCAGCTTGCCTTCGAGCTGCTCGCGGTCGCCCTTGGCCTGTTCGATGTCGTTGTCCGAAAGCTCGCCATAAGTCTCACGCAGCTTGCCTTTGATTTCAGTCCATTTACCTTCGATCTGGTCGCGATTCATATCCAACTCCTCGGGTTTGATGGTGAATTTGAGAAAGGAGTGAGGTCTGGCTGAGCGGTCGTGAGCCGGCGACGTGACTTCAAGGCCCGGAATTGTGACCGTCTCTTCAACAACCTCAATTTGGCCAACCTCGGCGTCAAATTCCGGCAATTCGCCACCTTCAACGGAAATCTCCGACGGCTCACCCTCTTGCTTCTGATCAATGCCGATGATGTAGATGCCCGCAGCAATCACGATGACCCCGACGACCGCTGCAACAATATGGCCGGCTTTATATTGCCTCTCCTTTCGTCCTGCAGTGAAACGCGAGACCGAGGGGGAGGTTCCGAAAAATCGACGTCGTTGGGTGTACCTGCCATCATATTTCACAGGTATGTTGATAAGGCGAAGGGGGGCATTTTTTTGGCATCTGCCACCAGCGCATCGCGCAAATCGGCCCTCGTTCTACACCCCACATGCGACCTGCAAAAAGCCTTGGCCAATTGGTCCCAAGCGATATCGTTGAAAGACAGATCCGCGCAGTCACCGGTATCTCGTTCTTGCCTGTCCTCGATCAGGCCAATGGCTCCATCGACCCAGGCCACGAGCGCAAGCGACAGGCCAATTCGGTGGGCCGTTTCCATTTCCTGGATATTCATCATGACATCGCCATCGTTGCCGACAGCGATCACACGACCCGCTTGGTTAAGGCGTGCAGCGAGCACCGAGCCTCGCAAGGCGAGGCCCCTTCCCACATGCTGCTTGGATGCGTTTTCGTCCCGACACTGAGCGCGCGAAGCGTGCTAGGCAAGGCGCCAACGACCTCGGCTGCGATCGGTATACCCAGATCCTTTAGCAGAGGTGTTTCAGCTACCGATACGATAGGAGTGCGACCGCGACTGAGCTTTGCAAAGGAACACTCGACGGGATCTGGACCAATCATCAAAAGCAGATCTGCCTTTTCAATCACGGTATCCACATGATCTTTCTGCGGAAGGCCGAAAGGACCCAGATGCAGCGCATGATCGACAGGGACCGTTCCCTTAGCCTTGAAACGTGTCGCCACCGGTATTTTCACCGCCGAGAGAAACTCAGCCACCGCGCCCGGTATCGCATTGCCTGGCATCAGTGTTTCTGAACGTTTGGTGAGCGGCTCGAACAGCCGCGTTAAGTCAATCAGTTGATGACTATATCGCCCACTTGGCAGATGGTTTCGCGCATCCTAGCCAGTAATCGCAATCAACGGCTTAGCGTCAGGCTGCGCATCGGCAACCCCTGTCACCAGGTTCGTGGCCCCCGGCCCAAGAGTTGCAGAACAGGCCGCGGGGCGCCCGGTTAGGCGCCCATGACCCCACGCCATGAAGGCTGCACACTGTTCATGGCGGTACAAAACAACTTCTATAAAAGACGCCGCAAAGGCATCCATCAAATCGTTTGTTTCTTCGCCAAGTAGTGTGAAAATGGTGTCTACGTTGCCCGCCTAGGGACATCGGAACCCAGTTGCCTTCGTCCCTGTCTCTGAACTCCCGAAAGATAGGCCGTTGCCCGTCCGTGCCCCGGTGAACTCCATCGCGTGGGTCTTGTAGGCCGCGAAGAGCCAGCCGATCTCCCGTGTACCAACATTGATATCGCCAGCCGGCATGTTGCGATCCGGGCCAATGATGGGCGCAGGCTGGCGCATGAACGCTTGGCCAATGTGCATGATCTCAGCATCCGAGTGCCCTTTGGGATCAAAATCTGACCTGCCCTTGGCCCCGCCTGGTGGCAGATCAGTTATTTCGTTCTTGTAGACCTGCTCAAAGCCAAGGAATTTCAGAGACCGTCGGGTGGAACCACAGCGTGTTGTGCAGCCAGAGTGCATTCGGAATGAGCCTGAGTGGACGGCTCCTGCATTGCCAGAGATTTCCGTGGTTGCGCTGGTCCGTCGGGACAGTCGTGCGTCCAGCCTGTTTGCGTAGAGAGCGCCACTGGCCCTGATGAGTTCCGCAAGCAATGTTTCTATCGGCCAAATGATCTCGAAGGCCGCGACATTCGGCGGCGTGTCCTTGCTCTTGGTTGACTTCGTTTCGCATCATCATATCGAACGTCTTGCATCTCCTGGCAGGATCAAGCGATCAGCTGCCGGTACTCCTCTTGCTTTGTCGGCAACGCCCATATGAGCCGGGCGGACTTCTTCGCCATGGCGAGCTTCGCGAGCCGGACGGGTTTTTCGTCGAGCAGTTTGGCGCTCCAAATATCGGCTTTCTCCGGTTTGTTCTTTGCCATGAGTGTGCGCGATGTAACCCCGACAATTAGCAGCTTTCGGAGATTATCGCCCTTCCTTGTGATGCGCCCGAGACGCTTTTGACCGACGCTGGATTTCTTGAGCGGGGTGAGACCCAGCCAGGCGGCCAAGTCGCGTGCGGTCTCTAATTGCTTTGTATCGCCAATGGTGGCGACAACGATCGACGCGGTGATCGGTCCAATCTCCGGTAGGCGCATCAACCGCCGCGCATCGCCATACAGCGAGGTGTGCTGCTCGATCAGCTTAGCCGGCCCGTCGACCCGTGCATTGAGGCCATTGAGTTGATGACGCATCACGCCGGGAATGCCGTCCGAGATCTCGGGCATTTCCAAGTGCTCTTCGCTGCCTTGCTCTCTGGCAAACTCAGACGCAGCCTTGAGCAGCTTGATCCCCACATTCCTTCCAACCCCCGCGTGCGCATACCAGTGCCGGAATGCGCGGCGTTGAACGCATGAGCCGCGAACGATAAGGGCCGGATGACTTGGACGGAATGTCCTGATCCTCCCGGTCCTTGCTCTCACAGCTATTCATGCGGGTTTTCCGTATTTAAGGGGAACGACCTTCACGAAAGCGTCGCATGTCGTCGCTACGAAGGCGGATTAATGTGCTCGGCCGTCTTCGCCGCACGCCGGACTATGAATATCGGACTAATACCGCTCGACCAACATGACCGCGAAGATTATCTCCCTCACGTCCATCCCCCCTCGTTTTGCCGAACTCGGTCAGACCCTTCGGACGTTGACCTCGCAAACCGCCGATGTCGATGAGATACGCCTTTATCTTCCGCGCCGCTATCGGCGCTTTCCTGATAGTGCGATTGCTCTGCCTGATCTACCATCCGGCATTCGTGTCATTTATGTCGACGAGGATCTTGGACCGGCCAGCAAGGTGCTTTTCGCAGCCAGGGATTTACAGGATCGGGATTGCCAGATCCTGTTTTGCGATGACGACCGATATTATCATCCCACATGGGCCGAAACGCTGTTCGCCTATCAGCGAGAGCGGCCAAAGGAATGCGTTGCGGCGATCGGCGATCACCTTGACGAATTTGTTGCACCGTCTCGCAAACCCGCGCGCCTGCCCCGCGCGGTGGTCAGCCATCATGGCTTTGACCCCGGATACCGTCTGGACCGGGTCAAACATCTGCTCACCGGCGGGTTGACGCAGTCCCGCTCGCCCAAGCCGATGCGCCGTCCGGTTCAGAGCGCGGGTTATGTCGATATCCTGTCGGGCTGTGCGGGGGCCGTCGTGCGGCCCTCGTTCTTTTCGAGCGACGCGTTCGAGATCCCCAGACATGTTTGGATGGTGGATGATATCTGGCTGTCCGGTCAGCTTGAGGCGCGCGGCATCCCGATCTGGGTGCCGGAGCGGCAATATCTTGCCTCGCGTTCCGCGAATGATCGCATCGAGGCGCTATACGATGCAAATCTTGCGGGTCTCGATCGCAATGCCGCAAATGTTAACGCGATCCGCTACCTGCAATCAAAGCACGGAATCTGGATTTAGCAATAGATCCAACACCTTAACGCCACATGCAGGCTAGAAGGCAGGTGAAGTTCCAAAGAGTGTCGAGAAACCGGTCATTTGTCTTCGGAGCGTTACAATCGGCACATATCAGTCCGCGTGATGCGATGGGCGATGGGGCCTGTCACCTCTGATTACATTCCTGGGGACACACATGGACAGATTTACACTCGAACTCCTGCATTTCGCTGATCAGGAGGCCGGTGCTGCAGCTATTCAGGATGCGCCACAGCTTTCTGCGGTCTTGAACGCGTTGCGGGCTGAGGACCTTGGCAATGATGGCATGGCCGACAACACGCTGACCCTGAGCTCAGGCGATGCATTCATTCCGGGCCTTTTCTTTGACGCATCGGAGAGCGTCTATGGATCCGCGGGGATTGCAGATATCGAGATCCAGAACCAGCTTGGCGTGCAGGCCGTCGCGTTGGGGAACCATGAATTCGACCTGGGCACCGAAACGCTCGCCGGCCTGATTGACGGCAGCGCAGAGGGCAACATTCTGGGTCAGGATTTTCAGGGGGCAAACTTCACCTATCTGTCCGCCAACCTCGACTTTTCCACCGACCCGAACATGGCCCCGCTGGAGGTCGCGGGTGGTCAGGCGCCTCAAGCCAATGTCGTGACCTCCTCGGTGATCATTGATGTGAACGGTGAAGATGTTGCGGTCATCGGTGCGACGACACCGACGCTGGGTTCGATCGCCTCGCCTGGGACGGTCGGTATCGCGCCCAGCCCGTTCGACGGCAACCCAACGCCCGAACAGCTTGACGCGCTGGCTGCGGAGATCCAGCAAGAAGTTGATGCGGTGCTCAACGACAATCCTGGCTTGAACAAGGTTGTCCTGCTGTCGCACATGCAGCGCATCTCTATCGAGGAAGAGCTGGCCGCGCGTCTCAGCAATGTCGATATCATCGTGGCCGGTGGCTCCAACACACGGCTTGTCGACGAAAACGACCGGCTGCGGGATGGGGATAGCGCGCAGGGCGATTATCCGACCTTCATAACCAATGCCAATGGCAGCCAGACAGCCGTGGTCAATACTGACGGCAGCTACAAATATGTCGGGCGGCTTGTGGTGGACTTCGAGGCGGACGGCAATGTCATCGCGGACAGCTACGATGCGGATGTCTCGGGCGCTTATGCGACGGATGCCCAGGGCGTCGCCAATCTTGGGGCCGAAGATCTGGTTGATCCGGAAATCCAGCAGATCGCCGACGAGATCGAAGCCCAGATCATTCAAAGCGAGTCGAACGTTTTCGGTGTGTCGGACGTGTTCCTGAACGCCAACCGGTCCGGCACGGGCGAGGTGGACGACCCGGACGGTGTGCGGACGCAGGAAACCAATCTGGGCAACCTGACCGCGGATGCCAACCTTGCCGAAGCACGGAAGACCGATGCCGATGTGGTCATCTCCATCAAGAACGGTGGCGGCATCCGGGCATCAATCGGTGAGACGGTGGTGCCCGCGGGCGAGACCGAGGCCGAGCGCCGGGTGAACCCGGAAGTGGTGGATGGCGATGGCAATGTCATCAAGCCCGAGGGCGGGATCAGCCAGAATGACATTCAGACCACGCTGGCGTTCAACAATGATCTGGTGCTGATGACCCTCACACGGGCAGAGATCGTGGCGCTGCTTGAACACGGTGTTTCGGCGCTTCCGGACGTGTCGGGCCAGTTCCCGCAATTGTCTGGTGTAAAGCTTGCTTTCGATGAAACCCAGCCTGCGGGTGACCGGATCACAACGGCTGTCATCGTGGACGAGGATGGCACTGTCATCGCGGATCTGGTCAGCAATGGCGAACTTGCAGGCGATGCGAACGAGACGTTCCGCATCGTGACCCTGGGCTTTCTGGCGGAACCGCGTTTCGATGATGACGGCAACTTCACCGGTGGCGGCGACGGCTATCCATTCCCCAACACCAACACGGATGCCTCTCTGGGCGAGGTCGGCGACCAGGCGGTGATCGACCGCGTGAACTTCACCGAGCTTTTGCAGGAAGGGGTACGTGACGGCGCCGCGACCTTTGCCGACAACGGCACCGAGCAGGACGCCCTTGCCGAGTATCTTTCGGAGAACTTTGGCGACGCCGACAATGCCTTTGGCGAAGAGGACACGGGCATCGGGCGCGACGACACGATCCAACAGGTTTCGACCCGGACCGATACGGTTGGCGCCGGCAAAGGGACCGGCGAACTGGAAATATCCGAAGCCCAGCGTATGGACAGTGGTGTGGGCGAGGGCGGCTCGGAAATCGTGATCTACGAGAACGGCAAGGCGTTCGTGACCAACGGCGAGGAAGACCGCGTCGATGTCTTTGACGTGGCCACAGGTCAACTGGATCGTTCGATCGACCTCAGCGGTATCTCCGCCTTTGATGGCGTACAATCCGTGGCAGTTGCAAACGGTATAGTTGCGGTTGCCGTCTCGCGGGATGACGGGGATGACAGCAACGCCGAAAACGGCGTGATCGCGTTCTTCGACGTGCAGGGCAACAGCCTGGGCGAGGTGACGGTCGGCAACTTGCCGGACAGCGTGGCCTTTACCCCGGATGGTGCCAAGGTCATCGTTGCCAATGAAGGCGAGCCGATTGATGAAACCCTCGATCCGGCAGGCTCGATCTCGATCATCGACATCTCCGGCGGGGTTGCTGGCGCCACTGCAGTGACACTCGATTTCAGCAATGTCGATCTCTCGGAAGCACGCATTGTGGGGGATCGTGGCGATGCGCTGGACGTTGAGCCCGAATATGTCACCGTCAGCCCCGATGGGGTGACCGCCTATGTGACGCTGCAGGAGGCCAACGCCTATGCCACCGTGGACCTGACCACGAACGAGATTGTCAGCGTCCGCAGCTTTGGCACGATCGACCACAGCCTCGAGGGCAACGGGCTGGACACGTCCGACCGGGATGATGCGATCAACATCACAACACGTCCCGTGCAGGGCCTGCGGATGCCTGACGCGATCGCTGCGTTCGAGCAGAATGGCCAGACTTACCTGGTCACCGCAAACGAAGGCGATGCACGCGACCTCGACGAAGACGAGATCCGGCTGGCCGATGCTGCCGAGGACGGACTTCTTGATCCTGCGCTGAAAGCCCAACTGGAGAATGCGGGGCTTCTCGACGATAGCGAAATGGGTCGCCTGAACATCTCTGCCGTCGATGGTGATACGGATGGTGACGGCGATATCGACCAGCTGTACTCCTTCGGATCGCGCGGGTTCACCATCTTCAACGCCGATACCGGTGCCGTCGTGTTCGATAGCGGAGACGATTTTGCGCGCATCGTGGCCGATCTGAACCCGGGCGGCTTCAATGACGACGATGGCGACAGCGGCGAGGATCGCTCGGACAACAAAGGGGTCGAACCCGAAGCGGTTACCGTTGGCATGATCGGTCAGCGCATGATTGCCTTTATCGGGCTTGAGCGTGATGGCGGTATCATGGCCTATGATGTCACCGATCCGGCCAACGTCACCTTCCTGACCTACTTCAACGGTCGTGAGGACGGCGATGTCAGCCCCGAGGGCCTGACCTTCGTCCCGGCAACCGAAAGTCCGACCGGAGAGCCCCAGTTGATCGCCGCTTACGAGGTGTCGGGCACAACGGTCGCCTATGATCTTTCTGGTCTGCCGCTGGGCGGCGGCACCGTGGATCTTGAGGACGGCGAGCCGTTCGAAGCGCCGCTTGGTGTTTACGAGGACACCTCGTTCACGGGCGTGGATGACGGCGATACCTTCATCTTCACCAACGTCGAACCCTTCTCGACCCGGGATGTCGATGTGAACACACAGACCGGCGACATCACGATCCGTGGCACACAGTTCAACACCGATGCCGACTTTGACACCGGTAACGTTCTTGCCGCTGAAAGTGGGCAGCAAGAGGTAACGGTGAAGTTCATCGATGAGCTGCTGGGGGACGGGGCCGATTTGAACGAAGGGCAGGCGGTTGACGCGGGCGCCGTGGACGGGATCGTTTTTGACGAATACCTCACAGGGGATGGCACCAAGGACTTCCAGATCCAGATCGATCAGTCCGGCGCGGCCTTCTCGAATGCGTTGGGCGCGTTTGTCTTCGATGCCGCAACGAACACGGCCACCAATGTGCAGATCCTGTTCGCGGATGTCGGCGATGCGGTTGGTCAGACAGCCACGATCAATGACGTGGCAGACGGGGCCGAGCTCGTCTTCTTCCTGATCCAGAATGGCGAGAGCCTGGCCAACGGATTGTCGAACAACCTTGGCTTTGATTTTGCGGGTGATCTGCCGGTTCTTCTGGACAATGGCACCGCGGTCGGGGCGGAAATCTTCCACTCGGCAGGCGCTGCGTTCAACTCAGACGGGATCGAACACTTCCTGTCGGGTGTCGTTGATGGCGGCGGCGCACTGCGCATCGGTATCGAGGATCAGTTGGGCGGCGGCGACCAGGACTATCAGGACACCGTCTTTACCGTGACCGCACTCGACGACATGGGCGTTCCGCTCTAGACCCGCGCGCGGACCATTTGACGCAAAACAGTCGAAGGCAGAGGGTTCCGAGCCCTCTGCCTTTTTCGATTGGCTTAGTCTCACTCCTAGCGTCGGGACTCATTGAGTTTCAAAGCCAGTAGATGACGATTGCTGCGAGAGCGATGGATGACAGGAAAACTTTCGGGCACCTATCGTCTCGGGTTGGCACCCGCCGCCAGTCCTTGAGCCTGCCGAACATGATCCCGATACGATTGCGGCTTTTGTAGTGGCGCTTGTCGTACTTGACTGGCTTTTTCGTTGTCTTCTGTCCGGGATACTTGCGTGCAACCCTTTGTCCCGCAACGCTTTTCTGACCTAATCGGCATCATAGCCGCGATCTCTGAGCAAACAATCGACGTTCGAAAGGCTGCTGAGCAAGGTGCGCGCGCCGATCAAATCACTGACCTGCCCGGTGGTCACGAACAGGTTCAACAGGCGGCTCTGGCTGGCGCAGATGGCGTGCAGCTTGGTGGTCATGCCGCCTTTGGTAGTCCCAATCAGATGTCCATGATCCCCTTTTTGACGTCCAGGATGGTCGCTCTGCGGTGGGCCTTGAGATAGGTAGCGTCGATCATCACAGTCATCTTTCACCGTGATCGGCAGCCAGACTGGCCATCATCCGGGCAAAGATGCCCTTCTCGCTCCATCGCCTGTACGGCGTCTTTTGTGGACCGTATTCCACCGGCGCGTCGCGCCAACGCAAGCCATTACGGTTAATGCATATAATCCCACTCAACATACGCCGGTCATCGACACGCGGCATGCCATGGGCCATCGCTTCACCGGCTTCGGTTCTGTCGAAAAGCCGCTCAGGCGGATAAATTGTCTAGCGTATCAGGACTTGATTGAGGATCCTTGGTTGCAGGAGTCTGAAGCTCAAAGATCGACTACGATTTCGGACGAGTGGCTGCGAGAGCAGCACGTTGTGATTTTGGTCTTCCGTTCCTCGTCGGTGAACACCTGATCGCGGGCATCCGGTTCTCCCTCTAAAACGCCGAGTGTGCAGGTGCCGCAAATGCCATAGCCGCAGGAGACGGGCACATAAATGCCGCGACGCTGCAAAGCTCTTGCGATGGTTTCGCCTGGTTCAACGGTAAATCGCTGTCCTGTCGATCCGAGAACGACATCAAAAGGATTGTCCGGGGCATCAGAACCAAAGTCTTCGCTGTAGATCGCGTCTTTCGAGATGCCGCGCTCAATCGCTGTTTGCCTCACGGCGTTCATATAGGCGAGCGGGCCGCAGGTATATACACCTGATCTCGCAGGGGCCTCCGCGAAGATGTCCTTCATCCAGTCACGGTTGGTATGAACATGAAGCTTGCCGCCCGACAATGCGCGCAGTTCATCGGCATGTACCGCTTGGATCGAATCTTTTACGCTATAGTGGATTTCGAACGGAATTCCCGCCGCCTTGAGATCGGCGGCAACAGAGATCATCGGCGTGACGCCGATGCCACCTGACATCAGATAGGCGTAGTCGTCCGAGTGACGGATGGGAAAGTTGTTTCCCGGTCTGTTCACGCGGATGGTCTGACCTTCACGGAGTGTCCCGATTTCCTTCGAGCCTCCGGTCCCGTTTTCCTCAACCTTGACGCTCAAGCGGTAGTCCGGACCATCCTGAGGCGCGTTGGAGAGGGTATATGCACGCACCTTGCCACTTGGCAGATAGAGTTCCACATGGGCGCCTGCGGCCCAAGGCGGCAGGGCGTTCTGGCCCTCGGGCGCGGAGAGCGTGAGTTCGACAATATTGCCTGGATGCTCGATCTTCTCGGAGATGACCGCATCGCGCCAAAGATCTTCTGGATCTGCATCAGACATGGGCGGCCCGAGCTGCGCATTTTCGTCAATCTGCAAGGCCAATTCAGCGACTGGTAAGGGTTCGGGGTAGGTTTCCTGAACCTGTCTTCGCTGTTGTTGCAGCAGCGAGATCAGCGGCCCTTTGTCCGTGTCGCTCCAGGGGCAGACGGTGATGCAGATGCCGCAGGTTTCGTTGGCAACGAAATAGGGCATGCAACGGTCGAAATCGAGGTGATACTTCTCTACGCCACGCACCCAGACCTTGTCTTCGTATATGGCATTCGCAGGACAATTCTGCAGGCAAATCGTGCAGTTCGCGCAGAGGTCTTCGACGCCGATATCCTTTTGGCCGTCGAAGGTGACAGGAATATCAGTCAGAACTGCGGCAAGGCGGACATTTGCCCCGAACTCTTTGGTGATCAACGACGTATGCCGGCCCATCTGGCCAAGGCCGGCATTCACGGCGAGCGGAACATGCATTGTCAGAGACGGGAAGGCGCCGTGATTTGTATCTGCGACAGCGTTCCATCCCAGACGTCTGATGTAGCGGGCCAGCGCCAAGGTCGGGTTGCCGACGGTGTTATAGCCTTCGGTGATTGCGGCACCGGATTCAATCGACGGCACTGTCAGCATGGTTTCGCGCTCCATCGGCGCGGCAAACACGATGGCATAAGGCAGGTGATCTTTTGCATGCGCGTATAGGGCATCTTCGACGACTGGCGTAATGCCTACCAACGGGCAACCGAATTCCTTGGCCTTCTCTTTGAGGTGCTCCGCCATGGCTTCGGGATCAGCTACTGGTTTTCTGGTCGGTGCCACCGGTCCTTCGGCATGCCGGTTTTGCCAAATGGTCCAGAGGACGTGATCGACGGCTTCCAGTCGTGCCATCAGATGAAAAGCGTAGTTCATCGCTCCAAACGGCTTGGCATAGGTGCTATGGAAAAACTTGGTCGTCCGCCGCCTAACCTTCTCGCCCACGCCCGCCAAAACCTTTCCCGATTTCGGCGGTGTGCGATAGGCGTATGTGTCTTTGGCCGGTGGATACGCGGGAATGCGCAGATGCCGCGCCTTGAAGGGGTGACGTGAAGGGCGAGGCGCGCGTGCAAGAGCCTCTTGCTGCGGGTCGCGCATTTCCTCGGGCTTCAGCTTTTTGGCGCCCGGTAGGTCTTCGACATAGATGGTTTCACCGCGATCACGCTTGCGCTCGTACCAGCGCAGATAGAACTTGCGTGGCCCGTGCACCACACCTCGCATGAGCCAATACGCGACAAACAGTCCCGCAATTTTGCCGCCAAGCGCCAGTGTATCCTTAACGTACCTCACACGCCTCTGCGCAAGACTGCTTTCCTGCGGGAACGGTCCGTTTTCAATGTGATCCTTTGCGATTTCCGACACAACCATGGGGATCGTTTTTTCGCTTATGTATTGATCTTTCACGTCATAAACTCCCGTCCGAAACAGCCATGCCGCAGTGTTTAGGAGCGGCGCATCGCTACGAAGCTAGGATTACTGTACTCTTGAGTCAAATAAATCAAACTGCAAATGTCTCGCGTGGACGCGGGAGACCTGCGGACACCGAAAAACGCGCGGCCGTCCTTCGTCATGCGCGCAAGCAACTTTTCGCGCTTGGTCCGCATGTCGCGCGGCTTGACGACATCGCACGCGATGCCGGTGTCTCGAAAATGACGATCTACAACATGTTCGGAAACAAGGATCAGTTGTTCGATGCCGTGGTGAATGAGATTTGCGATGAGATGGAGAATGCGCTGACCAGGTCAGTCCCATCAGATGCACCGCTTGAAGAGGCGCTTGGCGCGTTCGGGCGGCATTTGACGCGTCAGTTGATGAGCGATGACTTCTTGTGGCTCGATTACGTGCTTGCCGCCAGCGAGGCAACGGATGCGTCGGCCAAGGCAGATTTTTTTGAAAAGGGACCCGGACGGGTTTTGCAGACGCTTGCGACGTATCTGGCCCAGCGTGTGGAACGCGGCGAGTTGAAAATCGACGATTGCCTTCAGGCTGCTGAGGAACTGACGGTACTCTGGCAGGGTCAGTGGCCGATGCGCCGAAGATACGGCGTTGTCGAAAAACTCACGGAGGCGGAGCTTGAGCGTCGTGTCTCGCGGGGTGTCAGGATCTTCAAAGCTGCTTATGATCCGAAGACCGGTGCCTTCTAGATTCGCGGGGGTATCAAGGGTCGGACAATCGTATTCTGTATTGTCCGACAAAATAATCGCGCTTTTCTGTAGGAAATCGACCGGCCCGATACGCCGATTGCCGGTGGGTAGCTTCAGGAATCGGCAAAGTATTCCGCCGGCAATGTGAGAACCTGGCGAGCGGTATTGTGAACATGTTGCCGCATGAGCGTCTCGGCATCGTCCTCATGTCCGGCAAGGATCGCCTTCAGTACCGCGACGTGGTCCCGTTTTGATTGTTCGAAGATCTCGGCTGTGAACGACCGGAAGAACGCCGCGCGCAACTGAGGGAAGCGCGTTTGCGTCATCATGCGGCCCAGAATCGCGCTGCCGGAAAGCGTTAGCAGGGTGTCATGCATATGCTGGTTGCTTTGCATGAAGTCCAGCGGATCATCGGGCAGATGGATGCTGGAAATCTCTGTATTCAGGAGTAATTCCAGCTGTTTACCGACATCTGGCTCAAAAGCGCGTTTGGCGACCAGCCGTGCGGCGCGGCCCTCCAGCATCTCCCGGACCGCGAACATCTCGCTTACTTCCTGGCGGGTGGCGATCGTCACCGAGGCGCCCTTGTTGGGCTGAATCGTGACGATGCCTTCGACGGCCAGTCGATGTAAGGCCTCACGCAGAGGTCCTCGGCTGACGGACAGGGACTTTGTCAGTTTTGCCTCTACCAGACGCTGGCCTGGCGTCAGCGTTCCATCGAATATCTGCCTGCGCAACGTCTCTGTTATCTGGCCAACAGCACCGACCCGACCGGTCGAACTGTCGCCATTGCCGCATCGCGGCAGAGGTTTTTTATTGACTCGCGAGTTTTCTGCTGCTCTGGTCGTCATAAATTGTCCTACAATAAGATAGGGGGTAGATGATGAACGACCTTGTTTCACCCGAAGTTCTCGAACAGGTCAAGGGTTGGGTTCCTTATGTTGAAGCTAAATTAGGTTTCCGCAATCACTGGTATCCCCTTTGCTTAGCGAGTGAAATTGTCGAACAAAAGCCTATTGCGCGTAAGCTTCTTGGCGAAAACATCCTATTGAACCGCATCGACGGTACGGTCTTTTGTATCAAGGATCGCTGTCTGCACCGGGGCGTGCGCTTCTCGGCCGACCTGCAGTGTCACACCAAAAACACGGTGACATGTTGGTATCACGGTTGGACGTATCGCTGGGATACGGGCAAGCTTGTCGACATCCTGACAAACCCGCAAAGCGTTCAAATCGGACGGCACAATATCCGGGCCTATCCGGTGCAGGAAGCCAAGGGGATAATCTTCGTCTACATGGGCGATCGAGAGCCGACACCGCTCGAACAGGACGTCCCACCAGGTTTTCTGGATGAGGACCGGGTGATTTTCGGCAAGCACCGCATGGTCAATTCGAACTGGCGCATCGGTGCGGAAAACGGCTTTGATGGGGGGCACGTCTACATTCACCGGAACAGCGTTCTGGTGGAAGGGAATGACATTGCCCTGCCGTTGGGTTTCGCCCCCGGGAAAGGCAAGGAAAACTTCCGCGCTGAAATCGGTGACGAGGGACCGACCGGCGTTTGGGATCTGCTTGGAGAACACTCCGTTCCCGTTTTCGCAGCCTCCATCGAGGGCGAAGAGGACATTATGCGGGGTCATATGGGCTCGAAACGGGTGGCCCATACGATCTCCATCTGGTTGCCGGGTGTGCTGCGGGTCGATCCTTGGCCAGACACCAACACGACGCAATACGAATGGTATGTGCCTGTCAGTGAGACGGAACACATCTACTTCCAGACCCTTGGCAAGGTTTGCGAAACCGAGGCCGAGACGAAGGAGTGGGAGGTTGCCTTCCATGAAAAGTGGGTGCCGATGGCGCTTGAAGGGTTCAACAACGATGACCTGAAAGCCCGGCTCGAAACGCAGCCTTTCTACGAGGATGATCGCGGCTGGCTGAATGAGATTCTCTACGAGCCGGATCGCTGCATCATCGAATGGCGGCGCGTGGCCAGCAAGCACAACCGCGGTATCCAAAGCCGGGAGCATCTGTGATGACCACCTTGGAAACGTCCCCGGAAAAACAGCAGCGTGACATGCTTGGGCAGCTACATCTGAATGAAGGCATCACCGAACATTTCGTCGATGCCGGCGGGATCCGCACTCGCTACCTGGAGGCGGGTGAAGGTCCGGTGGTGGTCCTGATCCATGGCGGCGGCGCTGGTGCCGACAGTGTGGGCAATTGGAATGCCGTGATCCCGCGCCTCAGCGACGCGTATCGTGTTATCGCGATGGATATGGTCGGTTTCGGAGAGACTGATAAGCCGGGTGATGATTTCGTCTATTCTCAGGAGGCGCGCAATACACATCTGACCGCATTCCTGGATGCGCTGTCGCTAGACCACGTGATCCTCATTGGCAATTCAATGGGTGGCGCAACCGCGTTGGGTGTCGCTGTTGCACAGCCGGAGCGGGTCGACAAGCTGGTGCTGATGGGCAGTGCGGGTCTTGTGACCGAGGTGCATGAGGGACTTGCGCCGGTCATGAACTACGACTTCACCCGGCATGGAATGGAGCGGTTGATCCGGGCGCTGACCACGGAAGGCTTCGAGATTTCCCCCGACATGGTGGCGTATCGCCACGAGATGTCTGTCCGGGACGATACCCGCCAAGCCTACGGCGCTACGATGTCGTGGATCAAGCAGCAGGGCGGCCTTTACTACGAAGAAGACTTCGTGCGGCAGGTCAGGGTGCCGACACTGGTGGTCAATGGCAAGCAGGACAAGGTGGTTCCCCTTGCCAATGCATATCGCTTTCTCGAACTGATCGAGCCCTCATGCGGAGTTATTTTGCCCCATTGCGGTCACTGGGCGATGATCGAACACCCCGAGCAGTTTGCGGCCGTGACCCGTAACTTTTTGGAGAGCTGACATGTCCATCGTTGAATGCGATACGGCAACGATCACGATCGTGACTGCAGACGGGACGGAGTATTCCGCAACCTCGACGCCCGGCGATACCCTGATGGAAGTCGCAGTCCGAGCCAACGTGCCACAGATCATTGCGCAATGCGGCGGTGCCTGTGCCTGCGCGACCTGCCACGTCTATATCGACGAAGCATGGCGCGACCGGCTCGACCCGCCCACGGCGACCGAAGAGGAGATGCTTGAATTTGCGCATGATCCCGGTCCCGGCTCGCGGTTGTCCTGTCAGATCACGTTGAGCGCCGCGCTGAACGGACTTCGTGTCCGCGTGCCGTCCGAGCAGGCCTGAGAGCGCATCGGGGCGTAAGGGAGTTGAGAAGATGAGCATCGAAGACGCGGCCGCACGCCTGCGGCACGCAGCTGATACAGGTGTGCCGTGCACCCCGGTTCGCGACCTGCTGGGCGAGGATGCAATTGACGCAGCCTATGCCGTCCAGGAGTTGAACCTGTCCCGGCGGATCGCGACCGGAGATCGCGTCATCGGCAGAAAGATCGGCCTGACATCACCTGCCGTGCAGGCACAGTTGGGCGTCAATCAGCCAGACTATGGCACCCTTCTCGCCAGCATGGAGATCGCCGATGGTGGCGCGCTGCCTACCACGGCGCTGTCCCAGCCCAAGGTCGAGGCGGAGATTGCTTTCGTGATGGACCGTGCACTGCCACATCCGGACGTCACCGCGCACGAAGCCATTGCGGCGATCGGCTTTGTCGTGCCCGCGTTAGAGATCGTTGGAAGCCGGATCGCCGGCTGGGACATCACGATCGTCGATACTATCGCCGACAACGCGTCCTCCTCGCATGTGGTTTTGGGCAGTACGCCTAAACGGCTGACGGACGTTGATGTCGTCACCGCAACCATGCGGATGGATTTGGATGGGCAGACCGTTTCAACAGGCTGCGGAAAGGATTGCCTCGGCTCCCCTGTGAGCGCGCTGGTTTGGCTGGCTCGGACGATGGCGCAGCGCGGAACGCCTCTTTCGGCAGGGGATCTGATCCTAAGCGGAGCGCTCGGCCCCATGCAGAGCATCGAGGCAGGCGGGAAGATCGAAGCCGAGATTTCAGGGCTCGGATCCGTCTTGGTGAATATCGAGACCACGTAGTCTGTCCTGTGCCAAGGGCAGGGGGGAGGCGAGCGTAGCATGAGGATGAGGAGGTAGGACATGAACGGCAAGACAGGATGCGCGATCATCGGATCGGGGAACATTGGAACCGACTTGATGCTAAAGCTCAAACGATCGGCCCCGGCGCTTGACCTCAAAGCGGTGGCTGGGATCGACCCCGCGTCTGACGGTCTGAAGCGGGCAGCAGAGCAAGGTGTTGCAATCACTGCCGAAGGGCTCGAAGGGCTGATGAAGCTGCCGGTCTTTCAGGACATCCAGATCGTCTTCGATGCCACGTCTGCCAAGGCGCACCTGAAACACGATGCGCTTCTTCGCACGTCCGGACGGCTGATGATCGATCTGACCCCCGCAGCGATTGGTCCTGTGACTGTTCCTACCGTAAACGGGGCAGCGGCATTCGAAGCCGGCGCGCGCAACTTGAATATGGTCACCTGCGGCGGTCAGGCAACCATCCCGATCGTGCATGCCATTTCGCAGGTGGCGTCGGTGCATTGGGCGGAAATCGTGGCGAGCCTTTCGTCACGCTCTGCAGGCCCGGGCACTCGGGCCAATATCGACGAGTTCACGCAAACCACCGCGCGGGCAATCGAAACGGTCGGTGGCGCGCGTAAGGGGAAAGCGATCATCATCCTGAACCCTGCCGAACCGCCACTTGTCATGCGGAACACCGTGATCTGCCTGTGCGAAAGGGCAGTGGCGCATCGCATCGAAAGATCCGTGAAGGACATGGTCACGCAGGTGCAGCGCCATGCGCCGGGCTACAGGCTGAAGCAGGACGTTCAGATCGAAAGCATCGGCTCGGGTACCGCGCTGCGTCTGCCCGGAGGCGAAGAGGTCAGCGACGGTCTCAAGGTTTCCGTTTTTCTCGAAGTGGAGGGGGCGGGCGACTACCTGCCGCGCTATTCGGGCAACCTCGACATCATGACGTCCGCGGCGCTTGCAACAGCGGAACGTGTCGCGACCCGAATGGAAGAGGTCATCGCATGACCAAAACGGATCTTTACATTCAGGATGTCACGCTGCGCGACGGCATGCACGCAATCGGGCATTCCTACGATCTGGGCCATGTCGGGGCAATTGCCGAGGCGCTGGATGCGGCCGGCGTCGATGCTATCGAAGTCGGTCATGGCGATGGCCTTTCGGGCAGCTCGCTGACCTATGGTTTCGGCGCCCATGAAGATGTTGCATGGATTGAAGCCGCGGCCAAAAGGATCAAGCGGGCCAAGCTGACGACGTTGCTTTTGCCCGGTATCGGCACGCTCGATAATCTGCGCCGGGCCCGCGATGCCGGTGTGACCTCCGTCCGGATTGCAACGCACTGCACCGAGGCGGACGTCGCCGCTCAGCAGATCGCCGCGGCCAAAGAGATGGGTTTGGATGTGTCGGGTTTTCTGATGATGGCCCACATGTCCGAACCTGAACACCTCGCCGAACAGGCAAAGCTGATGGAAAGCTACGGCGCCGGTTGCGTCTATGTCACCGATTCCGGTGGTGCCTTGACGTCGAGCGGCATGTCGGAGCGCGTCACGGCCTATCGGCGAACCCTCGGCCCTGACACCGAAATCGGTGTTCATGCCCATCATAACCTCGCGCTGGGCGTGGCCAATTCCGTGGCTGCGGTAGACGCTGGCGCGCGGAGGGTGGATGCGTCACTTGCCGGTATGGGCGCCGGGGCCGGTAACTGTCCGCTCGAGGCATTTGTCGCCGTTGCAGACCGGCTCGGCTGGGCGCACCGCTGCAATCTCTTCGCGCTGCAGGACGCCGCCGAAGATCTGGTGCGCCCTTTGCAAAGAAGACCTGTCAGGGTTGATCGCCAGACGCTCACTCTGGGTTATGCCGGCGTTTATTCAAGTTTTCTTCTTCATGCCGAACGGGCGTCCGAGCGTCACGGCATCGACGCGCGCGACATCCTGCTGGAGGTCGGGCGGCGCGGGCTGGTCGGAGGGCAAGAAGACATGATCACCGACGTCGCACTGGATCTCAAAGCACACAACGCACCCGGTTCGACCTGCGAAAGACAATCAATATAGGGGAGACTATGTCATGCTGAATTTTCGTTATCATCCGGAGATCGCCAAGTTGGGAGCGGCACATCTCGTGACGCCCGATCTGGAGAAATCGCTCTGGTTCTTTCGCGACATTCTGGGTCTGCATGTCACGGCACGGACCGAAAACAAGGTTTACCTGCGCGCGGGCATGGAACTTGAGCACCACTCTCTGGTGCTTGAGGCTGGGGATCGCGCGCGGCTGGATCATGTGACCTGGCGCGTGCGGCGGCCCGAAGACCTTGAGGGTTTCCATGACATCCTGAAGGACGGCGGTACCGAGGTGACGGTCGAGGCCGCCAATAAGGAGGATGGCATCGGCGAGTCCCTCCGGTTCCAGGCGCCTTCGGGACACAATTACCGCCTCTACTATGACGTGGATAAACCGACCGTTGACGAGGCGGATCGCTCCGTTCTGCTCAATCAGCCGTACAGATCCTGGCATCATGGCATCGGCGTGCGTCGGATTGACCATGTCAATCTGTGGACGACTCGTGATCCGGCAGAGAACCATAAGTGGATGTCGGATATGCTGGGCTTCAAGATGCGTGAATACGTCACTACGCCAGAAGGCACGATCGGCGGTTGGATGAGTGTCACACCGCTGGTCCACGATGTGGCCATCATGAAGGCCGGTCCGAACGAGACGACCCCGGCGCGGATGCACCATGTTGCCTTCTGGCTTGACAACGCGGCAGATGTCTTGCGGGCCTGCGACATCCTTTTTGAGGCCGGCATCGAAGCGGATCAGGGCCCTGGGCGCCACGGTATCAGCCAGGCAACGTTTCTGTATGTGCGTGATCCAGGCTCTGGCCACCGGGTGGAAATCTTCTCGAACGGGTATCTGATCTTCGATCCGGACTGGCAGCCCGTGGAATGGGGCATGGACAACATCAAAACGGCGCTCTGCATGTGGGGGCCGACCGACTACGTCCCGCACACCAACGACCACGTGATGAACACAACGACAGAGGCATAGGAACGCACCGTCACCCCGCGCGAGGTGGCCGGATGCGCTGGTCGTCGCGCGACCGGGTGCTGGAACGGGAGTGACCGCTCTCGTTCCACTCAAATAGGCAGCGACTATCGAACGCGCATTCCTGCGCGGCGATGGCCGCTCTTCCAAAAGGAGACACCGAAATGGACGACATGCGCACCATCTCAAGCAAGGCGGACCTCTTGAAGGGCGTCCCGGATCCGTATCCCTTTATTCTCGAAGCGGTCAAACCCGAGATGGACGAGTTTCATATCGCCTTCGTCGAGCGCGCGCCTTTTCTGTGCCTGTCGAGCGTCGACGCGTCTGGTTTTCCGAACATTTCCCCCCGCGGGGATTCTCCGGGTTTTGTAAAGGTGATGAGCTCATCCGCCATCGCGGTTCCAGACCGGGTCGGAAACAATAAGATGGAGACCTCCCGCGCTGTCCTCGAAAACCCGCATGTCGGGATAATCTTCCTCCTGCCGGGTGTCAGAGAAACCGTCCGGATGAAGGGAACAGCGCACCTAACGGACGATGCCGAGGTCCTGTCGCTTTGGCCCGATGACAAATGGGCACCCAAACGCGCAACAATGATCGATGTCTCAATGGTGACCTTTCATTGCGGCAAGTCTGTGGTGCGGTCAGGCCTTTGGAAAGCGGATCAGCAGCTTGAGCCCGGAGGCTTCCCCTCACTCGGAGCCATTCTGCGAGGGCAGGCGACTTTGCCGGCCCCGGTAGAGGCAGTCGATGAGATGATCGAAGGCGAGTACAGGGATGCGATAGAATAGCGAGGCAAGCCATCATCGGACCCATTGCATCAACCTGAAACGACCTGCCGGTTCCTCGCGCCGCTATTTGGCAGCAGCCCGAGCATCGGTAGGGCACTGGCAATTAGGTCTCTGGTTCCGGCCACGGTGATGTCACTCCAAATCAGGAAAAAGCGAGACTTTCTCAGCCGGTGGCTTTGCTTGGTGCGCGAGGTAAGGTGGCGCCAACATTGAGGCGGTTGTGCGAAGCCTTGCAACTTGCCTTCGCATTTTTCGGCACTTCACCGAAAATGATTGAACCATTTTTCGTTCTGCGACGACCAACTTCCAACGCCTGACCATGGCGCTGAGATACAGAAATGTCGGAGATGAGAAATGACCACATCCAACTTGCAGGTAAGCGCCAAGGGCAAATCAGCTTTGAACGCATCAACGGCTATTCCCGCCCGGCACACATCCCGCCGTCCACAACGGGTATCCGTGAAGGGCGCGCACCGCCGAAACTTGCCCAAGACCCCGAGGGCGATTTCCTTCGCGGCGCTTGCGGAAGATCCGATCTACCGGCGCATTGCCCGTGAGGCGTGCCCAAAGGATCTTGCAGCGGACATCACGCGATACGGGTTTGACAGTGCCGTCGATATCGCGGCCTGCAAATCCGTGCCGGCGATGATGGCGCGGATGGCTCGCACCGGGACACGCGTACAAGCAGACGATGCTGAAATGCGCCGTCTGCTCAGCCGGTCTCGGCGCGAGGCATTGCGCAGCTACCGCCTAATGCGGCATGAACTGGCGGTCAAAGAGCCGATGAACCAAGCGCTACGCCATACATCATTGGGGTCGCCGGATAGCTCAATGTTGCGCAGCGCGCAGGTGCGGGCCTACGCAAAACCGACAAGCTTGCAATCCAACCAGTCACCGGCTGCCTATCTGCGATACCTTTACCGCATCGCAACGGGCGATGCGCGCGGCCTTGGGATCTCTAGCGACAAGGACAATCCCTTTGCGCTGGTCAATCGTCGCCCGGATCTTGCAGCGCTTGTGCTCAACGAGGCCAATCTGAAGCGTGAGGTGCCGACCATTGAATTGGTCAACGAGGTTCTGCGGACCGGGATCTCGGACTTTGACATGACCCGACACGAGCAAACCGTGGCCTTGCCTTACGATCATAGGGTGACCACGACGCGCACCGCCATGGCGGCGTTGGGCGGTACCAGCATGAACGACATTGCCCTGCGGACAGACTGTCCGGACCTGGGCGCATTCGCCGGTTACCGCTGGGCGCGGGATACGGCAGGGTTGATCGGAGTGCTGGGCGCGGAGGACACCACCGCAGCGGAAGGCAACACGCTGCTGCTCGTCTCGGAAGTGGCTGACGATCACACGACCACCCCAAATACGTTTGGCGGGCTCTATCCGCCGACATCGGCGCAAGACCCCGGTCTGATAGACCCGCTGATGTCGGTGCTCGGGCTTGATCAGGATGGGATTGCCCAGCTCTTCGGGCTTTACACTGTCGCACAGGAAAGTGGCGCAGCGGTCGAACAACGCGACTTCGCCACGGCGTTTTTGAACAATGCCGAGCCCATCAAGCTGCGCATGACGCCCGACGGGAAGGCCGTTGGGACGAGCAACGGGCCGGTATTGCGCACCTTCAACTACCTCGCCCGGCTCCATCACGGCACGGGGCTTGCCTTTCATGATCTCAACACGCTGCTGGCGCTGCCGGGTGCTGCTGACTTTGTCGACGGGCACCCGACCAGCAATCACCTGCCCAAACGCAGGGTGACAGACACAGGTCTGCGGCTCCTGGCGAGCTATCCGCTTTATAAGGAGGCCTTCAACCTGACACCCGCAGCTTTTGCCGCGTTGTTTGGGGACATCAGCCCCTATCGGCGAGCTGACCAAACCATCGAGAGTGATGACGCGGTGCCGGGGCTCGAGCAGACAGAACAATCCTTCATGGCCTCGCTCTTTCACGACGACGCGCCACACCTGCATCGGCTGGTCACTGAGGGTAGCACGCCGATCGCAGACGAAATACTCGGCGCCATTGTCGCGCGTGGATTTGGCCTGTCGGCGCTGGAGCTTGAGACGCTGGTGAACGCTCTGGAGGACGGGTATCGCCTGACGAACGGGGTTGATATGCGGGGACTTGGCGCGCTTTACCGACTGGTCACGTTGTGCCGGATGCTGGGCTGGCCGATCCTGTCGGGCCTTGCACTGATGCAGCGGATCAGCGACGCGCTTGGTGATACGCCGTCGCTCTGGGCGACGCTGACCCGTCGCAACGAGACTGAGACTGATACAGATGCGCTCTGCAGTGCCATGGACTGGCTGGCGGAGCTCGCCCGTTGGATGACCGAGGCCGACGTCAGTGCGGACAGCTTGCTTGCCCTGCTGACACCGCCGTCAGCAGGCGGTGTTGCCGCGACCGATGCGGACATCGCGTGGTTTGAAGGGTTGGCAACGGCCTATGCACCTCTGGCGGTCAGAGAGGGGGTATTTGCCGACTTTACGTCTTGGGAGGGCGGCCAGGTTTCTCCCGACGAATGGTTCGTGCACGTGACCGGCGATGGCGCGATCTGCGATGGCGACGGCGTGTTCTTCGAAAGCGTGACGCAGGAAGCGATCAAAGCCAGCGTCCGAGACGGCCTTATCGGCAAAGGGATTGATCCAGCTTTGGACGCGAACGCCGATTTGCTGGTGACGCTCGTGGACCGGCTGGCGGTTTTGCGGGATGGGCAGGTGGACGTCATCGAAGCGCAGGTTGCCGGGATTGATGCGCAGATCAGCGCCGTCAGCGTGACCCCTTTCCTGTGCTGGTTGCAAACGGGTTCCCTTGATTTGCTGCAGAAGGTTCAGAAGGGGGCAGGCGACAGCGAGGCGCGCCACTGGCTCGCCGAAATCCGACGCCATGTTGCAGTTGTCACCACCTTTGAGCTTGGTGATGTCGAGCTTGCGATGCTGGGACACACGCCGCAATGGATTGCCCCGGAACTGGCAGACGAAGAGGGCGGGCGACGTCCCTTAGACCTGGCACAGCTGATCTGGCTGCAGCGGTTCGCGATGTTGCAGGTCGCGCCCGCAACCGATGCCGCTCTGCAAGGGTATCTGTCGCTGGTCAACGCGGATGGCGCAGGGTCCGACATGCCGGACGAGACGCGTGCGCAATGGGTCGCAGGCAGTCGGCAGACACTTGCACTTCTTTTGAACTGCCCGGCAGAGGACATGGCGGCGTATGCGGATGCTTTGATCGGATCAGGCGCGGCAGCAACCACCGTCGCGCAGATCGACCTGATTGCACGGCATGTTCGCCTGGCGGCGGAACTGAACCTCAGCGCGCAGGATCTGTTGGCGCTCAAGCGTGTGAGCCGTACGCAACGCAGTGCTGATTGGACCATGGCGGCCGCAGCGGCGCAGGCGGGGCTTGCACGGTTCGACGATGGCAAGCAGATGCCGGGTTTTCGCCACCGCCTGGCCGAGAGGGAACGCGATGCGCTGGTTGCAGCGTTCATGCAGACCCGCATTGCCGGTGATGAGGATCTCAAGGAAAGCGTCACCAACAGCGAACAACTGTATTCCTACCTTCTGCTGGATGTGAACGTCACCAGCGCCGTCCCCACAAGCCGCATCGTTGAGGCGATCAGCTCGCTGCAGCTTTTCATATCGCGCGCCTTGGCCGGGCTGGAACGCGGGCTGAGCTTTACGAATGCTGAAGGTGTGGGCAACCGCGAACAGCTTGCCGCGCAATGGGAGCTCGACAAGGACTACCGGCAGTGGGAAGCCAACCAAAAGCTGATGCTTTACCCGCAAAACTACATCGAGCCGGAGTTGCGCCAGATCACCTCGCCCGAGTTCGACACGTTGCAACGGGCCGTATCGGGGAGCGACGTGACGCAGGACGGCGTCGAAGCGGCTGTGAACGCGTATATGAAGGGGCTGGCCGGTGTGTGTGACCTGAGCCTGTGCAGCCTGCATACCGAGCGTCACCGGAGCGATGGCGGCGTCGAGAACGCCACCTATCACCTGCTGGCCAAGGCCAAGTGGGAGCCGGGGCGGTTTTACTACCGCAAGCTGGATGCCGATTATCAGACAATCGCCGATCTGCCCAAAGACAGCCCATTCCTGAAAGCGATGGACTGGACCTATTGGCAAGAGGTCCATGTGCCCACCACGTTTGACCTCTTCTCCGAGGTGACGGTCTGCTTCTTCAAGAACCGCTACTTCTTCTTCTGGCTTGAGTTGGAAGAACGGCGGGTGCCCGTCGAAGGCGGCGATACCCCCGGCGCGCATAAATCGCTTTGGCGGCTACACCCGCGCTATATGCGGTGCGATCTGAATGCGCTCTCAGGTCCGATGCTGACGCCGGGGCTGTTCGTGACGCCGTCCTCGGGCACGCCAAAGGAACTGTCGGTGGATGGCGCGTTTGAATGGATGGGTGAAAAACCCGTCCTAAACGGGACGTACCACCCAACCCGCGCCGAGAACGGGTTGGAATATGGCAAACTGCAAAGGATCAATCGCGCGGCCAGCAATGAGACGCTGATGGCCTCTTTCGGGATCACGCTTGCGCGCAACGTCAGCAAGGATGACGACAAGGTTGACCTGAAAACCCATGAGACGGCGCTGCACGTCCGGCTATCGGACGAATGGTCGGACGCTATCTTGGAATGGAACGGCTCGTTGGTGACGACCTTCGATAATGCCGCCCCTGACGGCTACGCCAGTGTCTATCCCCGGCCCGTCGACGAATACAACGCCATTGCGGACCAAGGAACCACTTGGAGGGACTTTCCCGACCTCTCTCATTTCGTGGCTGATTTCAGGGGCAAGTCCGTGACTGCGAAAGCGCTGAACAAGGCGGGCTCGACCATCGGTTTCTTCTCTTTCTATCCGGGCGCCAAACATTCCGGCTCATTGGGCAGGATCAAGTTGTGGCTTGCCACAGGGATTGAGGAGCTTCACATCAATGTGCCTCCCGGAGGGGGTTGGTCCTCAGGGCATTCGGCTTGGAGCAAAACGACCGTCGATTTCCTAGTCACCTTCACCACGAGTGAGGGTAAGAAATTCGAACAGCCCATCGAAGGTCTTGTCACCGAACGGAACCTGACCACCACCGAAAGTGAACCCTTGCCGGGGCACGACTACATCCACGACTTCCACAATTCGGTTGAACCCATTTTTGAGATCCCGCCCGCCTGGACCTTTGACGGCGCAGCCTATGCGCGCTTGAAAGTGACGGCTAAGATCAAGCGTGAGTATAAATCCAGAACGTTCTATTACCCAAACGCGTCCGGTGACAACACCCGAGACGACCTCCACCCCGTTAATCCGAAGGTCCACAAGGCGGAGTTCACCTTTGCCGAGTTTACCCTGCGCCCGCCGGCGGGGAAGGACAACACCGGCTGGGTCCAGACCGGACAACACGGCAATCGCACGTTTTTGCACCTGGCTGAAAACCCGACGCGTGGTCTTGGCGAAACCTTTGTGCTGATGAATTCGTCGTCGGTGATGTCGGATCTGGCGAAGTCGATGCCGCGACCCGGCGGCTCTGAGAGCCTGTTCACCTTGGACAACCAATTTGCCCGCCCTGAGGATATGGGCGGGTTCCGGGAGGCGTTTGAACAGACGCTGCGCCAGCTTTATTCCAGCGAAGACGACAAGGGCGGCGTGCCCGATGCGCATTGGCCAAGCGGAACCTTCGATTTTGACAGTGCTTATGGCGCCTATGGCTGGGAGGTTTTCTACCATATCCCGTCGGCCATTGCCGCGGGCTACGCCAGCAGCGGACAGTTTGATCTGGCCCTGCAGTGGCTGCGGCGGATCTTTGACCCGCAGCGTGTCAATCCGTGGCAGGTGTTCCCCCTTATCGATGCGGTTGAACCGACGGAGGGGCTCGCGTTTGACACGGGCGACGTCATCGTCGATCCCAACCGGATCGCGCGGGATTATCCGTTCTACTACCAGCAAGCGACGATCCGGAACATGCTGGAAGTGCTGCTTGATTTCGGCGACGCCGAGTACGAACAGCAAACACAGGAGAGCCTGCAAAGGGCCAAGGCGCTTTACGTTTCCGCCAAGCAACTGTTTTCGGACAACCTGCCCGACACGCTGGACAGCCTGACGAACATACCCTGGACGGACCCGACTTTGGGCGAGGTTGCAAAAGACGATTGCGAGGATTTCTTGCCACCCTATAACGGTGAGTTGCGCGGGCTTTATGAAACATTCGAGGCACGGCTCTTCAATTTGCGCCATTGGCTGGACCTGAACGGTCAGCCGCTCAACGTGCCGCTTTTGGCCCAACCGATTGATCCGCAAGTCCTGCAGCGGACGGCGAAATCCCGTCTCAGCCTCGGCAAAGACAGCGCCGGGGACGGCGGCGAGTTCGATAGCCCGCTTGACTTCGGCTATGTCCTGCGATCCGCCAAAGGATATATCGGCAACCTCAAATCCACCAGCGCACGGCTTCAATCTGCGAGCGAGAAAGAGGCGGATTCGGTGTTGGAGGAGTACCGCATGAATGCCGCCGTCAATCGATCGGAACGCGCGATTGATCTGCAGGATTTCACGATCGACATTGCGGATATGGATGTAACGATAAAGCGGACCGCGCTGGCGAAGTCTTCGACCACGCTGGCCAACAATGTCGTGCGCATGCTTGCCAAACAGGCAGAGGTCGGGGTTCAAACCACGAAAACAGCCGCCTCGACAGCCAAATGGGGGCGCGAAAAGATCAAGGTTGTCGGCAAGCAAATCTCGGCCGGGCTCAAATCCACGCTGCCCAACACGTTTGGATTTTCCAACGGCGGGCAGAACCTCGAACAGGCGGAACATGCCATGATGCTCGGCGGTGTTCTGGAGTTCCTTTATTTCTGGAACAAAAAGGACGACGCAAAGGCGTTGAGCAACACCTTTACGGACGCGACCAATCTTGTGCGCAAGACGGCCGAGCTGACGGCGCAAGTGACGCTGGATAGCGAAGAACTGTCCAAAGCGCGCAAGGTCGCGGCCAAGGAAAAGGAGGTGCGCGAAGAACTTGAGTTACAGCATGAGGGGGCACAAGGCCTGCTTGATACCTGGAACCATGTTTTCGGGGGGAGTTCGTTCTACAAGCCTTTCCGCGAGGACATCGAAGCGCTTTACGCAGAGGAATGGGCAACCACCCAGGATTTCTGTAAATTGCTGGTAAGCCTTTACCAAGACGAGACGGGACTGACCAACGGCCCCACATTCCTGCGCACAACCAGCCTTGGCAGTGACGTCGAAAAGTTCAACGCGCCCCATCGCCTTGCCTTGGACATCGAACGTCTCGAAATGGCCTATATTCAGGCCGGTAGAGATAGGGCGGGCCAAATAACCGAGCTTCGATTTGCGCTGAGTGAGTTGCCGGCAGTCGGGGCAGAGCATTCGGCCCTGGAAGAACTGACGACGCAAGGCGAGGTTTACTTTCATCTGACGGACGAGATGTTTGATGTCTTTTATCCCGGACAGTACGACCGCGTCATCCAAAGCATCAACGTCTGTTTCCCTGGTTTGACAGCAGCAGGTCTCAGCCCGCATGCGCGGCTGACGCAGGTCTCGAACACCCGCTTTATGCTGCCTGGACGCGATCCTGCACACGGGACCAAAATGCGCAAAAACCGGCATGCCTTGCAGAGCATCGTGATCGGCGCTTGCGAAATTGACACACGGGACCTCGATGCGCCTGACGGATTGTTGAAGCGGTTCCAGAACACAGGTGTCGAGTCGTGCTGGCATCTTGCCATGCCAACGGTGAAGGAGCTTAAGAGAGGCAAGGCCGCGCACGGTCGGAGCCGTGACTGGCGTGCCAGTGCGGAGAAACACCATCACACGCTCAAATCACATCTGACCGAAGTGGATTTTACCATCCGGTTTTCGGGACGTTGGGTCGGCGCTGAGGGACTGCAGTACTAAGGTCGATTTTCCCAAAAGGGCGGCGACTGTCAGAAGTGACACGCCGCACTGCAGCTTTTCGAGGATGACGAACGAAAGCTAAGCGCCGCTCTTCGAAATGAGAGCCTTTTTTGGGGGGCGGCGCGAATTCAAGTGGGCATCTCAGTCTTCATTCGACTGGCCAAGTCTGCCACTGAAACGCCCTTCAGCTCATGCTCAAAAACACGACGCGCGGCCTCCATGGCGGCTCTGGTCGCGTCAGTTGCAGCGTGCTCAAGTAGGCAAGGGGAGGACGGCTCCGGCGCGCCGATGGCAAAGACGTTTGGTGAGCCAAGTGCGGTGTAGACCTCCAAGAGACTGATCTCGGCGGTCGGGCGCTGTAGGTGCCATCCGCCGCCGTGTCCCTTGATCGACGTCACAAGCCCGTACTTGCGCAGACCGCCCATGGTGCGGCGCACCAGAGACGCATCCATCCCAAACATTTCACCCATGCGCTCAGACGTCACCGGTTCACTCATCTCGTCGAGATGAAGCAAGATGTGCAGCACACGGGGGAGCCTGTTGTCGGTTCTCATGGGGCAGAGTGTATCCGATCCAGCATCTCGTGACAATTATTGACACATAAGATTGACATGACAGGTCACGTGACAATATAGATCACGTGACTTGATCGCACTGGAGCCTCCTTGTCGAACCCACCATCAGACCAATCGCACGCAACAGACGCGCAGTGGACTGCTGTCTGGGCTCTTCTGCTTGCGGCATTCGTTACGCTGCTGGATGTCACGGTGGTCAACCTCGCTGTGCCCAGCATCGCAGCCGATCTTCAGGCCACGGATGTGCAGTCACAGTGGATTTTGCTGGCTTATCTTCTGCCGCTCGCAGCGCTCCTGCTGCCATTGGGCCGGTTTGGTGACGCCTTGGGCCGACGCCGACTGTTCCTTGTTGGTGTGACAGGTTTTGCAATCGGTGGTCTGGCTGCAGGAACGGCGCAGAGCATATTGGTCTTGATTGCAGCGCGCGTTCTTCAAGGTGTCGGAGCCGCGACGATGATGCCGCAGGTTCTTGCGCTGACCCAAGTGATCTTACCACCCGACCAGCGGCGACGCGCCGTCGGATATTTCGGCATGGTCAGCGCGTTGGGTGCTGTCGCAGGCCCGATCATCGGCGGTGCGATCCTGACGATTGATCTGTTCGGGCTGGGGTGGCGTGCGGTCTTCCTGTTGGTCATCCCGCCCTGCATCCTGTCATCGCTGACCGTCGTCTCCTTTCTAGACCGGGATGGGGGCGCCCCTTCGAAAAAGATCGACGTTTGGCAGGGGCAGCTGGTCGCATTGGCTGTAACGGGCTTAGTCTTTGCTGCGGTGCAGGGGCGGCCTCTGGGGTGGCCGCTCTGGCTTGTGGCATTGTCTCCGGCGAGTGTCCTGCTCTTGGTCTACGTTATCTATACCCAGCGGAACCGGGTGTCCGACAAGATTGAGCCACTACTGCCATCGGCTCTGTTGAGGTCCGCGTCGTTTCTGCAACCTGCCTTCATGATCCTCTTGGTCTTTTGCGGCATCGCGGGCGTTCCGTTCCTGTTGGCGATCGCTTTGCAGGCCGGCCCTCAACTGCCGCCTGGGGCGGTTGCCATGGCACTGGCCGCGCATCCGGTCTTTGCGGTAGCGGGGGCGGCTGTTGCGGGACAGTGGAGCCCGGCAAATCCGTGGACGTTGCCAGGCCTCGGATCAGTCCTGACATGTGCGGGCATTGCACTGATCGTGTTCGCCTTCGCGCAAGCAGGCGATGACATCACAGCGCTTGTCCTGTTGGTCCCGCTTGCGCTGGTTGGGCTTGGCATGGGGCTGAGCAATGTCGCATTGATGTCAGGCGCGCTCGCTACGGCATCAAATGACGTGGCCGGTGCGGCGTCGGGATTGCTCCAGACGGCGCAGCAAATTGGCATCACGCTCAGCATCGCAATTGTGGGCAGCCTCTATTTCGCAAACACATCGGGCGCAACCAGCGACGCGGCATCAGCGGCGCTGCTCTTTCCGGGAGTAATATTCGCGGCTGCCACCTTGCTGTGTGGGCTGGGGGCGGTCTTTCACAAGAAAAAGGAAACATGATGCAACCAAAAGCTGGACAATCTGCGCAGGATTTCTGGGACGAACTGTATCGCCGCGCAAGCCCTGAGACACGAGGCTTGCCGTCTGCAATGTTAGAGCGGTTCGCAATGGATCGCACTCCGGGCCGTGCGCTGGACCTGGGTTGCGCCAAAGGCGACGATGCAATTTGGCTCGCGCAACAAGGTTGGGATGTCGTCGCAACCGATATAGCCCAGACTGCCTTGGACATCGCCAAGGCCAACGCAGCGGAACGCGGCGTGTCAGATCGGATATCCTTCGAGCGCCACGATCTGGCAATATCGTTTCCCGAGGGTCGTTATGACCTCATCTCGGCGATGTTCCTGCAAACGCCCTTTGACTTCCCGACACCGCAGGTCTTTGCGCAGGCATATGACCAGCTTGCATCGGGTGGCATGTTGCTGATCGTCACGCATGGATCTGTGGCCCCATGGTCATGGAAAAAGGCAGATCATCCCTATCCCAAACCGGAAGAGGACTTGGCCGCCCTTGGGTATGCGGCTTCTGACAATCAGGTCGCTTTTATTGATGCGGTCCGCCGAACCGCGCATGGGCCCGGTGGGCAAACGGCGCAGGTCCTCGACAATGTCATCGCGTTGGTCAAGGCGTGAGGCGTGCGCCTCGCTCAACGCTTTTTGCCAAAAGTCCGCTTTTGGGAAGCTGCAACGCAGCGTTGCTGAACGCTTTGACGGGCAGGGAAGGGCCGATGGCAATCAGTCCCTCAGCGGCGGACTTTTCGACAGAGCGTCTGCATAGTTCCCGAAGAGTGCGTCGATTTCTTGGTCCGGTCTGGCACCCACCATCGCCCCGAAGAAGTTCACAGAGAACGATGCATACATCACGGCTGCAAACAGCAGATCAATGTCCACCTCTGAGCCGACTGCGCCACGCGCCTGCAGATCAGCGACCCGCTCGCGGAAATTTGCGTCTGCCTTGCCATCCAGGTTCTCCGCTCCCTTCTTACGAAAGTCAGCATCGATCGCGGCGCGGCTGATAAGCAGGCGCACAATGTCTTCGTCCCTCAGGTCTTCGCGCAGCTTTGCATGGAGATATCGATAGATTTCATCTCGAAGCGTCTCCTGTGGCGGATAAGGTAACCCGCCTTCACGGCGTGCCGACACAAACTGTTCGGTGAGGGCATCAAGCAACCCCTCTTTGCCGCCAAAGTAGCGGCTGATCAATGAAAGGTTGGCCTGCGCCGTCTCTGCAATCTCCCGCAATCCGGCGGCGTCATAACCACGCCGTGCGAAGACCTCGCGGGCCGCGGCGAGGATGCGAGCCTCTGTTGCTGCTCGATCCTTGATCGAGATCGTCTTCTTTGTCTGTGTATTCGTCTTCATGTGAACAAGTGTTTACATCAACAACTTCCCGTCGTAAAGAAAACGAATGTTTACATTGGTCCAAATCCTGAATGCCTCTGTCGATGGCAGGTCGATGAATACTGGAATAGAGTTGCTGATCGCGATGCCTATGATGCGTATTGCCTTGATATTGAGCCGTCTGTCGGCTGGGCGGCGGATTGAACAAGGCCGGTATCGACGCGGCAAAGCGAAAGCGCCTGCATGATTGGCCTCAGACGCACAGCCATCTTCGAAGCCTGGACCCTCATCTTGCTCTTCGGCGTCGCCATGCCTCTCAAATACTGGGCAGGCATTGATCAAGCGACGTCCATCATGGGCCCGATCCACGGCCTCGCGTTCATAATCTTCCTCTGGTTCGTCATCCGATCCCTGGCGGAAGGGATCATCGATGGCTTCGGGACCGCGCGGCTCATCCTCGGAGCCTTCATTCCAGGAGCAGGCTTCGTCAATGAACGGTGGCTGCGATGTCAGTCCGAGGAGGAATAAGATGCTCTACGAAATCACCAAGGCAGCGCATCTCGCTACGCTTTTCGTCTGGATCGGCGGTATGATCGCCGTGGTGCTCGCTCTCCGATACCCGGTGGACGGATTCCTGAAGCCGCTGAAAGCATATGACCGCGCGGTGACCACGCCCGCGATGATCCTCGCCCTCTCATTTGGCATTTTGCTGGGTGTTCAAGGGGGCTGGTTCACCTCTAGCTGGCTTGGCATGAAAATCCTGTTGGTTCTTGGACTTTCTGGCTTGCACGGCGCGCTGGTCGGCAAGTTGCGTCGGGCGATCTGGGAAAGCCCAGGGGGCGCCGAACCGAGCGGCCGTTTGCTCCTCCCCGTCGGCACAGTTTTGTTGGCTCTGATCGTTCTCTTGGTGACGATTAAGCCCTAGCAAACGGCTCGGTCGGCTTCGACCTGCTTGAAGAAAGTGAATGTCCGCCATGCGGGCTGTACACGCGGAATTCCGGGGCCATGTTCAAGGTCAGGTCTGGGCCGGCCTCGCTCAAATGACCTTCGCGATGACAGCAAATGCTGTGTTTGCTCCGACGGGTGCGCTGAGCCCACTTTGACGGATGCTGCGCTTGATCCAAACGACCGCAAAATGTCAAAGATGGACGTCGGCCTCGGTTAGAAGTCGCATCGTGAAAAGGTGTTCAACGCTCTCAAAGAATTCTTCGGTTTCTCATATGCTTCGACCATTCGGTGCGAGAAAGGTTCTGCAGAATTCAGCTGACCAATTGGCTATAAGGGCAAACATCTTCATCAAACGGAACATTGCGACGTCTGAAGCTTGTCCCTTCAAGCGCAATAGGATGACCGATCCGATCCATGCGGAAATGTCTAAAGTCGTTCCGCTTAGGGTCCCAAGCCACCAGGTACCAAAGCGGTTGAAGAATTAACATCGCCTGTGGTTCGACCGTGCGGCTGGTCTGTCGCCCTTTCGCATCGAGATAGTCAAACTGGATGCATTGGCGCTGCAAAAACGCCGTTTCAAATGCCATCAGGAGCTCGGAATCCATCTTCCCCATATCAGAGAGATCCTGAAGCGGTGAGAGTTGGCCAATGTGCAAGCAGTCAAGAAAAGCGCGCAGGTCTCTTACCTTGTCGGCAGGCAATGCCCGCTCGATCTTGGCAAGTCCAGTATCCGCAAGCTCTGCAAATGGCAGGTTTCCGGCTGCGCGCATCGCGGCAACACTGATCAAAAGGGCGAAGACCTCCGGTACCGACAAGCGTGTTGTCGTTTGCATGGAACTTGGATCGAGTCGCACGCCACCACCGCGCCCAACATCGGAGTGAATTACAAAGCCGTCGTCCCTAAGCGCACTGATATCGCGCAAGATAGTACGGCGAGACGCGCCAACTTCACGGGCGAGTTCATTGATCGTGCTGGTCCCGCTGCGGCGAAGGCTACGCACGATCGCGTCATGTCTGAGTCGAATGTTCATGCCCAAGTCATATCATTAATGGTGACATGTTCTGGCGCTGTTTTGATTTAGGCCGTCTCTAGAGCCAACGTTGAGTATGAGAGGATTCTGAAATGGCAAAGAGTAATGCAGTGGGATGGTTTGATATGTATGTGGACGAGCTTGATCGCGCCGTTTCTTTCTATGAGACAATGCTCGGGACAAAACTCGAGCCATTGTCCGATCCCAGCGGACAGTCCCAGATGATGAGTTTTCCAGCTGAAATGAGCGCCTACGGCGCGGGCGGAGCTCTCACCAAGACGTCTCATGCAGGCCCCGGTGTCGGAGGGACGATTGTCTACTTCATGGTGGAAGACTGCGCTGTCCAACAAGAACGGGCCGAACAAGCAGGTGGCATTGTAGTAAGGCCAAAGTTCTCTATCGGCGAACACGGTTGGGTTCTCTTGTGCCAAGACACTGAAGGTAACATGATTGGCTTTAACTCAATGAGTTAGAACCACTGCAGAGATGTCATCGCAGGCGATCCAAGGGTTGCCTGCGCTCCAGATTTTCAGTTCCTGTCGCAACATCCAGCACTATCGACAGCGCCAGAATACCGGTTCGCTTAGAGCAGGGTACGTTCATTCAAGCCTCTGGCATGAACGGCAGCACAGTCCGCGCAGCGAAAGTCCAGTCTGACGAGCCGCATCGCGGCAACTCGAGTGGGTGGTGAATGTCTTATGGGCCGCGAGCTCGAACCCGTTGATCCCCTAATAGTTTATGTGCGCTGTTCTCGACTTCTAGTCCCGGCCCAGAGCCCGGAATGCTGTGGTGCGCCCGACGGTCCAATTTGGAGCGTTCCGTTCTCTATGATGGCGATGGGAAAGACCCGTCCCTTTCAACGCTTTCCGCTTCTTCGAGTATCCATTTTCGGAATGCGCTGATCTTTGGATCATCTTCGCGATCTTCAGGTCTCAGAAGGAAGTATGCAAATACGAGTGGGGTGCTCAGATCAGCATCGAACGGGCGAATCAGACGACCGGACGCAAGATGATCTGCTGCCATGCGGTCGCCAATAAGGGCGACACCTTCACCGTCCAGTGCCGCGCGCACGGCCATTTCTTCTTTGGTGAAGCGCGGGCCCTTGTACGGGTCCACATCAAGCGCGCCAGCAGCAAGAAGCCAGGTGCGCCAACTGCCTTCTGCTTCCTTCCATTCCACGTGTAGCAACGTATGCTCAGCAAGATCAGAAGGTGACCGCAGCCCTTTTCCCTGTTTCAAAACACCGGGGCTACAAACCGGGGTTGCGCGCATCGCAAACAAGCGATCGCAGTGCACGTTCGAATATCCGCCCATGCCATAGCGGATTGCGACATCAGCCTCACCTTTCGAGATATCGACCAACCGATCCGTTCCATCGAGCCGCACTTCGATATCTGGATGATTGCGCCTGAAGCGATCTAAACGCGGTACGAGCCAAAGTGAGCCGAAGCCAGGGCTGACACTGATCGTAAGCAGGTGACTGTCGGTCTGCGCCTGCATCCTGGCTGTCCCAGCGGCCAATCGGTCAAATCCTTCCGTCATCAGTGGGAGGGCGGCTTCGCCTGCCTCTGTCAAACGCAAAGCGCGTGTCAGCCGATGAAACAGCGCTGCGCCGAGCCAGTCTTCCAGCGTCTTGATCTGATGGCTGACCGCCCCGGGCGTCACCCCAAGCTCTGCCGCAGCTTGGGAAATGCTGAGATGGCGCGCGGTGGCTTCGAACGCCTGCAATGCGCGAAGTGGAGGGAGAGAACGACCTGTCATATACCTCAATAAATCTAATGTATGGAGTGAAATCAATTCCTTTGTCCGTTTGTATATCCTGAAATAAAAAAGGTTCCGCTACAGATTCAGAAGGTCACACCCTTCTATGAATGAGAAAATTTCGAAATGAGCTCTGGATCTCTGAGACGTACAAAGGTCCGGTCCGGCTATGCGGTCGGGGTCACTTTGCTTGTCGTGTCCGCGATTACGTTCAGCACGACAGGTATCTTTACGAAAGGCGTCGAAGCTGGGGCGTGGGCCGTGATCTTCTGGCGTGGCGTTTTCGCAGCTGCCGTCACAACGGTATGGGTCGCAAAGCGAGGTGCTGTTCGCCCAGAGTTCTCTGGTATGGGCAAGCCAGGTCTGGCGGTCGGAGTCATCGGGGCGTTTGGCACCGCAGCGCTGATCCCAGCTTTCAAATTGACGACCGTCGCGAATGTGGCACTGATTTACGCATCCGCTCCGTTCATTGCTGCCTTCATGGCGTGGGTCACGCTCGGTGAACGGGTGTCGAGGCGAACCGCGCTTGGTGCGGTGGGCTCCCTCACAGGCGTCGGGATCATCGTCGCTGGCTCAGTGGGGGATGTAAATCTGACAGGGGATGGGTTGGCGCTTATCATGACCTTGGTCATGGCAACCATCATGGTGATCTACCGCGCAAGGCCCGACACGCCAAGCGCGGGGCCTTCGGTTTTGCAATCCCTGCTTTTGGTGCCACTTGCACTCCTCTTCGGTTCACCTTTGCAGATTGACCCGGCCGAGATCGCGATCCTCGCGGCTTTCGGTGTTATGCACGCCATCGCGTCGGTCACCCTGGCCGAAGGCGCCAAGCGCGTGCCATCGGGGCAGACGGCCCTGCTGGGTGCGTTGGAAACGCCGCTCGCACCCATCCTCGCGCTTCTTATCCTGTCAGAAGTGCCCCCGAACGCGACGCTGATTGGGGGCGGCATCGTGCTGATCGCGGTCTTGCTCTCGATCGGGGGAGAGGCTGCACCGCTGGAAGACCTGAGCGATGAAGGACAGGACCCATGAGTGTTGAAGTCTGGCTGACCTATTTGATAGCAGTTCTCGCTTTCATGGTGACGCCGGGCCCGAGCCATTTGTTGATGCTCTCCAACAGCATGGCACACGGGTTCCAAAGATCGCTTGCCACTGCCGCGGGTGACTTGACCGCGAATGCGCTACAAATGATCGCAGCGGGCCTGGGGCTTGCAGCGATCCTGATCGCGTCACAGGGGGCACTCACAATCGTCAAGTGGCTTGGCGTGGCCTATCTCCTCTGGATGGGCATCCGCATGTGGCGACAGGCAGACCACACCAACGCGAGAGCGGACGCTGCATCCTCTGCGTCGTTGAAAACACTTTGGTATCAGGGGTTTTTAACGTCCGCCGCAAATCCGAAGGCAGTGGTGTTTTTTGCAGCCCTCTTTCCGCAGTTCATTGAGTCCGAACAGTCGTTCTGGCCTCAATTCCTGATACTTTCCGTCACATACCTGATTGTCGATGGCGCATTTTTGTCGGGTTATGGCGTTGGGGCCAGTTGGATCGCGTCAAAGCTAAGGGCAAGCGCTGCCGCGATGGTCCATCGGATCGGTAGCGCGTTCTTGATCGGTGCGGCTCTGATGCTCGGCTTCAAGACGCTACGGGAAGCAGCATAGCCATTTATCTTGCCAGTCGATCACCATTGATTACGACAGTGTCGTCCGCGATGTTCAAGTTCTTCACAGCTCAGATTTCGCACTTGCAGCGAATGGCCGCAAAGAGGAGCCGCCTGCGGTATCTCTACCAATCGGTGAATGGTAGGAACGGGCAGACTTTGAGCGATGAGACGCGCCAAGGCATCGAACCTGGTGGTGGCGAAGACCGAAATGCGCTGGTCATTCCCGCTCTTGTTACGCCGATCAGCAGCATGCGACCGTCGACGTCCACATCGCCCCACTAATCCTGCAGATCTCGTCGAGGCCGTGTACAGCCGCCGCATCGGTAGTGATCGTCTTGATCACGCCGATGTCGATCCCAAGAGTGACCGGGCCCGCAGCTTGTTTCGCACGCATCTTGCCGTAGTCGATCAGCTTCTGCCGGTCGAGGTGGCCGATCCGGTCCTTGCCGAGGTCGCGCCTGAGCGGCGTTAGCGTGGCGGCCTTGCTGCGACGCGGCGGTTTCCTTACCTCGCACATATCGGCTATATGAAGGTCGATGAGGTCGCCAAAGGTCTGGAGGCGGGAGACGGACGACTTGTTCGGCGCCAGCCCCTGATCGATGCGGGTCTCCGCCTGGCAGGCCCAGCGATGGGGGCGTCGCGTCCAAGGAACGCCTTGCTCGCGTGGTCGCCCTTTCGTCTGATCTGGACCCGGTAGGTACCGGAAGGAAGCTTGGTGATGGGGACTATTTTCGTGTGCGCTGTGTGTGCAATGAAGCGTCGTAGAGGGGCAAATTCGGGGACATTGGAGCGTATTCCAGCGCAGTAGGTGTCGCCGCCAACGGTTTGAAGATGCGAAAGCAATGCATATAAATCAACATTCTAGACTGTCTGTGGCGCCGATGATGGATGGGAATGATTTTATACATATTTCAATCACCTAACGAGCTGTGTGTGCGCTTCATGTTCATATTTTGATCGTGCAGTGTCGCACTTTGGGTCGCCGATTTCGCTTAGTTGCCCCTGAAGCGGAATCCATCGGAGCGCCGCGCCTGAAACTGTTTTGAGCATCCAGGCCGCAAGTTGCATCTCATCCAGTTCAACGCTTTGACACCTGACGTCTACTATTTCCGCCTGACCTGAAGCGACAGAAGCGGATTGGGTTTTCGCCGCACTGAGATCTAGGCCAGCAAACTGGTCACGCATACTGTGTGTCGTTCTTGTTTCACACCTGGACTCTAAGGTGTTGATTTCATGAGAGTCATGTTCCTGTTTCACTTCTGGAGTCTAGTTTCATTATCGGACATAGGATAGTGTTCTCTTGGTTCAGGGCATGGTTGATCGTTTGGACATCGCTGTCGCGGATGATGACGCTTGGGAACAGGCGGTTCAGAGGGAGGCGATAAGCCGTCGGTTGACCGATCAGCAGCGTATCTCGCGTTCTGATTTCCTTGCAGCGTGCCGAGAGCTGGGGGTCAAACGTTCCCGCCCTTATGAGCTGATCCGGGTCTACAAGGCGCGCCCTCTCACCAGTTCGCTTATGGCATCCGCTGCCGGAACGCAAACCGGGAGCCGCCGCCTGCCGGATGAGATCGAAGCGGTGGTGTCTGAGGCGATCGATCAGTTTTTCAAGTCACCGCAGAAGCCGAGCATCAACGCACTTCACAAAGAGGACCGTCGGCGCTTTCGTGCAAAGGAGCTGAGGGCGCCATGTTTGTCGACACTTCGGAAGCGGGTGATGGCGCTGAATCCTGCTGAGCTCTCGGCGGCGCGAGAAGGGGCAAAGGTCGCGCGGCAGCGCCATCGACCGGTGCCGGGCAGCTATCAGATCGAGCGCGCCTATGAGGTTGTTCAGATCGATCATACGTTGGTCGATGTCATCGTTGTGGATCGGACCCATCGGAAGCCCTTGCAACAGCCTTGGCTGACGCTTGTTATCGATGTCGCGAGCCGCATGGTGGCCGGTTTCTACCTGACCCTTGAGCCACCATCGGCGCTGTCCGTCTCACTCGTCATCCAGCATATGGTGCAGCCGAAGGGTGCCTGGCTGGACGCCCTTGGGATTGAAGCCGACTGGCCTGCTGCGGGACTGCCCGAGGTCATTCATGTCGATAACGCAAAGGAGTTCCGCTCGAAGTCAATGAAGCGGGGTGCCGAGGAGCACGGCATTTCGCTTCAATACCGGCCCATCGGAGCTCCACACTACGGCGGCCATATCGAACGGCTGATCGGCACGATGATGGGAGCCGTGCATCTGCTGCCCGGATCGACGTTCAGCAGCATTAAGGACCGCGGTGACTACGACTCCGTGTCGAACTCCGCGATGACTCTGGACGAACTGGAGAACTGGTTGGCGCTGGAGATCACCCGCTACCATGCGGAATGTCACCGCATACTTGGTATTCCGCCGCTGGCAGCTTGGCATGAAGCCCACGCGCGGCGGGATGTGCCGCTGAGGATGCCCCATGATCCCGAAGGCTTCAGGATCGATTTTCTGCCCAGTGAGCAAAGGATGGTGCGGCGCGATGGTATCCATCTGTTCGGTCTGCGCTATTGGGACGACATTCTGAGCCTGTGGGCTGGCCAGCAAGGCCGTCGACTGCGCGTCTCCTATGATCCGCGCGACCTTTCGACCGTATTTGCGCGCGGCCCGGACGGCCAAAAGTATCCGGTGAGGTTCGCGGATCTGCGGCATCCGCCGATCACATTGTCCGAGCATCGTCGCGCGCAGACGATCCTACGAGAGCGTGGACGTTCCCTGGAGGATGAAGACCTGATCTTCGAGGTGATCGAGGAACAAGGTGCGCTTCTCGAAGCTACCTCGTCGCGGACGCGGGAGGCGAGGCGGACGAACGAACGTCGCGAACGGGCACTGCATTGTACCGCAACCGATGAGATCGAAGCCGAAGATCACGTTCCCGAGGCAGATGAGAGCGCGCTCAGGAGCCATCCCGGGTTCGAAGTGGAGGAATGGTCGTGAGCGAGGACAGCGCATTCGATCATCTCGATCCGGCCTATCGGCGATTTGCCGAGCTACCGGATGAGGAGCGGCTCGCTTGGATCCGAGCCAACCGCTGAATTGGATTTGATCAGGCAGGGAAGGCCCTTGCGCGGTTGGACAGCCTGCTGACTTACCCTCCTCGTGACCGGATGCCGTGCCTGTTGATCTACGGCGATACCGGCATGGGCAAGACGAAGATCGTGCGCAAGTTCGAACGGGCGCACCCGCCCAAATTCTGCCAGGTCAAGGGTGTCGATCACCGTCCTGTGGTGGTGGCACAAGTGCCATCGGAGCCCATCGAGCGCGATCTCTACCGCGAAGTCTTGGCGGCCATGGGCGCGCCAGCGATGGCCGGGGGGACACTGGCTCGCGAGAAGGATGTCTGCCGGTCGCTTCTCCGTACCGTAGAGGCAAAGATGATCATCCTCGACGAGGTGAACGGCATGCTGGCTGGCACCTTTCGGCAGCAGCGGATTTTTCTCAATGCAATCAGGTTTCTGGCCAATGATCTGCGGATCCCGCTTGTTTGCGCCGAAACCTATCTCGCGCGCCAAGCGCTGCTGACCGACGCACAGCTTGCGGAGCGGTTCGAGGCGTTCCACCTCACGTCCTGGCAAAACGATGCCGCATTCGCAGGCCTTCTGAAGAGTTTCGAGCGCATCCTACCCCTGCGGCAGGCTTCAGATCTGATGAGTGCCGAGACAAGAACCCGCATCCACAACCTCACCTCCGGCGTGACTGCACGTATCTTCCGCCTGATCGAGACAGCGGCGGAAGACGCGATCCGCACGGGTAAGGAGCGGATCGACGTGGAGAGTTTCGGCGATGGTCTTGTGCTGCCGTTGGTCTCGATGACCCAGGTGCCGCGACGGCGGGGGAAACGTTCGCCGCATCCGGCAGTGGCATGACGGTATCGGTGCGGCTATCGGTTGCGCCACGTCCTTTCCGAAACGAACTCCTGTCTTTCTGGACGGTCCGGGTGGCCGCCCGCTATGGCCTGGACGTTCCGGACATGACCACCTGGCTCGCGGGGCAGGGGAGCGGAATACCGTCGCATCGCCTTATTGACGATATTGCTCCCGACCCCGATCTGCTCTGGCTGTGGGCGCGGGCCTGCCGCATTGACCCCGCGCGACTGACCCGCCTCTCTTTGGCTTTCCACTACCCCGATCGCGCCCCTGCATGGACCCTCGAGCGATCTGAGGCGCCGGTCTGTCTCGCCTGCTTCGACGAAGATCGGGCGCGAGGTCGCGACAGTTACTTGCGATTTGCCTGGAGACTGGCCGAGCACCTCGTCTGTCCAGCCCACCGGCAGATGCTGCACGACCGCTGGCCCGGCTTGCAGCGCTCAGCTGCGAGTGCCTTCTCAGTTTTGGAACGGCTTGCTGCGCCCGTTCTGCAGCAGGTGTGGCAGTTTGCTAACCAGCAGGGGAGGGGTGCCGGATCACAATTTTGACGCAGGTTTCTCGGCAGGTGTTCTCGACCTTCAACGCCGAGTGAAGCGGATCCTCCTTGGCGATGCTGTCGGACGCGCACGCCTGGAGGATGTAATCCGCACATTGTGGGCGCCGTTGGATCGGGTGGACGCGGCGCGACCCGTTCTAGGCCTTTGGTTCGATCAACCGGGATAGCACTGTCCGTTCGAGGCGCGTGCGGCTGTCAGCAAGGATGCGCCGTTCCAGCACCTGCCCCTGCGGTGGCGGGCGTTGACCCCAATCGTTCTCGGTAACCTCTTCGGCGCAAAGCTCGATTTTGATGTTGAGATGCCCGAGACTGCGCGCTGGCTGTTCAGCAGAGCCGTTCACGTGCTGCCGCGCCGTCAGTGCCTGTGCCGACGATCAGACGAAGAAAAGAGGTCCGTTGACTGGGCCACAGGAAGAGTCCAGAGATTGAGCAAGAGCCCGGTCCACCGGTTGAGTGAGAACTTCCTCGACGAGAGACGCGATTTCGGGCGAATCCACCCATGAAATCAAAACAACATGCGACTGTTCTGGAGCCTACGTTTTGATGTCCGATAAGGCAAACTTATTGGACATTGCCGAGATCTGCAGGGTGGGGCGGTTTGCACATTATATTGTAGCGGAAAGCGCCGTGAGAGACTAGTCTTGTGGCATGACATATGTCGCCGACAGCTTCGATACACTACCGCCGATGCACGCCTGGGTCACCTCTGCAAGGGCGAAAGCTGCTGAAGACGTGGCATTTTTGTCGGGTGCAGCGCTCTCGCACCTTCATCTTGTGGTGAATAGAGAAGACGTCCCCCAAGCCTTGTTGCGCGCACGGCTTGCGTTGCGCGCGGCGGAGGTCTGCATGACCCATTTGGGTCGTCCAGAAAGGGCAGGGGAGTTACGGGACGCTGTTGGATTTCTGCAGCCTGGTGACAGTCCCGGACCCGCGGGCGAGGTCCTTCTGTCCTGGCAGAAGGCAGTTGAGCGACCCGTCTCGATCAAGGCGCTCCACCGATCGCTGCCGCAGGTGGAGGCGGAGCAGATTGCGACATGGCTCGATGCGGCAGGGCAGGGGGCGCCGGTTGCACGCGCGGCGATTGTCTTATCCGCTGTTCTCGAAGATCGTCCTCGGGATTTATCGTCCGCATTGCTCTTGGCGGATGCGGCATTGGCGCAGTCTTTGGGTTGGACCCATGTTGTTCCACTTCTCGGCCTCGGTCTCAAACGGGCTGACATTCGCAAGACCGGAAGCGACCTGCATGTGGCATGTCATCAAGCGATCCGATCGGCGGCTATTGAAGCCGTACGAGAAGCGGCCTCCCTTAGCCGCCGGGCGTCAAAGCTGCGCGAGGTTGTGCCCAAGCTGCGTGCCAAAGGGGCGGAGGATGCTGTTGCACAGTTTCTCGGCTGTGATGCGCTCCCACCGATGGTTCTCACTTCGTTGCGTTCGGATCGTGCCGCGCGTCGGTTTTGCGATCGCCTGGTCGACCTCGGCGCGGTGCGGGAACTGACGGGTCGGGATACGTTCCGACTCTATGGGCTGTAGCGATGGCCCGGGATCATCACGACAACGATCTGGATCGCGAGCTGGAGGAGCTGCCACAAGATTTGCGCTGGCGCGAATGGATGCGCCGAATTGAGGCGGTATTGTTTGCCTCCGCATCGCCCGTGCCGCGCGAAGACCTGGCTCGCATCGTGGGGCAGGGGGTATCAGTGGAGCTCTTGATCGAAGATCTTGTTGCTGATCTCGAGGGGCGATCGTTCGAGGTGGTCAAAGTGTCGGGTGGCTGGATGATGCGCACGCGACCGGCCTATGCACCGGCCATCAAAGCTGCGGCGGATGTGGGAGACCAAGACCTCGGTCTGCGCGAATACGATGTCGCGGTCTTGGCCGCCATCGCTTATCACCAGCCGATCGACCGGGACGGGCTCAAGGATATCTTTGGCAAAGAGATCAGCCGTGATCTGATTGGGAGGTTGCATGCGCAAGACCTGATCGGGACGGGGCCACGGTCGCCGCGACGCGGTGCGCCCTATACCTACGTGACGACCGAAAATTTCCTCGTGGCGTTCGATCTGGAGTCGCTTCAGGACCTGCCTGATCGCGAGCAGTTGGTGGATGCGGGTATGGTCGCGAGGGGATAGGCAACTATTACTCCAGTTCTTCCGGAGCAGCCTCAATGAGTTCCTTCGAAGAAACGTGTGCGTGGGTGAGTGCTGCGGCGCGCAGCACCCGTACCAATAGTCGTTCAAGTTCGAGTTGATTGCTGATTTGGAGGGCGTGATGTACGGCGCCGCGAACTCGAGCAGCCAAGATCAAGTCCGCAGCAATCTCACTGGCTCCTCCCTTTTTGCCGAGCGCATTGATGTCGTCCAGCAGGTCTTCAGGCGGCTTGCCCTGCTCCAGCAATTTTTTGTTCTTCTTCAGGAGGCGGCCAACATCATTGCCGTCCCAGAGACTGCGAAACATGTACGCGAGCTGGGCCCCTTGCCCACCCATGGCGCGCACTGCTTGCTCTACTGCAACAGACATTCCTTGAAGGTCACTGTGCATACCCGCAAGCCGGGAATGTCCGTACTCGAAGGCATGTCTTTCGAATGATCGCAGGCGGTGAGAGATGGCGTCTTGGTGCGAGGCTTGAAGAAATTCGCCAAACTTCCGCAACTGCTCTTCCGTCAGATCCGGTGACTTAAGTGTTTGAACAAGGCGGTTGATCTGTTCTTTCGCCCAATCCGGCCATATGACCTCGAGGGTGCGTTTGGCAGCGCCGCCCTGAAAGCCAACGAGTTCGTTTATTTCATCGAACGCCATATCCTGTCGGACTTGGAGCAGGCGTACGCCTTCCGCGAGGAAGATCTTATAGGCATCAGCTGCGATAGGCCTTCCTTCGTACGCCCACTCATGCCAGCGCCCCGCCAGAAATTTGCAGCATGCCAGAAGGTGGTCTTTGCCGACCGAGAAACGGCTGAGTGCTTCACCGGCAACCGCAAGCCGGATTTCATCTCTCGCGGCGACCTGTTCGTCGGTAAGAACGATCCGTCCGCCGCCCGAGCCTTGAAGTAGCCTGAAGGTCCGGTCGCGTTCTTCTTCGCGTGCCCATTCTATCGCGTCGAGCCCTGCCTGGTATCGCTCAAAATCTCTAAACGCTCTTACGGGCGCAAACGCTTCAATTGCGCGTCCGCCCGGCCATCGCTTGCTACGGATATCTTCACGCACCCGTCGTGCGATGTCTTCGTCCGCCATGTTGATCCGAATATGAACTCCCATGTCAGCAAGTTCGATGGCGGTCAGCAACTGCCAGCTTGAATAGAAATCCTGAACATTGTCACTGTCATGAAGGTCGGGCTGAGCGTCGCTCGAAACACGGACTCGGCGCTCTCTGTGCGGCACGAACGTCTGTTGCTCTGGCCTTTTGAGAAATTCTGACCATTCGGGCTTTGGTGCGTCAAAGGGATGATTGTCACCCTTCAGACTTCTCATCCCTGCATCTTGCAGAGCATTCCAAAGGTCTGCCGCTGCGTCCATCCGGGGGCCATCGGGCTCAACCGGATCGTGTAGTTCTGACCCTTCTATTCGGCGAGTTTCCTGCCAGATCCGTCGTGCAATCGGATCTGGCCAGCGAAGGCGCATGCGTGGTCGAAGAAGCCCCAGTTCTTCAAGGCTTTCGAGCAGTGAGGCGCCAGCGTACCCTCCACGAAAGGCTTTCAGCTTTGCCAGATCGGATGCAAATGACGACGCTTTTATGTAGCGACCGACTGTTATGCGCGCTCTGTAATCCATGACTGTGTGCCTCGTTGGTGTTTGTCACTCTCCAGCAGGAAGGTTCGTTGCAATCTATATGCAACGTATACCTCGAAAGGCTGACTTATTCACGAATTTCAGTAGGTTAATCGTTTCACTCACGAGGTGCCAGTTGTGATGGACATCAGTCACTAAAATCGTTGCAAAGTACCTGAAACGAAAACTTGCTCTAGCGGAAAGCATATGTATAACAATGTGATAATCGCTTCACACACGTGGAAAATCGTTTCATGGCCCGGTTAGACCAAGACATCCTTGATTTCATCGCCGGAAATCCAGGTGTCGGGCGCGATGCGATCCGTAAAGGAGCAGCAAGGGACGTAAGTGAAACGACCGTTTGGCGCGTGCTCAAGAGGCTCGTTGACGAAGGTCGTCTCGAGGTATCTGGCAAAGGAAGGGCGACGGGCTATCAGCTTGCAGGCTCGACGGTCGTGCGCGCCCATCTTACCGTACCGTATAACAGGCGCTCACCGATCTCCTACAAGCCTGAGTTCCTGGACGCCTACGTACCTGACAAGACTTGGTACTTGCCGCAGGCTGACCGGGATCGAATGCTGGAGGCGGGACGGCCTCAAGGCAGTGCAATGCCAGCCGGCACGTATGCGCGGCGCATCCTCGAACAGCTATTGGTCGACCTTAGTTGGGCGTCCTCGCGGATGGAGGGCAACACCTACGACATTCTGCAAACGGAGCGGCTTATCCGGTTCGGCGAGGAAGCCGAGGGCAAGGATCGCAAAGAAGCTTTGATGATCCTGAACCACAAAGAGGCCATCCAATATGTCGTGGATAACCTGGAAGAAGTCAGTCTCCGTCGTCCTGACCTCTTCGCAATCCATGCGCTCTTGTCCGATGGCCTGCTGGCTGATCCGGCAATGTCCGGACGTTTGCGAGCTATGCCTGTCGGGATTTCGCATTCGAGCTACAGGCCGCTTGATGATGCTGTTACCATCGAAGAGGAGTTTGACATCCTGCTTCAGAAAGCAACGCAGATCACGAACCCTTTCGAGCAGTCATTCTTCTTGCTTGTGCATATTCCTTATTTGCAAGGATTTGCTGACATCAATAAGCGCACGTCCCGTGTTGCCTCCAACATTCCCTTGTTGAAGTCCGACCTTGCGCCGATGTCGTTCACAACGATGGATGACCGGGACTATATTGATGGGTTGATTGGCATCTATGAGCTAAACAACGTGTCCCTCTTTCGGGAAGTGTACATCGATGCCTACCTTGCTTCGGCGGAGAAGTACCGGGTCCTCAGAGCAGAGGTAGAAAGTCCGCACAAAGCGGCGATTGCATACAGAGACTTTGTCCGTGCTGCAGTCAGACGAAGCGTTCTTGAGTTCAAGGGTTTTCGATACGATGACGTTATGATCATGGCGGCGGAGGCTGGTGTCCCCAAGGCTGATCAAGAGAGCGTAGTCGCATACGTGGCTGAGCAGCTAGCGGGTTTGCATGAAGGCAATGCTATTCGCTATCGCCTCAAGCCGGAAGATCTCACAGGTGTCACGCTTGCCTAATCCTTTTCAATCCCAAAGCTTCGTAGCCTTCTCGCCGCAATGGCTTTTTGATCAGAAGCCATGCGGCGAAGCAGACTTCCAGGACCCAGCCTAGCTGCCCTTCAAGCTACGCCTGACAGTGGCGTGGCATGTTCGGCGTGGGCTGTCCCTACACCAGTCTATCCGCCCCTGCCGGATCCAGAAGTGACACCGGCATTCGTTTGTCTGGCGGACCGAGGGCGAGATGGTCGGGCGCCGCAACCAGTCTGACATGGCCGTCCACCTAGGCCTCCGGTTCTTGCTAAGGGACAGCTTGATTGTTTCACCACACCCACCGGGGCAGTGGAAGCAGGCCCACTTGTCGACACCATCGCGCACGATGGTCATCTCCCCCGGCACGATCTGATCCGGCGTCGGGTGTGTAGTAGTTACCCTGGCAAGCAGGTCGCTTCGTGGAATTAGCCGGAAGAGCTCGAGGCTCTTCCGCAGAATGTCGATTATCATCCCACTCACCCGATGCGATCCAGGAACGGGTCGACGTCGCCGAGCCCCCAGTATTCCTCGCTGCCGCAAACCGGACAGTCGGACCGGGGCTGTGCCGCTTGCGAACGCTCGAAGCCCTTGTCGAGCTTGCGATAGCGTTGCCATGTCCACCCACCGCTGCCGCGGAAGTCAACGAGACCGGCAAGGAGTTCGTTCACCGCCATGGTGGCGGCCTCGGAGGTGAAGGTCACCACGGCCGGTGCCGGATTGCCCGCACCGCGGACGTAGGCCTCGGTCTTCTGCCGTTCATATTCGGCGGGGTCCAATCGCTCGAGATCCTCCTCGCGGGCCCTGACGCGATCGACTGTGCCCCGGCAACCGTGGCAAGCAGACGTCGGGAACAGCACGCTGACCCGCGCGGCCATCTCGAGGAGGCCGGGCTCACCATCGTCACGGGGCATTAGGACCAACCCGACATCGATCACCGGTATCAGGTAGAAATGCGCGATGCGGTTCAAGTAGAGGCGCCCGGAATGATCGTCCGTACATCCGAAGATGATGTCGCAGGATTTCAGCGCGTCACGGATGTCCGGCGCATCCACCCAGCCGCTCACCGACTGGATCTCGATGTCGAGACCCATCATTGTCACCTCGCGCGCCATGACGTCGACCTTGGGCACCGCGTGGTCGGCATCTTTCCGGGTCGCGCCGTACAAGCGGTTCAGGTTGGAATGCTCGACCACGTCATCATCGATGACCAAGATGTGCCCCACGCCGAGGCGAGCGAGGAGTTGGACCACCGGGCTTCCGGTGCCGCCGCAGCCGACCACGGCAACAGAGAGCTGTTTGAGGAGGCCGTTGACCTCCGGGCCGAATGCCAGTGCCTGTCGGGCCAAAGTTTCCGACGGGGGCGGCGCGTCGGTAGACTGGATCTCTATCCGGGTGCCGATGGTAGTCACGCGATGACAGTGCAGAGGTGTCATGTCGTCTTCCCAGACCCGCGCCCGGTAGAGGCTGTCACCGACCTGCACGACGCTCACCAGCCGTGTCCCCTCACCGTTCCGGTTGCGGGCCATGGTGAAAAGGTCGCACTCGTTGCGATCGTCTTGTTCCGAGAAACCATCGAAGCCTCCTGGGTGACTATGAACGATTGCCGGCACCAAGCCTTCCTCCTTGGCGCGGCGACAGAGCTGAGCGAAGGAGTTCGTGTTCCAGGTGACATGCTTGTCGCTGGCATCGACGCGGTCCTCCTGCGGGATCGCGATGACCTCGTAGGACGTGTAACGGGTCCGTGGCTCGAGATCCCAGGGATCCTGTGCGATCTCGCTCTTGCCGAGCAGCATGTAGGCGGCGCCTTCGTGCCCACGGGGGTGCGCAAGCAGCGCCTGCAGCTTGTCGCGGTGACGGGCATGGAGAGTGATATCGCTGCGTTTCATGCCGCCACCTCCAGGGCCTCTTCGACCCGCTTCAGCATGGTCCAGATGCCGTCAATGCCGGGACGCCACTGGTTGTTGTGGCGAGACCAGCGCTGCCAAGTCTGGCCAGCATGGGTCTCCCGCACCTGTGTGCAGCGGGGCTCACGCTGGCCGGCAAGGAGCTTGAGATGCGGCACGGCGTAGAACATGTCGGGTGCGACCTCAGGATACGAGGGCGGCAGCAGGATCAGAATATCCGTCTGGGCGACTTGATACTTGCCTTCCGGCAACGTGATCCCGGTGAGGATCACGCCCTTCTTTCCGCCTTCGATGACCTCGCGAACGGTGATGCCGCGACCCTCAAGGTAGCGGCGATCCTGACGGGGGAGGAGGCTCATGCCGCACCCCCTTCCGTGGTCTGGGACACGCCGGTGAAAAAGTGCTCCAATCCCGCGTCCGCGAGGCTGATCAGATCGGTGTCGCCAACCAGGATGTCATCCTTGCCCGGGATCACCTGCCAGACGGCGAACTTGGCGGGTTCGACCCCGGCCAGCTTCTTGAGCACGCGCCCGGTGATGACCTTGTGGCCCCACTCGAGGCGTTTGCCATCAATGTCAAAGCGGTAGGATTCCGCGCTCCGGAAGACCAGGAAGCGTTCGACCTGGCCGGGGCGCAGATCCGTGGTTTCCTCGAGGCGCAGTTCCTCGAGTTCACCGTTGCGCAGCACCTGGAACACGAGGTGTTCCTCGGCCTTGCGGTAGCCGGCCCCCTCGATGATCTGACGGCCGGTGGGCGTCGGATCGTCGACGACGACGTGTGTGAACTGCAGGTCGTGGTCGCCGACTTGGACCTTGTAAGGTCCGTGGTCGCGGGGTTTGCGGCCAGCCTTCACGGCGGCCAAAAGATCTTCGATTTCAATTTGCTCATTAGGCATAGCAGCTCGTCCTTTCCTCAATGTTCGACACCGCCGTTTGGTGTCTTTAAGACTTCTCCAAGTTGGAGTATCTTTATGGTGTAGGAAATTCTGCCAAAAACAATACCCCATATTGGGGTACATACATGAGGCCTAGCTATGCGGCTGATAGGATTGGATATTATCGAAGATTTTCGATCCCAGAACGAACGCGAAGCTTGGGTTTGGGAGGTTGATGCTCTGATGCTCGAGGTTGCGAATCGAATCTGGTCTGATCCTAAGGAGCTCCTCAAGGACTACCCCACGGCTGAGACCAACCCGCCGAATGTCACTTTCAAACTCGCCGGAGGCCGAGTTTTGGTGAAGTGTATTGTTCTCTTCAAAACTGGATTGGTGGTTCTGAAGCAAGTGGTACTGGACGCAATAGCCCACTCGTCAAAAACACTTCAGAAGTCTGGAGGTGCGGTATGACCTCAGGGAAAGTGACGGCCGTGAAGCCAATTCATGATGCGAAGGATCACGATGCCGCCAAAAGAGCCATTGAGAAACTCATGATCGAGATGTCCGAGGGAAACTCGGCCGTCGCCGATGATATCGAGGTCCTTGTGGCTCTGGTGGAAGCATATGAGCGAAGAAACTTCCCAGTCCATGTTCCGAGCGCAATTGAGGCGATCAGGTTTCGGATGGATCAATTGGGTCTCACGCAAAGAGACCTCGTACCATATATTGGTTCAACCGCGCGCGTTTCTGACGTGATGAATGGATCAAGGAACCTATCAACGGATATGATGCGAGCTCTTCATGAGGGGCTTGGCATACCCTATGAAGCACTAATGAAGAGAAGTTCGCCTTCAAATGGTGATCAGATCGACGTCAAAGTGCCAGTTCTTAACAAGCTCAAGTCTATAGGTTTCAATGTAGACAAAGCACAGGTCACGAGCTTTCTTAATCGAGCTTTCGGCGAACAGATCACACCCGCACTGAATAGAAAAACTCGTACACCCCGAGCTAGCGGCAAAACCGACTATTCTTCACTTCTCATGTGGCAGGCAGCGGTTCTGACCAAGGCTCGCTCAATGTCTGCGGCTTCGTTTTCACATGATCATCTCAGTGAAGACTTTCTCCGATCCCTGGCGAAACTGAGCCTCAGAAAAGATGGCCCCATGAGGGCCATTGAGGCCTTTAGGGAGATGGGGATTGTCGTTGTCGCTGTGCCAGTGCTACCCGGAACATTTTTGGATGGCGCAGCGATGCTTCTCGATGGCAAAATACCAGTTATTGGCTTAACCCTTCGACACGATAGAGTTGACAACTTTTGGTTCACACTAATCCACGAAGCGTGTCACCATTATCTCCATTTCGATGTTTTGAAGTCACCAGGGCATGCATTCTTTGATGAATTCGATTTGAAGTCTGAAGATCGTCAGGAAATGGAAGCCGATCAAATGGCGCTAAGATCACTCATACCTGAAGAATGTGTCACGAGCATTCGCAATCCATATGCGAGTACCGACGACATAAAGTCTGCCGCGCGTTGTGCTGGTGTGCATGTTTCAATCGCTGCCGGCAGATGGCAAAAGAGACATGAAAATTATAAGAAGTTCTCACGATTAATCAGAAGAAATACCCTGAGAGAGCAGTTGCTGTAAGAACCTCGCTCAACATCATCATCCCAAAGGATACTCCAAATACTAGGGCGGCTGTCCTTAGTAGTAATTGAAGAAGAAGGCACAGCTGACGTGTTTTATGCGAGTGAGGAAAGTCTGGACGATCTCATGAGAGCAGTCTTCAGACAGCTGCTTACGGGGCGCGGTAACTTCGAAGTTGAATCCAAAAAAGGTAAGAGTACAGAAGCTTTTGGAGCACTTTTGGAGCTCAGGAATCCTCGGGCTCGTCTAAGTCGCTCGTTTTCGAAGGCCAAGGCTTTCAGTCCGCTTGGCGAGTTGTTCTGGTATCTCGCCGGGAGCGATAGCGTCGACTTTATCAAACACTATATTCGAAACTACGCAGTGATGATTGGAGACGAGGTCAAAGCGAACGGAGCTTACGGCCCAAGAATTTTTGGAAAGGACTCAGTAGGAAAGCCGGATAAGAATAGTGAATGGGATCGCGTGATGCGTACGTTGCGTGAAAGAGAGGGTTCAAGGAACGCTCTAATCCAGATCTATGACAATTCAGATGCCAAGCCAAAAAATGGCGACAAGCCCTGCACCTGCACCATCCAGTTTGCAGTGAGGAACCAACAACTATTGATGCATACTCACATGCGATCCAATGATGCTTTCTTCGGACTTCCGCACGACATCTTCACCTTTACAATGATGCAAGAAATAGCGGCTCGTGAGCTGGGTTACGGTCTGGGCCGGTACACGCATTCCGTTGCCAGCTTGCATCTCTACCACGACTGTGATGCCACTAAGGATCACCCTGAGAATAGATCAACCTCAGGGGCAAGAAGCTACTATGCGGAGGATCTATGTGACTTTGTTCCAATGCCTGACATGCCACCTGGTTGTCCTTGGAGCAGCATAGAACAGGTTCAAACCGCCGAGCATGCGATCCGGCACGGTAACACTGATTTCCGAGTTACGCCTGAACTTGATCCCTATTGGCGCGACTTTGTGGGTTTGTTTAGAATCCATAAGATCTTCGAAGAAGTCAGAAAGAGCGCCGAATCCTCAAACACAGAGATAACACAATTGAGAAAAGTGATTTCCACTATGCAAGAGATCTCTCCTTCGTATCAAGTCTACATCCGCGATAGGTTGGAACGCAGAGAGGCACCAGTGCGTGACCTTTTTGAAGGCCTAAATGCCGGTATTGATCAATGACGGGTGCTCACAAAGACAGAGAAGCTGAGTTTGTTGCTAAGATTGGGCAGATTGATCAACAGCTTGGCCCGCTTCCTGGCACTGCGACACCGCAACGCATCCGCTGTTGGGCACAGCAGATCGTGTCGAGTTTACGCCGAATTTCATATACTGAAACACTACAGACGCGGGCGGTGAACCCTCAAAGGTGCAACCCGCAGTCTGAGATTTTTGATCCTGTCAGAGGTGCTATTCACTTCAATCGAACTGGGCAACTAGACGAAGCTGTTTGGCTGACGTTCGTTCTAACCCACTTTGGGAAGCACGAATTAAACGAATGGGACTTCCCCAAGAGTATTTACGGCTCGTTTGGTGCCGGTCCCACCTGGACTCTTCAAGAATATGGTGCCAACCCAGTAGCATTTGAAAACATGCTTGCTGAAAATGCAGGGAACTTGTCACCAGCAAGGTTTTCGAACCACCGCAAGTTCCAAAGCAAGAAGCCGCACGCAATAGCCAGGACATTTCAAACATACTATGCGTGGCAAACCGAGTATGGAAATTTTCGAGATAGAATGATTGCTACACACGCCATTGTCGGGCAAGAGCCAGCAGCTGCATTTGATGAACTATACAAGTCCATGAAAAGTGTGTTTGGTTTCGGTGGCGGGCGGCTTGGCAGGTTTGATTTTCTCACCATGCTCGGAAAACTTCAGCTTGCTCCAATTAAGCCGGGCAGCGTTTATCTAGACAAGGCCACGGGACCTCTGGCTGGAGCGCGTCTACTTTTTTATGGTGATCGTGAACACGGAATTACTGGTAAGGCACTGGAACCTCGGGTTGATGGTCTGGATTGCATTCTAGATGTCGGAAAGCAGGTAATTGAGGACAGTCTTTGCAATTGGCAGAAGAGCCCTGATGTCTACGAATATTTTCGAGGCTGAGAAAGCTTAGGCAACAGAGTGTCCCCGTTCCACCTGTAGCGGCGCTTTAGATTGTTGAATTGGTGCGGTTGTAGGACGCCCGCCTTTTGAAGCTGCCCAACCACTATGCCCGGCGTAACGTCGGCTATGCGCGCGATCCTACGAACATGCGGACGGGTTGGCACAGCGTTTAGCATCTCGTCACGTATGGAATGAGGGATGAGCACATCTTGCGCGAAAGAATCTGCCTCATCTTCAATTGCTGTTTCACCTAACGGAGATGGGTCCCCGCCATCCACGGAGATGTGGTCGGTGCCGTGCAGTACAACGTGCGCAGCTTCATGGAAAAACGTGAACCAGAAATGGTCTTCGCTGAGGAAGCGGAAACTCAACATGATTACAGGATTGCCCTGCTTTGCAGTCCAAGTTGCACCGCTGGCACGACATCCCTTCGGGGCCTTCGAACTCACCAAACCGACACCACATTCGGCACAGACTTTCTGCAATTTCGGGAAGTATAAGTATGGGTGCTTGAGAGAGCACAGCTTTTTAAGTGCCGGCAAACGTTTCTTGAACTCGCTGGACGCGAACTTCCCGAGAGTCAGTTGATCAGACTGCAACTCGCCAACACGCAACCACGCCAAGGTTGCCATTTCGTCTGCTTCAAAGGCGAACGATGTTCGAAAAGCAACTTGGCCAATGCCGGCAGAATACCGTTCATTCCAACTATTGATGCTGTCGCACCCAAAAAACTGCAAGATATCTTCGCCCAGCCGATCACCCCGAGAACCTTTCGGCAGCCATCCAAGGTCACGCAGCGCTTTTGCAGGAAACGAATGTCCCCAGGCGTTTAGCGATTGAGAAGGTTTGGATCCTGTGATCCGCTCTTGGTCGGCAATGAATTGCTTGTATCTTTCGTTCCAAAACTGACGCGATGCACCAAGCTCCGCAGACAGCGCATCCGCGATATTGTCACAGATTTGGACACGGCCATCCATAACGCCAGCAAACACATCTTCCTCTAAGCCGATGCGTTCAGCCAATTCATGAATGGGAATGCATTCCGTGACCGCCATCCGAGCGATGGTGTCGCCCGGCGGTGAAGCCCAGTTAGGTTCAAACATCAAGTCAACACCTCACGGCCAATCATGATTGCCTCTAAACGAATGCGATGGGCGTCTGTCCACGCGTCGTCCCCACCAGATGCGGATATAACGGTCTTCAAAGTGCAGCCAGGTGAGACAAACCAACTCAATTCAAACTTGTCGCGATTCCTTGCAACCGATTTTGGGCCGCCCGGCACGTCACCGGCAAAGCGCGCCGCTCTGAAGTCTGCAATTAGTCCAATGAATGCCTGCCCAGCTTCACTTCCAAGGTGGTAATAGGCTCGCTTGGGTTCTGTCGCTAAGTCCCTCATCAATTGGCTCGAAAAAGTCGGTTCCAAACGCCCGGGATCCAATCTACTATACACCATCGAGTGTCAGAGAACACACAAACCACTACATCTGCCAAATTTCCACACATGGGGCAGTTGTAAGCTAACCTTCGCGCGAAGTCACGTGTGAAGAGAGAGTCGGCAAGTTTCATTGCTTTGGAAGTCCCCCAGGTAAGCTGTTCCGATCTGGTGTTACCCTTGACCGTCACCAGTCTGCGTTTCGGCAGGCACTTCAGTATTGGATGCCGACGCATTCGGTGAGAAAAAGCTCACGACCTCCGCACGATAGACGATCAAGACAATTGTCAGTATGAGACCCAAGGTTGCACTAGCGCGGACCAACCAGGTTTTTACCGATGCAACGCTCTCCTTGAGAGTGGATAGTTGCTGCTTTAGCTCAGAAATCTGTTCTGAAAGCTGGTATGCTGTAAGCGCTTCAACAGCTATGCCGTTTATCACATCGGTCGGAATTCTTTCGAGGTTGTTTGGGATTTTGCCGCTTTCTTCATGATCCTCTTCAACTGGGGCATTCAGGTCGGCAATCCAAAGCGAGAAAATCTCATCACCTGAACGCAGATTTACGTGCCGAGGACCGGCATTGAAGACCGCAAATACTAAGTTGCCTTGGAATCCTGGATTGACCTGGAAACCCGAGACGTTCACAAGGCCTCGAAACTTAATCGACGCTCTTATGGAAATAAATCCGATTGAAGATCTTGATATTCGGACTTTTTCTTTGGTGAGAATAAACGCGAACTGACCTGGTCCGATCACAAATGCTTCCGCGTCTTCCAATTGATTGACCGTGGAAGTTCCATCTCCATTCACGAAGTACTCAGACCCCACAGAAAGGCGGTATCCAGCAGCTTCCACCTTCTCTTCTTCCCATGGAGAAACGGGGCGGTTGCTGTCGGGCTTGGCCCCTTCGTCAAGCCATTTTTTTCTACCCCAAAAGGCCAATGTCGATCACCTGATAAAGAACTGACGGTCGCGTAGTTCCAAGCGCCTAGCTTGCAGCGTTTTTTCCACATCGACCGCTTTGCTGACAGCAAAGTCGAGAAGTGTATCCAAAATATCCTGATTACTTTCTCGAGCGATATCTACGAAAGGTTCTAGATGATCGATTTTCTCGGCAGCATCGTTAAAGCGACCTGCAGCGTCGGTAAGTCGGATAAGTATCGAGTCGTTCGTGCGGTTGGCTGAGTAGGATAGTTTCTGATGAAGAGTGTTGGCAGCGCTCAAGCAGACCAAGAGTGCATCAACAAAGGTTCTCTCAGTTGACTTCTCTTCGTTGTTTCCCCGTGCAAGCCGTCCAGCATATTTGGCGAAGTGCATTGCATAGTGCTTCAAACGCTCTTCTTTGTGGAGCGATAGTATGTCGAAGTGATTGCGCATATCATGCTCGTATTGGTCCTTTTGCCAATCGAGCAGCAGCTCCGAAGTGTACATCGTCTCTCCCCTCATAGAAGCCTAGCTTGCTCCGGATAGCCATTGTTCTTCAAGAATTCTCTGATCAACCGCTCCGCTAGAGTGCTTTTTTTGTGCGAGTTTTCCCTACAGAAATCCTCGAAATCCTCGGCAAGCTTTGCGTCAAGGAGTACAGTTAGCCTCTTTTTGTCGCTCACTTCTGTACCTCTGATGACTTATACAAACTTCTTAGCAGAAATGCGCACTTTTGCGCAATCGCTTTATCAAAGCCTATGCGGTCAGGTGGTGCAATGCCGAAAGCGAACTCTTGACCTTTGAGATCTCAAGAGGGCGGCCGATGACGCTGCTTCACAGTGGGCCTTAATCCGTTCCAACCCAACGTAAGAGCCCTCAAGCCAGATAGAATTCGCTTGGCTAGCGAACTCCCGCTTGCAGAGAAATATAGCGAAACAGGATACGTATCTGAGATGAAGTTGAGGTCACTAAGGTCCGCTGCTGAATGAGGTGCTGTTAAGGCCCGTATGGATCGCCTGGTTTCCGTTTGGTGGGTCACAGACTGTGCACCTGCGGCGAACGACTGGTTTTACGGGCAGCACCGCGGAAATGGTGAACATTGATCAACGGCAACAAGGGTCGTCATTGCCAAAGTTCATTCAGCACATCGACGCGCTCAAGTGCTCGCCTAAGCGCATGGTTCGAAACCTTCACGTATATCTCAGTCGTCTGAAGCTTCGCATGCCCTAGAAGCGCCTGAACCATCCGGATGTCGATACCCTCTTCGATCAGCAGGGTCGCGGCCGAGTGCCGGAACCTGTGCGGGGTCAGGTGGGGTGCGATCCCGAGACGTTTTGACAGCGCCCGCAGCCGCTTCCGGAACGTCGCCGCTCGAAGCCGGCGTCCCACCGTGTTGAGGAACAGCGGCGATGCAATCGAGCCGTGTTCGGAACGCATCTGACAGAAGCGTCGAAACTCCTCCTGCAGCTCCCGGTTCGGCACGAAGACGATACGTTCCTTGCTGCCCTTGCCGTTTACGAGGATCTGGCCGCCGTCCGGCGACACGTCGCGGACCTTGAGATTGGTCAGCTCGCTGATCCGCAACCCTGTCACGATCAGCAGCTTGATGATCAGGAGCGTGACGGCACTCTGCGAGGCTGGCGCCGTGGCATCTGTGCCCGACATCGGCCGTACAGCGCTTTGACTCTCGCCGTACTCGAGAACCGCTTTGAGCGTCTCTCGATCGATGGGGCGCGGCAGGCGCCGCGGGATTCTCACGGAGATACGGACGTCGGCGAACGGGGAGGGCAGGGCGCTGTTTCGGTCCTCGCGCCAGGCATAGTACGACTTGAGGGTAACGAGGCGCCGCTCGATGGTCGCGGGCTTGGCGCCCAACTCGTCGCGCAGGTGCTGGTGGTAAGCGAGGATGTCGTCTTTCGACAGCGGATCGGTGAGCTGATGCGCCCTGGTGAATCGCGCGAAGGTGCGCAGATCCTGGGCGTAGGCCCGGAGCGTATGGTGGCCGAGGCTGCGCTCGTCGCGGCGCGAATTGACGAAGGCGGCGTGATCTAGATGAGACATGCTGAACTCCTTTGCTTGAGTTCAGCCAGTTCAGCACAGACGGGGCAGCGCGCTTAAATCGCACGCAGGCGCGGTAACGATAATGGGACCCAATTTTGATGAACGAGCCCAAGCCTTGTGCCATCTTTGAAGGTCTGCTGTCGGGAAACTGCGCCACAGCATCGGCCTCCATTGTTGGCGATAGCTTTGGGCCGTTACTGGAGCGGGGTAAACTGCCAGGCATCCATTCTTCGATCGTTCTGTTGACATGAAAAGGTCATTAGCTCCCGTGAGCAACGCTTTGCCTGATTGGCTGCGATGCGACAGCACTGTAGAGCAGTTGTCGGAAAGATGGCCCTCGAACACTGTCTGATATTTATTCTCGACTTTAAAGCGCAGCCGACAATGACAAGCAATTGGCGAGTACGCACTTTCCAACTTCAAATTGAACGACCGCCGCTAAGCTCCAACAAACCAGACCCAATGATCAGCGCTGCGCCGCCCCATTGGGTGATTGTGAGGGTCTCCTCTGGCAGAAAAATGCTCGCAGTCACAACCGCAACTAGGGCTTCTGACATCATGAGCAGTCCGACCCGACCGGGTGAAAGGCGCTGGCTCGCCCAAAACAAAGCGTAGATAGCGGGCAATACCATTAGGATCGACGCGGCAGCTAGAATGAGCATTGCACCTCCGACAGCTTCCATGGAAGGCAGTTTCAGCGGGTGCAGCAAAGTAGCAATGCCAACCACAAAAACTGGAGCACAAACAAACTGGGCAAGGGACAGACCAGACAACGGAATCGTAGGGATCTGACGTATCGCAATTGCCCCTAGCGCCCAGAATATACTTGAAGCCAAAGCCAGTGCATCGCCCACGTTCCAAGCGATGCCATCTTTGGAGTCCAGCAACAAGAACAACCCTAAAAGTCCGCAGACAATCGCCCCCCATCTTGCGACGTTTCCGCGCTCTTGCAAAACCCAGAGGCCGAGGATGGTCGCCCAAACCGGCGTGAGATAGAACAACATGGTTGCGCGAACAACGGTCGTATACTCTAAGGCAACGCCGTAAAGGGCCAAACCTGCGCCAATCAAGGCCCCGATCGTCCAGGCCTTACGCGCATAAAGCATGTTCGCTTGCCTCTCGCGCCAAACAAGCGGCAGCAACACAAAGACAGCGGGTAGATATAGGAACACGATTGCCCATTCGCCATTGACACCTTGCGCACTGAAATGGCGAACAGGCACCCAAAAAAGACCCCAGATCCCGGCTGCAAGTATTGTGGCTATGACGGCAAGCGTATCAGTATTCTCAGGTTGTTTCATTTCAGAACTACCCGAGTCGTGAAAGAGATCTTTCTTGCAGGCCAGAGACTTAAAAGGGACACTGCAACATCGAAGCAACGGATGCGAGTTCCTGCCATGACAGCAGCAAATGTCCACATGTTACTGCGCCTTCTGCGGAATGAGCGCGTGCAACCGGGTATCTTTCGTTTTTGGAACTTCATTTTGAAGCGGACAAAAGCGTCGGGTGACGACGACGATCATCGCTGACCTGAGGCCTTTTGGAGGAACGCGTTGCTCTGTAGTACGATGGTGCTAATCGTTGTCATGCGCTCCAAGGCTGCACTGAGTTCGTTGCGCCGTTCGGCACTCAAACCAGCTTGTGCACAGATGGCTTTGTAGATGTGGTCCACACAGGCCGATCCAATTGTGTCACTTGAATTCAGACCCGCCTTTAACCAAAGACCATCGATCAAGACAGCGATGTGTTCGGCCGTATCTGAAGGGGCAGGGACGTCGGGCACCTCACACAGGGCGCTCATCAGGTTAGACCGCATCCGAGCGTCAATGACCCGTTGGATACGCTGGTTCTGCCGATTGTAGGGAACATCCGCACACAAACTGATCCACGCGTTGCAGACCTCGCGCTGGAAAACAGGTTCCGAGAAGTTTCCAACGATCACGGCCGCAAGCCGCTCCGTCGGTGTCTTTGCATGGCGAAACAGTTCGATCACGCCGTCGCGCAGAACCGTGTTGGCGCGGCGCATGACGGCTTCAAAAAGTGCGTCTTTGTCTCCGAAATGGTGCAACACAACACCCTTTGAAACGCCAGCTTTTCGCGCAATCCGCTCAAGCGTCGTATTCCTGATTCCATACTTAACAAGCGTTTCAAAAGCGGCCTGAGACAACTCGGCGCGGCGCATGGATCTGATTGAACTTTTCACTTGAGACCTCCTCCTTGCGCGAACCTACGGGTCCGACCGATTAACAGCAATAGTAACCATTTGACTCAATAATTGACCATAAGTAAGTTTTTGTGACAACTATAAAGCAACAGGGATTAACATGTACAACAAGCTCGGAGTCGCGATCATCGCCGCCGCCATGGCCCAACCTGCCTTTGCAGAGGGCACGATCAACATCGCAATCAATGAATGGACCGGCCAAAACCTAAGCGCCAAGATCGCTGGCGCGGTGCTGGAAGAAATGGGCCACTCGGTGGAATACGTAACAGCGGGCGCCGTGCCTCAGTATGCGGCCTTTGCCGACGGCAGCCTGCACTTCAACCCCGAAATCTGGACCAACAACGTTGGCGATATCTTTCCGAAAGCTGTGGAGGCCGGAGACATCGTAATCGTTGGGGAGTTGGGCCTGACGCCGCGCGAGGGCTGGTTCTATCCACCCTATATGCAAGAAGCCTGCCCTGGATTGCCAGCCTATGAGGCAATCTATGACTGTGCGCAGGCTTTCGCTTCTGCCGAGACGTTTCCGAATGGCCGTCTGATTACCTATCCGGCTGATTGGGGCACGCGGTCAAAGGATGTCGTTGAAGCAATTGGCATCCCGCTTCAGCCTGTAGCAGGCGGAAGTGAGGGTGCAATGATCGCCGAAATCAAATCTGCCGTCGCAGCAGAGCAGCCGATGCTCGTGATGTTCTGGGAGCCACACTGGATCCATGCTGAAATCGACATGAACCTGGTCGAGTGGGACAGCGAGGGCTGCGCGCCGGGAGAGAACGCAGGTCGCGGAAGTGCCTGCGGTTTTGAACAGGCGGCGGTCCAGAAAATCGTTGCCAAAGATGTCGCGGCAACCTGGCCCGACGCTTACGCGATGATGCAGAACTTCACTTTGGACAATGATGTTCAGAACGCGCTGATCCTGAAGGTGGACCAGGGCGGCATGTCCGTTGACGACGCCGTTGCGGAATGGATGGGTGCAAACGAGAGCATCTGGAAAGCGTGGATGAACTGACTTCTCCCTGAGCCTGACGCTGTTGCCCAGACTTTCGGGCGGCAGCGTCTCTTTTCGGGGCATTGCAACGACATTCTAAGCCAAGTGCCCTTGCATGCCTCGCTAAACAAAACAGGGGAAGTCGATGAACATGCAACCCGCGCGACACGCACTTGGCGATGTCAAACTATCATGCCGCAATGTCTGGAAGATATACGGCGCCAAGCCGGACAGCTTTTTCGATAGCGGCAAAGGCGACTTAGGGGCGGACGCGGCTGCGAGCGCCCATGCACAGAAAATTCGCGATGCGCAACATATCGTTGCCTCCGCAAACGTCTCATTTGACGTACGGGTCGGTGAGATTTTTGTGATTATGGGCCTTTCAGGTTCAGGAAAATCGACCATGGTGCGTTGCCTGTCGCGTTTGGTGGAGCCAACGGCAGGTGAAATCCTGCTGGATGGCGAGAACCTGCTTAAGGCGAATAAGCAGGAATTGATTGACTATCGCCGTCACAAAATGGGGATGGTGTTTCAGAACTTTGGTCTCATGCCGCATCTCAATGTTCTCGACAACGTGGCGTTTCCACTGGAACTACAAGGTATCGGGCTCAAGGAACGTCGCGCCAAGGCGCAGGAGATGGTGGAACTGGTCGGCCTCGGTGGTCGTGAGGCCAGCTTCCCGCGCCAGTTGTCAGGTGGCCAGCAGCAGCGCGTGGGCATCGCGCGATCACTTGCGGTTGAGCCGGAACTGTGGTTTCTGGATGAACCGTTCAGCGCGCTCGATCCGTTGATCAGACGCCAAATGCAGGATGAATTCCTGCGCCTGCAGCGCGAGTTGCATAAATCTATCGTTTTCATCACGCATGATTTCCTTGAGGCGCTGCGCATTGCAGACCGCATGGCGATCATGCGCAACGGTGAAGTCGTTCAGATCGGACGACCCGTTGACCTGATCCTGAACCCTGCGGACGATTACGTGCGCGAATTCACCAGCGATGTTCCGTGGGAAATGGTTTTGACAGCGGGCGACATCGCTGACCCGCACCGCACCTTCACCAAGGGCATGGGTCACATCAACCACGATGTCACTGTGGGCAGTCTGCTTCCTTATCTGGCTGACCACGAAGCCGGTGTGATGGTGCGCGACGAAGACGGCAAGGACATGGGGGCGCTGAATGCCCGAGCTGTTGTTAAGGCACTGGCGGCAGGGGTGCCTGATGCCGCAGAGGTGGAAGACTGAGATGGAACACCGTCTGCAACCTGCGATCTGGCTCGGTCTGGCGCTGTTGACCCTCCTACTCACATTCGGCGCTCAAACAGTTGGTGCATTGGTCAAGTTCCCCGACGACTGGGTGCTCTCACCTGCTGTGCCGATGAATATCTTTATGGACTGGTTCGTTTCGGTATTTGGTCCGATCTTCAAAGCGATCGGCTGGTTGCTGGAGTGGCCCATCGTTGCGGCTCGTTGGGTACTGACCATACTGCCGTGGAGTGCGACGGTGGTCGCGTTTGTCCTGATTGCCTGGATCGGTTCGGGATGGCGCCTTGCCGCATTCGTGGGGGTTGCGCTCCTTTACATGGGCGCGATTGGCTACTGGCAGGAAAGCATGAACACGTTGGCCATCGTGCTTATTTCCGTGCCGATGGCCGTAGCCCTTGGTTTTGCGGTAGGCGTCTGGGGGTTCTACTCCGAACGCGCAAGGCAGGTGATCATGCCGACGCTGGATCTGCTTCAGACGATCCCTGCTTTCGCCTACCTCCTGCCAATCCTGATCCTGTTTGGCTTTGGCACAACCGTCGGCCTTGTGGCGTCGATCCTTTATGCGTTCTCTCCGATGGTGCGGAACACCATCCTCGGCCTGCGTGCGGTGCCAGAGGCCATTACCGAAGCGGGCCTGATGTCAGGTGCCACACCTTCGCAGCTTTTCTGGAAAGTTCGGCTGCCAGCCGCGCAGAACCAGATGCTTCTGGGCGTGAACCAGACGACGATGGCCTCGCTTTCGATGGTCATCATCGCCTCCATCATCGGCGGCACGAACGATATTGGCTGGGAAGTTTTGTCAACGATGCGCAAGGCACAGTTCGGCGAAAGCGTGTTGGCAGGTTTCGTGATCGCCTTGATGGCCATGGCGCTGGATCGGATCACCTATGCCTTTGCCACGCGTGACAAGTTTGCGGCCGAGAAAGCCAAAGGACCGAACCCATGGGTCGTGCTGGCCGTCGGTATGGCCGCGATGATCGTGTTGTCGTTGATCATCCCCGCCCTGCGGGTCTGGCCCGAGGCGCTGACATTCAATCCCGCTGCCGCGATGAACGCCGGGCTGGAAAGCCTTGTCGTGAACGGTCGTGAATGGATCGAGGCCATCAAGAATTCGTCGTTCTTTTTTGTAATGCTTCCAATCAAGATCGGACTTGAAAATGCCATCAGCCCGTTCACCTGGGGGTTTGCCATGTCGCCGCTGGTAGCTGGGGTTTATGCGGTAATCGTTCTTGGGCTTGCTGTTTGGGCCTTTGTGCGGGAACGTCGCACGCTGGCAGCCATCATTGTCCTGGTCGGGGTCATCCTGTTTGTTGGCCTGACAAATATGCCTTGGCTCGCACTGTCGGCAATCGTCACGTATGGGGCCTATGTCGCCGCTGGCCGGACACTGGCGATTGGGACGGCACTGGCGCTGGCATTTCTGGTGATTTCCGGCATTTGGCCGCAGGCTGTTCTGTCGCTATATCTGTGCGGTGTTGCTGTGCTTTGCTGTTTTGTGTTCGGCACGGGGCTGGGCATTCTGGCGTCCGAGAACGACATCGTTTCTGCCCTTCTCAGGCCCATCCTCGATACGCTGCAGACCATGCCGCTGTTCGTGATCCTGATCCCATTTGTGATGGTGTTCAAAATCGGAGAGTTTACAGCGCTGCTTGCGGTGATCGCCTACGCGATTGTACCCGCGATCCGCTACACCGAACACGGCCTGCGCAACCTGCCAAAAGATGTTATCGAGGCGGCAACAACCGTGGGGGCCACCCGCCTGCAACTCTTGACACGGGTGAAGTTGCCGCTTGCCTTGCCCGCGATCATGTTGGGATTAAACCAGACGATCATCTACGGCATCGGCATGTTGGTGATTGCCGCCTTGGTCGGGACCAACGGCCTGGGGCAGCAGATCTACATTGGTCTGGGCGATGGCGACTTTGGCGTCGGTATGACGGCGGGCATCGGCATGGCCATCATCGCGATCATTGCAGACCGCATCACGCAAGCGATCAGTCGGCGCCGTCAGGAAGAGCTGGGCCTGAAGCTGGAGGGTGTCTGAGAGCAGAATGAAGCATAACACGGCACATAAGCTTTCAGAGCTTGAAACCTGGGTGCAGGGCAAACGCGCCGAACTAGCGCGCGAATTCCAGCCGAGCGCCGCGCGCGCCTTGCGTGACACGCAGGTGACCTGCAGTGACGTCGCCATCGCCGGTGTGCCTTGTCAGACAGTTTCACCACATTCGGGCCCCACTGGGGAGGTGGTACTCTATTGCTTTGGTGGTGGATATTTCTCGGGTTGCCCTGAATTTGACTTGCCGATCACGGCCCAGTTGGCACATGCGACCGGACTGACTTTTATTGCGCCGCGCTATGCGCTTGCACCCGAACCGCCTTATCCGGCAGCACTCGATGAAGTGGAAGGCGTGCTGACTGCACTGATGCAAGACCGTGAAACACTGATTGGCGTGATGGGCGAATCCGCAGGCGGAGGGCTGCTGCTTGCGGCGCTCGCTCGCAGAGCACGAAAAGGTATGCCGCTTCCTGCGAAGATGGTCTTTTGTTCGCCCTGGACTGACCTCAGGGACAGGGGGATGGAGGAGGCACGTTCGGTCGATGATCCAACGCTCACTGTAGACGATCTGGTCACGGCCCGTGCGATTTACCGTGGGACCTCCACGCTCAATCTAGAAATCTCTCCGTCTGGACATTTACCGGAGGCACGTTGGCCCGCATGTTTCCTGACCACCGGGAGCGACGACATTCTGCGGTGGCAGACCCATGATTTGAAACGCCAACTGGATGCGCATGGTACGGACGTTGTTTTCCGCGACGTGCCCCGCGCACATCACGTCTTTGAAGTCTATGACGATCACACGGCCTCCCGTCCTATGCTGGCAGCTATCGCCGAATGGCTTTTGGAAACCAAGGAGGCTGCCTGATGTACACGCGTTTCAAACAGGCGGCTGATTGCACTGTCTGGCGGCTCTATGTTCCCGACTATTGATGTTGAACCGCTGCCGTCCTTCACACTTGCAACAGGATCAAATCATGCTCGATATTGAAAAATACAAAGAAATTGCAGGCGTCGCTTTCACTGCTGATGCCAGAAACTCCAACGCCCCCCAGGGCAGCTACTACACCGACCCGGAGATTCACGATCTCGAACTGAAAAAGGTGTTCGGTTACGAGTGGAACTACTTTTGCCATCAAAGCCAGGTCCCCAACGCGGGTGACTACAAGACCGGAGAGGTCGGGGGCCACGCTGTCTATGTGATCCGTGGCAAGGATGGTGACATCCGGGCGTTCTATAATGTGTGCCAGCACCGCGGGCATGAATTGCTGCAAGACGCGCAAGGCAACGCGCGCGTCGTCGTATGCCCCTATCACGCGTGGACATATGACGCCGAGGGCAACCTGCGCGGCGCGCCCAAGATGAAGGAAGTCGAGGGATTTGACCGGTCCAAAGTGAAGCTGTGCCAGGTCCGCTGCGAGATTGTGGGTGGATTTGTCTTCCTCAACTTCAGCGATGACGCGCCTGCCTTCCGCGAGATGTGTCCCGAGTTTGAGCCGATCATCACCTCCATGGTGGCCGAGGTCGACAAGCTGCAATTCGTCAAACAGAAGAACTATGACATCAAGGCCAACTGGAAAATCGTGACTGAGAATTTTCTTGAGGCCTACCACGTCGAATTTTCAGGCGAGGCACATCAGGCATTGGGCGAGATCATCGATATTGAAACATACCGTTTCAATATCAGCGGACGGACCATTGAATATACCGCAGGCGGCGGCGCGGATGACGTCCTGCCTTATGACAAGAACGCCGAGGACGCATTCACCAACACCAAGAACGCGCCGTTTCATCAGTGTTTTCTGTTCCCGCATATGACTTTTTCAATCTTCCCTGGCACCAATATGATGTTCGTCTTCAACATGCGCCCAAATGGTCCTGAACGCACTGCCGAAGAGATCATTTACTTCACACTCGACGGAAGCTTTTCCGACCCGACAGAGACAGCGGAGGAATATGTCAGCGACAGTCTGAATCCCGAAGACATCTCTTTGGTTGAGGCTGTGCATCGTGGGCTGAAGTCGAAAGGCTATCAACCCGGCCGCCTGATGGTCGACCCGGAGATGAAAGAAGCGTGGGGGGAACAGTTTGTACATCATTTCAACACCCTCAACCTTGCGGCTCTGACGCGGTAAGCACCATGGACACGACAAAATTCTACATCAACGGTGCCTGGACCGCGCCGTCTGATCCTGCCCCTTTGGACGTGATTGATCCGTCAACGGGTGCTGCTTGCGCGACGATTTCGCTGGGCAATGCGCGGGACGTGGACAAGGCCGTTGCCGCTGCGCGATCGGCCTTTCCGTCGTGGTCATCTACGTCGAAAGAGGAACGGCTTGCCGCTCTTGAACGTCTGCTTGCCCTCTACAAAGAGGGTCAGGCAGAAATTGCCCATGCTATGACGCAGGAAATGGGCGCGCCAAAGGACTATGCAACGTCCGCGCAGTTTGATGCGGGACTGGTCCATCTGGAAGAGACCATCCGAGTGCTTAGTGGCTTCGACTTTGAGCAAACGCGCGGCAAGGATCGCTTGTTTTATGACCCTGTCGGCGTTTGCGCACTCATCACGCCGTGGAACTGGCCGATGAATCAGGTGCTGCTCAAGGTTGCACCAGCGTTGGCGGCGGGCTGCACGATGGTGCTGAAACCCTCTGAAATCGCACCACTATCCTCGATGGTCCTGGCAGGGATGATCGACAAAGCAGACATACCGGCGGGTGTCTTCAATCTGGTAAACGGCGATGAAACAGGGGTTGGGTCAGCGCTGACTTCGCACCCAGACGTCGATCTGATCAGCTTTACCGGCTCGACCCGTGCAGGCACGCTTATCTCGAAGGCTGCAGCGGACGGCATCAAGCGTGTTGCGCTGGAATTGGGCGGGAAGGGGGCCAATGTTGTTTTTGCCGATGCGGGTGAAGACGCCGTGCGTCGCGGTGTGCTGCATTGCTTTGACAACACCGGCCAATCCTGTGACGCGCCCACGCGGATGCTTGTGGAGCGCAACCGTTACGCCCAGGCGGTGCAGGAAGCGCAACACGTGGCAGAGACAGTGGCGATCGGTTCGGCACATGAACCTGGAGATCACATCGGTCCGCTTGTCAGTGCCGCGCATTGGGAAAAGGTGCAGGGCCTTATCCAAGCGGGAATTGATGAAGGTGCCCGGCTGGTCGCTGGAGGCACTGGCAAACCGAAGGGGTTGGAAACAGGCTTTTTTGCAAGGCCCACTGTATTTGCCGATGTGTCCAACGATATGACGATCGCACAGGAAGAGGTTTTTGGACCTGTCCTGGTGATGATCCCTTTCGATACAGAAGACGAGGCGATACTTATCGCCAACGACACGCCCTATGGGCTGGGGAACTATGTCCAGACACGCGACGCCGAAAAGGCGACCCGCGTCGCGCGTGCCCTGCGCTCTGGCATGGTGAGCATCAATGGCGACTACCTTGGCACTGACATGCCCTTCGGTGGCTTCAAACAATCGGGCATTGGCCGCGAGGGTTCTATTTGGGGATTGGAGGAATACCTTGAGGTCAAGGCCGTCACGGGGGATGGCGCATGACGCAAGCCACTATCGAAAAGGTCATCGTCATTGGGGCCGGGCAAGCCGGGTTTGAGACGTGTAATGCCCTGCGAAATGCTGGGTTTGAGGGGCAAATCACGCTGGTGGGTGAGGAAAATCAGCCGCCGTATCAGCGCCCACCCCTTTCGAAAGCGTATCTTCTGGGCAAGATGCCGCTCGAACGGTTGTTCTTTCGCCCCCCTGATTTCTACTCCGAGCAAGATATCGCGTTGCACTTGTCCTGCGCCTGCACTTCCGTCAACGCGGCAGACCAGACTGTTACGCTGAGTGACGGACAGATCCTGAGTTATGACGCCCTTGTGCTGACGACTGGCTCGCGCCCCATCACGCTTCCCGATGCAATCGGAGGCGCGCTCGATGGTGTGCATTATGTCCGCAACCTCGCGGACGCTGACCGGATGGCCAAAGACATGCAGCCGGATCGACCGCTGCTGGTCGTGGGTGGTGGGTACATCGGACTGGAAGCAGCGGCGGTTGCCGCCGGTCTGGGTTTGAAAGTTATCCTGGTCGAAGCATCGGGTCGGATTTTGCAGCGCGTCGCCTGCGAAAAGACCGCTGACTATTTCCGCGACCTGCACCGCTCCCACGGCGTTGATATTCACGAGGGCATCAAATTGGAGCGACTGCTGGGGCAGGGTGGCCGGCTGGTGGGGGCCGAACTCGACGATGGCACGTAATTGGAGGTCGATATCGCGGTTGTCGGCATCGGCATCCGCCCGAATGTTGAATTGGCAGAGGCCGCAGGCATCGCAGTGAAAAACGGCATTGCTGTTGGTGACGATTGCCAGTCTTCCGTTCCCGGCATTTTTGCCGCCGGAGATTGTGCATCATTCCCGCATCAAAGCGCGCGCATCCGTCTGGAAAGCGTTGGAAACGCGATTGATCAGGCGCAGACCGTCGCTGCCAATATTTGCGGTGGCGATGAACGCTATCAGGTAAAGCCTTGGTTCTGGTCCGATCAATACGACACGAAGCTGCAGATCGCGGGACTGTCGACCGGGATGGATGCGGTCTATGTGCGGCAATCGGACGATGGATCGCTGTCGCACTGGTATTACCGCGAGGATCAACTGATCGCCGTGGACGCGCTAAACGATCCCCGCGCCTATATGGTTGGCAAGCGGTTGATTGAGGCGGGCAAATCTCCTGCGCCAGCAGATGTTTCCAACGCCCAGGTTTCGCTAAAATCGTTGCTGGCTTGATTTCGCAAACTGCTCACCCAGATGGACAGTTCCGTGCGTGAAGGGTTGAGGTGGATCATGCCTTCATCGCATGTTCATAGTACTAGCAAGGTTTGGCGGGCCGCAGAAATCTATCAAGATGGCAGCAAAGATCCGTCGCTCAACAGTTCCAGCACTTGGGCCACGACAGGATCGTCCTCCTGACCGATTTTGCAGGTCGCGTAGTAACCTTTTCCAGAAGTCACCGCAGTGTCCCCCAACCGGACCAATGCGCCGGTCTTTAGGTAGTCTTCCACCAAACCTGCCCAGCCCAAAGCAATGCCCTGGCCTGAAAGGGCCGCAGCGATAACTAGGGCGTAGCTATCGAAGGTAAGCACATTTAGCGGTTGCGCAGGTTGATGACCCATCGCGGAAAACCAAAGCGGCCAGTCGTACCACTCAGATGCCCGATCTGGCAGTTGCAACAACCGCTCGTTAACCAGTTGGACGGGGTCAATTTCTGTGCCAAGTTTCCTGGTTAGCTCGGCACTGCACACTGGAAAAACGCTTTCATTCAGTATTTTGCGTGAATATGTGTCTGGCCAGTCTCCCGTCCCGAACCGAACGCGCACATCTGAGTTTGTGCTGCTTCGCTCTGTACCTGTGGTCACGAGCGCGAAGGACTGGTCGGGCAATCTCGCCGTCAAATGATCAAGCCGCGGGACCAGCCAGAACGCCAGAAATCCGGGCGCCGCAGAGATTACAAAGTCCTTAGTTTGCCCGCCGCTGCGCAAGGTTTCAACCTCTGCTTCAATCCGGCTCAGGCTGGATCGTAACACCGCAAACAGACTTTCGCCTGCATCGGTGAGCGCCATTGGTTTGGTTGCCCGATCAAAGAGCTTTACGCCGAGGTCGTTTTCGAGTGTTGCCACCCGACGGCTGATGGCCGGCTGAGAGACATTGATGCGCTGCGCCGCCCGCGTGAAACTGCCGTGTTGAGCTGCTGCATCAAACGCCAAAAGAGAAGAAAAGGAAGGTAGCGAAGGCATGATCATTCCTTGAGATTATGATGACATTACCTTTTTATCTCTATTAGGACGAGCCTAAAACGCCTAAATTTTCGTCACTCCATTTGCCCATTTGCGGCTGAAGACGTCCGGCGCGTGCGACCGAATCTGTGTGATCCGCGACGACCCTTACCCGGCCAGAAGGAAAGTCAGGACCCGACGATGACACAAGCAACGCAAGAAACATCTCGCAGAAAGGGGCGCGCAGGTGGACGGCAAGCGCGTGTTGCTCAGCGCCAGGCGCCCCTCGCACAAGATCTACGACCGGTTCAGGCAGGGATGGAGGGGGGGTGGTACAAGCCCCTGACAGAGGCTGGGGTCCAACGCATTCACACCGCCGCTCTGGACGCGTTGGAAGAGATCGGGCTGGCGGATGCGCCACCTTCGGGCGTTGAAATTCTGACCGCTGCGGGCGCAGAGCATGGCGATGATGGGCGTATCCGCTTTCCGCGTGCCCTTGTAGAAGACATGCTTTCAGTCGCGGCACGGGATATAACCTTGTACGCCCGCGACCCGCAGTTCGATCTGCACCTTTCGGGGAACAAGGTTCACTTTGGCACGGCCGGGGCCGCTGTTCACATTGTCGACCTTGAAAACAATGACTATCGCGATTCAACAGCGCAAGACTTGTTCGACGCCGCGCGTTTGGTTCAAAATCTTGACAATGTTCACTTTTTTCAACGCGCCATGGTCTGCCGTGACGTGCTTGATAACTTTGATATGGACGTCAACACGCTCTATGCGTCGTGTTCCGGCACAACAAAGCACGTGGGAACATCCTTTAGTGAGCCGGGCCATGTCTCTGGCTGTATGGACCTGATCCACATGATTGCAGGCGGCGAAGACGCCTGGCGTGCCCGACCTTTCGTGTCGAACTCCAACTGCTTTGTCGTGCCTCCGATGAAATTCGCAGAAGAAAGCTGCGAAACGATGGAAATGCTTGTGCGTGCTGGTATGCCGATCCTTTTGTTGTCGGCTGGTCAGGCAGGGGCGACGGCTCCGGCACCCATTGCGCTTGCGGTGGTGCAGGCGGTGGCAGAGTGTCTGGCGGGCGTTGTTTACGTGAACGCAATCACAAAGGGGCATCCGGCGGTCTTTGGCACCTGGCCATTTGTGAGCGATCTGCGGACTGGTGCGATGTCGGGCGGCTCAGCTGAACAATCTCTGCTGACAGCGAGTTGTTCGCAAATGCACAAATTCTACGGTCTGCCCGGTGGCGCGCCGTCAGGGATTACGGATGCCAAACTGCCCGATATGCAGGCGGGTTGGGAACAGGGGATTAATAACGTCATGGCCGGGCTATCGGGCCTGAACATGGTCTACGAATCCGTAGGGATGCACGCGTCGCTTTTGGGCTTCTGCCTTGAGAGCCTTGTGATGGGCGATGATATTCTGGGTCAGGCCATGCGCTGTGTACGCGGCGTGGAAGTCACCGAAGACACCACGTCCTTGGACGCCATGAAAGAAGTCTGCCTGGGTGGCCCGGGCCATTACCTGGGATCCGAACAGACGCTGTCTTTGATGCAGACGGAATATGTCTATCCAGCCGTCGGCAACCGGATGAGTCCCAAGGAATGGGGGGAGGCTGGCAAACCTGTGTTGCTAGACACAGCTATCGCCCGAAAGAACGAAATACTTGCGAAAGCAGGTCGTCAGATTGATCCCGAACTTGATCAGATCATTCGGGATAGGTTCAACATCTACTTTGAGTGAGGGGCGGAGCGTGCCCGCGTGATGCACGAGCGCAAAGCGGAGGCCTCTTTTGACTGTCACGCAAAAGAGATCGTCCATGTCGTCCACACCCCTGACCAATCTCTTTTGATGCTGGCATGTGCGCTAGACCCGCTGACTGTTGCGCGCGAACATCACGGGTTTGATCTCCAGGTCAGTACGCCGACCCTGACGAAATTTCCGTCAATTGCCGCGCAGAGCGGCGATGACAAAATGATCCTTTTGTTCATCGTTTCCAGTGAAGACATCACTGAAAGCGAAGAGGCTGCACTGACGTCAATTTTGGCAAGCGCGGCAAAGCAACAGGTGCCTGTAATCTTGACCGGTGCCGCAATTCGCATCGCGGCAGAACAGCGTCTTCTGGATGGTCATGCGGTTGCTCTCCACTGGCAGATCGGCGTGCCGACCTGGGTTACAAAGGCGCGCCTTGACGTCAAACACCAGATTTTCTGCAAGAGCGGTCTGTACTATACATGCCCCGGCGGAACGGCACTTCTTGACCTGACGCTCGAAGTGATACGCCAGTACTTCGGCGATCCCGCCCACGAACGTGTTTGTCGAAAATTGCAAATCAATGTAACGCGCCGCCCTCAGGACATACAGGCCGGCAAGCTACGCGCCGAAAAACAATACCTGCCGTACAAGGTTGGTCGTGCAATTGAGATAATGCAACAGCGCCTAAGCCCGACGCTTCCGCTTTGCGATATTTGTCAGATCTTGGGTGTATCTCAGCGTCAACTTGAACGACTGTTTGTGCGGTATGTCCAAGATTCACCGCGCAGCTACTACCGAAAAGTCCAGCTAAATGAGGCAAGGTGGCTATGTGAGAATACAGATCTGAACCTGACGGAGATAGCAAAGGCTTGTGGCTTCGGAGGATCAAGCACTCTTTCCTCGCGCTACCGCAAGGCTTTCGGGATCACCCCAACCCGTCAGCGTGAATTGCAATACCTTGGCGCAAGTTCAGTTGGACCCGAAGATTGTTGAAACGAGAGAAGGTCAGCTAGACTTCGATACCGTATACAGCCGCACCGCAAAATTCTAACGCAGCAACTCCTCCTCAAAAGGAAAGCGCGACAGCAGTTCGATGCCGGTCTCGGTGACGAGGACTTGCTGTTCGAGTTTCACACCTTCCTTGCCACCAGATTCACCTATGTAGCTTTCGACGCAAATGGTCATGCCTGCCACGATCTCCCCATCGTATCCCGCGTCGGGGAAATCCCCTTTGTGGTACAAATAGGGGTATTCTCCGGTCATGCCGCAGCCGTGGGCGGACAGATAGTAACGGTTTTCGTAGTACTTTTCCGGAATGTCCCATGCCCGATCGGCGTAGTCCCGGAAACTCATCCCGGCGCGAAGGATTCCCATGTTGTGGGACACCTGTTCATGCGCAACCTTGTAAAGGTCGCGTTGCGTCTGGGTAGGCTTTCCGGGTCCGGCATGGAACGTACGAGAGAAGTCAGAATAATATCCGTGGCAGCCAACAACGTCCGTATCCAATGCGATAAGTCATTTTCTCCGATCACATTGCTGGAGGTTTCCTCGAACCAGGGATTTGACCGAGCGCCTGCATTGAGCAACCGTGTCTCACAATAATCTGCGTTCTGCGCGATGACAGACTGGTGCAGCACGGACCAAAGCTCATTCTCGGTCATGCCGGGCCGGATCGCCTCACGCAGTCTGGCAACGCCGTTCTCTGTCGCGCGGAGTGATGCGTTCACGCACTTCATCTCTTCGCTCGATTTCACCGCACGGGCCATTTCAACAGGTTGTTGCGCATCCACTATGCGCAAGCCACACTCTTTCAGAGCGATTGCTGTTCCTGCGTTGAGCCTTTCCAGACCGATCGTCGCACCCGGGCCGACGAGTTCGCCGATCAGATCGGCCATTTCACGGGCGTGAATTTCCGGACCGGCAGCGACAAAGCTGGCGGTTTTGGAGGGGCGCACTTCGTCAATCGTCTCATATCCCTCGCCAAGGTGAAGACACCCTGTAAATTCAAACAAGATCGACCTTTCAGCCGTCTGCAAAAGGTACCGCGACGGTGCATTGCGTTGGCAAAACACCTGCATATTTCGCGCGCCTGTCGCATAATGAATATTTATAGGGTCGGACAGAATGACCGCATCGACACCGTAGTGCTTCATCTGCTCGCGCACACGCCGGAGGCGATAAAGGCGCACCGCACTCAGGTCGATACCCTCGCTCTCGGGTGCACGATCGAGAAGCGCGATACCAGCTAAATCAAAACGTTCTGCGTGCCAGTCAAAATTTGCCATGTGTACTGCCTCTCAGAAATCCACCCGAAACTAGTCGGTGTGATCTTGGCAGAAAACATTGAAAAATCTCAGAGCTAGGCATAACCAAAGGGAATGACTTTGCGCCGAAAATCCCTCCCGCCACTGGACACTCTGATCTTCTTTGAAGCCTGCAGCCGTGCGGGTAGCTTCGGTGCCGCAGCGTCGGAGCTTTACGTGTCACAGGCGGCGGTCAGCAAGCGGATCAAGCAGTTGGAGGAGTGGCTTGGTTACGAGCTGTTTGAGCGTGGCGCTCGGGGTCTGAGACTTACCTTAGCCGGAGAAAGACTGGCCGACCCGGTTGCGATGTCTCTGGACTACCTCCAAACCTCACTGAACCAGGCTAGGGTGCCGTCCTCGCAAAGTGTTCGTATTGCTGCCAACTCCGCCGTATCTGTGTTTTGGCTCTACAAAAGGTTGAGGTCGTTTGCGCTGAGCGTTGCTTCTCATCCGGTTGAAACTGTCATCGCTGATGATCCACGGGACTTGCTTTCTGACTCGAATGACGTCGCCATAATATACGCGGATGGTGTGCCAGAAGGGTGGTACGGTGAGCTCTTGATGCAAGAAGAGCTGGCGCCTGTCTCATCTCCCTGGGCGGCTCGGCGTTTTGCAAATGACCCAAAAGGCGCGTCTCTGTTGGACTACCAACGTGAAGCTCCCGAATGGATCAATTGGGAGGTGTGGCGGGTGAAGCAGAAAAAGTTTCATGACCTACCCAGGATAGTATGTCCAAGTTATAGCCATTCGATCGGCCGCGCCCTTTCGGGAGAAGGGATAGCTCTAGGTAGCTGCGCATTGCTGGCGGAGGAGTTGGAGACGGGCAAGCTTGTGGTACTTGACGACGCGTCCACAATGACCGGAAAGGGGTATTTTCTGATCTGGCAGGATCACGTGGGTCCATCAACCGGATGCAGAAATTTGGTTCAATATCTTTGTGGCAATTGATGTCGTGAGCGGTGATTGCATAGTGCCATATTCTACTACTTTCGAGGGTGATCCCAGAGCGTATGGCGGCCGAGGCAGCGCCCATCGTGGCGCGAATTGACGAAGTCGGCGTGAAAGAGATGGAGCATACTGAACTCTTTTGCTTGAATTCCGCCAGTTCACCAAAAGCGTGTCAGCGCACCTAAAATGGCTACCTCAGCGGTAACAATAATGGGACCCAGTATCTGTACTTCTGGGTCTCCGGCAAACAAGGGGCGGTTCAGTCTGAGGTGGGCAGAGTACGTCTCAAGGAGTTTCTCACTTGCTTGCGCCGCCTCTACAGAGGCTGCATCCAACTACAGTGTTGCTGAAGTGAAGCCAGGATATTTGACCTAAAGAGTAATTTATTGGAGCCGGGAGCCTGTCACCTGTTGATACGGGGCCGAACCCAATGGAACCTAATTTTTTGTCGTATGGGAATTTGGCTGGTTCAATTCAATGAGCATTAGTGATGGCGTCAAGTACTCGTGGTTATTTTTGGGGATTTCACATGGATTTTTCAGGTAAGTGGGTCAACACCAAGAACTCAGTTCTCGAACTGCACCAAAACGGTAACTCGTTGACTGGAAATTTCGATTCCGGCGTGAGTGACGGTGGCCAAGTCATCAAAGCGCCCATAGTCGGCTGGGCGAACGGGGACAGAGTATCGTTCACCGCAACATACGAGATGTTCGGTACAGTTGTTGCTTGGGTGGGTCAGGTACGGGGAGAGCCGGGGAACCCCGTTATCGATGCGCACTTCTTGCATGAAAGCGATGTCAAAGACTCCGCTGAAGCCGAAGCACTTTGGGCGTCTACCCGAACTGGCAGCGATCAATTTGCAAAGAGATAGCTCTTTGGCATACCGCTGACGGCATCGAAGTAGCTGATTTGAACGAGCCGATTCCTTGTCCAAAGTGACGAGCGGTTAATTGCCTTGTCCCGAGATTTGTCCACGATCTGCCAACCAAGCCTGACAATTTGTTGGGTGGAGGTCAAAGACTGTTGTTGGGCGCGCTTCGCTGTCTTGCTAACCTCGTCTACGATCCCATAGGCAACACCGAAGCGCATATTTTGTGGATAGCGGTATCCGGAGCGCTGCCGTGCGAATAGTACAGCATTGAGAAGGCATTTAGACCAAAATTCGTGTGGCAGTTGGGCGAACAAGGAAAAACAGCCCGCTCTAAGGACGTCCGTGAGCTATGAAAGTAGCCGGTGGAGCTTTCTTGACACAAAGCCCAGTCGAACCAAAGATGGACCACAAATCAGCGATTTGAAGGTATTTTAGTATGGCAATTGGAATAGCAATCGGTATCGCATGCCTGATGCTCTACCAGTACATAAGAATTACAATGGTCGAAGAGCTGCCAGAAAGCTGGAACCGCCGATTGATGTGGTACCGGAACAACATGAGATTTGCGGTTATTGCGCCCATCTTTTTCCTCATGCTAGGTAGCTTAACCCTGTTCTTCCTGGTTAATGATGCATTCAAGGATGATATTCTGACCGAAACAGACCCGAAGTTGGTGCTGGATCTCAATAGCTACATTGTAAGCTCACAAGCTCCTCACGTCATGCTCTTGGTCGCGTTCTTTACTGGCGTGTTGAAATTGTTCGTGGAGCGTGCTGCTGATGATGACGCGAAAATACTGGGGAACTTAAAAAAGAAACTTGTAGCCTTTGTGCGAAATGGAAAGCCAAGCTCCCAAACTGAACCAAAAAACTTGAAAGGTAGTGCCAGGGGAGGGGCTGGCGATGCGTGGTTTTTTTGGTTCTTGTTTTCTGTTGGTGTTGTCGCGATCCAAGCATACTTCGTTGGAGATAAAACTGGCACAGGGATAGTTGTTGAAGAGGCACCTGTAGCGGCAATTATTCCCTCAAGTAGCAAATATACCCTTTTGACTTGGGGCATCGCATCCATCCTCACAATATCAATCGGATATTTCTGTTGGATCTACATGGTGCTCTTCCAGAAGTTGACCGAAGCTCATCACTTTAGTGCTGATACGGCTAGGCTCTTCCTCGGTGGGATCGCAAGAGATAGTTTGCCGCGGCAAGCCATACTCATAGGTCCACCTGGAAGTGGTAAGTCTACTTTTTGCCAGAGCACTAGTGACTTGGATACGACAATAGTCGTTGAGTCCAAGACGCATCGCCTCAATGAAAATGACGGCGAAAACGAAGCGGTTGACGTCACCGTACTTGATGCACCAGGCGAAAATATGGGAGACCATATAACGCTCTGCAGTGCATTTCGCGCCGATACCCTGGTGTTTATGGTGGATGTGAATTGGCTGGAACCAACTGGCCTGAGTGATTCAAGAAACTATGAACTGAGGACCTGGAGCGAGCTACTCAAACAGGGGCGCGATCAAGATGAAGTAAACCTAGAAGCGAGAAAGTATTTTCAGGGGTTCTACTACGGCAGCAAGAGAGATGAGAGTTTAGTGTCTGCCGGTAGTTTGTATAAAGTTCGAAGTTTTTTGCTTTATTTGAATACAGGAAAACACGGAGGAAACCCAAAGTTCGCCGACACACTGCAGAGCTTGGACTTCGATTCACTTAGCAGACTTGCTTGTGAAATTGGCGACCGGTTTGGAGTTTCAGAAAGAGGTTGTTCTTGGATGGTGGGCGATGCGTTGTCAGCGATGCAGGCTGTGCAAATGCTCTCGCTTTCTACTGAGAAGCGCTTCGACAAAAACGCTGAGCACCTTAGTGCTCTTGGTCGGTCAGGGCCGTATCCGACGGTCACACTTGCTGAGCATGCAAAGCAGGTCGACGTAGCTACAGAGAATGCGGAGTCGGCCAGTCAGGTTGATCAGTAGTGTTTCGGATTCTGATAAATATCGGATCGACTGCAGATATATTCGTGCCTAAAGGCGCAAGTCGCTCTCTGAGAAAACTGCGGATTCCCTCACTCCGTGTAGAAGGTAGTTTTCCTGGAGGAAACGCTACTCGACTGCGGTTCAACGAAGCTTCGGACGGCGGAAGGTCCCGTTACTTGCTTTTGGTCACGGAGGATACTCTTCCGAGTGAAGTAGAAAGAGACATTGCAAGAAGATTGGAGGAAGGCCTCGCCCCGCAATTTGATAGGCTGATCGTCGCGAAGAATCAAGAAGCCGCGAAAGATGATATTAGCGAGGTATATGATTTCTGCTCTAAATTGGCAGCAGCATATATGGATAACGAAAGTGCCGAAGTGCATGAGCATCCGAAGCAAACCGCTATCGAAGGTTCAACTGAAGCGCCTCCCTTGGAGAATGAAGCGAATATTGATTTGGCAGAGTCGAAAGCAGGCACTAGGGGTGAAAAGCTGAGTTCTTTTGGTGCGGCCATCTTGTATGGGCTAACTACATTTAGTCTCGCGGTCGCTGGAGTTTCCTTTTGGAGAGTGACTGACTTAGAAAGAGCGTTCGAGAGCAGGCTGGCTGAACGATTGAAAGAAATCGAAACAGAGTATTTTCAGGTCGAAGTCGACTTGGAGAGTCTCGATTTGACGCAACGAGTAACCAACATATCTACGGCGACTTCTGAGGCCGAGGTCGCGCTCTCCTCTCTAGGTACCAGACTTGAGGCCATTGAGCGGTTGCTCGATGAAGAGCCAACGGTGATATCTCAGGCACAATTACTTCGCCAGCTTGCGGATGGTGCAGAACGCACTGAGGAAAGGTGGCAAGCCTTGAACAGAGATCTTGAGGCTCTATCGCTAGAAATAACTGCGAGGACGTCATCATTGCGAGATATCAGTAGTCAAATAGCGAGTGTTCAGGAAAGACTTCGCGAGAATGGAGCGATTGCCGAGAACTTCAATAGTCGAGATGCACTGATATCTCAGAGGATTTCACTTCTAACTGAAATCCAACAGCAAGAGCGTTTGGTAGCTGACAGTATTGCGACCCTATCTGCTCTGATAGCCTCCGTCTCCAGTGAATCGGTGCCCCGGCAAACTGCGATTCGACAGGATATTGAAGGATTGAGATTGCAGGTGGATACGTTGGCCAACTTGCTTGAAGAGGTCCCTGTCAGTCCATCCGTTCCAGTTGCCACTAATAGTGATATCGTTGGTGCGCAGACCTTCCTTCAGGAACAAGACTTTCCAATCGATGTTGACGGTGATTGGGGTCCTGCATCACGGCTGGCTGCGAGGTCGTTCCTTGCAGACTATGACGGCCCTTGGAGAAATGGACAAAGATCTTCACAAAACGACGCCAATCAGATGAACGATGACGAACTGATAGCCAATCTGATTTGGATAGTTTCTCAATGATTTCCTGCGCGATTTTTTGGGCTTATCAGACTTTTGTCATGTTCCTTTTCCTTGCAATGCCGTGCAACTCAACAGTACCAATCGTTTAAGGATAGGAGGTCTGTGCGTTCCAGATTTAGTGAGCAAGGTTGATCATGCGTTTGTTGATTGCGATGCTGCCGAAACATTGAAGTAACGATAACTAGGAACTATGAGTTCGGGCGCGATCTTACGTAGAGTCTTTTCGACCGCTCGCCCCGCACTGCTATTTGTGGCTATCTTCGTAGGGTTCCATATCAACGATACTTTTGATCTCCGTCTCATCGAGGATCAGCAAACGAGAGATAGTTAGCTTGCGTCGGCGTTCAAATCTCACAGGTAGCTGTCGGTGTCAATTTACTCAAGAAAGTGATTTCAAAAAATCAGTTACTTTTTCAATTAACTACCGCTTCACATTAGATACGCGATCCTTACTGCTAGACGTTCTCAATGCCTAATTTTGGTCAAAATTTGTTCATGACAGTGTAATTTCATTCTGGGGGTAGGACGAGTTCAGCGGAGGAAGACAGCGACGAGCCCGTCAGCAAAAGCGATAGGATAAACGCCCCCTATTTCGACGTGGTTCGCGAACAACTGCAGTTTTGGCCGTATACAATTCACCAAATAGACGACACGCTTGATGCAGGTTTAATCGAGGCTCGCGCCAAGCAGTTGCTTTTTAGAGCAATCCACGCCCGCAATTTGACGGCCTTCGTAGGATCCGGCGTATCAATGAGCTACAGGCGTCTGACCTGGCGCAGCTGGGAGAAAGAGCAGCGCCGCACGGTCGAGCAGGAAGCAGACAGGTTTGAAGCCATCACAAAGGCTTCCCTAGATTGGATCAGCTTTCAGATCCAACTGCTGACCCCTCACCTCACAAATGATGAAAGCCATCACGCGAAAGACATTCTTGAGTCGGAACTTTGGCAAGCGCTTCATCCTAGCGACAAGCTTCATAAGCCGGCGCTTATCCAGCAACACGAACACAACGTGTGGCAATGGTTAAGGGGGCGCAAACGGGCGATAGAAGCGGCGCGGGCGAAGGTAGACAGCTTGCGGGTGACGTTCGACCAGACGTTGAAAGGAGGTGGTCATTTCCCGGGCGGTGAAGAATTGCCTGTGAAGTTCGAGATTGCCCAGCAGTTGCACGCGGAGCTGTTAAGGCATCAACGATTGTTTTTGCCGGAGACGGTCGCGGACCAAGGCACGCTCTATGTTGACGTTTTACGTCAGGCTTGGCTGGGGGCTAGCTTCACACAATGTACAGACGCCCCTACAGAAGGCACCGCCGCTTTTCACGCGGTGCTGAGTGAACACCTCAATGCGCCTGGAGGCAGCCTAGCTACAGCCCGCGGCAAGTTGTTCTTTGCATATAGCCTTTCATTGCGTAGTTACTTCCACCTCAATATTCGCCCAGAATCTCAACTGAGTTTTGCGGCGCTTGCGAAGACGCTTCTTGTGGATGAAACGCTGCACGCGATGCTTTTGCTCAGACAAGGGCTGCTTCGGAACGAAGACCGTGATGGGGAGGCGGTTGATCCTAAATTGGGCAGGCGACTTACTCGCTTCGAGAGTGAACTCGGTGTTTTCAGTCGAGAGAAACAACGTCGCGATATCAAAGGTATTCGAGAAAACGAGGATCGCTACGCGGTTCTCACGCCATTCCGAATTGATCGCGCGATGGTTCAAATGAAGAAAGTCGCAAAGAGCGCGAATACAATCGAAGCGTGGCGGCATTTTCTGGATGCTGCGCTCGCGGACCTGAAGGAGTACCTCGAACGAGTAGAAAAGGCGGGAGGAACGCGGGACTACCTCACGCCGAGTTCGAGGTACTTGGTGAGCCTAGGGCTTTGTCTTTCTGAGGATCCTTTTAGGAACTTGGGATTTCAGCAGAGGGTAACATCGGGCCAGCACCTGATGGAAGCGAAGGCGAATTTGCTCTGGAGGATTCTCCGCACCCGCTAAGCCGCCCGAAGATTGATGCGTTCACTTCGCGCCGTTCCATCCTTGCCGATCGTTTTGACCCGATGCCGAAGATACACGGCGAGCTTAAGGTCAATCGATATATCACCACCAACTATGACTTTGAGATTGAGCGGTACTTCCAGGACATGGGCTACCGCGCCTTTGATCCCCCGCCTGTCGAGCTTCCCGGCGCAGGTCCGGCGCCGGAATGGCCGGGAGAAAACGATATGCGCAGCGACCCCATAGGGTGAGTTCTGCGCGACACCTGCTTCTCGCCGGAGAATGCGTCACAGCTCACCCGTTTTGCGATGGAGAGCGGGGAGGCCGGGGCGAGCGTCTTTCATTTGCACGGACGCGCGACACTTGATGACAGCCTCGTCATTACCGAACACGACTACATGCAGCTCTATCTCACCGATGACCGAAATCGACCAACGATTGACGAGGGAATACAGGCTGCTTTCTCGGGGGCGCCCCTTTTGTTTCTTGGCTTGGGGATGGAAGAAACGGATCTTCTACGTCCGCTGCGCCAATTCATTTCAAATCGGGACCGGACGATCGGCTATACATCCATGGCCCTATTGCCTGCGGAGAAGGGTTTTGCGGCCCGGACAAAGTTCACGGCAGCCCTTTATATGCGTTACGGGGTACACACGATTTTCTATGGCTCGGGCCAACTCACATACCAGTCCGAACCGGGGGGCAAGAACGAAAAGACATATGCCATTGATTGGCTGCATCGTGTGCTGGGGTTGACTAACGGTCTGCGCGCTGAGGTAGACAAGTGGGAGGACGGCAAGGCAGGCGGGAGGACACCTGCAGGGATCCTGTCGGATCTGATCAAGGCCGTTGGGACTGTGGGTCCCGACATGGCGGAGGAGCTGGACCCTCCCGATGAGGCTGGCGGCTCTTTGCATCGGCAAGACACCTCTGCGCTTTGCGTACTGTTGAACTGGCCGTCAATTGATGCTGACGATGAAGCGGCGCTTTCGGAGCTCGCGGATCACCTGTCGGCGCCCAGCCGCGCCGCAGCGGACAAGACCGACCGACCCTCTCCGCTGCGGACCTGCGCCTTCGCGCCCACGCGGCCCAGTGAGTATCGGCTCGCGCATCGTGAAGAGTCCGAGACGCGCATTGAAGGAGAGAAGTACCTGGGCTTTTATACACGCCAACTCGACAGGTTGATGGCGATGGTGCTGCAATTGCCGGGTGAACTTGACGGCGAGGATGGGCCAGCGAACAAACCGCATTGCGCGCCAATCCGTATCGCGCTTGAAGGCCTCTACGGGTCAGTTCTCAGTGACAATCAACAGTCCGTGCCCATCCCACCATACTTGTTTGGCTGGAAAACCGTCCACTGGACGCTTTTCTCTATCCGCCTGCACTCCAGCGGTAATACGTCTGTTCAGTCACACCAATCTGACGGATCGCATCCAGACGTGGCATGCCTTGTCCCGTCAGAACCTCAACCTGCGGTAGCTTCCTGACAATCTCTTCCGGTTTGGGTCGCTTGTTGGCCATGTGTTTCCTCCCGTTTTCCTAAACATAGCCGAGGACCAATTAAGTCGGGGAAGACCAGGTTTCGGCAAAGCTGTCAAAACTCTGCACCGCTTTGGCAAGAAACATGTCGCCCGAAGCGACCAGGAAGAACAGCAGAGTAAGCGCAAACAAAATGCGGCTGAGGAAAGCAGGCGCCATGCTGAAGATCGCCGCGGCAATTCCGGTGTCCGACACGACCTCGACTTCCATGGTTTCGGCATCCTGCTCTTCGATGATTTTCTCTGCCGCGACAGCCGCATCGTTTATCGCTTCCAGTGTGCCGCCTGCTGCTGAGAGCTTTTGATTGATCTCTTCCATGAGCAAGGGAAGATCTTCGATGAATTGGGCCGCCGGCGCGCTGAGTTGCACGAGCAACAATGAAATGAGCGCAGCAAGGATTGCCGTGAAGACCGCAGCCGATACAACCGGCGCGATACCCAGTCTGGACAGGAGCCGACGCGGGCTATTCAGAACGAAGTACCCAAGAAACGCGGCCGTGATAGGGACCAGGAAGTCGCCGGCCCACACCAAAGCCTGCAAAAGCAGAAGGCAAAAGATGCCGATGATCGGTACCTACAAACGCCGCAGAGCTTTATCTGACATCGCTTGTGCGAACTTATTCTCCGTCGTCATGGCGCGTCCCTTCGTTTCCCGCGGTCGAGCCCGGGTTTTCGAGGAAGATGGTTGCCGTTAGGGGAAAGTGATCTGATCCAAACTTCTCAAGACGACGGAACGAAACAAGGCCGACATCTTCGGTCATGAAGACTTGGTCGATGGGAAAGCGCATCAAAATTCGATCTGCGTGGAAGCTCGACAGCATGCCGCGACCGACCCGCGGTTCAAGCAGGTTCCCGTATCGCTTGAACCGCTTCGTCGTCCAGGACCAGGCAACATCGTTGAAGTCCCCCATGACGATGGTGGGGCGTTCCGTGGACTGGGTCATTAAAGCGGCGTCTTTGATCTGCTGGTCTCGCACTGCTGTCGAGTTGCCGGGAACCGGTGGGCGTGGATGCAGGCCAATGAAGTTGAATGTGACGCCATTGGGCGAGGTTAGTGAGGCGCGCACCGCAGGCGTGTCGTCCGCGACCGGCCAGAGAAGTTCGACCTGTTCCGCTTCCAACCGGGTCGCGAAGATGAGACCGTAAAAGTCATCGGCGATGTGACGTTTGGTCGTCGCGTATCCGGCAAGCGTATCTTCAAGTGCTTCGTTCCAGGCTGCATCGGTCTCCATCAGCAGCAGAACATCGGGATCTTCGCGTTCGATTATCGCGTTCAGGTCATCGTGCCGTTTGTTGTCCATCAAAACGTTGACCGACATCAGCAGTACTTCATCACTGGGCTGTGATGCGGACTGCAACTCGATCTCGGGATCAGCCAGCGGCGTATAGGGAAAAATCTGTGCGGCTTGATATATGAAGACCCCACCGAGAACCGAGACGAACAGCGGCTTGAACGATGTAACCAGTGGCAGGCCTAGGAGAAGAACGATCAAGGCCGAAGTCGCGATGTGAAGACGGGGGAAATCCCACATCCGCACCCACCACGTCACACTGTTCGTAAGTGGCAGCAGCGTGACGGTCAGGAGGATCGCCCCGATGAGCCAGAAAATCCAGTTCAGCATTCAGTTCACATGATCGTTTCAGTTGATGGTTTCACCCAAGCGGTCAGCTTTCACGGCGCCCCGCGACCCCATCGGTTCATCCGGCCCAGTGGTTGTATCCTTGCGCGTCTGCGCTTCCAATTCTGCATTCAGTTCAGCACCCAACAGGATGATAAACGCCGAAATCCAAAACCACATCAGCAACACTACGACACCAGCCAAGGTGCCAAAACTTTCATTGTAGGAGCCGAAGTTACTGACGTAGAATGCAAACCCCACTGACGCAACCAACCAGACAAGACACGCCACCAAAGCACCTGGCGACGCCCATGCCCATTCCGGGTTATCGCGAGAAGGCGCATAACGGTAAAGGATCGAAAGCCCAAACACAGTGAGGGCAAGCAACCCGATCCAGAGGCCAAAGGTCATAAAGACTTCAAATATCGCTCCAAGCTCCACTACCGCGAGGATTGCGGGAAATCCCAGCATCGCTCCGAGGGCGAGGATCAGGCCCAGCAACAAAACCATGGTCAGGGCCAGTGTGACGAGCTTGAGCTTGATAAAGCTCCGCTTCTCTTCCTCGTCATAGGCGATATTGATGCCTTCCATGAGGCTCGCCATACCTTTGGATGCCGAGTAGATTGCGATCAGCAGACCGATGGCGGCAGCAAGCCCCAAGCCCCCGTCTCGCGATCCGGCAACTTCGGTCGCCTGCTGTGTGATGATCGTGATCACCTCCTCGGGCATGAGGCCTGAAAGGCGTTCCAGTTGCGTGACGACCTGGCTCGGCTCCACCAGCAATCCGCTGATCGCGATAAGCGCTGTGATCGCAGGGAAAAGGGCCAGCAGCCCGTAAAAGGAGACGCCCGCGGCAATCAGCCCAACGCGGTCCGCCGAAATCTCATCCTTGACCCGGATAGCTATGTCCTTCCACCCGGGCGCCGGAATATCGGTTGGTTTCTCAGCGGCGCGACCGCGTGACATGGCAAAACCCTCGCGTTCTTAGGTCAAAACCAACCTAAGAAGGGGAATGTAGGTTCCCCCTTTTTCTAAGTCCGGCTCAACTCTTGGGTTTGCCGAGGTTCTTGTCGATCGCTTCAGACTTGGCCTTGTCCGCAACACGTTTTGCTGTGCTCTTGGCTTTGTCACCAACGGCCTGCACAGCCGATTTGTCGCCCGGCGCGTCGTTGTCGAGATCGGCCCTGGTCTCATCCGCGATGGCCTGGACCTCTTCCTGAACAGAGGCCGCGACCGACGCGGCCTTGGCTTTCTCTTCCTCAAAGATGCGTTCGGCCTCGTCAAAGAGGCTATCGCTCCGAGAGCCCATCAGATCATCCTCGGTCTTCGTACGTGGCAGGGCACCTCCGATGGCCGCGCCAACCGCTAGGGCAAGTGCGCCCATGACCAAAGGCTGCCGATCATAAAAATCCGCGACCCTGTCTGAGCCATCACCCATGGACCGCGCAGCGAATTGCCGCATTTCAACGGCCCTCCTGCGTGCCGCAATCACCCGCCGACGGCCTTCTTCGCTGAGTGTCTCGGTGCCTTCTGCGATCCGGCTCCCGGCTGCAGAAAGACCATCGCGTACAGACTGAGCAGTGAGCGCCACCGACGCTTTCGCCGAAGCCGCTGCATCACCGACCGCCGAACCGGCGCCCGAGACCCCGGCCTTCACGGATTGCGCACCGCCAGAGGCCTTTTCCTTTATGGTCTCGGTGCCATCTGCTAATCGCTCTCCCACTGTCGGACCAGCATGGTCCTCGCTCGCCCAAGACGGCCCCGCTGTGGTTTGAGGAGGATATGTTGGAGGTGTGTAGGGGCGGCCTTGCACCTCACGCGTTTGGCGGAAATCGCGTTCGGCGGCGCTGTAAGCTCTGCGGTCACTGTCGTGGTAAACGTCGTGCCGCGGCTGTGGCCTGCTTGATCCGCCAATCATCAACCAGGCCAATCCGATGCCGGTCAGTGCCAGAGGGATCGGGTTTGCCTTGACCTGATTGGAAATCGCGCGGCCCATCTCACCGCCATGCTCGCGGAACTGATCACCAATCTGGCGCACTAACGTGTCGATCGAGAACTTGTCTTGAAGATCCTCGATATTGGACGAGAGATCCGACCGCTGCTCTTCGATCTCGCGTTCGATTTCTTCTGGGCTGCGGGTCTCATTTGTCATCGTAAGATTCCTTTACGGCTGCGGCATCGCGCTGGACGTTCTTTACTGTCCGCGTGGGGGCGAGGCTTGAGAGTTTGAGGTCATTCAACCCTTTGCTCATCAGGGCATAGGCGGCCGCACCCAGAAGGGCCCCAATGATCAGGGCCGCCCAGCCGGCATCCAGACCAGCTTCGGTCAAAGCCGCGACAAGGGCCGCTGCCAGAACGTTAAGGGCAACCAGTGCAATGATCGCCGCTCCCCCGATCAACCCGACAGCCACTCCCGCCTTGTTCACGTTTTCACTAACTTCGGCGCGAGCCAGATCAACCTCGTTGCTCACCAGTCCGCTCACGTTGTTCAAGGCGTCCGACAGCAATGTTCCGGCGCTCTTGTTTGTCCGATCATCGCTCATCTGAAGTCTCCGGGTGCGGTTTTGCCGGATATGTCTTGTGGTGTGGTCACGGAAGGACTGGACGTAAGCGGAGTGGGTTGTGCGACAACAGATGTGCCAGTGTCCGACGCTTTGGCAAACCGTGTGGCAGCAAATCCGATCAGGGCAGCCCCTCCGAGAAACAGCAGTGGGTTTCTGCGCGCAAAGGCGCTGACATCGTGCACCATCTCGCCCAGATCCTTGTTCCGCATCGCTTCAGACGCATCCGCCAGCCCTTCGGCGATCTGACCAAAGGTTCGCTCTTGCGGTGAACCGCTGCGCATTTCTTCGGCTGCAGTGCGCAATGCCGATGCGACGCCCGACAGTTCCTCAGCTGCGACGCTTTTTGCTGCTTCAGCCTGTCTCGATGCGGCGGACGCTGCGTCCTGGGCAACGTTCTGTGCCGCGGCTTTGGCCTGCCCGGCAAGTTCAGCGGACGTCTCTTTTGCCTGCCTTGTGCTGGATTGTGCTCCGGTATCTCCCGGCTCGTTCGGTGTCGACATAACGTTCTCCGGTGATTGGCTTAGAATACGAAGCTGACGATGGCCAAAACGACGACGATCAGTCCGATAAGGTAAAAAACATTGTGCATTGGTAGCTCCTCCGAAGGGCGCGATAGGCCCGCTTACACCAAGTTAGGTAATCGGATCGCGCCGTGCGGATCGCAGACACTAAACTGGTTTAGCGTTTGGCCATTGAGTGCCTGGACTGGGTCCAATCATGACTCGGAAGTAAGTCCGTTCGGAGTAGCTTTGATACTCATCTCGAAAGGATTGATCATGAGTATCGACACCCTGGAAGACCTCTATCTCGAACAGCTCAAGGACCTTTACAGCGCCAATTCACAGGCGCTGGATGTAACGAAAGAAATGGCAGATGTCGCGACTAATCAGGATTTGGTCAACGCGCTCAACGCGGGAGCAGATGGCATCCAGAAAGGGATCGACGCGATCGCAAAGATCTCCAAGGCTCACGACGAAAGCCCGAGCGGTGAACATTGCAAAGGTATGGAAGGCCTCGCCAAAGAGGCACGCGCGCATACAGTTGGAGAATCCTTTGGCGAAGACGCGACGCGGGACGCTATGATTATCACGCAATATCAGCGTTTGGCTCATTACGCGATTGCAGGCTACGGATGCCTTGCCGCATTTGCCGATCGATTGGAACTTCAAGATGACGTCGCGACACTCAAGGATTGCCTTGATGCTTCATACGAAGGCGACCGTACGATGACCGCGCTTGCAACCGGCGGCATCAACAAGGACGCTGTGGCCTGAGACTACGCCGGCTCGGACGCTTCTGCCGAGCCGGTCGTGTCGTTTTCGGCGACGGGGGGAAACCAGGAGGTGTCCATGTCGACAAAGGGATTGATGAATTCGCATTCCCCTTCCCACTGCTCGCGCACAAGCAGACGGATGTAGGGTCTTTCAATTTCGATCTCCCCACCGTCTACGAAACGGCGCAGCAATTTGTTGACGTAGATAGATGTCAGCCCGACCGCCTGACCGATCTCAACCTGGCTGAATGGGACCTGGAAACGGTTTCCTAGGCCGACATTCGCGACCTCCAGACGCGAACGAAGTTGCAAAAGCCAGAACTTCAGCTTGTGTGTGGCGTCCATCGATGCAAGGCTGCTTGCGTGGTGTCGCAATGCGATCTGATCAAGGCTGCCAACGGCAGTCAGCAAAGCACCCAGGCGTGGGTAGTCTGAAAAGAGCGGCGCAAGGCCTTGGCGCGGGAACGGACAAATCACCCCATCTGTTTGCATGACAATCCGGTGGTTCGCGTGCGATGACCCGATCTCGGCGAGGCCCATCACCTCGCCGGGCAAATAAATTCTCAGGATTTGGCTGCGTCCATCCGAACTGTCCGATTTGACAACGGCCCAGCCTGTTTTCAGGACAGTGACCCCGTCCGTCCGATCACCAACGCTTAGGATCGGGCGCCCCTTGCGTTGCGGGCGTTCATCCTTCTCCAACTCGGCAATGAAGTCGCATTCGCGGTCGGTGAGGTCCACAAAGCGGGACAGGCGGCTGACAAGGCAGCTTTCAACATCTTCGGACATGGAAATAACCTAACACAGTTTTGTGCAGCTCTGCTCGTTTCACGTGCAAGGCTGGGATATGCAGAATGATATCCCGTCGAGAAGTGAGAACATAGGACTGTGACCTGTCCCCTTTGAGGTCCGCAGTTTAGCGTACGATCTAGCTTCCAGTCGATACGCGCCCCGCCAATCGACGCGTCCACAACCACGGCAAGGTATTCCCGGATGACGTCATTAATCACATTCGATACGCGAACTCGCCACCTGCCTTCCAGTGCATCCGGCACGAAGTCGATTGGCAATTGTGTTTCAGCAGGACGTACAGCCTTCGATAACCTCAATCCAAGGACTTTTCGGCAGGGCAGGTCACTGCGCTGAATTGTCTGATGAAGATGCGACGACAGAACGGTTCTCAGTTCGGACCAATATGGCTCCTTCGAATGACCGCTTTGGCGCTAATGCGGCGCTGGCGATAGCCGTTGTTGCACGATGCAGCTTTATTCTCAATGCGGGCGTTCGTGCAAGGTCTCGTAAGGCCAGCGTCGCAAAAGGTCGATTGCGCCGGAGAGAGGGAATAGGTCGGCGGATAGATGCCGCACGACGTACACGATCTGATAGCTCAGACTTGTCTGATGGTGGGCTGATCCGGCTCCGAGTCACCTCTCTTTGGCCACGCATCAGCTTGGGGCGGGCCGCGGCCGCATTGTCCGGGCAAGGACGAACAGCGCCGCTGCTCCGCCGAGGCCAATCAGATCCGACTGCCAGCCACCTTCGATCATCAGCAAGGCAACCAAGATCAGTCCAACACGGATTGCAGGATTTGCCCGCCCGCCATCCCACCAGCCTTGTACGCCCGAGGACAACAGGAAGACACCAAACACCGCTGTCAGCGCAGCGCGGGTCACCTCGAACCAGGTGCCATCCATCAGGATGGCTGCGTTGTAGAAGAACATGAACGGCACGACGAAGGCACTGATCCCGATCTTGAAGCTCGTGACCGAGGTTCCCATTGGGTTGGATCCTGAGATACCTGCCGCGGCGTAGCTGGCCAGAGCAACGGGCGGCGTAATCGCCGAGACGACGGCGAAGTAGAAAACAAAGAAATGCGCCGTTAGCATCGGAATGCCGAGTTGTACCAAGCCAGGCGCGACAACGGAGGCAGCCACTGCGTACGCCGCCGTCGTGGGCATCCCCATCCCTAACAGGATCGCAATGCACATCGCGAAGAACAGCGCCAGGAACTGGTTCGCCGCTGCGATATCAAGCAGGACCGACGAGAACCGCGCGCCTACCCCGGTGAGGCTGATGACGCCGACGATGATGCCGGCGCAAGCGCAAACCGCGATGATCTGAACCGACATGACGCCTGCCATTTCGAATGCGCGCGCGATGGCGCGCGGCCCCATTCGATACGGTGTAAGCCAAGAGACCACAGCTGCAGCCGCCGTCGCATAGGCCCCGGCCCGGATCACCGAGTAGCCCATGAACAGCGCTGCGATCAGGATGATAATCGGCAGGAACAGAAAGACCCGGCGGGCCATGTCGCGGAACTTCGGCAGTTCGTCTTCGCGCATGCCTCGCATCCCGAGCTTAGCGGCCTCAAAATCGACCATAAAGTAGATCGACGCGAAGTAGAGGATGGCCGGGATGATCGCTGCGACCGCGATGTCGGTGTAAGGAATGCCGGTGATCTCGGCCATGATGAAGGCGCCAGCGCCCATGATCGGTGGCATGATCTGCCCGCCGGTACTCGCTGCCGCCTCGACGGCGCCCGCGGTCTGGGGCTTGTAGCCCACCCGCTTCATCAGTGGGATCGTAAGCGAACCGGTTGCAACCACATTGCCCGCCGAGGTGCCATTGATCATACCCATGAGGCCGGAGGCAAAGATCGCCACCTTGGCCGGACCGCCCCGTGCGCGCCCAGCGGCGGCGAAGGCGAAGTTGACGAAATAGTCCCCAACCTTCGATGCCTGCAGGAAGGCAGCGAAGATGATGAACAGGATGATGTAAGTAGACGAAACCGCCGTCGTCGGCCCAAGAATTCCAGCGTCGGTATAGACGATGCTGAAGAAGCGCGCCCATTGGATTTCCGGCGCGTTCAGGAACCCTGGCAATTGGTCGCCCACGAAGACGTAGGCCAGGAAAATACCAGCGATCACGATCAGGGCGAGGCCGGCGACACGGCGGGTGAGCTCCATGATCAGCGCCGTTCCGGCCATGGCTGCAAAGCTCATACCTATAGGTGCAAAAGGCGTTCCCGTCGCGTTGCGCATCGTCGTGCCGTAGATCGTGATGAGGTAAATCGCCACCGCCGCGGCACAGATGCCCAGTGTCAGGTCGGCCGGAGCGATCGCATCACGCACCCGAGGGCGCGCCCAACTGATGAGGATACTGCCCGCGATAGCAAAGAGGAGCGGCACGCCGAAGTGCCAGGTCTCGGCGGCGCGGATCCCGGCATCCAACCCGTTCCACATTGTCCCGCCAGCGATTTCCGCGGCAAAACCAATGGCGGTCCAACATGCATAGAGCGCGGGCAGCGCAAGCGTCCAGCCCACGATGTCCAATGGATGGCGCCCGGCGCGATCCGCGTCGGGAAACGCGCGCGCAGAATAGAGCACGAAGCCCAGGATAAGTGCTCCCGCCACGTGGATGATGCGGAAGGTCCATGTCTCCATCGGGAAGGTCGGCAGGTATGAGATCTCGATCCCGGTCAGGTCTCCGATCGACCACCCGTTCAACGCGGCCATATGGAAGAGCGCGTAGAGCCCGGCAATCCAGGCGACGACCAGCTTGACGTTACCTTGGAAAAGCCTGCGATTGCCTTCCACCGGCTCTTCGTCGACGCCATCTGCGATCACAAGGCCGTCTTTCGGCCCATCGGTCTGGTCATCAAGTGCATTCGGGGTCCGCTGCGGATCGACGGTTGTCATGAACATTCTCTCCCTTACCGCGCGCTGCAGCCAGACCACACGGTTCACAACAAAGAAGGGCCCGCTCGGATCGAGACAGGCCCATCAGATCGGTCAGTTGCCGTGGATCTGATCCGCCGGGATCTCGGCGCCGGCATTCTCGACGAACCAAGCCGCCGCGCCGGGGTGCCAAGGCAGAACATCTCCGTTCTTGTCCCAGTTTTCCGGCAGGGTAGAGCGTGCGGCGCGGTGGATGCTCACCATCCGCTCGTTGTCCGACATTATCACGTCGACCACCGCGTTTACAAACGAGGCGGGCAGGTCGCAGTTGGCGATGGCGAAGTTCCACATCGAGACCGAGCGGGCATCAGCCTCTAGTGTTGTATAGGTGTCGGCGGGGATCGAAAGTTCCGACACTGGGAAGGCGTCGAGTATCTTTGCCTGCTCCTCTTCGGTAAACTCGATGATGTTGACGTCGGTTTGCACCTCAAGCTGCGATACGGCCGGGACCGGCACGCCGACAGCGAAGGCGATCACATCCAGCAGACCGTCCTGAAGCTGGCCACCCAGATCGGACCAGCCGCCGTTGCGCCGCTCGAATTCGACGCCCAGCTCTTCCATCATGCGCGGGAAGTAGGTGTCAGAAGTGGAGCCCGCAGGACCAAAACCAATCCGCGCCCCTGCTGGGATCTCGGAAATGGAGGTGATGCCCGACGACGAAAGGGTCGTTACCGAAAATGGCGTCTGGTACATCGGAAACATGGCGCAGGCGTTGGTCATCTGAAGGCCCGGAGCGATCGGGTTCGTGCCCTCGCGGGACTCGCGCGCTGGGCCCATCGTGGTCATGCCGAACTGCGCGTCGCCCGTGTGCACAAGAGCCATGTTCTGCATCGGGCCGCCGGTCACCTCGCCACCGCCGGTAAGACCAAGTTCTTCGGCCACGAGATTCGCCCAGCCCGAGCCATAGGCGAAATAAGTGCCGCCCTGCGACGCGGTTGCGACGGTGAAACTCTGGGGCCAGTCAGTACGGTCCTGATCACCGTCTGCCAGCGTCGGCGAAGCGGCCAGCATTGTGAACGCCACAACAGTCGTTAGTCGGTTCATAGTCATAGAGGTTCCTCCCGTTTGGGCGACAGGCCCGTGGTAGCCGAACACGGGATTAACCTTGCGTTCAGCACAAGCCCGATCTGCGAAATTTGCAAGGTATCTTGCGCAGCATTTGCGGAGATGTGTCGAAAGGGTGATGGACGGCGCCAAAGATGGGTCACAGCCGACACATCAGTCCCGGTCGACATAGTCTTCACGGTCGAGGCCATGTCGACGGAGCTTTTCATAGAGCGTCTTGCGCGACAGGCCGAGCGCCTCATAGACGTCGCGCAGTTTGCCCCCATGGGCGGCCAGGGCCGCCCCGAGAATGCCGCGTTCATAGCCTTCCATGCGTTCGGCCAGGGTGCCACCTTCGCCTGTTGTCAATGTATAGGTTTCAAGACCTAGAAGGTGCCGTTCCGCCACGTTACCCAATTGACGGACATTTCCCGGCCATTCGCGCCCCGCGAGCGCATGCAAAAGGGCGGGTGGCACCGACGGTGCATCACACCCGTGCCGCGCTGCGGCCTCTGCAAGCATGGCCACGAAGAGATGCGGCACGTCTTCGGGACGCTCCGATAAAGGTGGCATGCGGACCTTCGCCACTGCCAGGCGATAGTAGAGATCGGATCGGAAGCTGCCGCCCTCGGCTCGTGCAGCCAAACCCTCTTTCGCAACGGCGACAACCCGCAGGTCGAGTGGGATGGCCTCATTCGATCCCAATGGCGTCACGGTTCGATCCTGAAGCACATGTAGGAGCTTCCCTTGCAGGGCCACTGGCAGGCTGTCGATCTCGTCAAGAACCAGCGTACCGCGCTGCGCATGCTGCAGCTTGCCATAGCGTGCGCGCAGCGCGCCCGGAAAAGCGCCCGCCTCGTGTCCGAAAAGCTCGCTTTCGATCATCGCCTCGGGCAGCGATGCGCAATTGATCTCCACATAGGGCCCGGCTCGTCGCGCGCTGCCGTCATGGATGCTCCGCGCTGCAATCGCCTTGCCGGTTCCCGTCTGTCCTTCGATCAGGACATCCGCATCTGTGGTCGCAATTGAACTCAGGCGCGCGCGCAGCGCCTCCATGGCCGCACTCGGGCCGACGAGACGGGACATGGTCGGCTCGCCGCGGGCGACTCTGTCGCGTAGGCTGCGGTTCTCAAGCACCAGACGACGAGACTCGATCGCGCGCCGCGCGGAGGCCACCAGGCGCGCCGGATCGAAAGGTTTTTCGAGGAAGTCATGGGCGCCGCATTGCATCGCCTGTACAGCAAGCGAGACGTCGCCATGCCCTGTCAGCAGGATGACGGGGATCTCAGCGTCAATGGCAAGGACGCGGTCCAGCACCTCCATCCCATTCATCTCCGGCATACGGATATCGGTCACGATCACGCCGTCGAAGGCTGGATCAAGGGCCTTGAGCATCGCAGATCCACATTCGAACGATGCGAAGGTCATATCCGCGAGGTCAAAGCTTTGTTCCGCCGCATGTCTCAGGTGCGCTTCGTCATCAACGAAAAGGACCTGTTCGGTCATGTATCTTCCTCCGCACGCTTCAGGACCACTGTGAAGATGGCTCCACCGCCCGGGCGGTTTGACGCTTCGATGCGTCCCCCGAAATCCTCGACGATGTTGTAAGAGATCGAAAGTCCGATCCCCATGCCTTCACCCGCTGGCTTGGTGGTGAAGAACGGCTCGAACGGGTCGATGTCCGGTGCGAGCCCGGGGCCATTGTCGAGGACGCGCACCTCGATGAGCCCTTTCGAGGCGGCGACCTCCATGGAAACCTCTGGCATCTCCTTGCTGGCAACCGCGTCAAGCGCATTCGACAAAAGGTTCACGATCACTTGCTCCAGCCGAAGCGCACCTGCCACCGCACGGATCTCGGTTCCCGGTGGGTCAAACAAGATGGCCACGCCCGTGCGCCCGGCGCGCGGACCGATCAGGACGAGCGCACGCTCGGCCACATCGCCCACCGGCACGGCGCCCAATGCGTCTCCGGGCCGCCGTGCGAAGTCGCGCAGATACCCCGAGATGCGCGCCATACGATCCGCCATTTGCGAGATCAGCTTGACGTTCTCTCGGGCCTCTTCAGCGCGTCCGCGGTCGAGATACTGGGCTGCATTTTCGGCATAGGATTTGACCGCTCCAAGTGGCTGGTTGATCTCATGGCTGAGGGCCGCGGACATATGACCAAGCGCTGCCAGTTTGCCTGCATGTACCAACTCCGCTTGCGTTCGCCGCAGCTTCTCCTCAGTTGCGCGCCGCTCGTCTACCTCGCGGCCAAGTGCCTCGGTGCGCTCCAAGACCCGGCGCTCAAGGTTTTCGCGCAAGGCGGCTTCGTAAGCCACACGCTCTGCCAGGCGGGCGCGTCGTTGCAGGAAGATTGTAGCCCCCAAGACAAGGGCCCAGATGGCCAGGACGCCAACGCCCACCATCAGGGCAGCTTGACGCTGAACAGGCAACAACGGACTGAGGACGATCGCCTGCCACCCCGCAAGTCCCAGCGGACGGCTTTCGGCGGTATACGTCGCGTCGTCGTCAATCGTCACTCTTGTCGGTCCGGTGAGTGAAGGCGTCTGCGAAAGACCAAGCGGTTGGAGACGTTCCGACGAATAGCCACGGCCCACAGCCAGCCTTATCTTGTCGTTTGACGTGAGCGGGCGCAGCGTCCGATAAACCCAGTCTGGTTGGCTCGACAGAAAAACCACACCATCGCCATCCACGATAGCGATCGACTGGGAGAGACCAGCCCAGCCTGTCTCCAAAGCAGACGCGCTATTGCGCACCACGACAACGCCCAGAACATCGATCCCTTCTGTCACCGGCCCTGCGAAGGCTAGGACGCGCCGACCCGTCTCCACGTCGATCCCATGGAAGCGTGCAGCACCGCCGCGCGCAGCTGCGCGGATGTCTGGGCGACTTGCCAAATCACGCCCTATGGATGAGGTTGCGCCGCGATAGTCGCTGGCGGCGACCACCTGACCGTCCATGTCCAGCAGGTAGACGTCGGATGCCCCAACCGCCCGGGCGATCTGGCTCAGGGTCTCATTGACGAAGGGTCCGAGCCCGGTATTTTCGGGATCGCGAAGCAAGCGAAGCAGAACGGGCCGGTCGGCTATCAAGCTCGGGATCGGATCAAAACGTTCTACTGTCCGCTCGATTGACTGCGCGACCAGACGGAGAGTTGCCGCGGTGGCCTGTCGTTCCGCATCGACAAGCCGGTCAACGACCGTTGGCCAAACGGCCAATCCGACGAGCGTGGCTATACTCAAGCCAAACGCCGAGGGTATCCAGATGCCCCGTTTGCGCGCTGTGCCGGCTACGCCGAGATGTGTCATCTCCAATCAGTCCCGTTGACAGGAGAAGTCTAAGCTTGCGCGCTTCAATGACAATCTCCCCACACAGTTTGCGATGTTCAGATCGCGCACGCGATCGTTGCTTCGTATCTCCAAATCAACCAATCCAGCCATCGATCACTACGATAGATTGGAATTCTTCTGTATTCGAGGGTCGTGCTGCGGATCTGATACACCAAAGTTCGTCAAGCACCGAGAGCATCGGTGGACCCCGTGACATATCGCACTGCCCCGGTGAGGGCCGACACCAAACTGCTGCATTGGTTGCAAGTCGGTTCTGTCCCGAAGCTGCCACCTTGAGCGTTACCTAGCTTAGTCGCGATTTGGGCGCACGCGGTTTGGGTGGTGGGCGACGTGTCGCCGTGATGTCAGACGGGCAGGTCGAGCAGCCGGGCCTTGCCTGCGGCGCGACACTTGGCAAAGTAAGATACATCCTCGACGGGTGGCATATCTCGTTGTGGCTTTGACATGTTGGAACGCGCTCCTGAATTTGATCTCGTCGTGGAACTCCCCGGGAATAACCGTAACCCGCGCCACACTGGCTCCAATGTTGCAATGGTATCTTTGGCATGGAAAGGTCCAGGTTGAAGGCAGCAATCGTCAATGTTGACCGTGGTGCATGTCCGTTGCCGAGTGCTTACGACCTCAGCACCTCAGAGGCGCTGCAGACCATCAGGCCGTTGATAAATATTCAGGACATAGAGCTGAGCTTTAGATATGTACCGTGGGCATACGATGGCGCTAGGGCGTAAGGTCCCGGTCCTCTGCGCGAGTGTCTGTCGGGTTTGGGGAGGCAGGCTTTTCGCTCATGCGGCGGATGAAATCTACGAAAAGCCGCTTTGCACCGTGTGTGCGATCTTTCTTCCATGCAGCAACGGTTTGAAATTTTTTGTTAGTATCTGAGAAGGGCAGGGCTGAAACATTTGGAGGCAAAGATACGACTGAGTACTCGAGCAAAACCGTGATACCAATGCCGCTGTCCAAGAGGCCGAGGATCACCGCGAAGCATCCTCGCCGCTGCGCGTCGGGCATCGCCCATGTTTTGATAAACGGCACGTTGGCAACGCACAATGGAAAGCGAATGCCAAGCCATTCGGGCCGGGTGATCCAAGAATTCGCGTCCTCACGGTGTTGGGACAGGGCCGCTGCCGATATTGAACATGGGACAGCAGGGTCCGCTCTTTGCAGAGGTTTTGAAACATAAAGCAGTGCAAGTTCTTTATGTAACGGATCCAGGCAGATGCGGAGATGATATGTCTGAGGTTGGGCGCCACAAAGTTTGGGGGCTATCAACAAGATACGGTCTGAAGAGGCGCAGTTGACTTGCGCTCTGGATGCTCGCACGTCCAAAGCTCTATTGGCGACATCGCTCAAAAGCGAATGTCAGACAATTACCTGTCACTAGAGGGACCGGGAGGCAGGCCGCGCGGCGCAAATGCACGCTTTCCCGCTCAAGCGATGACAGGTTCCTGTTTTAACGCCCGACGAATTCCTCGCTGAAACTGGGATGAATTGCTGTTGCGTCTTTCAACGGCGCGGCGGATCCTTCCTGCGCGGCCACTAACGCTGCTAGCGGGGCTATGAGTTCCGGCGCAGTGTTGCCTACGAGAGCCGCACCAACGAGCGCTTGATCGCGGGTGGGGGTTTTTGCGAGATTATCGGGCTCTATACAGGGGCTTAGGATCGGGTTGGCCAGCGAGCCTGTCTCATGACTCCATGACGATCCAGACAGGTCGCCGACCTGCGCTACCGCAGGTAGCGTAAAGGCGGCTCGTGCGACATGCAGCAGCTGGATTGGTTCCGCTCCATCACCGAACGCGCGGTCCGCGAACACCTCTCCATCGCGGGTGGCTACAGGTGTCAGCGGGAGGCGGTCGGCGACATCGCCGATGGCATAGACGCCGGCCCGGGATGTTTCAAAGTCGTCACTCACGGACAATGCGCCGCTCTCGCCCTTTGCCATATCCGGCGCGCCGGGTCCGAGGGCGGCAAGGTTGGCCTGACGGCCGATGGCGCACACCATGCGCTCGGCCTCAACTCGCACTCCGTCCGAAAGCTCCATAGTCAATCCATTGTCCATTGCCTGGACGGCCGTTGGTGTCGTTTCAAAGCGCAGATCCACGCCGCGTCTGCCCAGTATATCCGTTACGACAGCCACTGCATCCGCGTCAAAGCCCGGCAAGAGGCGCTCACCCGACTGTACGACTGTCACTTTCACGCCAAGTGCCGAGAAGATGGATGCAAACTCCGCGCCGATATACCCGCCGCCGACAACCACAAGGCTTTGGGGTAGGGTGGTCCACCGGAACACATCGTCTGAAAGCGACAGCAAACCTGCACCAGGAATGTCAATCACGTTTGGTTTTGCGCCGGTCGCAAGAAGAACGCGTCCGGGCTTGAGGACGTCATCGTCGATGCGGACAGCCTGGGTGTCGGTCAGATATCCTTTGGCTCGGATCAAAGTGATGCCCGCCTCCTCAAGCTCGGCGGCGAAGGTGTCTTGGAGGGAACTGATATGCCCGCCAATCTGTGACATCAGCCGGTCGAATCGCAAATCACCGATGGTCGTCTCCGTCGCCTCCTTCAAGCCGGTCCGCTCGGTCCAGTGGCGTGCCGTTTGCCACAGCATTTTCTTCGGCACGCATCCCCGGTTCACGCAGGTTCCGCCCAAAGCATCCGGCTCGCACACGACCACGCATGCGCCATAGCTGGCCGCCCGCTTCGCGGCCAAGAGGCCACCGGAACCACCGCCCAAAACCACTAAATCCGGACATTGCTGCATGACCTCATCCTTTCCGTTCGACGAAAAGGAAAGTGTTGCGGTGCGAAACTGGTTCCTCGCGATCGTCGCTATCTGCGGCGCTCTAAGAGTCTGGGGAACAAAAGATCATTACGATGGGTTTGGTAATCAAATTCGTTTTCTGCGGAAAGAATCTCTTATGAGCAAGATCAAACACAAGCCGAACCTTGAAGACCTGAACGGAGCCGAGCATCATTTTGACCTCAAGAACAAGCCCGGCGAAAAAGCAGATCCTCATCACGCTGAACCGGGGGTAACACCGGATCCTGAGCTGACAAAGGCTGTGGAGGAGGCCGAGGGCGATACGCAGATTGCCGATGAGCTGAGAAAGGTATCGGGCGCGTCGGATTAAGTCCTTTTTGCTCGAACAACCACGAGGAGCAGACCGTGGTCGCAAGCAACCCCACTCAAAGCGTGCTGTCAGCGCCTGCAACGGAGCGGGTGGAGCTTCTTGTTGTTTGCGGTGTCGTTGGGCTTGTCGGCGCTATCTTGCCAAACATCATAAACGTGATAGCGAGCACCATCGCTGAGCACGACTTCATCGCCGATACGATCAGCGACTTGGGGCGCGGACCTCACAAGTGGATTATGGATTTGGGTTTTTACGTCAACGCGGCCGGGCTGACGTGCCTTGCTGTCGGGGCCGCCCATGCCCATCTTGGGGGCGCTCGGTGGTCTGCGGGGATATTTGCCCTTTTAGCGACAGCTATGGTTACCGTTATGCTGGGCTTGTGGGACAAGTTCGGCACGGGCCAAGATCTCTCTGTTCACACAAAACTAACTTTCGCGCTCGGTCCCCTTTATGCTGCAGGCCCGCTGTTGATGCGTGCAGGCGTTGCCAAGGTAGATGCGCGCCTGTCGGTGCTGTTTATCGCGTCAGCGGCCCTTTGGCTGGGCTTTGCGACGGCATTCAAGCTGGCACCGACAAGCTACGACGGCATCCTGGAGAAAGTGGCCGTTCTCACCACGCTGCTTTGGACCGTCCCCTTGTCGCTTCTGCTGCTGCGCCGCGCGCGCGCATTAACAGACGCAAATCGGAGGACCTTGGAATGAATGCTTTTGCAAGAACCGCGATTTTGCTAGCGGTCATGACCGCATTGTTTATGGGTGTGGGTTATCTGGTCGGCGGGGCTTCTGGTGCGCTGATCGCTTTTGTCGTAGCGGCGGCGACAAATCTATGGGCGTGGTGGCGGTCGGACCAGGCCGTGTTGAAAATGCACGATGCGCGTCCGCTGGGGTCTAATGACAGCTACGGACTGCACAATATGACCCGAGAGATGGTCGAACGGGCGGGCCTACCAATGCCGGCCCTTTACGTGATCGATACCCCCCAACCCAACGCTTTTGCCACTGGACGCAACCCCGAGAACGCCGCCGTTGCGGTGACCGCCGGCCTGATCGGCAATCTGAGCCGAGACGAAGTGGCCGGTGTCATTGCGCATGAGCTTGCCCATATTCAGAACCGCGACACGCTGGTGATGACGATCAGTGCCACGCTGGCCGGTGCCGTGTCGATGCTGGCCAATTTCGCCCTTCTGCTGGGCGGTCGGCGGGACAGCGGTCTGGGCATTGCCGGCCTGCTGGTGATGACGGTCCTGTCACCCTTGGCGGCAGCACTGGTGCAGGCCGCGATCAGCCGGACCCGTGAGTTCGAGGCAGATTGGGACGGCGCAGCCATTTGCGGACATCCGAAATGGCTAGCCTCTGCCCTGCACAAGATCGGGCAATTGGCCGGGCGTATCGACAACAATCGCGCCGAACGCCACCCATCGACTGCGCATATGTTCATTGTCAACCCACTGCATAAACACCAGTTCAACCGACTGTTTGCAACCCATCCGCCAACCGAGGAGCGCATTTCACGGTTGCTGGCAACAGAGATACGGATGGCCCGGCAGGCGGCAGAGTAAGGCAGGCGGACAGCCAGCATCGTGGATTACATTTTCGGAGCGCTCTGGCCAGACGTCCATCAGGTTCTGCGACACGTTCCCAGTTGATGTCCGGCGCGCCTCTGCAGATGTTTCCGTCGAGACTGAATACCGATTGATGCATATCGGTCTGAACGTGCAGAAGACGGCTTGTGCTACTCGGGTCAAGGGCCTTCGATGTCAGCGGGTTGGTGTGCGTCAAGATTCGAAAAACCAGCGGAGATATGCCTGGTTTTTTGGCTGAGCGACGCCTATGCGGCGTCTGAAGCGCAGGTTGCTTTTGCCGATGCGGTTGTCCGAACAGCGAATGAACCGTATGGGCAAACTGCGCAAGTCACCAACAATGTGATTGTCTTGATCAAGGATTAATAGGTGTGTTGCGGTCAGCGCCTTTTCCCAAGGTCCGCTTTCCGGAAGCCGCATCGCAGAAATGCTCGGCAGTGTGGAAGGCAGCTTTCAGCCGATGGCTGCAGTTCCCCGAGCCAACAAGATGCTGGAGTCGCAGCCGACAAAGCTGACGTTCACCTTAACTTCTCGATTTCAACGGTGCCAGAGGTTCCTGCCCGGGGACTTTGTCGCTGTTTGCCCGCGAGCTCGGAATGTCTACTTCGTGGTCATGTGGAGTTACGAAATCCACTTCGCTTTGCGAAAAACCGAAGGCGGCAATCATTTTCGTGTGCTGATCAGAACCGAGAATACTTCCGATTATTCTGTCGATGTAATGCAAAAGGCCGGTGTCGTCCAGATTGGCAGCAAACGAGCCAAAAGCTGGCGGTTTTTCGTCTGCCGGGAACAAAACCAACTCCACTTACCAGTCAGGATTCTGCTCGATGACACCGCTGTGCTCCTGGCCGAAGCTGGGGTGGCCCTCGACCTCTTCTTTCCCGACAGCTGTGACTGTAACGTAGCTAATCAGATTCTGCGGATTCAGTACCTTTGTGAATGACGGAGGTCCCTTGATTACGTATGTCCACAGGTCGCGGCTATCAATCAGGATCGAAGGTTTGCGTTCAGGAACATGCCAGAAATCATTTGCGAACAGCGGCCGGTACGCACATTTGGGCCGTCAATGCCCATCCAGCAACATTCCACGCCTGCTCGGTGGTGGAACAACAAATTCCGCAGCGATCGCGGCGCGCAGCAGCCAATCCCATTCGGCATAGATGAAGGCGTGGCCCCTTTCAGGTAATTCCGTTAGCCGCGCGTTCGGCAGTTGGTCTGCGAGAGCGCGCGCTCCGTCCAGCGGGTGGACCTGATCGCAACCGCCGTGGAAAAGTTCAACAGGCATCTGAAGGTCGGAGAGCTCAAAATCTAGTGCTTGCGCAGCGATGCGAGACTCCTGAATCAGCCCTTCCATACCCTGCGCGATCCGTTCCTCCAGCATGGCGCGGGATCTGGCAATAACGACAGGATCAAGAAGGATCGCCTTTTCATGCGCACAGCGCGCCTGTGCCGCCGCGCGCCGCGCATAGCTGTCTACATTCTGCAAAACCGATTTCGTCAAGAATGGGATGACGCGCCGATGAAGTCCCGGCCATCGGCGCCCGATGATATGTGTCATCTGATAGAAGAAGTCCCGGTCCCGCCAATCGGTCGCCACGAAATCCGGATAGCAGACCGATGCCAGCGTCACACGATCCACCCTTTCCGGCAGACCGGCGGCTGCGCCAAGCGCTGCGACGGATCCGAAGGAATAGGCAAGGATGGAAAACCGGTCGATCCCCAAGGCATCGCAGACGATCTTCAGGTCATTGGCGTAGCCACTGGCGCCGGACAATTGTTGAAAACCCGATAGGAAATGGCCCGGCCGACACGGAAGAACGATCCGCGCGCCGAGCGCATCTAGGAGTGGTTGATACCGTTCGGGGCAATTCAGCAGATCAATGGCACCGCCGGACAGCGCGTCGAAATGCACGATTGGATATGCATCCTCGCGACCGAGCTGAAACACCTCGATTACCCCGTCATCGGGGCGGTCTATTAGTCGTCGGATCTCCGGTATACTAGGTTTGATGAGGGGTGCCTTAAGAACCCGTGCGGGGTTCAGCAGAAGCAGACGCAGTAGGTCGACCTGACCACTCACGCCCGCCTCCTCGCAAAGGGCTTTGAAATACGTGCGAGCGGTCTCGTAGCTCCACCCCTGTTCTTCGGCCGTGCGCCGCAGATTCCCATGCCGCAGAAACCCCGCCAGCAGTTTTTGCCGAGACGGGCGCAAGGCCAGATCTCGCCCGAGACGGGCGGCGATGTCTTCGGGGGCTTGAGTAAAGCCGATCCGGGCGTATGCAACCCGTGGGGGCAAGCCAAGCTCACGTACCCGTTCCGCATCGAGGACAAAGGTGGGTGCCGTTGCGTGGCTGATCACGCCCGCCTCGGGGGCGGATCCGAGCACACCAAAGCGCTCCCCATCATGGCCGAACAGCTCCACCCGTAGCGCTATATTGTCTAGTAAACGGTCCTGCAGATCGCTCCGCTCCTGCAGGGCCAGCATCCGTTCTGAGATTTGCAGACCTTTGGCGAAATGCACCTGCAGATCCTGCAATCGGGCCGGTGCCGCGCCGCTCTCTGCCTCATCCTGCTCAAAGCTGTCATGGACCTTTAGCACCATCTCCGGCCAAAGCGAATTATCGATCGCGGTGTCGTAGATTAGGTGAATGATCTCTTCGGCGGACGCGCCGTTCTCCCGGGCAACCTCACCCCCGCGCGCCCTCTGGGCGTGATCGGCCGACATGTCCGTCACGAGTTTGGGTGGACCGCGGCATCAACGATGACGGTGGTGATGTCAGGGACGATACACATAATGCCGGCGACCTTCGCGAATGAATGCCACCACACTAAGATACATCCAGTGGCAAGTGGAGTCCGCCTAGCCGCTTCGAGGCCAAAATGAACTGCGTGGTCAGCCGTTGATGGCGCGAGACTGCAATCGTCACGTCGCCGATCGGCATGTTCGCATCTCGGTCCTGAGCGGATATAGCTGGTTGGGTAACCTACCGCAGAACTCCTTCGGCAGGATTATCCTGGAACTAAAAACTTCCAGCACGTAACCGATTTGCGCAAAAAACATCTAGGATATGCGTTCGCCAACTGTTCAGTTTTCTGGGACCACTTCAGTTTCCGTCGGAGCGTGGCCCTGTCACAGATGACATACGGATTGCGCTCGTAATCTGACACTTGTTGCGGCCCGATTCAAATAAAGCCGATCTATACTGGAGTTTGGGGACTGACAGACGTGTTCGTTCACGAAGATCATTGCATCCGCCCTGGCCGCATGGAGTTCATCCACGTTCTTTGGCGCAACCACCCGGAAACGGCGCTTGTGACTATTTGGCGTAGCTAGGCTGAGAGATAGCGGTCAGGCAACGAGTGCCTTTATGAAATCTACGTTGGTCTGCCTTCGAGTCGCATCTCTTTCGTGGACGTGAAGAGGCACTGCAGGAATGGTTGCGAATAGTGGGAGCAGAACCGATCCGGATCTATTCAGGCTCGCCGTGGGAGAACGGGTTCAATGAGCGGTTTAAGGGTGCACTACGCAGCGAGGTCCTCGATGCTGATTGATTCACAACGACGAAGCAGGCTCAAGTCGTCATTAATAACTGGCTCAAGCAGTAAAACCAAACACAGCCACATCAGGCGCTCAACAGGCGTCCACCAGTTATCCAAACCTTATCAGAGAAACCGTCGATCAATGGACCAGACACGGGGAGCTGGAAAATCATCATTCGCAATCCAAGTCTGCGTCAGAATATGACTGCTCGGACGCAGATGTTCAAACTGCTTTGGAACCTGAAGCCAAGCAAGGCCCGTCTGGCCTGACTTTTGAGCGGCGGGAAGGGACCACAATCCGCGGCCAGCGAGATGGGCATCGCTAGGGCCAGCTCGCGGCAATATTTTAAGATCGTGTTCAGGAAGTTGGTGTGAGGCGCCAGAGCGACGTGCTGCGCAAATTGCTCCCTATTCTGGTGTCCAGTCAGCCCAAATAAAGCAAAAAAACTCATTAACCCTTCCCATTTGGGAACTGTTTAAAAATGCCTGATTTCGCTAACCACATATCCTTAATCACGCGGGTTTTAGGAGAATACGATGCCTATTTGCGGTTGTATTCGGGACCTCGCCCTGGCGCGCATCGTGCCTGTTCCTGCTGCAGCTGGGTGTCCCCTCCTGCAAGCAGTCCTAAGGAGAATTAATCATGGCAAACACGACAAACGCATTGACCGATTTCGATATCTGCGTGGCGCTTGCCCAAAAGGCGATTGACTCGCAAATGGAATACGCCTGGCGCACATGGAAGCGGCGTTCAGGTTTCGACGACAAGATCAGCATCTTCAAACGCACGAACGACATGGGCGAATTGATTGACTCGAAGTTTGGCCTTGAAGCGACGTTTGCACCGCTGAAAATCTCGCTGGCTGTCGAGGGCGGACGCCAAGGCCAGGTGCGGGTGACAATGCCGATGCCCGAGGGAAAAGTCACCTATTTCAACGAGGATAAGGAAGGGGTTGACTACCATGAGTTCAAGGATTGGAGCATCTCGTTCATCGCCGATTTGGACAAGAAGACAGTAGACCTAAAGGCGCTTGCCGCACTTGATCCGGACAGCCACAAAAGCGCTGAAGGACTGATCAATGACAGTGGTCTGCCGGAGACGGTTTTTTCCATCGAATACCTGTTCATGAAGCTGACCAGTGTTGATTTGCTGCTGTCTGACAACAAGGACATCAACATCCCGCACGATGTCCCTTTCGATGCCCGTGCCCGCGCGCTGCAAATGCTGAACATCATGCTTCAGGGCAGCATGGGAGAATACATGATGGGCACCGTTGTTCGTCGCAAAACGCGGCAAGGGACGCCAACCTTCGCGCTGACCGATTTTACCTTCAGCGTCCGGGCAAATTGGGACGCTGTAGGTGCCAGCACGTTAGAATATCTTGGCGCACTAGGTGGAAGACCAATGCCCGCAGATCTAAACGCGGCGCGACTGAAGCTGAACGATCACTGGATCGGTGCCGAACACATCGATGGGCGCAATTCTAGCGTGTCAGGCGTCATGATTTTGAGCCGGGAGGTATTGGTGGAGAAGTACCTGATCGCAGCGTTCTCGAAAGCGCTCGGCTTCACGCCGATCCGTGAAGGTCTAAAGTGGAAGTACAAGTTTGACGACGTTCGGACAACATCGCATGACGACTATGGACCTGTGCTAGTTGAGGATTGGAAATTTAAAGTCGGCCAGCAAGATTTTAAGACGGTTCAGCGCTATGAAATCGAATTCGAAATCGTACCTGACACGCACCTGATAAAGTTCAGCGGGGCCACGACCGGCAGTTTCAAGTATGACGGGTACAACGAGCTTGTGAAGTTGGCCACGCCCGAGCACATCGAATGGCTATACTACACCGGATCACAACAAATAACTGGAGAAGTAAAGCTATCTACATCTGGCATAGCAGCTGACTTCCAGATCGACACCGATGTGACTTACTCAGTCGGAGAATACAACGAAACCGAGAACGAAGCGAGCGCGTTGATGGAAGTCTACAACGTGGTTTCGGAGATTCTGAAAGAGCTTGATCTTGTTGGCGACTCCATCAAGGGCGCGATGAGCACGATCACTCAAAATTTGGCTACTGAGATCACAGCGGCTTTGAAACAGGGGCTTGATAGCGTTGCGATCGAGCTGAAGCAGCAGGGCTATATTCCGCCCGGCGGCGGCGTCTTCAGCTTCCAGAACCCGCGCTTCACTAATGCGGGTGATCTGATGATGGACGTTATCTACATCGCGCCCTGATGCGCGTTTGAAAACCCTTTCGCAATCCAAAGCGCGGCACTGCCGCACCCCTTCACGGGAGATAAAATCATGCCGACCGAACCGAATGTAAGAAGCTTTACTTCGAAAGACAAAAATGGCCAGGACACTCGTTTTACCGTCTCGACCGAAATTGTCGACTACATCCATGCTGCCCGCGCCTTTGGCACGGAAGAGATGGGCGAACTCGACAGCCATGGCCGCTATCAAACGCGCATGGTCGCGATTCCCGATCTGACGAACACAGATGTCGCGCCGATGCTGCTGACAATCGGCTCTGGCAACCGGTTACGGCTGGTGCGCCGCGGCGGGGCTGGAATCGGTGGAGGATGGGTCACTCAAAACCTGAGCACAGGCTTTCCGGACAGCGCCGGCACAGACCCGGCTGTACGCGCGATTGCGGCTGCTTGGTCCAATGACGGGCGCATCACGATAGCCGCTGCCGTTGGTCCGCGCGAGGCCAAGGGCGCTGACCGCTTGCTGATTGCCTATGATCTTAACAGCGAGGCCGATGCATGGAACGACATCACTTGGACCGATTGCGGCACGCGTGCAGATACTGAAATTCACGGTCTTCGGGTCCTAGAAGATGAGCATCACACCTGGACAACAGTGGTCGATGCCAGCGGATCTCGGGTCGATACGCTCTATCTGATCCGCAGCAATTCAAGACAAGAATTGAAGCGCGCCTATGTGTATTCTCCTGCAGTCGACTATCAGGAAATCCACGACTTCGAGCCGATGATCGACCCTTATGTTGGCGCCGGTATCGCGGTGCTTGGCAGTAATGCGGGCGCTGAAGTTCTGACGTTCCGCCCGTTTCCGGAGTTTGACGACAACGGCAAGGCGATAAGCGTGCCTCCAGTGGTGCCGCTGCCATGCCCCAAAGGCGCGCGCTTGCTTGAGACCGGTCAGAACCGCAACGACGGCCACGACCTGTATATCAGTGGTGAGGGCGTCTTTGTCATTTCCGCTGAAGAGCTGGACAACCACAAGGACGCGAAAGTTGTCGAATTGATGGGTGCGGATGTTGCGACCAAAGTGCGGCGGCTGAATATTGCAGAAAGCCCTGACGGCGCGGTCTCGGTCTGGGCGCTTGGCACTGACGGCAACCTTTTAACGGTCCGCTCTGACAGTGCTGAACGTGAAGCCGATGCGTTATCGACCCCGCTGCGCCTGCGCGCCGATGTGCAAGGAATTGCGCCGGTTTACGGTGATGGTGCCACCACAACAGCGATGATTGTAACCTATACCAACGGTCAGGTCGCGCATGTGCACCGTGACGCGGCAAGCGGGGCGTGGCTTGAAGCTCCGGTGCTTGTCGATGCGCCCAGCGAGGTCGTGAAGATGAGCTGCTATGGCGTTGCCCTGCGCATGATGGACAGTGGTGGCATGCCACAAATGGGCTGCAAGGTCATGGTGTCGGCCTCGGCGGCGGCACATGTCGTGGTGAACGGTAAAAGCGTTTTCATCGGACCCAACGTCAAGGTGGAAGCGACGACCGACGCGAATGGTGCGGTGAACCTGTATGACAAGGTGCGCACGCTGGCACCGCCAGTCTACCGGTTCGAGATCGAAACTTACGACAACGCGATTGATATCAACCCCGCCGCTACCGCACACGAGCGGTTGGCTTCGGTGACGGCACAGGACTTGTTATCCAGCGACCTTCTGCCAGCTGTCTACAAAACTGGCGCGCGCCAGGGCGAGGTCGAAGGTATGGTTGCTGCGTTGAACCACATAGCAGCGCTCGCCAAACAGGTGACCAACGGGGTTCTTCCGGGCGTTCGTGAAACCAACGGCACAGCCTTTTCAAATAGCCTGAAGACCGCCAAGCTACCAGTCCAAAGTTTTGCCCTAACTTCTGGTGCAAGCGGTATCGGGATGGCCGATACGGCCACGGCTGATCGTCTGATCAAAGCGCGAGCAACTGGCGGTGATGAGTTCGCTGCCCTCGGTGACACGCTGTCCGACTTCTTCGAAGGCATCTGGCAAGGTATCCAAGATGGCTGGACGTTCGTCGTCAACATGACGGATAAAGCATTGGAATTCATCTGCGAAATCGGCGGCAAGATCCGCAAGTTTGTTCTGGAAACTCTAGAAGAAATCGGCGGTTTCTTCACTTGGTTATGGGAGCAGATGAACGTCGCGCTTGAGAAGGTATGGGAGTTCCTGAAATTCGTCTTCAACTGGGACGACGTTCTTCTTGCGCGCGACGTGATGGTCAACGCAACTGATCAAGCACTGATCTTCGTACGCGACAACATCTCCGGTGTGGCCAGCCACGTAGCTAAAGGCTTTGGATCGGTCAAAAGCCAGATCCGCGACTGGAAAGCCGAATTCGGGGTCCCGATTACGGAACTGCCTCCCGTCACCCAGGGTGATAGTTTTGCAGACATGTTCCAATCTGCAGGTGACGCGCTGCACGGTCTGGTCGATCAGGCGGTTGGGAACCCGGTGATGGGGTGGATTACTGACCAATTCGGAAACATCATGGACGAGGTCATCCAGATTGACGTGCCTGAATATGCACCAAACCTGCTTGAGGAACTGGAAAGCTTTGTAGCCGGAACTCTTGCATCTGAGCTTGATAACATCACGGAAACATGGACGCAGATTCAAGCCGATGTTCATGCGATTGTTGGGAACGAAGTGCCAACTACCGATCTGTTCAGCTTCGATACATTCGCCAAGATCGTCGTAGCTGCCGGTGCGGATGCTGCGATCGGTCTACTTAACGCGGTCGAAATTCTGATAATCAAAGCGATTGAACTTGCAGCTAAAATGATCGACGGGTTGCGGGCTATTCTGTTCAGCTCCATTAGCTTTCCGTTTATTGAGAAATTGATCAAACTGGTCGCGCCAGGCAGCCATGTCGACACGTCGTTCCGCTTGATCGACGCGGTTATGTTGGTTGGAGCGATCCCCGCAACCATCGCCTACAAGCTTATCGTTGGTAAAGCTCCGTTCAAACCAGGCGATGAAAAACGCACGGTGATCAGCGCTGTAATGGCGCAGGATGACGACTTTGCGGCCTTCTTTGAAAACGCGAAATATTTCCTTGGAATAGGGGCAGCCTGCCTGAAAATGGCGGCGGCAGGCTACTTCGCGATCAAATCGTTCAAGGACGACTTTTCGACCTCGACCTTTGGCTCAATCGTAATAACGGTCTTCGCTGCACTCGGCGCGGCGGCAACGGTGTTTACACGTCACGATGGCGAAGGAGATGAAGTCTCCGCGCTGGAATGGACCATCGTTGTTGCGTCAACGCTGTCGGCAATGGTTGCCGCAGCGTCGGTGTTCTGGCGGGTTGATAGCCCTATCCCGAAACCAAGCGTGGGTGGCGATGCCCCATTTGGGCACAAGTTCTACGCGTGGACAGATCTAGGAACGACGAGTGTCTCACTGGTCTGCAGTGCGGTAGCGTTCGGATTTATCATGGATCGGATTGGCAAGTCAAAAGACCCAGCCGACCGCTCAAGGGAGGCACCCGAAGGATTCCGTGGTTCCGCGACATTCATGGATGCCATCGGCACAATTACCTCGAATGTTGCCACCATTCTGCCGATGGAGGCCGCCAAGGTTAAAGCCGGTTTACTGATCGTGACCGGTGGCGCCAAAGCAGCGGCGCTGACCTATAAGTCGCTGGAACTTGCCGCAGCGAAGAAGGTGATCCAGTACTAAGCTTAGTCCAAAAGGGCGGGCCAGATCTCTTCTGGCCCGCCTACAACGGTCTCGGCCGACCCGTGCAACAGCTCGGCAAGAGCAACTTCGCCGCTTTCGCCCTTGATCATCCTGGCCGCTATCATGCTCGATACGCGGGCTGCAGCGCCGCTAGTGCCCCCGGGTGGCGCTGGGTGCGCGAAACATGTGGTCCGGCACGGCCCCGAAAGGGCCAATCGCTGACTGCGCGGCGCAGGTTCAGATCCATTTGCGGCACCGACGCTGATTGTCTCGCGCAAGATCGCAGGTGTGCCCATACCCTGGCAGAACGCCCTGCTGCCATAGCGAAACCCGTTGCCCGCAGCAGCAACTGTCAACACGCCGCGCTGGCGCAGATTGGAAATTGCTACGCCAAGCTCAGACTCACGTAACTCGCTGTCATCGATACTATTTGTACCATCCGAGATCGGCGCGCAGATCAGATTTATCCCGAAGCGTTCCGCGTTTTCAGCGAGCCAGGTAAATGCTTGCGACATCGCGCGAATATCACCGCTCTGTCCGTTTGAATCAAGGATCGGCACAGGCAAGATCCGCGCACCCGGACAGGCGTTAGAAAGTGTTTGCGCGGTTTGGGTTGCGTGCCGCGACACTTCACCACCTGCCCAAGGCGGCGCAATTAACGCGTTTCGTAGGACGGAGATGTCGGGCAAAGCGTCGAGCAAAGCTATAATCATGCCGCCCTTCCTGCAGATTTTGCGATACCGACCTGCACGGGATTACTTTAGCTAAACCAGCACAAGCGCCCCGCATGGTACTGTTGCACAAGCTTTTTTGGCCATACTCTTTTTCTTTGAAGCTCGGTATGTTGCTCAGATCAATAGTCAAACAATACCGTTTTCAGGTAACATCATTCGGGCAGTCTCGTAAACTTTGGCTTGAGGCGAGATGTTGGCTTGGGCGGGACACACTTATCGTGCGAACTCGCAGAAGGGAGTGGAAAAGTTTGAGGGTAGGGCCGCTGAGAGCGGTGAAGAGAAAACGGTAATGATCGATGCCATTTACCTCAAGGCACAGCGCACTGATCAGCCCCACCTGGGTGGTCAAATTTGATTGTTAGTGCATGACCGGCCTTTGGTCCATCTGGACGATGGTTTCCGGGGCCGGCGGTCGGTAGCCCAGTTCGAGTCGGCATTCGACCTGAGCTTGGTGACCCGGCAGCAGTCGCGGGGCATTCAGCGAGCGGCAAGCGGGACCGCAGTCGCGCGCAAGCTCGAACGCCTGCTGGAGGATTACCATGCCGTCCTGGCCGAAGGGGCCGACTTGCGGCAATCTCTCAGTGGGACTTTGCGCATTGGCCACTACGCCCCGATCGCGCCGGCCTTTCTGCCGGGCACACTCGCGACATGCTTGCCTGACAGCAATACTGTCGATCTTCATCTTGAAGAATGTGACAACGACGGCGCTCAGAAGGGGCTGTTGGAGGGCTGCTTCGATATCATTCTGTTCGTCAGCGAGGACGTGCGGCCCGCCATTGGCTTTGACGTGCTTGTCAAGGCGCCGTCATACTGCTTGCTTCCGGCAGAGCACTCGTTGGCGGATCAGGCTGCTATGAGATTGGAAGAGATTGCCCGCGAGCCGCTCGTAGTCCTCGACCGACCGGTTGCTGCAACCTACTACACCGACCTGTTCGACAAACAGGAACGCGAGGCGCGTGTCGTGGCCTATGCGACATCGACTGAAATGGTGCGCAATCTGGTTGGCGCTGGTCTGGGATGCGCGATCCTGAACATGCAGCCCCGATCCGACACTACGTATTCCGGTGCACAAGTGGTCGCCCGTCCCATATCCGATCCGCTGCCACCGCTGACCCTGTCTATCGGCTACGACAAGATGCGTCCGAGGGCGCTAGTCAGGCACGTGGTGGATGCCTGCTTGGCGGGATTTCGCGGAGCGGGGGCGGGCAAATACGTCATCTCCGCCAGAAAGTAAGGTTTGCGCCGTTGATCTAGTCATATGATCATTACGGAGCGACCACATGATCCGAACATTTGCCTGCGTTGCATCAGCCTTGATGTGGCCGATTGCGGCCCTCTCGCATGAGAATGTGTCTCACACCTTCATTGTGGATGACCGAACGTGCATCACCTCGAACGGCGTCCCCAATCACGAGATGGGTCGCTTTCCAAACCGCGCAAACCCAAACGCATTTCGCGCTCAAAACCTTAAATTCTGCTTCCCGACCAACCCGCAACGTGCCGACACGATCACAACCGGTTTGATGACGGTCGGCGTCACGCTGACGGGTGTTCCGTTGCGCCCTTACACCGCCGGATATTACGATCCGAATGGGCGGAACGGGATCGGCGACAACCCCGCAAGCGGATGGCGACAACAAGCCATGCACGCCCCACGACGCTTGGGGATGGACACGCAAGATGCGCATGTGGATCGCTCGGGGCTTTACCACTACCACGCGGTGTCTGACATTTATGCGGCTTCAACCAACGGCTCGCATATTGGGTATGCTCCAGACGGGTTCGAGATCCACTATGATCCCGGGAACGCCACGTCTTCGTGGCATCTCAAACCAGGTACCCGTCCCAGCCCGCCATATGGCGTGCACGATGGCCAGTTCGAAGAAGACTTCGAATATCGCTCAGGCTCGGGCACGCTTGATGAATGCAACGGGATGGATGTCGATGGCACATACACGTATTTCGCAACCGACACGTATCCCTATTTCCCCCGCTGTTTCAAAGGAACGATGAGCGGGCAGTTCATGGTGCGGGAGTAGCAAGGCTTGCTAAGCGCTTTCAGTATCGCGCGTCGCGGCAGATCCGTTCGACGCTCGCGCCCCCGGCGTTCTGCCCCCCAGCGCATCGCGCAATGTACGGGTAAGCTGTGCGATGCTTTTGGCCTTGTCAGCACCCACAGATGTTTCGATCAAACGATCCACGCTGGCCCAGGCCGCGTGTATATCGTTCAAGAGCAATCGGCCCCGGTCCGAAAGCCGCAATATATTGCTGCGCCGTTCCTTCGGGTCTTGCTGTCGCTCGATGAAGCCTGCCGCGAGAAGGCGCATGGTCATGGTGCTCATGCTTGCCGCGGTGATGTTGCAAACCTGAGCAAGCTCTGCCTGAGACGCTTGCCCCAGGCGATCCAGCGCATCAAGAACCCGCGCTTGGCTCGGCCCGAGCCCCAGCGGCACCAGCGCACGGCGCACCGCATCTTCGATCAGGGCGGCGGAATGTAGCAGGAAGTGCAGGTCGGCTTCTTTGCGTGTCATCAAAATATTAGTAAGCTAACTAAGAATCAGAAACAAGGATATCCGTTTCGATGGGCACAGCGTTTTTGATCTTTGACCGTTTGCATCTGCGCGCGCGTACCAGCGCGGTGCTTTGCTTCGACATCGCGCCGCCAGTGACCGGGGCGTGGTGTCCCTTGGCAATTGGGTTGGTCGCAGACCGCCCTGGAGAGGGCTTGTTCCCCAGTGCGCCAAACATCTCGCGCCAAAGCACAACTGTTCATAGAGAAGGTGCGCCATGACGTATGATCGCGTGTCCCGTCTGAACCACTGGCTCCTGGCACTTGCGATGATTGGGATGCTGATGTTTGGCCTCTATCTCGAGTTTGCCGGGCTGGAGAGAGAAGCGCGGCGCCCGCTTGTTGGCATACATGCTTCCTTGGGCGTTCTGGTTCTTGTCATTGGAACCTGGCGTGTCGCGTGGCGTATCCTACGCGGCTTTCCTGATGCCGTGTCGGATGGTCCGCGCTGGCAAGCCGTAGGATCCAGATGGGTGCATTGGAGCCTGCTTGCCGGCATCCTGTTGATGCCCTTGTCGGGGATAGGGCGGACAGTGTTTCGGGGTCGGTCGGTGGATGTCTTTGGCTGGTTCTCGATCCCCGCCGCTCCCGAAGTAAGGTGGCTCGCGTCGCTGTCATCAAACGTGCACTACTATGTGGGTTTTGCACTTTGCCTGCTTGTGGCGGTGCATATCGCGGCCGCACTCAAACATCATTTCATCGACCAAGATGCGACCCTGACGCGGATGGTGTCCGGACGGTCGACCGAACCGGACACATCCCACTACCCCGACACCTGACCAACGGAGAGCCACAATGACCCGCATGACCGCCAAGGATTTTGATCAAGAACTGCTCGATCTTTACGACTTCTATGCGCACGGCAAGATAACGAAACGCGAGTTCCTGGACCGGGCAGGCAAGTTTGCGGTTGGCGGGGTCACAGCTGCGGGCTTGCTGACGATGCTCAGCCCCGACTATGCGCTTGCTCAGCAAGTGTCGTTCAATGACCCTGATATTCATGCCGACTACATTATGTACCCGTCGCCCGAAGGCACCGGTGACGTGCGCGGTTATCTGGTGCGACCCGCGGCGGCGGATGGCCCGCTTCCCGCTGTGCTGGTCATTCACGAGAACCGTGGACTGAACCCGTATATCGAAGACGTGGCACGACGCTTGGCCAAGGCGGGCTACATGGCGCTTGCGCCGGATGGTTTAACGTCCGTGGGCGGCTATCCCGGCAACGACGCGGATGGGCGGGACTTACAAAGGACAGTGGACCGTGTCGCCCTGATGAACGACTTTTTCGCAGGTTTCGAACATCTGTTGCAGCGTGACGACAGCACGGGGCGCGTTGGCGCCGTTGGGTTCTGCTACGGCGGTGGCGTGGTGGGGGCCATTGCCGTGGCCTATCCCGAACTCGCGGCTGGCGTACCTTTCTATGGCCGCCAACCTGCGTCGGAAGATGTGCCCAAGATCAGTGCGCCGCTCTTGATCCACATGGGTGAACTTGACGAGCGTATTAACGCGGGCTGGCCCGACTTTGAAACCGCATTGCAAGCCAACGACAAGGTGTATGAGGCGCATATCTACGAGGGCGCCAACCACGGGTTTCACAACGACAGCACGCCGCGCTACGACGCGGAGATGGCACAATTGGCCTGGGACCGGACGCTGGCATGGTTCGAGACCCATCTGACCTGACCGACAAAGCCGAACCCTTGGCCAGACACCGATACTTGGCGATTGGCCACGAGGGCTGCGTTCGGCTGCAGCGTCTCAGGGCCGCGGGCTGGTTGGACCGTGCTGCACTGCTCTTGCCATGCGCGTGTTGGTAATCGAACGTGATCCGTCGGAAGCGCACCAGATTGTTCGGGCGCTCGAGGCGGAGAGTTTTACTGTAGATACGGCCTGCGACGGTGAGGACGGGTATCATTTGGGGTCGACCGAGGTCTATCGCGCGATTGTGCTGGACCCGAGCCTGCCGCGTCTTGATGGCGTGTCGATGCTGCGCAACTGGCGGCGCGAAGGAGTGGATACCCCAGTGCTGATCCTGAGCGAACGGGCCCGGTGGCAGGACCGTGTCGAAGGATTGAACGCCGGAAGCGATGATTACCTTGGCAAGCCATTTCGTATGGAGGAACTTGTTGCCCGCATCAACGCTTTGATCCGGCGCGCTAGTGGTAGCGGATCACCGACGACCCAGATCGGCGCCATCATGCATGATCCGCAAGCGCAGCGCGTCACCCGGAATGGCTGTGCTGTGCCGCTGACGACCCATGAATACAAGGTGTTCGCAACTCTGGCTCAAGCCCCCGACGTGGTGCACACGCGCCATGAACTGGAGGAGATCGTCTATGGCATTCACGACGAGCGGGACAGCAACACAATCGAAGTGTTCGTAGGACGTCTACGTCGCAAACTTGGTCCCGCCGCGATTGAGACAGTGCGCGGAAGTGGCTACCGCCTCGGAACAGGGTGACAGGGCGCGGTTGAGGGCCAGATGCGTCGCAGCTAGGCGAGCCCACGACATGATCAAGGCACCGTCCGGCGGGTTGACGCCAAACTGCATGGCTTGTCCCAGCGCCCAAAAGGGACCGGCCAGGGTGGCTGGCCGATCCTTGCACAGGCTCAGGCCACAAGTAGCAGGTTCGAGACATCGTCGGTCTCGATACCAAGCAGCGAAATCGCGTCCTCACCATAGGTCAGGATGGTGTCACCGCCGTTCGTCTCGGCAACGATGTCGCCCATTTCCACGTCACTAAATGACAGAAGGTCGACGCCGATCTCGAAGTCAGTAATCGTATCGGCCCCGTCACCGGATGCGAATTGAAAGGTATCTCCACCGCCTCCGCCGCTCAGCGTATCGTTGCCAGTCCCACCCGCGATGGTGTCCGCTCCGCCGCGACCGTTGATCAAATCTGTGCCTGCGGCACCTGTCAGCAGGTTTGCGACCCTGCTGCCCGCGATTTCATCATTGTTGTCGCTGCCCAGCACGTCGACAAAGTTCTTCAGCGTCAGCGTAAAGGCATCGCCGTCTGAAAAACCGCCGATGTCAGTGATGATATTGCCAACATAGCTGCCGCTCTCCAGATCAACATCAGTGGCCACCGCGCCCTGAACTGACGTCGAATCGACCACATTTCGCTCGTCTGGATCGCCAATGACGGTTTCGACCACTTCGATGAAACCCGCCTCTACATCAAATGTGCCAAGCGTGTCGGTTCCAAGGCCTTCTTTCACAAGACCACCCGCGGAACTGATGGTGATTGGCGTGTCGAGATCGGAGTAGTCGATGGTGTCGTCCCCATCACCACCGACATATGCGTCGTCGCCTGCGGATCCGATGAACCTGTCGTTTCCATCGCTGCCCGTGATGGAATTGTCGCCCTCTGTACCGATTACCTTTGTGCCGCCTTTGGCGTTGAACTTGACGTCTACCGTCTCATTGGCCCCGCCGTCGCTGTCCGCATCAATCTCGGCGGTGACTGTCCCGTCATCGTTGGGATCACTCAAGTCCAGATCGACATTGCTGATGCCCGCGATGTCTGGGAGATCAATAGTGTCCCTTTTTTGCCGGGCACCGTAACCACCGGACGGTTCTTGGCTGTTCCTTTGCATCTCAGGTCTCCTTCGCAGTTGATGAAAGGATCTGCCAGAAACCCGTGAGACACGTCTTTCATCGCGCGCTTTCCGGCGATCCCCCCGCTTGGTTGCGGGCGATCATTTTGTGGCAAATGCAAAATGAAGCCTGGCTGAGCGTCATGTTCATTTTGTGTTCAGGTCGGCGGGATCACGCACATCGCAAGTGTTTGGTGGTGCCAACATCGAACTTTTTAGCGCACGCAAAGATGGCGCAAAGATTTTAAAGCGGTCATGGCATCTACAGCGGAAGACGCGGCAATCCGACGTTGTCCAAAGTATTCCTACATGCATTGCAGTTCTGCAAAGGCAGCATCGGGTATCTGTAATGGATGGCTGTCACGGGCCAAGTGCGCCTAAAGTAGGTTGGGTACGTGTAGATGCTCTGCGGCCTCCGATGGCGGCTGCGAGCCCAGTTTTGCGTCCGCAGCGAACGGCGACAATGCGGGCTGCAACCGCAGCACTAAGACCGATGGTCGAGTGACCGCTCAGCGCCTTCTGTGAATACGGCCCACAATGGTGTTTTCATCTACTTTTTCAGCGATGCCTGCAGCCGTGTAACCGGCTGGCTCAGCTTGAAGGCACTGGTATCACCCTAGCCCGGAATAATGGGTTGTACCGGTTCGTCTTGCGCCTGCATCAAAGCTTCAAATTCCGGCAAACCCAGAGTGCCCAGCGTTTCGCCATCTGGCCCCAGAATTTCGTAGATCACGCCGTCGGTGCCTTTGTTGCTGAACCAGGCGATGCAGTCTGCGTCGCCGCCGCCTTCGGTATGTGGTGCGCCACCGGCAGATTTCTGAACAAAACTTGCCGTTGGGCGGACTTCGGTCAATTCACCTTCAGCATCGTAGAGACGCAACTCGCCCTGGATGATGAACGTGCTGTAATCTGCATGATGCTTATGCGGAACGACCTTTTCATTCGCGGCGAACTTCAGCAGCAGATCGACGACTTTTAGATCCCGATCTACGTTAAGAACGTGGTACCAAAGGTGCTCAATACCATCGAGCGTGTTCCACTTGATATTCGATTGATCGAACGCGGCAGCGACCTGCGTGGCCGCGTTGCTGGCGTTTGCTCCTAGGGCGACAGCCGCAACAGTTGTGCCGATCGTCGCCAAGCCCTCACGGCGTGTCATTTTGTTCATCATTTCCTCCTTTAGAAGACTTTTAGGGCTATCGTCGCTGTGGTGATTTCTATCCGCGCAGCCGCATGCCGGGCACCGGCCGCACGCGAGACAGACGGTCGTTTGACGACTTACCTGCGCCCGCTCAGAAGAGTTTTTTCTCGTATTTCCACTCGTCGGCGTCGGGCGTGACGCTATCGAGATCGAAGTCATTGTCGATCAAATGCTGCGCAGAATGATCTCCGAGTTCGGCCGCGCGCTCGATGATCCGGCGGCCAAGTTCCTCGTCGTAGGTGACACCACGACCGCGCAGAATATCCAAACCATAGTTGAATGCCCCGACCGAGCTGCCCGCTTCCATGGAGCGGCGGTCCCACTCCGCAGCGGCGGCGGCATCCTCGGGCCCGCCCAGACCATTGTCCTCCATCCAGGCCATCCAAGTCATTGCTGGTGCATTGCCGGCATCGGCCAGCGTGCCGAAGATCTCGCGTGCCGTATCATGGTTTCCGGCCTTCGCCTCAATGTAGCCGATGAAGCCCAACACCGGATGGATCTCCCCGTGCCGCATACGGTCGATATGGCTGCAGATTGTAAGCTCTTCGGGGTTGTGGGTACCGTAGGCGTCAGACTTGTGCTTGCCACATTGCCCGACACTTTGTGCAAGAGCAGGTGACGTAAGGACAGTGAGGAGTGCCATACTCGTGGCAATGAATGAATGTACACGCATCGGGATTTCGCCTCTCGTTCAAAGTTTCAGATCACGATACACTTGAACAATTCAGCCCGACCGGTGTGCGAACTTCCCGCAAAAACTCTGCAAAAAATATGCAAAAAGCTAATCCAGCAGGCGGTAGCCAACGCCGCGCACAGTCTCGATGACCGGCGACCGAGACTTGTCCGGGTCAAGCTTCTTCCGAAGGTTGATCATGTGCTGATCCAAGGCCCGCGAGTTGGGCATGAAATCGCGGCCCCATCCTGCGTCGTAGAGTTCATCCTTGGTAACGACTTCACCTTGCTTCATTTGCAGGAATTCAAGCAGACGAAAGTCGCGTGGTGTCAACGCAACTTCAAGCGTGCCACGGCGCGCACTGTGTTGTTTGGGCAGGAGGACTAGTTGATCGTGAGGTTGCGCGGCGGTCCCGCGACGCCAGAACAAGAAAAAACTCAGCAGCCCCATACCTGCCAATAGTCCCATTACACCCCAATTGACGCCGTCCAGAGATACATCAAGTGCGTTTTGCAACGCGCTGCGATCATAGATCAGACATATCCGAGGTGCGGGTTGGCAATAAAGAAGCTCGTTCCCGTCCCGATCATAGTTTGACCAACTGGCTGGAAAGTCTTCGGACGTGAGGTGTGTGAGCTCCTCTAGCTCCTGCAATGAGAGATCAAAACGTGTTGGCGCATAGGTGGCTGGTCCAGGATACAGAACCGACCCCGTTTTTGACCAGGCCACGGCTTTCAAAAGCGCAGGATCCTTGCTGAGTAAAAAGCCTACGCGATCTGGCCTGGTCTGAACGTCATGTATGGCGCGCGCGTCCGCGAAACTCTTCAAAGTTGCCAGCGTCCAGGGGGCACTATTCACCCATAGGTAGCCAGCCCCGAAAAGGCTTATGAACCCTATCAACAAAAGCCAAGGTCGTAACATGGCATTAGAATGCACGACCCCATGGTTTTTCATATGAGACATTCGTCAAGGATGACACGCTGCATCCTGAATTGAACGGCAAGTTTGCTCCGCGAATTGTGCTTTCGAATAGCGACTGACCGTGCAGGTGCGGCGAAAGTCCGCAAAGCGGGCTGCGAGCGCAGCGTCTTGACACCTTGGCCAACGACAGGAATGGGCCGACTGCCGAAGTTCACTCAGCACATCGACGCGCTCAAGCGCCCTTTTAAGCGCATGGTTCGAAACCCGCACATAGATTTCCGTCGTCTTCAGGTTTGCATGCCCTAGGAGTGCCTGGACCATGCGGATGTCGATACCCTCTTCGATCAGCAGCGTTGCGGCCGAGTGCCGGAACCTGTGGGGTCAGGTGGGGTTCGACGCCGAGGCGCTTAGATAGCTCCCGCAGCCGTTTTCGGAAGGTGGCGGCGCGGAGCCGACGTCCCACGGTGTTGAGGAACAGCGGCGCTGCAATAGAGCCGTTTTCGGAGCGCATCTGACAGTAGCGTTGAAACTCCTCCTGCAGCTGCCGGTTCGTTACGAAGACGATTCGCTCCTTGCTGCCCTTGCCGTTTACGAGGATCTGGCCGCCGTCCGGCGAGACATCGCGGACCTTCAGATTTGTGAGCTCGCTAATCCGCAGGCCTGTGACGATCAGCAGCTTGATGATCAGGGTCGTCACGTCGTTCTGCGAGGCCGACTTCGACCGCACAGCGACTGGACCTTCATCGGTTTGGAGAACCGCTCTCAGGGTATCTCGATCGATTGAACACGGCAGGCGGCGCGGAATCCTCACCGAGATATGGACATCGGCGAATGGGGAGGGCAGGGCGCTGTTTCGATCCTCGCGCCAAGCATAGTACGACTTGAGGGTCACAAGACGCCGCTCGATGGTTGCGGGTTTATAGGGAAAGATCCGCCCGTTGGTGTGACCCAGATGCCTGGCCTGTTCTGTGACCAGCGCCCAGGCGTCGAATCCGGTGGCGGCGAAGAGCGGGATCCGCTGGTCGTTGCCGGTCTTGTTGCGTGGGTCCTTGCGGTCGCGGATCAGGAGCATGCGGCCATCGACATCGAGATCGCTCCATTCGACCCGGCAGATCTCGTCAAGCCGCATGGCCGTGGCCACCGCAAACCTCACGATCCGCGTCATCGGTGTCGTCAGGCGTTTGTTGTCATTGAAGTAGCGGAACAAGCGGTTCAACTCGTCCGTGCTGGGGCGTCGATCCCGCTCTGTACCCTTGCCGATGAGGCCAAGCCGTTTCAGTGCGACACGCGCCAGATCGACGGGCTCTAGGGAGATGTCGAGGCCGTGTACAGCCGCCGCATGGGTAATGATCATCTTGACTACGCCGATGTCGATCCCGAGCGTCACCGGACCCGCACCTTGCTCCGCGCGCATCTTGCCGTAGTCGATCAGCTTCTGCCGGTCGAGGTGGCCGATCTTCTCCTTCCCGAGATCGCGCTTGAGCGTCGTGAGCGTGGCGGCCTTGCTGCGACGCGGCGGTTTCCCTACCTCGCACATATCGGTTATATGAAGGTCGATGAGGTCGCCAAAGGTCTGGAGGCCGGAAACGGACGACTTGTTCGGCGCCAGCCCCTGATCGACCCGGGTCTCCGCCTGGCGGGCCCAGCGATGTGCGTCGTCGCGGCGAAGGAAAGTCTCGCTCGCGTAGCGGCCCTTTCGTCTGATCTGGACCCGGTAGGCGCCAGAGGGAAGCTTGGTAATGGAGGCCATTTTCGTGTGCGCTGTGTGTGCAATGAGTCGTCGTAAAGGGGCAAATTCGGGGATATTGGGGCGTATTCCAGCGTAGCAGCATCCGCCGCCAACAGTTTGAAGATACACAAAAAATGCAAATAAATCAACATTCTAGGCTGTCTATTGCCCCGATGATGGATTGGACGGATCGCCATTGCCGTTATCTGCACCGGCTGCTTTGTCCTCAGGCCCTTCTCTATACAGAGATGGTGACAGCGCCCGCGCTCGTGCGGGGAGGGGCGTTGCATCTGCTTGACCACAACCCCGAGGAACATCCGATCGCCCTTCAGCTTGGGGGGTCCGATCCTCGGGAACTGGCGCGGGCCGCACGTCTTGGGGCAGAGGCGGGATATGATGAAATCAACCTCAATGTCGGCTGTCCGTCCGACAGGGTGCAATCGGGCACGTTCGGCGCGGTGTTGATGAAGTCACCCGATCTGGTCGCCGAATGCGTCGATGCGATGCGTGCGGCTGTCCGCGTTGACGTCACCGTCAAATGTCGCATCGGCGTTGACGATCAGGCCCCCGAAGAGATGCTGCCTGACTTTCTGTCAAAGATACGTGCGGCCGGATGTGAACGTGTGATCGTTCATGCCCGCAAGGCCTGGCTTCAAGGCCTCAGCCCCAAGGAAAACCGGGACATCCCGCCTCTCGACTACCCGCTGGTTCAGCAGATGAAGGTTTCGTTTCCCGATCTCCATCTTTCGATCAACGGCGGGATCACCTCGCTGGATCAGGCGCGCGCGTTTCTCGATGCGGGTCTCGACGGTGTGATGATCGGGCGTGCGGCCTATCATCAGCCTTCGGACATTCTCTGCGCCGCCGGGCCGGTGATCTTCGGGCAGGGCACCGCGACCGATCCGGTCTCGGTTGTGCACCGCATGCTGCCCTATATCGAGGGGCATCTCAGCGCCGGGGGTCGGCTCCATCAAATCACGCGCCACATGCTCGGTCTTTTTGCCGGACGACCCGGTGCGCGGGCCTGGCGGCGGGCGCTGTCCGAAGGGGCCACGCGCGACGGTGCGGGTCCGGCGCTGGTTCTGGATGCCTTGTCCCACGTCACCGAACCGGACCTGCCGCGTGCCCAGGGCTGGGGCTGACCTCCGGAAGGACGTGCTGTCATGACCGACTGGAGCACGCTCTGGCCTCTCCTGATGCTTTTGCTCGTGATCGGCGCGATTGCCGGGATCCTCGCGGGTTTGCTGGGGGTTGGCGGGGGCATCGTCCTGGTGGCGGCGTTTTTCTACACATTCCAGTCGCTTGGCTATGACAGTCCGCAGTTGATGCAGCTTTGCCTCGCAACATCTCTTGCGACGATCATCGTCACCTCCCTGCGCTCGGTCGAGCGGCATCATCGGACGGGCGCCGTCGATTGGACGATCCTGCGCGGCTGGGCGCCCGGCATCGCTCTGGGCGCTGTTCTGCGCGTTCTCGTGGCCGCCTCTCTGCGCTCTGCCACACTGCAACTCCTCTTCGGGACATTGGCCGTTCTGGTCGGTCTTTACATGGCATTTGGACGGCCGGAATGGCGGTTGGGCGAGCAAATGCCTGGCGGCAAAGTTCGCGCGCTCCTTTCGCCGCTGGTTGGGTTCTTGTCCGTTCTGATGGGGATCGGAGGGGGCAGTTTCGGCGTTCCCCTGATGACACTCTATGGCCGTCCCATCCATCAGGCCGTGGCAACGGCGGCCGGCTTCGGCGTGCTGATCGCGGTTCCGTCGGTGATCGCCTTTGCCTTCGTTACCCTTCCTGCCGAAGCGCGACCGCCGTTCACGCTGGGCGCCATCAACCTGCCTGCCTTCGCAATCGTGATCGCGATGACCCTTCTCACCACACCCCTCGGCGTGCGGCTCGCCCACCGGCTCGATCCTAAACCCCTGCGCCGGGTATTTGCCCTGTTCTTGATCCTCGTCGCGCTCAACATGTTGCGCAAGGCGCTCGGATGGTAAGCGCCTTTGACCGGGCCGGCTGGCGGCTTTTCCCGCCCGAACCGTCGGTCGCGGCCTGGGCTGCGTCTGCCCGACAGGCAGCCCAGTACGCGCTTGCCGATCCTGCCAATGCGCATTGGTATCAATGCGAAGGCACGTGGTTCGTGGGGGTCGATGCCCTTCCAAGCCAACCGTCCGGCGCGATCTCCGGCACGCCGCTGGAAGGGGCGGTGGTCCGCTTTATTCAGCGTCACCTGGGCACGCTTCCGCCGCTTCATCCCGCGCAGCTTTCCGTGATCTGGCCGGATTATCCCAGGCCACGACAGGGTGAGAGCGCGGGCGCGTTCCGCTATCGCCAGAAGCGGGAGGCGGCGCATGTCGACGGATTGCTGCCGTCTGGTCCGGACAGACGACGTCGCATCGCCGAGCCTCATGCCTGGATCCTGGGTCTGCCGCTCAATACGACCGATCCCGACGCCGCTCCGCTGGTCCTTTGGGAAGGCAGCCACCGGGTCATCGCTGCCGCACTGACACAGGCCCTTGAGCCTTATCCTCCCGCGTCGTGGGGCGACGTCGACATCACCGATGCCTATCAGACCGCCCGCCAAAAGGTGTTTGAAACCTGCCCGCGGATCCGTGTTCATGCGGCGCCGGGTGCGGCTTATCTTCTGCACCCGCTTGTGTTGCATGGTGTATCTGCCTGGGACGCCCCGGAAGACCCTTCCGGTCGAATGATCGCCTATTTTCGACCTCAGATCGCAGGCGGGGTTGCGGCCTGGCTTACCGTTTGAGGCGTGCGGCGCGCCCGCCGCGTCTTTTGGCCAGTTTGGGCGCGCGGGCCGGCAATTCATCCATGACCGCCTGACGCTCTTCCGCGCTCATCCGGCCCCACATTGCAATCTCGTTCACCGTGCGGAAACAGCCGGTGCAGATGCGTTCCTGGGGATGGACGACGCAGATGCGCACGCAGGGTGATTGCACCTCGTCTCTCCGCCAGACCTGATCGTTCATCTGCCCATCTCCGCTTCTACATGCCGCATCCGGTCCAATGCCCCTTGCAAGATATAACCGGCGGCCACGTGATCAATGACCTCCGCCCGTCGTTTGCGTGTTGTGTCTGCTTCCAGCAAAGCCTTCTCGGCGGCGACCGTGCTCAGCCGCTCGTCCCAAAAGGCGATCGGCAGATCCGTCAGACGCGTCAGGTTGCGCGCGAAGGCCCGGGTCGACTGGCATCTGGGCCCCTCGGTGCCGTCCATGTTCCGGGGCAGCCCCAAAACCAGCCCTCCGATTTCGCGTGCGGTCAGAATGTCTATCAGACGCGCCGCGTCGATGCCGAATTTCTTGCGTCTGATGGTTTCAAGTGGTGTCGCAGCCGCGCGCAGACGATCCGAAACCGCGACGCCGATGGTTTTCTCCCCAAGATCAAGGCCCGCAACCGCCGTCATCTTTGGAAGATTGGTCGCAAAGTCTTCGAACTTTTCGTGGATCACGGGATCAATCCGGCTTGCCGTGCGCCGTCGCGGATCACCCCGATGGCCGTCGGCTCTCCGTCAAAGACCTCAAGGGCGTTGTTATAGATGGCGATGGCATCCGCCTCGCGTCCCAAAACACCCAAGGACCCGATCAGCCTTGCCCAGTCCTCCGGAGGGCCGCCTTCCGTTGCAAGCCGGTCGCTCAGTCCTGCAACCATGCCTTCGATCATGGCCATCCGGTCTTCATCGCTCATTTGTTCGGCGGCCTCGACATCCTCCTGGCTTGGCCCCGGCGCGGCGGGCGTTGCTTGCGGCAGGGAAAAGTTCGTCACGCCCGCCCGGGCGGCCATCTCTTCGATCTGCAGCCGGATCGGCTCGATCCATGGAGCGTCACCCGGCCCTTCGACCAGCAATTGCCGCCAGATGCCAAAGGCCTGATCCGGCCTGCCAATCTGCCCCATCATCAGCCCGGTGTAATACCGTGCAGGTCCGTTTTCCGGATCAAGCTCCAGCGCGCGGGCTAGGGCCGTTTCCGCCTCGGGTGAGACATAGCCGCCAGCGGCAAGGATCATCATATCAGCGTAGTCGGTGTAATCACGTGCCTCAACCGCGTCGCCTTTCAGCCGCAAAACCTGTGATTGGGCTTCATAGGCCGCACGGAAATTACCGCTGCGGGCTTCGTTCTGGGCCAGCAGGATCTGACCCTGCAGATCGTCCGGACGTCCCGCGACTGTGTCCCTCAGACGCTCCATAAGTGCCACGAAATCCGGGCTGAGCTGTTCCAGGGACGGTTGTGGCGGCAGGCTGTCTTCGGCGGCTTGCTGGCTGGGTCGCTCCGACCGGGCGATTTCAGCCATTTCAAGCCGGTCCGCCAGGGCTAGATCGCCATAGCCCGGCGCGCCGATCTCGAGGTAGAGCAGGGCGCTTCCGATCACCAGAACGACCGCGCTCACCGCGGCCATCACCAGGCCTGGCAGCCTGGGCTGGCCCTGTCCTTCGGTCTCTGCCTGTACCTGCGCGTCTGCCGCGAGGATGCGTCGGGACACTTCGGCGCGGATCCGTTCGGCGTCTCCGGCATTGATCAGACCTCGGGCCAGGTCGCGGTCAATCTCTTTCAACTGGTCGCGGTACACCTGCAAATCGTAGGCGGCGGCCGGCTCGGCGCCACTTCGGGCGCGCACAAGCGCAAGCGCCAAAAGGGCCGCGACCAGAAAGGCGAGGCCCAATGTCAGTATCCAAAAGGTGGTGAGGTCAGCCATGACCCTCATCTATAGGCGCCAAGCCCCCGAAAAAAGACCAAAAGGTCGCGGACGCGCACCATGTCGCAACTGCGCCGCATTGCGACGGTTCACGGCGCGGGGCAGGCTTCCAGTCAGGTCATATCATCTCAGGCCTGACGGGACGGGATTCGCCAGATATGAAACGCTATTCAGCTTTTGCCATCGCACGGGAGGCCGCCCGCTTTCATTCCGGCTGGGACCGCGCCTGGCGGGCCCCTGAGCCGAAGAAGAAATACGATGTGATCATCGTTGGTGCGGGCGGACATGGCCTTGCCACCGCGTATTATCTCGGCAAACGCTTCGGTATAAAGAACGTGGCCGTGCTGGAAAAAGGCTGGCTGGGCGGCGGCAATACCGGCCGCAACACCACGATCATTCGCTCGAATTATCTTCAGGACCCTTCGGCCGCGATCTATGAGAAATCCCGCGCGCTTTACGAGGAGCTGAGCCAGGACCTCAACTATAACATCATGTTCAGCCCGCGTGGGGTGATGATGCTCGCCCAAACCCATCACGAGGTTCGGGGCTATCTTCGGACCGCGCATGCCAACGCCCTGCAGGGAGTGGAGACTGAATTCATTTCTCCCATACGCGTCAAGGATCTTTGCCCCATCATCGACATCAATGGCCCTCGCTATCCCGTTCTCGGCGCGCTTTGGCAGCCGCGCGGCGGCACAGCGCGTCACGATGCCGTGGCCTGGGGCTATGCGCGGGCCTGCTCGGATATGGGCATGGACATCATCCAGAAATGCGAGGTTACCGCCGTCCGCCGGGACGGGGGCCGCGTCGTGGGCGTGACCACCACGAAAGGAGAGATCGACTGCGACAAGCTCGGCATCGTGGTGGCCGGACATTCCGGTGTGATGGCCGAGATGGCGGGCTTTCGGTTGCCCATCGAAAGCGTGGCGCTTCAGGCGCTCGTGTCAGAGCCGATCAAGCCTTGCATGGATGTCGTGGTGATGGCCAACACCGTTCACGGCTACATGAGCCAATCCGACAAGGGCGAGATGGTGATCGGCGGCGGCGCGGACGGGTACAACAATTACACCCAACGCGGCAGCTTTCATCATATCGAGGAAACGGTGCGGGCCCTGATCGAGACCTTCCCGATGATCTCGCGGCTCAAGATGCTGCGCCAATGGGGCGGGATCGTGGACATGACCGGCGACCGCTCTCCGATTCTGTCGAAAACGCCGGTCGAAGGGGTGTTTATCAATTGCGGCTGGGGAACGGGCGGGTTCAAGGCGATCCCCGGCTCCGGCTGGGGCTTCGCAGAACTGATGGCAAAAGGCGCCTCCCCGCTCTGTGACGCCTTCTCGCTCGATCGGTTCAAGGAAGGCCGGTTCATCGACGAAAGCGTCGCCGCCGGGGTTGCTCATTGATGCCGTTCGATCTCTGGCGCCGTTTTCCGTCCCGGAAAACGATCCGGAAAATGTCACATTTTCCGGCTTCGGGGGGAAACCGTTTCATCTTCGAACCCGTCGGATTGCGTACGCAATCCGGGCCGTTGCGCTCTAATGCATATGTGGTTCGTTCATTCCGCCATGGGCTCCTTCATGAGGGGCGGGGCGTTGGGCCGAACCGCGTATCGGAACCCGTCGCAGGTCGTGCTTCAGCACCGTTTGCCTGGTTCACGCCTCATAGATTGCAAGACCAAATCCCGCAGCCAAGAAAAACCCAAAGATCATCAAGATCATCCACATATACGTCATATGGGATCCCGGTAAGGTGGCCTCAACCCCGCAATCCTCACGTCTCTCGGAACTTCATCCGGTCTGCCGCAGTTTCATCCCTGTCTGATAACAGCAAGGAGATCTCGACATGGCAGACCAGACCAACACCGGCAGCAGCTCCTCGAACAGCGCTCTCGCCTTCATCGTTGGCGGGCTCGTTGTCGCTCTGGCCGTTCTGGCTTGGGTCGTGTTCAGCGGCGGAATGCCTTCGTCCGATGACGCGGATATCCGTATCGAAGTACCCGGCATCGGCGCCGTCGAAGGCCAGGCCACATCCGACAGCTGATACGCAATCTATTATGGTCACGGTTCGGATCGGCACTTCATGTGCCGGCCCTGACCTCTCTAGTATAAGCCTGGACCGGCAGTTTTCCGCCTCAGCCGCGTTCCGCGCATCCACCCGGCTCAACAGATTTGTGGCGGGGTTCAGCCACACCGACCTATGCATTCCGGCCAAAGATGGCCGAACAATGCATCATTTCGGCGCCTCTATTGCCCCAAATGCCACACTCCCCATGTTGGAAGCCTTCATAACGGAGGAACCATCATGGACGACTATTCAACCGCACATGTCCGGGACATCCAGACCGGTGGCTCGACCGGCGGTCTTCTCGTGGCCATTGTCGCCGTCCTCGTACTTCTGGGCGGCATCATTGCCATGGGCATCCTCAGCGGCGATGACGGCACGACGGCGCCCGCTGCGGATGCGCCCGCGGCCACAGCGCCTGCAACCGATCCGGCGCCTGTCGTCACCGAATAAGACCACTCACACCGTTCATCTGCGGCACGGGCGTGGCAGCGCGCCCGTGCTACTTTTTCTTTTCGGGGGCCGGGTTTTTACCCGTGACCGCCTCGCTCCCGAAAAACAGGATGTCGGAGATATCCACCTCGCGTCCCTCCGCCCTGCGTTTGGCCACCGCGCGCCGCTCCAGCAAGAACATCACCAGAGCACCCGCGCACAACGCGCCAAATACCAGCACTGCAATCATCTGATCGCTCATCGCACTTCTCTCCTGTCAACTTCGATTGACAGCCTAGCGCGAATCCGCACCACCCGCCAAGTCTTCTCCGGCCTTGGCGCTCAAGGAGCTGTCTCATGCTGATCCTCCGCTGCCCCTATTGCGGCGTCGATGCCGATGAAACCGAGCTGACCCCCGGCGGTGAAGCGCATCTCAAACGCTTCGGCCCCGGCTCCTCTGACGACGACTTTCACGCCTACCTCTTTATGCGGGAAAACCCCAAAGGTGTGCATTTCGAGCGCTGGCGCCATGCCTATGGGTGCGGCAAGTGGTTCCATGCCGCCCGCTGCACGGCCACGCTCGAGGTCTTCGGCACCTATCCCGCCCAGACCACCGAACCGCCTCGGGAGATCCTCGACACCATCTCCGCCAAACGCCCCGGCTGGCGTCCGAAAGGGGCCGCTTGATGGTCCTTCTTCTCGACAAAGATACGGACATCCCCAACGTGTCCCAACGCGAAAGGTCCAGCGCATGAGCACGCGTCTCGCCAGTCACGGCCGCCTGATCGACCGCTCTCAAACGATCAAGTTCACCTTCAACGGCAAATGGCTCACGGGCCATCCCGGTGACACGCTGGCTTCCGCGCTTTTGGCGAACGATCAGATGCTCGTGGGCCGGTCCTTCAAATACCACCGCCCCCGGGGCATCGTGGCATCCGGCGCTGAAGAACCGAACGCGTTGATGAACATGGGCCGCGGAAAACGGTTCGAACCCAATCAACGGGCCACCACGACCGAGCTTTTCGATGGCCTGCGCGCCGAAAGCCAGAACCACTGGCCCAGCCTCGATTTCGATATCGGCGCTGTGAACACCGCGCTCTCCCGGTTTCTGCCTGCCGGTTTCTATTACAAGATGTTCATCCATCCGCGCCCGTTCTGGAAACATATTTACGAGCCCTTCATCCGGCAATCCGCAGGCCTCGGTCGCGCGCCCAAGGCGCGGGACGCCGACACTTACGAGCATTTCTATACCTTCACCGACATCCTGGTGATCGGCGGCGGGCTTGCCGGCCTGCTGGCGGCCAAAACGGCGGCTCTGTCGGGGGCCAAGGTTCTGCTTCTCGAACAAAGCGCCCATTGGGGCGGGCGTGCAATGGTGGACTTGCCGATTTCGGACGGGACGTTGGATAACCTGCCTGTGGACAAGTACGTGGAACAAATCGTTTCCGAGTTGGAAACGATGCCCAACGTTACTCTGCGCACCCGGTGCATGGGTGCCGGGATCTATGATCATGGTTACGCTCTGGCCTACGAACGGCTGACGGATCATGCCCCCGACACGGAAGGCTCCCGCCACCGCCTCTGGCGCATCCGCGCCGGGCAGATCATCACCGCGACAGGGGCCATCGAACGTCCGCTCTCCTTTGCCGGGAACGATGTTCCGGGGGTGATGCTCGCCTCCGCCATCCGCGATTATGTCGCCAATTACGGGGTCTCCCCCGGCCAGCGCACGGTGATCGCGACCAACAACGATGATGCTTACCTTACGGCAATATGCCTAAAAAACGCAGGTCTGGAGGTCCCCCGCATCGTCGATGCAAGGCCGCAGGGCGGTCCATTGGCCGACGCCGCGCGTGCTTTGGGCATCCGCGTCGATATGGGCGCGGCCATCGCCAAGGTGACCGGCGGCAAGCGTGTCAAAAGCGTGTATATCTGCAAACAGGACAGCGACGGCAGTGCCACGCGTGAGGTCTTTTGCGATGCCGTTGCCATGTCCGGCGGCTGGTCTCCGGTGGTGCATCTGTGGTCCCATTGCGGCGGCAAGCTGGCATGGGACGCGGATCACGCCTTCTTCAAACCGGATGTGGATAACCCGCCCATCGGTGCGGACGGCCAAGGCTTTGTCCGCACCGCAGGTGCCGCCCATGGCGCGCTTTCGCTCCAGCCGCTCCTCGACAGCGCCGTCGATGCCGCCAACGCCGCCCTCCGTGCCGCCGGGTTCACGCCGACGACAAGCGACGCGCCGAAAGGCGCCGCGCAGGAGGAGGCGCCCCTTGCCCCCGTCTGGCTCATGCCCGCCCACTCCAAGCAGGCTCTGCGTGCCAAAACCTGGCTCGACTACCAGAACGACGTCAAAGTGACCGACGTCCAGCTCGCCGCCCAGGAAGGCTTCGAAAGCGTCGAACACACCAAACGCTACACCACGCTTGGCATGGCCACCGATCAGGGCAAGCTCAGCAACATCAACGGTCTCGCCATCCTCTCCGACGCTCTGGGCCAACCCATCCCCGCCACCGGCACCACCACGTTCCGCCCGCCCTATACCCCCATCTCCATGGGCGCGATTGCGGGCGAGGCGCGCGCCGACACCTTCCAGCCCATCCGCCGCACGCCCCTGCACGACTGGCACGACACAAACGGCGCCGATTGGGAGCCTGTGGGCCATTGGCGCCGCCCCTATGCCTTTGTCCGCGATGGTGAGACCGTGGACGATGCCGTGATGCGCGAGGTCACCAACACCCGCCAGAACCTCGGTCTGCTCGATGCCTCGACCCTCGGCAAGCTGATCGTCAAGGGACCCGATGCCGGTCGCTTCCTCGACATGCTCTACACCAACATGATGAGCACGCTGAAACCCGGTCGCTGCCGCTATGGCCTGATGTGCACCGAAAACGGCTTTCTCACCGATGACGGTGTCGTCGCGCGCATCGACGCGGACACGTTCCTCTGCCACACCACCACAGGCGGCGCTGACCGCATCCATGCGCATATGGAGGAGTGGCTGCAGACCGAATGGTGGGACTGGCAAGTCTATGTCGCCAACGTCACCGAGCAATATGCGCAAATCGCCGTCGTCGGCCCGAATGCGCGCAAGGTGCTGGAGAAACTCGGTGGCATGGACGTCTCGGCCGAGGCGCTGCCTTTCATGGCCTGGGCTGATGGCACGCTCGGCGGCTTCGATGTGCGTGCCTACCGCATCTCTTTCTCCGGCGAACTCAGCTATGAAATCGCGGTGTCCTCCAGCCAGGGCCAGGCCTTCTGGGATGCGCTGATGGAGGCGGGCGCCGAATTCGGTGTCATGCCCTACGGGACCGAGGCCCTGCACATCCTGAGAGCCGAAAAGGGCTTTATCATGATCGGGGACGAGACCGACGGCACCGTGATCCCCCAGGATCTCGGCCTCGACTGGGCGATCTCGAAAAAGAAAACCGATTACCTTGGCAAACGGGCTCAGGAACGCAGCCACATGACCGATCCCGACCGCTGGAAGCTGGTGGGGCTTGAAACCACCGACGGCTCCGTCCTGCCCGACGGCGCCTATGCGGTCGCACCCGGCAAGAACGCCAATGGCCAGCGCAACATGATCGGGCGGGTCACTTCGACCTATCACTCGCCCACTCTGGGCCGGGGTATTGCCATGGGGCTCGTGCAGCACGGCCCCGACCGGATGGGTGAGGTGCTGGAGTTCCCGGGCACCGACGGCACCATTCACAAGGCGAAAGTCGTGGATCCGATCTTCTACGACAAGGATGGGGAGAAACAGAATGTCTGACGCCATCAGCGCATGCCCGGGCGCTTCGTTCGACGGCCTCGCCCTTGTCGAAGAGGCAGGCCTTCAAGGTATGATCACCCTGCGCGGCGATCTCGGCGCGGCCAAGATCGTCGCCGCCGCCACCAAGGTGACCGGTGCCGATATGCCCGGGCCCGGTGAGGCGCGGTTCTCAGGCGATCACGGCCTTTGCTGGATGTCTCCCGATGAGCTTCTGATCCTCTGTCCCTATGCAGAGGTCACCGCAATGCTCTCCCGCCTGACGGAGGCGCTGTCCGGCATTTATGCATTGGCGGTCAACGTCTCCGACGCGCGCGCGCGCTTTACGATCCGTGGTCCTCACGCCCCGGAGGTTCTGGCCAAACTCTGCCCGGTTGATCTCTCCCCCGATGCCTTTGCGCCGGGCCAGTTCCGCCGCACCCGCATGGCCCAGGTGCCCGCTGCCTTCTGGATGTCCGACACCGCGACATTCCAGATCGTCTGCTTCCGCTCCGTCGCGCAGTATGTCTTCGATTTGCTGAAGACAGCCGCTCATCCCAACTCCAAAGTCGACGCTTTTCGGGCCGAAAACTCTATCTGAGAAACTCTATCTGAGGTTGTGCCCCTCTTCCGCGTCTCCTACTCTCGCGACACGGAAGAGGGAGCCTACATGACATCCATTCGGCTCACGCTCGCCCTTGTGGCGGGCCTGTTGAGTACAGCATCCGCCGTCTCGGCGGAAACAACATATGACTGCAGCTTCACCAGCTATACCCGCGATGGCCTCGTGCCCGAACGCCTTATTCTGGCGTTGGACACCCAAACCGGTGCCGCCGCGGCTTTTGATGGTGTGATCAAGGCCGTGCATAACGCACCCATTCCCGTTAATTCAACACAGCGTAGTGCTTCATCCTGGCGGTTGGATTGGAACCTCGACAACATTCCCGGACATCTGAACAGATCCCTCACGGCAACCTACAAGGTCAATCTGAACACCGCTCGCAACACCGCGACTATAGCGGTCATCGTGCATGGCTATGACAACGAAACGCGTGGGACGGGAACCTGCAAGATCATCAAATGACGATGACACCCGCGTCTTCGGGTGTCGTCCAGCCAAGCGTCGCAGCCGCTTGGTCACCAGAACGCCTGACCTTCGCCCCAAATCTTTGCGCGCTCAGGTTGTGTGCCGGCCGACTTTCGATCTGAACGCAAAGGGATCGGCAGACGGTCCTGACCGCCTTGCGAGGTCTCGGCCACGCCAGCACGCTGGCCTGGCACGTTCTGCGTCTCGCCAACCACGCGAAGCTTGGCCCGGCACTCCCGGTGGTGGCGTGCGCGCCAGGCCCTTGCGATCGCGCATGGGGAACAATTGCGCCTTGCGGGACTTGACCTTGTGCAAGCACGACCTTCATGTGAGGCACGAATTCCAATCCTAAAGCGGGGGCCCTCCAATGGCTTTTGAACTTCCTGATCTTCCCTATGCGCACGATGCTCTGGCCGACAAAGGCATGTCGAAAGAGACGCTGGAATATCACCACGACCTGCACCACAAGGCTTATGTCGACAATGGCAACAAGCTGATCGACGGCACCGAATGGGCCGACAAGTCGATGGAAGAGATCATCAAGGGCACCTATGACGCGTCTGCCGTGGCGCAAAACGGCATCTTCAACAACATCTCCCAGCTGTGGAACCACAACCAGTTCTGGGAGATGATGGGTCCCGGCGACAGCAAGATGCCCGGTGAGCTGGAAAGCGCGCTGATCGAAGCCTTCGGGTCGGTCGACAAGTTCAAAGATGAGTTCTCGGCTGCCGGTGCCGGTCAGTTTGGTTCCGGCTGGGCCTGGCTGGTCAAGGACACCGACGGCAGCCTCAAGGTCACCAAGACCGAGAATGGTGTGAACCCGGTCTGCTTTGGCCAGACGGCCCTTCTGGGCTGCGATGTGTGGGAACATTCCTACTATATCGACTTCCGCAACAAGCGGCCCGCCTATCTGACCAACTTCCTCGACAACCTGGTGAACTGGGAAAACGTCGCCTCCCGTATGTGAGCGGCGTGACACGACGTGGATTTCTCCGGGGCCTGCTGGCGGCGACGCTGGCAGGCCTTTTTGCTGCGCTTTACGGCTTTTTGATCGAACCCGCGCTGCGGCTGCGGGTGCGGCGCTGGCGGGTGCAGCGTCCCGGCTGGCCCGCTCCGATGCGCATCGCGATCCTGAGCGATCTGCACATGGGCGCGCCTCATGTCACCCGCGACCGTCTGCGCCAGGTGGTCAAGCGCACCAACGCGCTGGGCGCCGATCTGATCGTGGTGCTGGGTGATCTGAATGCAAGCCATCCTTTCGTCACCGCGTCCATTCCCCTGTCCGACACCGTGAGCATTCTCGCCGATCTTGCCGCGCCCCAAGGGGTTTTCGCCGTGCTCGGCAATCACGACTGGTGGGAGGACAGCATGGCCCAGGCCCGTCGCAGCGGACCTGTCGAGGCCGCGCTGACCCTTCAAGCAGGCGGCATCCCGGTCTTGCAGAACGAGACGGTGGAACTTCCGGGCGGTGTCGTTCTGGCAGGCCTGGGGGATCAATGGGCCTTTAAGGAGGGCAACGGCACATATTCAGGGGTCGACGATCTGCCCGGCACGCTGGCGCAAATCCCCGACACTGCGCATGCCATCCTTCTGGCCCATGAACCCGACATCTTCACGCAGGTGCCCGCCCGGATTGCCTTGACCCTGTCCGGGCATACGCATGGCGGTCAGGTCCGGCTTTTCGGGTGGTCGCCCGTCGTGCCTTCGCGATATCGCAACCGCTTCGCCTATGGTCACGTGCATGAGGACGGGCGCGATCTCGTGGTCTCGGGCGGCATCGGGTGTTCGATCCTGCCCGTCCGTCTGGGCGTCGTGCCCGAGATCACGGTGGTCGAACTCAGCGCCTAAAGCGCAGCCCGCACGCCGTGACCCTGTGCTGATGACCTTGTCCGCTGGCCCACAGAAGGTCGCTCAGACACCGATGATCCGGCCTCCGTCCTTCAAGGGCCCCGACTTTTTCAAAAAGGCCCGGATCTCCCCAAGGCCAAGCTCAGATCAATCCGTGCACCTTTGCAAACGGATCCCAGTCGGCATCCCGATGCCATTCATACTCGGCCCAGATGGCCACCTGTTCCGCGGCCTCCATCCCGTCCAGCTTGGCGATCACCGCCAGCGCCATATCCATCCCTGCCGACACGCCGGATGCGGTGAAGAATTTGCCGTCCTCGACCCAACGCGCCTCCCGGACCCAGTCCACCTCCGGACCATGTGTCATCATCTGCTCGAACGCCGCCTTGTTCGTCGTGGCTCGGCGCCCGTCAAGCACGCCCGCCTTGGCGAGAACCGCGCTTCCGGTGCAAACGCTAAGAACATGGTCGCAGGCTGCACAGGATCGGGCGATCCGGTCCAGCATCCCCTTGTCCTTGACCAGGGCGCGTGTGCCCCTGCCGCCCGGCACCAACAGCAGGTCGAAGCTGTCCCTCTCGGCCAGCCCGACCGTCGCGACCGCCTGCGGGCCCTGCGCGCTGGCCACCGCTCCGGGCGTCTCGGCCACCAGATGCAAGCGGTAGTGATCCGGCAACAGGCCGAACATCTCCAAGGGCCCGAAAAGGTCCAGCAACTCGAAGCCCGGAAAAATCAGTGCGCCCAAGTCCTTCATTTGAAACCTCCCTGTTTGCATCGCACCCTTGCCCTTGCCGGTGGCTTGAGGCAAGGGCAGGGACGGGGGGACAATGACCGAAACCGCGAAAGGCACCGTTGCGATAATTGTCGCCTGTATGATCTGGGGATTGTCCCCGATCTTCTACAAGGCGCTTTCGCAAATCCCCGCGACCGAGGTTCTGGCCCATCGGGCGCTCTGGTCATTCGTCCTGTTCTCGCTGATCCTCGCCGCGCAGCGCCGTTTGGGCCAGATCCCCGCCGCGTTTTCCGGTCCGCGTCAATCGGGCCTGATCTGTCTGGCCGCCCTGATGATCTCCGCCAATTGGTTTCTCTTCATCCTCGCCGTTCAGATCGACCGGACGACCGAGACGAGTTTGGGCTATTACATCTTCCCTCTCATTGCGGTCCTTTTAGGCCGCTTCGTTCTGGGGGAGCGGCTGAGCCCCCGCCAATGGGTCGCGATCGCCCTTGCCGCCGCCGGCGTCGGGCTGATGACGCTGGCCCTGGGGGCGGCGCCCTGGATCTCTCTCGTTCTGGCCGTCACGTTCGGCATCTATGGCCTGATCAAAAAACGCCTGCCGCTTGGGCCGGTCGTCTCGGTCACCTGCGAGATATTGCTGTTCCTGCCCGTGGCGATCTGGCTGCTGGTCAGCGGGCCCAATCACTTCTGGGCGTCGGCCGATGTGACCTTGTTGCTGATCCTGTCGGGTCCGCTCACCGCCTTGCCGCTGATCTTTTTCACCTACGGCGCGCGCCGGGTTGCGCTCTCAACGGCGGGCTTGCTTCAATATCTCAACCCGACCTTGCAATTCGTCTGTGCCGTGATGCTCTTTTCCGAACCCTTCGGCGGCCTGCATCTCGCCGCCTTCACCCTGATCTGGAGTGCGCTGGCGCTCTATGCGATGTCGGGCAGGGCGCGGCGCAAGGCCGACATCGCCGCCTCTGGCGAGGAGACCGGGGTCAAAAAACCCGCAAGCGACGCATCGGCGAACCCTTCGGCGATGACGTGATCCACAAGGTCCAGCAGCTTGTCCCAATATCCCGCTGTGTTCAGAACCAGGATCGGTTTCTGATGCAAACCCAATTGGCGCCAGGTCACAACCTCGAACAACTCGTCCAGTGATCCCGCCCCGCCCGGCAGAACCAGAATGGCGTCGGCATTCATGAACATGACCTTCTTGCGCTCGTGCATGGTCTCGGTGACGACGTAACGGGTCAGATCCGTCTTGCCGACCTCCATGTTCACCAGGTGGGCCGGAATGACACCAAAGGTCTCGCCTCCTGCCGCCTGCGCCGCGCGGGCGACAATGCCCATCAGACCGACATCTCCCGCCCCGTAAACCAGACGCCAGCCGGCTTGCGCAATCGCACGGCCCATCGTCTCTGCATCGTCCGAATAGGCCGGGATTGCCCCGGTCCGCGATCCGCAATAGACACACACGGATTTGATCGACATTCGCGATCCTTTCACTGCACTGTCCCGACGGGCGCTTGTGACCCGTTTTGACCACCGATAGCGTGGCTGATAGGATCGCTCAACCGCCGCTGAGTGAGGCGCGCGGGCAGGGGATGAAAAAAGCGTATGGCAGGACAGTCTGGCCTCTTTGGTCTGGGCCCTCTGGCGACGGTCGCGGCAGGTGCCGTGGCCGCTGCAATCGTCGGCGCGGGCGTCTATGTGGCAGGCCCTTGGGGCGAGACCGAGGATCAGGCGCAGCCCGCAGCGATGAGCGCGCCATCCGAAGCGCCCGAACCCGCACCGGCGCCCGCGACGGACACTCCGGCCCGGCCCGCGCCTGCCCCTGCTGCTCCGCCGACCGAAGAGACGACAGCCGCGGCGCCCCCTCCGGCTGAGCCCGCCGCGCCTGCAACCGACACCGAAACGGCCATTCCTGAGCCGGAGGCTTCGGAACCCGCAGCGTCCCGGGAAACGGTGCAGGCCGATCCGGCCCCACCCGAAAGCGCAGACACCGCTCCGCCACAGGAGCAGGCGCAGGATGCGCTCGCCGCGCCCAGTTTCGACGTGGTCCGCGCCGATCCCGATGGCACCACATTGGTGGCCGGGCAGTCCGCGCCGGGCAGCACCGTGTCGATCCTGCTCGACAATCAGAAACAGGAAGAACTCACAGCCGATGCAAACGGCACGTTCGTCGCCTTTCTGTCTCTTCCCGTCAGCTCCACGCCGCGTGTCCTGACCCTGCGGGCCGCGCTCGACGGTCAGACCGCCCTGTCCGAGGCCGACATCATCCTCGCGCCCAGCCGCGTGGCCGAGGCCGCTCCACCAACCGGGGAGGAGGTCGCCTCCACCACCGCCCCCGAAGCCGCGACCGAGCCTGCGGTGCCGTCTTCTCCGGTCGCCTCTTCTTCAGAGCCGACACCGCCTGCCAGCCGTGATCAGATCGCGCAGTCCGAACCTGCCCAGGGTGCCGACACGCCTGCAGAGCGGGAACCGGCTCCTCCGCCGCCCGCGCCGCACTCCGAGGATGTAGCGATTGCCGAGCCTGCCCCGGCCACGCCCGCGCCGTCCGCGTCCCAACCAACCGAACCGCCCGCATCCGAACCTGCCGCGCCCGAGACCGCGCCCGTTGCCGTCCTGCGCTCTGACGCCGACGGGGTCGAACTGGTGCAGCCAGCGGCGCCGTCGTCCTCCGCGCCGCGCGACAGGATCGCCCTTGATACGATCAGCTATTCCGCAGATGGCGAGGTGCTCCTGAGCGGTCGCGCGCGTGGGCAAAGCGTGATCCGCGTCTATCTCGACAATGCCCCCGTGGCGGATCTCAATTCATCGGGCGAGGGGCGCTGGCGTGGGCAGATCGACGGGATCGAGCCCGGTATCTACACGCTGCGCCTTGATGAAATCGACAGCTCCGGCGCGGTTATCAGCCGGTTGGAAACGCCGTTCAAACGTGAAGCCCCTGCCGTGCTTGCGGGGCTTGAGCAGGACGCGCCGCCCGCCACGCAACCGATCCGATCGGTCACCGTCCAGACCGGCGATACGCTCTGGGCGATCTCTCGCGACCGCTATGGGGACGGGCTGCTTTACGTGCGTGTTTTTGAGGCCAACCGAAGCGCGATCCGCGATCCCGATCTGATCTATCCGGGCCAGATCTTCTCCATCCCGGACTAGCAGTCGGTCTTCGACGCGCTATGCTCCGCGTCTGACCGCGTAGTGAAAGATCATCCCATGACAGATATCAGTGCCGTTGCCGAACGCCGCTCGGGCTGGCGGACGATCCGCAAGGTCGCCCCCTATCTCTGGCCCGAGGGCAAGCTTTGGGTGAAGCGCCGCGTTGTCTTTGCGATGATCATGCTGGTGCTCGCCAAACTGATCGCCGTGACCACCCCTCTCTTCTACAAGGGCGCCGTGGACGCGCTGGCCGAAGAGGGTGTTCCGATGCTGGCGCTCGGGGCCGTGGGGCTTACCGTCGCTTACGGCATGGCGCGGCTGCTGAACGTGGGCTTCCAGCAGCTTCGCGATGCCCTCTTCGCCGCGGTGGGTCAACGTGCGCTGCGGGCCCTCGCGCTCGAAACATTCACGCATATTCACCGCCTGTCGATGCGATATCACATCACGCGCAAGACCGGCGGCCTCTCCCGTGTGATCGAGCGCGGGGTGAAGGGCGTCGATTTCCTTCTGCGCTTTCTGCTTTTCAGCATCGGCCCGCTGGCCCTGGAACTGCTGCTCGTCGCGATCATCCTGACGGTGATGTTTGACGCCTGGTATCTGGTCATCGTCGGCGGCACCATCGCGCTTTATGTCTGGTTCACCTTCGCGGTCACCGAATGGCGGGTGAAGCTGCGCCGCGAGATGAACAACCAGGACACCGATGCCAATCAAAAGGCCATCGACAGCCTGCTCAATTTCGAGACCGTGAAGTATTTCGGCGCCGAAAGCCGGGAAGCGGCGCGGTATGACAGCGCCATGCAGGGTTATGAGGCGGCGGCGCTCAAGACCTCATACTCCCTTGCCTTTCTGAACTTCGGCCAGTCGCTGCTGATCACCGGCGGTTTGATCGGGATTATGGTGCTGGCTGCCGTTGGGGTTCAGAACGGCGCGCTGACCGTCGGCGATTTCGTGATGGTCAACGCCTACATGATCCAGATCACCGTGCCTCTGAACTTCCTTGGCACCGTCTATCGCGAGATCCGCCAGGCCCTTGTCGATATGGGCGAGATGTTTGATCTGCTGGAACAGCCGCAGGAGGTGTCCGACAAGCCTGGCGCGCCGCCCCTGAAGATCACGGGCGGGCGGATCGAGCTTGATCACGTGCATTTCGGGTATGATCCCGAACGTGAGATCCTCAAGGATGTCGATCTTTGCGTCGAGCCGGGGCAGATGGTCGCCATTGTCGGGGCGACGGGATCGGGGAAATCCACGATCGGCCGGCTTCTTTTCCGGTTCTACGATGTTACGTCGGGCGCGTTGCGCATCGACGGGCAGGATATTCGCGACGTCACCCAGCAAAGCCTGCATGCCGCCATCGGGGTGGTTCCGCAGGATACGGTGCTTTTCAACGACACCATCCGGTACAACATCGCCTATGGCCGGGCCGACGCGTCCGAGGCCGAGATCGTCGCGGCGGCCCGCGCGGCCCAGATCCACGACTTCATCGTCAGCCTGCCGGATGGCTATGACACCGCCGTTGGCGAACGCGGGCTCAAGCTGTCGGGCGGTGAGAAGCAGCGCGTGGGGATCGCGCGCACGCTGTTGAAGGATCCCCCGATCCTTTTGCTGGATGAGGCAACAAGCGCCCTCGACAGCGGGACCGAGCAGGACATCAAGACCGCCCTGCGGCGGGCGGGCGAGGGGCGGACGGTTCTGACCATCGCCCACCGGCTGAGCACCATTGCCGAAGCGGATCAGATCATCGTGCTGGATCAGGGTCAGATCGTCGAGCAGGGACCTCATGATGCGCTTCTGGCGCGAAACGGACGCTATGCGCAGCTTTGGCATCGCCAGCAATCGGACGGAGAGGTGGCGGCGTAAGCGCGCAAACGGCAAATTCCGCGCCTGTTGAACCGTCGGATTTTCCGTATTTTTATCGAGAAGAAGACCCCAGCGTATCGTCGGGAGTGGGCCGGTGCGTGCCGCATTCAGCGGGCGTTAAGGTTAATACCGATTAGGGTTAACGCAAAGTGTCAGGGGTGCGGTTTGTCTTGCCGCCGCGAGAAGAGCTGCGAGGGAAGAACGTTTGTCAATATGGGATCAAGGGCACGCGCCGGGCGGACGCGCTTGCGGTTCAAGGTTGTATGCTTTGGCATGATGTCCCGCGCCTGCGGGCGCCAAGAGCGGGGTCAAGGGGCGCTCAATCCCCTTGACCCGGTCGCTATTCGGCGGCCTTCAATGGGGCGTCGCTGGGGGGCTGGATCGGTTGGATAACCTCGTCCCCGTCGTCCCACAGGATCTCCGGCGCTTTGACCCGGCGGGCTGCGCGTTGCAGCGCCCAATCCTGCGCGGCCCGGCTGGACCGACCGCGTGTGATCTTGGCCAGAAGGCGGAAGGTCCAGGCCACGTATGTGGTGAACCAAACTCTCAGCGCCAGCATCGAGGGCGTGACGACGAGCGTCAGAATGGTCGCAACACCCAGCCCGAAGACAACCGCCGTGGCCAACTGCTTCCACCACAGGGCGGTGGGGGAATCGAGGCTGTATCCCCCCGAGATAAAGTCGAGCGACAGGCCGAACATCATCGGCGCCAGTCCCGCCATGGTGGTGATGGTGGTCAACAGAACCGGGCGGATCCGGGCCTCGGCCGTTCTGACGATCGCCTCGATCCTCGGCATGTACCGACTGTATTCCTGATAGGTGTCGATCAGCACGATGTTGTTGTTCACCACGATCCCGGCCAGCGCGACGATCCCTGTCCCCGTCATGATGATCGAGAAGGGCTGATCCATCACCATCATCCCGATCAGCACGCCCGTCGTCGACATCACCACCGCCAGCAACACCAGAAACGCGTTGTAGAACGAGTTGAACTGCGCCAGCAGGATGATGAACATCAGACCAAGCGCGCCGCCGAAGGCATAAACCAGGAAGGCCTGGCTTTCCGCCTGTTCCTCCTGATCGCCGGTCCATTCCCATTCGACGGCGGCGGGCAGGGGATCCGTGGCCAGCCACTCGCCGATCACCGCAATCCGCTCGTTCGGGTTCACCGGAATGATCCGGGCGCCGTCTTCGCGGATCGCGCTTTGCAGCGCATCCACGCTCTCGGCCTCTTGCAGCGATTGCACCGCGTAGCGGGCTCCGTTCGCGGCGGTGACCACGGCACGGTCCGTCTCCGCGCCCTCGGGAAGGTCCCGCACCATGGCCAGGCGTGTCTCGCCACCGGGGCCGGACAGCGCCACTTTGCTCAAACCGGCGGCCACATCCGCCTTCACGTCGTAATAGCGCTTCTGGTCCACACGGTCGATCTGAGCCAACTTGGCCACCGGCTCGCGCGTGATGAAGTTGGACAGCGGCACGAGGCCGTCCTCGGTACGGACCTTCAGGTTGTCGAGCGTGCTCAGGACCCTGTCGGCATCCGGAAGGCGCACGCGGATCTCGATCTCCTCGTCACTGGTGTCCACCCGCATCGTATCCAGCAGGATGCCCCGTGTGACCAGCTGCACCATGGCGCCCACCGTGGCCACATCCGCGCCGTAGCGACCGGCCTTTTCCACATCGACGTTGATCTTCCAATCGATGCCGGGCAGGGGCAGGCTGTCCTCGATCTGGATCAGTCCCGGCGTGGTCTCGAACTCGGCGCGGGCGATGCGCGCAGCCTCCGCCAGGACCTCTCGGTCATCGCCCTTGATGCGCAGGTGCACGGGTTTGCCGGAGGCCGGACCCTGTTCAAGGGCAAGGATCTCCGCCTCAAAGCCGGGCTTCTGGGACAGTTCCGCGTTCAGCTCATCGATCACGGTATCCCCGTCGAACGCATAGGCGGTCACCTGACGCTCGAACATGTCGAAGAACCAGGTTTCGGTTTCGGTTGGACGATCCTCCCACGGGATGATCTCGAACTGGACCTGGCCGACGGTATCAGGCGGGATCGATGCGCCGCTCATATCGGTGTTCAGCCCGCCATCACCGGCAAAGGAGAACACGTTGATCACGGCGGGATGCGCCCGGACGATGTCCTCGACCTGACGCACCATCGCGTCGCTCTCCGTCAACGAGACATTCCCGCGTGCCCTGACATAGACAGTGCCTTGCTCGGGTTCGGATTCCACGAAGAATTCCACGCCATTGTTGTTGGCGGGAAACAGAACCAATGCGACAAACAAAACGCCCGCAGCCACGGTTCCGATGGCAACCAGCGGCATGATCGGATTGCCCGCGATGGCTTTGACGAAGATGCCAAAGGCCGTCCGGCGGTGGCCCGCCCGGATCCGTTTGCGCCGCCTTTCGATCCGGGACGCGCCCATGGCGATGGACGCGGTCAGCGCGCCGATCAGAAAGACCAGAATGCCGACCCCCTCCGCCACCCAGAGCGGTATGCCCTCCGGCAGCAGATAGGTGGGGTTGAGCATCTGCATCGCGCCCAGAAACATCGTGTAGATCGTCAGCGGCACCAGGGCGGCGCGGACGATCCAGGGCAGTCCTGCGCGCAGCGCATCGGATCCCCGGCCCAGAAGGCGGCTGATCCGACCCGTCACACCGCCCATGACCGGCAGATAGATCAGTGCCACCACCAGCGAGGCCGACAGCACGAAAATCAGCGTCACCGGCAACATGCCCATGAACTCTCCCGGCACGCCAGGCCAGAAAAGCATCGGCAGGAACGCGCAAAGCGTGGTCGCCGTCGATGACACGATGGGCCAGAACATGCGCTTGGACGCCTCGACATAGGCGTGCATCGGACCGGTGCCCTCCTTGATGCGCTTGTCGGCATATTCGACAACCACGATAGCCCCGTCGACCAGCATGCCCACCGCAAGGATCAGCCCGAACATGACGATGTTCGAAATCGAAACGCCCATGACCGCCAGAAACGCGAAGGTCAGCAGGAACGAGGTCGGGATCGCAAAGCCCACCAGAAGCGCGGCCCGGCTGCCCAATGCCGCCAGGATCACGATCATGACCAGCGCCACGGCGGTCAGGACCGAGCTTTGCAACTGGTTGACCATTGAGTTCACCACCCGGCTCTGGTCGTTCGAGGTGCCGACGGTCACCGCGGCCTGAAGCTCTTCCGGCCAGGTGACCTTGGCCGCCTGCACGCGCTCTTTGACCAGATCCGCCGTGTCGATCAGGTTAAAGCCCTTGCGTTTGACGATCTGCAACGCGATCGTGTTTTCGCCATCGAACCGCGCCGTGCCCTCTCGATCCTCGAAGGTAAAGTTGATCTGCGCCAGGTCCCCCATGGTGACGACCCGGTCACCATTCGTTTTCACCGGCAGGGAATAGACATCTCGGGGATCGTCGAACGAGGACGGGATCTTGACCGAAAACGTGCCCTGTGGCGTCTCGACCTCACCGGCCGCGACCAGCAGGTTGTTGTTCTGCACCACGTTGATCAATTCATCGGCGGTCACGTTGTAGGCTTCCAGCCTCAACGGGTCGATGATCACCTCCAGCATTTCATCCCGGTTGCCCGCGATACCCGCTTCCAGCACCGCATCCAGGCTTTCCAGATCGTCCTGCAGATCCTTGGCAATCCGCGCCATCGTCCGCTCCGGCACGGCGCCGGTCAGGTTCACGATGACGATGGGGAATTCCGAAAAGTTGATCTCGTTGATCGAATACTGCTCCGCGCCTTCGGGAAAATCGCCTTGCGCGGCATTCATCGCGTCCCGCACATCGGCCATGATGGCGGTCTTGTCCCAGCCGAACTCGAATTCCAGCACGACGCCTGCATAGCCTTCGGCGGCGGTGCTCGACATCTCCTTCAGGCCGTCCAGATCGGCCAGTTCTGTTTCCATCGGCTTGACCAACAGGCTTTCGCTGTCTTCGGCCGAGATGCCCGGGAACTGGACCGACACGAAAAGCGCTGGAATTTCGATGTCCGGCTCGCCTTCCTTGGGCAGTCCGACATATGAATATCCGCCCGCAAGCAGGGACAGCGCGATGAAGGCCATCACCATCCGTGCGCGGGATGCGGCCCAGTCGACGATGCCAGTCATTCGGTGGTCTCCCTATAGGTGGCCTCGACCAAAACCCCTTCGACGACGAAATCCTGCCCCACCACGATCACGTCCGCCTCGTCCGGCAGGCCGCTGACCCACACGCCATCGACGGTATCGCGCAAAAGCTCGACATTCACGAAACGGACAAGCGAGTTATCGCCGACCACACGCAGGCCCAGCTCGCCTTCGCCGTTCAGTGTCAGCGCGGATTGCGGCAGGAAATGCGCCATCGCGCCATCCGCCGAGATGAAGATATCCGCGGTCTGACCGTCCCGAATGCTCAGATCCTCGTTCTGGACCGCGATTTCCACCTGAAAGGTTCTTGTTGTCGGATCGGCGGCCCGGCTCAGGAACGTCACCCGGCCCTGCACCTCCCGCCCCGTGACCAGCCTCGCGCCCGCCGGTGCACCGATCTCGACGCGGCCCACCTCGGTTTCCGGGACATATCCAACCAGCTTGATCGGGTTCAGCTGGATCACCGTCGCGCACAGACCGCCGGCCTGCATCAGGCTGCCCAGTTCCGCCGTGTCCGATTCAAGAAGCCCGGCGAAGGGGGCCTTGATGGTCAGACGGTCGATCTCCTTTTCCGCTGCCGCGACTGCGGCCTGCGCCGATTGGATGCCTGATCGCGCCGCTTCAAGGCCGGATCGCGCAGATTCCACCCCGGCCTCGGCAGCCCGCACCGCTGCCTGTGTCGCCGCCACTCGGGTTTCCGACGCAAAACCGTCCGCAGACAGCTTGACCGCCGCATTGTCGTTGATCCTTGCCTCGATCAGCCGCGCCATCGCCTCCTGCAGCTGCGCCTGCGATTCCGGCACCCGTGTTTCCGCCTCTGCCAGACGCGCCGTGGCCTCCGCCAGGGAGGCGTCGCGTGTGCCCGGATCCAGGCGGCACAAAAGCTCACCCGCTTCGACGAAGCGGCCTTTTCTCAGGGGCTCGGAGCTGACAATCGCCGTCGTTTCCGACCGTACCTCGACCTGACGGTCGGCCTGGGTCTGCCCCCTCAGCACCACGGCGCTGTCGATTTCCTGCGCCACCGACCGCACCGCAACGACCCCGATGGGATTGGCGCGCGCCGCCGCGACGACCTGGCCCTCGGGCGGTTCGTCGCCTGCGGTTTCCTGTGCCTCCGCCGCATTGTCGCCCAGGGCGAATGCGATCAGGGCCTCGCGTTCAAAGACCGCAATATACAGAACAGCCGTCACCAAAATCGCTGTCAATGCCGGGATCAATCGCATTTTTACTCGCCTTCTTCAGAACGTCTGGCACCCGCTACATGGCGTCAGTGTACTTTGCATGTGTGCGATTACATAATAGATGTCTACGCTAAACTAACCAGTTCAGATTAAATATTTTGGAAACACGGAGCAAGTGTGGCGTGCAATCTGCGGCTCACGCCACTTGGCTTGCCCTGCACAGCGCTGTAAGAGAAGGCACATTTGGGTGGTTCGCTCACCGGAGCGGCAGCGTGGGAGCAGGTATGAGCAACAGCGACAGCTTCATTGACGAAGTCACCGAAGAGGTGCGCCGCGACCGGTTGTTCGGTCTGCTCAAACGGTATGGCTGGATCGCCGTTGTGGCCATCCTCGGAATTGTCGGTGCCGCCGCCTGGTCCGAGTATCAAAAGGCCCAGGACCTGCGTGCCGCGCAAGAGCTGGGCGATGCGCTCATCGCCGCGGTGGATACCGATTCCGTCGAAGACCGCGCGACCGCCTTGGCCGATGTTGAACCCGACAGCACGGGCGGGAAGGCCATCGCGTCTTTCCTCACCGCTGCGGCTCATGCGGATGCCGGTGAGACCGACGCGGCGGTGGACCTGCTGAACCAGATTGCAAGCACCGGCGACCTGCCGCAGATCTATCGTCAGATCGCGACGTTCAAGGCGCTCGCCCTGCAGGCCGAAACCCTGCCTCCCGCGGATCGACGGCTCCAGCTGGAAGCGCTGGCGCAACCGGGCGCGCCGCTGCGGCTTTTGGCGCAGGAACAGCTTGCCCTGATCGACGTGGAAGAGGGCGATGCACCGGCGGCGATTGAGAAATTCCAGGCGATCCTCGAAGATGCCGAGGCGACCTCGGACTTGCAACAGCGCGCGCGCCAAGCCATCGTGGCGCTGGGTGGAACACTGCCCGACACGCCGACCTCGCAAGGCTGAGGCTGGGCAGATGAGAACGGGCAAAACCGGGTGAAAGACAGGCTCATGACCATATTGTTTGATCGACCGTCCAGGGTGTTTGTCGCACTTGGCCTCGTCCTTGCCGTGGCGGCCTGCGCGGAAAGGGAATTGATCCTTCCCGGTGAACGCGAAGATATCCGCCAGGTCAGCCTTCTGCCCGACCCGTCCGAGACCGTGATCGAGGGCAGCCGCGCCATCAGCCTTCCCGGCCAGACGACCAATGCCAGCGCACCGCAGGGCACCGGCACACCCGCGTTCCGCGTCGCCCATCCCGCGCTCAGCGCGTCGCCGTCCCTGCTCTGGACCGCGAATATCGGCGCGGGTGACAGCCGCAAGAAACGCATCACCGCGGCCCCCGTCGTGGGGGGCGGGCGCATCTTCACGCTCGACGCCAATGCTCAGGTCAGCGCGGTCTCGCCGTCCGGACAGGTGATCTGGTCGGTTGATGCGAAACCCGCGCGGGACCGCGAGGACGATGCGACCGGCGGCGGTCTGGCCTATGCCGACGGCGCGCTTTACGTCTCGCTCGGCTTTGGTGAGGTTGCCAAGCTCGATGCCGCGACCGGCGGCACGATCTGGACGCAACAGCTCGACGCCACAGGATCGGGTAGCCCCACGGTCGTGGGCAACCTCGTCTATCTCGTGGCCGGCGACGATACCGGCTGGGCGATCGAGGCCGATAGCGGCCGCATCGCCTGGCAGATCTCCGCCACGCCCAGCGTGTCCAACATCCTCGGCGCCCCCGCGCCCGTGGTCAGCGACGATCTTGCGATCTTCGCCTTCGGATCCGGTGAGCTGATCGCCACCTTCCGCCGGGGCGGGCTGCGCCGCTGGTCCGCTTCTGTCGCCGGACAGCGGCAAGGCCGTGCCGCGTCCCGGATCGGTGACATCACCGGGGCACCGATGATCGACGGCGCAACGCTCTATGCCGGCAATCACTCCGGTCGCCTCGCCGCCTTCAACGTCGAAAGCGGCGCCCGTCTCTGGACCGCGCGCGAAGGGGCGCTAAGCCCCGTCTTTCCGGCGGGTGACAGCATCTTCGCCGTCACCGACCGCAACTTCCTCGTCCGTATCGACCGCGATACCGGTGCCACGATCTGGGAGGCTGAATTGCCCGGCTTCGTCCGGGACCGCCCCCGCCGTCGCGGCGCGATCTTCGCCCATTACGGCCCCATCCTCGCGGGGGGCCGTCTCATCGTCGCGTCGAATGACGGTGTGATCCGCAGCTTCTCGCCCGTCAACGGCGCTCTGATCGGAACCGTCGAGGTTCCCGGCGGCGCAACCTCCGAACCCGTCGTGGCCGGCGGCGTGCTTTATGTGGTTTCCACCCGCGGGCAACTCCACGCTTTCCGTTGAGCGGCAAATGCGCTAAAGGGCGCGCCTGACCGCTCCGGAGCACTGCAATGTCCTTCACCCTCGCCATCGTGGGGCGCCCCAATGTGGGCAAATCCACGCTGTTCAACCGCCTCGTCGGCAAACGCCTGGCCTTGGTCGACGACCAGCCCGGCGTGACGCGCGACCTGCGCGAGGGGGAGGCGCGGCTCGGTGATCTGCGCTTCACCGTGATCGACACCGCCGGGCTTGAGGAAGCGACCGACGACAGCCTGCAGGGCCGCATGCGCCGCCTCACCGAACGGGCCGTGGACATGGCCGATATCTGCCTCTTCATGATCGACGCCCGCGCGGGTGTCACGCCCACCGACCAGGTCTTCGCCGAGATCCTGCGCAAACGCTCCGCCCATGTGATCCTCGCCGCCAACAAGGCCGAAGGCGCCGCCGCCGATGCCGGCCTGATCGAAGCCTACAGCCTCGGCCTTGGGGAGCCCATTCGCCTCTCCGCCGAACATGGCGAGGGGCTCAACGATCTCTATGCCCAGCTCATGCCGCTGGCAGATCAATTCGCCGCCCGCGCCGAGGACGACGCGCCCGAGACCGACGTGTCGGTCTCGGAAGAGGCGGAGGAGGCGACCCCTCAGCCCACCGCCGCCAAACCCCTTCAGGTCGCCGTCGTGGGCCGGCCCAATGCCGGCAAATCCACCCTGATCAACCAGATCCTCGGCGAAGACCGCCTTCTCACCGGCCCCGAGGCCGGCATCACCCGTGACGCCATCTCCCTTCGCACCACCTGGGACGGCACGCCGATGCGCATCTTCGACACCGCTGGCATGCGCAAAAAGGCCAAGGTTCAGGAAAAGCTCGAAAAGCTCTCCGTCTCCGATGGCCTCCGTGCGGTCAAGTTCGCCGAGGTTGTCGTCGTCCTCCTCGACGCCGCCATCCCCTTCGAACAGCAAGACCTGCGCATCGCCGATCTGGCCGAACGCGAAGGCCGCGCCGTCGTCGTCGCCGTGAACAAATGGGACATCGAAGACGAAAAGCAGCAAAAGCTCCGGGATCTGAAAGAGGCGTTCGAGCGTCTGCTGCCCCAACTTCGCGGCGCGCCGCTGATCACCGTTTCGGCCAAAACGGGCCGGGGCCTCGACCGTCTGCACGACGCCATCCTTCGGGCCTATGACGTCTGGAACCGCCGGGTGCCCACCGCCCAGCTCAACCGCTGGCTCACCGGCATGCTCGAACAGCATCCGCCCCCCGCACCGCAGGGCAAGCGGATCAAGCTGCGCTACATGACCCAGGCCAAGACCCGGCCGCCCGGTTTCGTGGTGATGTGCTCTCATCCCGACAAGATGCCCGACAGCTACACCCGCTATCTCGTGAACGGTCTGCGTCTTGACTTTGACATGCCCGGCACGCCGATCCGTCTGCATATGCGCGGGCAGGGCGACAAGAACCCCTATAAGGGCCGCAAATCCAAGGGCCCGTCCAAGCTGCGCAAACACCTCAAGCCCCGCGCGTAACCCCGCCGATCCGCATCATAATTTGCCCAAAGGGTGACGTATCCTACCATCCGCGTTAACACTTTGACGCAGGTAGGACGGAATCGCGTGGCTTGGCCCTTGCTGCGCTGCAGAGCCACTCCTATCTGCGACGTTAAGATTTGAAGAAGCGTGAACACGGGGGGCGCAGAATGAACCTTCGCGAATTTACACGGACCTATTGCCAGCGCGACAACAAGATCGCCTCCGCCAGCTATTTCGGCACCTTCGCGGTCTATTTCGCGTCCCTCTACGGCGCGATCACCTATGCTCACCTCTGGTACGTGATGATCCCCTTCGGTGTCATCCACGCCGTGGCCTCCGTCCGGCTCTATGTTCTGCAACATGATACCGGGCACCTGTCGCTCTTCGAAACACGCGCCCAGAACGAATGGGCGGGCATCGGTCTCTCGCCCTTCACCTTCGCGCCCTACAAGGTGATGAAGGACAACCATAACCTCCACCACGCCAATATCGGCAATCTCGAACACCGCGAAACCGGTGAGATCCACACCATGACCCTGCGCGAATGGGAGGAGGCGGGGTTCTGGGAGCGCCTGCAATATCGCCTCTACCGCAACCCCTTCGTGCTCGTGCCTCTCGGGGCCGCATTTACCTATTTCATCCGCTACCGCTGGCCCAAGAACACCGTGCAATTCGGCATCTGGCCCGTGATCGCGCACAATCTGATGGTGCTCGGCTGGGTGGGCATCATCTACCTGCTCTCTGGCTGGACCGGCCTTGCCGTCTATTTCAGCTTCGCGTTCCTCGGCGGCATGCTGGGCGTCTTCCTCGTCTATCTCCAGCACAATTTCGAAGATACATATTGGGATCGCCGCCCCGACCTCGACCCGCAACTGGCAGCCCTCCAGGGTAGCTCCGCGCTCGATTTCGGCCATTGGTTCGACATCTGCGTGGCCAACATCACCTGCCACGATCTGCACCATTTCAACGCCCGCATCCCCAGCTACAATTTGCGCAAGGCGCGCTATGCCCTGCCCGAGGACCTGGCCCCCCGCCGCATCCACTTTCGTGAGGCCGTCGCCGCCCTGAACCTCAAGCTTTGGGACGAAGACAAAGAGCGTCTGGTCCCGTTTCCGGGCACCAAACGCAAGGCGGCAATCGCAGCGCAGGCCTAAGACACATCGCCAGCGCATTCGGTCGGCGCGGGCGGCATGTCCGACATTTCTGGCGGAGCCAGCACGCTTCCAGCTGGTCCGCCAGACCCTCTCTTAGGGACTTGTCGCATCGCCAGCACCGGATATGCCCACGCTTGCCTTCACGCGCTGATGTCCATCACGGCCCGCGCAAACGGGGCATAGGCTTCGCCCACGCCCTGCGCCACTTCATCGGGATAGACAAAGAAATCCCCCGATTTCAAAGCGGCTTGAATGCCGTCAAAGACGACGCTTGCGGGCGGCGCGTCATCTCCTACGCCCGCGGCATCCGCCATGTCCGTCTTGATCGGCCCGGCAATCACGCTGATCACCTGTGTGCCTTGCTCGTCCCAGTCCTGACGCAGGGCCTGCGTGAAGGAGAACGCCGCCGCCTTCGACGCGGAATAGCCCGTGAACGGCAGGAAATTCGTCAGCGACGCCACCGAGTTCATTTGCACGAATGCCCCACCCCCATTGGCCTTGAGTACGGGACCAAAGGCCAGTGCCAGACGCACAACCGGATAGAGGTTCGCCTCGATCTGATTTTTCAGCCCGGTCAGCATCGTCTCATCCGAAGGGCCCGCTGGCTCCACGATGCCGGCATTGGACACCAGCAGGGTCACGTCACCTGCCGCCTTGGCCGCGCGTCCCGCAGCCTCTTCATCGGACAGATCAAACGGGATCGCCACGACACGGTCGCCATAAGTCGCAATCAACTCATCGGCGGAGGCTTCGCGGCGCACGGCCGCATAAACCTTCTTTGCCCCGGCCTTCAGCAGACCTTCGGCAATCGCCCGGCCAATGCCACGATTTGCGCCAGTGATCAGGGCAACGGTCTTGGTGATGTCAAAAGCCATATGGGCTGTCCTTTCGGATGATGGATGGGGTTGGGACCTCCCGCGCCATTCCGCGCGGGTTTGGTCCTGATCTCGCGGCCCGGTGGGACATCGCTGTCGATCCGGGCGTCTTTCTGAACCGGATGGTGCTGGCAATGGCTGTCGGGGACAGGGCATCGCCCCGCGCTTTGCCGTTGGGAACGGGTCTCCTTCACCAGTCAGATCGGGGTCAACCAGTAAGGATGTCCGTGGGCATCCAGAACTTATTCAACAACGTCAGCCTCAAGCGCGTAGTGACGACAGCCAAAACAGCGCCTGCGGATACCGGATCCCCAGCGGTGCGACGCTCCGCCCTGCGGGGGTTGCCCAGTCTTCTCCCGTCCTTTTGCAGGAAACAAGCATCACCCCGTCCCCCCAAGCGGGTTTCCGCGCGCCCTCAAACGGTAGCTTCCGCAAAGCGCACGGCCCGCGCGGAAGCAAACCCCCCTGCTTCTTCTCGATAAAAATACGGAAAAAAGATCCGTCAGCCCAACCAGGGCGCGCCGCTGCCAGGTCAGGCCCGCGGCAGGCTCCACGCCCTGAGCGCCAGCAGCCCCATGATGATGGATCCGGTAACTGCCAGCACAAAGACCAGGCCCGGCCCTCCGATATTGGCCAGCGCGACCGCCACCAGCGCCCAGACCACGGTGATCCCGTATTCCGGCACGCCCTCCAGCAGCACCTGAATTGTGCCCGCCATGATAATCGCCAGGATCAGGAACAGGATCGCCGCGCGGACCTCTCCCATCAGCCCGTAGCCCGCAAAGACCAGACCGAGTGCTACGAAACTCGCCGCACTCAGCCAGCCCGCATAGACGCCCAGTGGCGCGCGTGCGTACCAGCGGTCCAGAAGGGGCGCGCGGAACAGGGCGGCCAGCGCGGCCAGCAGCATCACCCAGATCAGCACCGCCGCCGCCAGCGGGCTTACGTTGGCCACCGGCAGCCATGTGGCGCCCACGGCAAGGCTCAGAACCAGGGCGGGCCGCATCTCCGCCCAGTCCGGCGCCTCCCGGCGGGAGATCAGCCCGAATCCCGCCGATATCAGAAGCCAGACATAGATCAGCGCCCAGATGGCAAAGGCATAGCCTGCAGGCTGCACCGGCGGATCGTTCTGCGGCACCGGGAACTGGTCCGCCTCGAACCCGCCGAAATCCGGCACGATCCAGCTTGACGCGCCAAAGGCGATCGCCGCCACCAGCACTGCCACCGCCCAGGACGTCTGCTGCATATCCGTTCCTCCCTAGTCCGCGGTCAGACCAACGCGCCTTGGGCGCTCAGCGTTCCCTTGCCGCCCAGATAGGGCCTGAGCACATCGGGCAAGACCACCGAGCCATCCGCCTGCTGCCCGTTCTCCAGCACCGCGATCAGGCAGCGCCCGACCGCCAGGCCCGAGCCGTTCAGCGTATGCACGAAGTCCGGCTTTCCGCCGCCTTCGGGCCGGAAGCGCGCATTCATGCGCCGCGCCTGGAAATCGCCCGTGGTCGAGACCGACGAGATCTCCCGATACGTGTTCTGCCCCGGCAGCCACGCCTCGATATCATAGGTCCGCCGCGCGCCGAACCCCATGTCGCCGGTGCACAGGACCACCGTGCGGAACGGCAGGCCCAGCCGCTCCAGCAGATCCTCGGCGCAGCGCAGCATCCGCTTCTGCTCCGCCTCGCTCTCGTCGGGATGGGTGATCGAGACCATCTCCACCTTCTCGAACTGATGCTGGCGCAGCATCCCCGCCGTGTCCTTGCCGGCACTTCCCGCCTCCGAGCGGAAGCAGAGCGTGTGCGCCGTCATCCGGATCGGCAGGGCGGCGGCGTCCAGCACCTCGCCCGCCACCGAATAGGTCAGCGACACCTCGGAGGTCGGGATCAGCCACCAGCCATTGGTGGTCTGATAGCTGTCCTCGCCGAATTTCGGCAGCTTGTCGGTGCCGTACATCGCCTCGTCGCGCACCAGAACGGGGGTGGCCATTTCGGTCAGTCCGTTTTCGTCCACATGCGTGTCGATCATGAATTGCGCGAGCGCCCGGTGGATCCGCGCCACGGCCCCTTTGAGCACGACAAAGCGGCTGCCGGAGATCTTCGCAGCCATCTCGAAATCCATCGAGGCCGCGACACCGCCGATCTCGAAATGCTCCTTGGGGTCGAAGTCGAAGTTGCGCGGATTGCCCCAGCGGTTCACCTCCACATTGCCCGCCTCATCCGTCCCTTGCGGCACGTCTTCGGCGGGAAGGTTGGCGATCCGCGCAAGCCGGTCGGTGAGCTTGGCGTCCAGCGCCTTTGCATCGGCCTGCATCGCCGCCACCTCGGCCTTCTTTTCCGCCACGAGCGCGCGCAGCCGCTCGAATTCCGCGTCATCGCCCTTGGCTTTGGCCGCACCCACCTCCTTGGAGGCCTTGTTCTGCTCCGCCTGCGCCGTCTCGGCAGCGAGGATCTTGGCCCGCCGCGCCTCGTCGAGGCTTAGCAAATCGGACGAGACCCCATCCTCCCCCCGACGCGACAACGCCGCATCGAATGCGGCGGGGTTCTCGCGGATGGCACGGATATCATGCATGGGTCTGGTCCTTGTGTTTGAGTCGTCGTGCAGGCCTTATGCCCAATGCAATGTGCAAGGTGTACCCTACCTGTTCAACTTTGCGCAGATCGTCTCTGAACCCATGCCCGATACGCGCGGTCGAACCTATCCCTCAGATTTTGATGCCCTTCGGAAGCTTGGCCAGCTTCATGCCAATGGGCTGGGGGCTTCAAGTGGCTGGGCAGTATGACCGTGCCGTATCCCGACCTTACACCATAGCAGCTATTGAGTTGAGTTTGTCTAAGATTCAGCGCATTGGATAGGTCGACAAAGCGAAGTCTAGCGCGATCCATTCTACAGTATTTCAGATCACTAAATCTCATATCAACGCCATCCAAGTCGGCTTCTCCCAGATAGGCCTTGCGCAAAAAAGCATTTACTAAACTGGTGTTATGAAGATGAGCTTCCTTTAAGTTCGCCTCACGTAGAAACGCTGCATCCATTTTAGCTGAGTTTAAGTTTGTGCTTTGGAGGTTTACCTTCCGCATTTCCGCGCCTCGCATGTTGGCGTGCTGCAAGAAACTGTTTGAAAAGTTGGTTTTGTTGAGGTCCATCGCCTGCAAATTTGCATGGCGCAAGTCGATCCGAGGTGTGCTTAGAATGATTTCGTTGAGTTGAAAGGCCTGACCCACTACCTGCAATGCCTTCTCGAGGTCTCTGCGTGCGCTTCGAAGTTGCGCCTTCCAGTCCTTCAAAGAACTTGAATTGATATTACTCGGAAGTTCAGAGTTTTGTGTCCACTTGGATAATTCTTGGACGTAGAGGCAAAGCATGGATATTATGTCGTCTCTGTTTTCCGGGGATTGTTCGAGCAGTCTGCCTAACGTCCCCGCCGCAATGCTGCGGCGTACAATGTCATCTTCCCAAGTGTCGGAGACATCCGCGGTGTCGGCCTGTTTGGTCGCTTGTCTGCGCGCGTGTAAATCACGAGTTGCTGATGTGATCTTATCATGAAAAAGCACTTCCTCCGCATGTCGGGTCTGCTGGCGCGATATGGCCAAACGGACCAGCGTGAAAGGCAGAGCAACAACCGCACCAAGTGTTGCTGTAAGTGCAGCGAGCTTCGCGATTAAGAAACGCCAGTCCCAAATCTCATTCTGGTACAGGGGATTGGCGCCCCAGATGATCTGCCAGATCACTAAAATGAGACCAAAGATGAGGAGCAGGAAGACCAGCGACCACATTAGAACACAGAGCAGAAATAAGCCTGAGTTCAGTTTGCGCAGCCCTAAACCTTCCCTGATCTTTCCCAGCGGCTCTACCCCGCCGATGCCGGAAGGAAACAACCAACCCCAACCTATCGCGGTCAAAAAAGCGACTGTGTAAAATGTCATCGCTCCCCAAAGGAGATCTGGCGGGATGGGCAGACTCGTCAAATCAAACACACTGATAAACGTTTACGTCACGCTCAACATGACGCCCAATCGCGTCACTGCCAAGACGGTTACCCTTCAAACGTTAAGAATTTCCTCAAATCGTACGAAATCCGGTACGAATTCCCCAAAGGGCCCTTTCGGCCCCCTCGCAGCTTGGGTTGGGTTGGTACGAAATCACGTACGAATTCCCCGAACTCCGGCCCCTTCCGCGCCTTGCAAAGCGGGGCTTCAACGCATAGGTTCCGCCAAAATTCGCGGGTCCGGCCCGCCCCCAGACAAGAGGTTCCACATGGACGGTGGCAGCGCGCTCGCCCAGTTTCTCCCGCTTATCCTGATTTTCGCGATCATGTATTTCCTGCTGATCCGTCCGCAGCAAAAGAAGGTCAAGGAACATCAGGCCATGGTCGAAGCGCTGCGGCGCGGGGACCAGGTGGTCACGCAAGGCGGGCTGATCGGCAAGGTCTCGAAAGTCAAGGAAGACAACGAGATCGAGGTTGAGCTGGCCGACAACGTGAAGGTCCGGGTGGTGAAATCGACCATTGCCCAGGTGATTTCAAAGACCGAGCCGGCGAAGTAGGCTCTCCCTCTAACCCTCTGAAAAGGCGAGGGGAATGCTTCAGATTGATCTCTGGAAACGCGTGCTGATCTGGCTGACCTGTGCGGCTGGCCTGCTGCTTGCGATGCCCAACGGGTTTTACACGACCGTCGAGGGGCACAACGATGCGCTGGTGGAAATCGAGCTGCAGGGCGAAACGCCGGAGCGGCGCGCGGCGGCGGATGCCTGGCCGGAATGGTTGCCATCGTCGCTGGTCAATCTTGGCCTCGACCTGAGGGGAGGGGCGCACCTGCTGGCCGAAGTGCAGGTCGATGAGGTGTATGCGGCACGGATGGAAGGCATGTGGCCCGAGGTGCGCGATGCGCTGCGACCCGAACGCGCGACAATCGGCACGATCCGCCTGCAACCCTCTGAAAACACTGAACTTCGCGTCCGTATCGGAGAGCCGTCAGGCATGCCCCGCGCGCTGGAGGTTGTGCGCGACCTGGCCCGTCCGATCCAGACGCTGACCGGCGTGGGGGCGACGGATATCGAGGTGCGCGCGCAAGGCGACACGCTGATCGTGACCCTGTCGGAGGAGGAGCGACGGGCCTCGGATGACCGGACTGTCCTGCAGGCGCTGGAGATCATTCGGCGCCGGATCGACGAGGTGGGAACACGCGAACCCACGATCCAGAGACAGGGGGCAGAGCGGATCCTGATCCAGGTTCCGGGCATCGGAAGCGCGGAGGAACTGAAGGAAATTATCGGGACGACGGCGCAACTTACGTTCAATCCGGTTATCAGTCGCGGCACCGATCCCGGGGCCGCGCCCGGTCCGGGGAACAAGCTGGCCCCGTCGATCGACGAGCCGGGCGTCTATTACACGCTCGAAACCGCTCCGGTGGTGACGGGAGAAGAGCTTGTCGATGCGCAGCCGTCCTTTGATCAGAACGGCAGACCTGCGGTGAACTTCCGTTTCAATCCGACAGGCGCGCGGAAGTTTGGCGACTATACCGCCGAAAACATCGGAAATCCTTTTGCGATTGTTCTCGACAACGAGGTGATCAGCGCCCCTGTCATCCAATCGCATATTCCCGGCGGCTCGGGCATCATTACCGGGAACTTTTCGGTCGAGGAGAGCACCAATCTGGCGGTTCTGCTGCGCGCAGGTGCGCTGCCGGCCGGTCTGGAGTTTCTTGAAGAACGGACAATCGGGCCGGAGTTGGGACAGGACAGCATCGAGGCGGGACGCATCGCCACTCTGGTCGCATTTGCCGCCGTCCTTGTGTTCATGGCGCTGAGCTACGGGCTTTTCGGTCTTTTCGCCAACGTCGCCCTGATCCTCAACATCGCGCTGATCTTCGGGCTGCTTAGCCTGATCGGTGCGACATTGACCTTGCCCGGAATTGCGGGGATCGTCCTGACCGTGGGTATGGCCGTGGACGCTAACGTGCTTATCTTCGAGCGTATTCGCGAGGAGTTAAAAACCTCAAAGGGTCCGGCCCGCGCGATTGAACTTGGCTATGAAAAGGCGCTCAGCGCTATTCTGGACGCCAACGTGACCACGTTTATCACTGCCGTCATTCTCTTTGCGATGGGGTCCGGGCCGGTTCGCGGCTTTGCCATCACGCTGGGCCTGGGCATCTTGACGTCTGTCTTTACCGCGATCTTCGTCACCCGGTTGATGATTGTGATGTGGTTTGAACGCCGCCGCCCCAAAACGATCGAGGTTTAGGATGCGTCTGAGACTGGTTCCCAAGCAAACCGCCTTCGACTTCTTTGGCCGCTGGAAGCTGTGGTTGGGCATTTCCGGGCTTCTGATGGTTCTGGCTTTCGTGTCTTTCATGCTGCAGGGGTTGAACTATGGCATTGATTTCCGGGGGGGCACGACGATCCGGACGGAAAGCGCGCAGCCCGTGGATGTGGGGCTCTACCGCTCGGCCATTGATGTGCTGAATCTCGGCGACGTGTCGATCACCGAAGTCTTCGACCCGACCTTCGGGCCGGAGCAAAACGTCGCCATGATCCGGATCCAGGCACAGGAAGGGGAAGAGGCGGTGACCTCTTCCATGATCAACGATGTGCGGGCGGCGTTGCAGGCCGAGGTGCCGGATATCGAGTTTGACGCGGTGGAGTCGGTTGGTCCGAAAGTGTCGGGTGAACTGATCCAGACCGCAGCAATCGCGGTGCTTTTGGCCATCGCGGCGGTTCTGGTCTATATCTGGCTGCGCTTCGAATGGCAGTTCGCGCTGGGCGCGGTTGCGGCATTGGTCCACGACGTCATCCTGACCATCGGCATTTTCTCAGAGCTTCAGATCCGCTTTGACCTGGCTATTATCGCGGCCCTTCTGACCATTGTCGGTTACTCCCTGAACGACACGGTTGTCGTCTTTGACCGTGTGCGTGAAAACCTTCGGAAATATAAGAAAAAACCTTTGTCTGAGGTCCTGAATATCTCGATCAACGAGACGCTCAGCCGGACGATCATGACGTCGGTGACAACGCTGTTGGCGCTCATCTCGCTTTTCGTTCTGGGCGGCGATGTGATCCGCGGGTTCGTCTTTGCGATGATCTGGGGGGTGATTATCGGGACCTATTCATCGGTTTTCGTGGCTTCCGCGATCCTGCTGTACCTCGGCGTGAAGCGTGATTGGTCAAAGCCGGACAACACGGCGGGAAATCAATACGCGAATATTGATGCCTGACCGGTTCACGTGTCTCGCAGCGCCGAAGGGGCAATCGCTCGCGCAGGGCTGATTTGATAAAGTGAGCCATGTCTGTCACCCTGCCAGGCATGGTGTGGCGGGTTGGAAAGATCCTGTCATCAACCAACGAGGGGAGCGTGTGCATGCGGCTCAACGAGGTCACGTACAGTGATGCCGAACCGGTCGAAGGCTACGGCCCGGGATTTTTCCGGATCGGTGGAGGTGTTGTTGAAGGGCCGGTACTCACCGGACCCTCGGGCACGACGCCTTGGGGCGGCTATGACGACATCGACGCGCTGCTGGCCTTCGTTGGTCAGGTCGATGTCTTGTTTATCGGCACGGGCGCAGAGATTGCGCACCTGCCCTCCGAGACCCGGCAAAGACTGGAGGAGGCCGGCTTTGGTGTCGAAGTCATGAACTCCCCGGCCGCGGCGCGCACCTATAATGTCCTTTTGTCCGAGGGGCGCCGGATCGCCCTGGCCATGCTTCCGGTCTGAGCCCTCTTTCCCAAGCGCGGTCAATCGATTAAGCCGACCTCATGATGCTGCGCGTGACCGATCTGACCATCTCGCGCGGGGGGATCCCCGTGCTTCAGGACGTCTGTTTGACGCTTGCCGAGAACGAAGCCCTTGTGCTGCGGGGGCCGAACGGGATCGGTAAGACCACGCTTTTGCGCACTGTGGCCGGATTGCAGCCGCCCGTGACGGGCCGGATCGAGGGCGCGGAGGACGCGATTGCCTATGCCGGCCACTCCGATGGCCTGAAGCCGACACTGACGGTCGAGGAGAACCTGCGGTTTTGGGCGCAGATCTTTGGAACGAGCAATATCGACCGGGCGCTTGACGCCTTCGACTTGCAGATGCTGCGCGACCGGCCCGCCGGATCGCTGTCTGCCGGACAAAAGCGCCGGTTGGGTCTGTCGCGTCTTCTGGTCACGGCCCGCCCGATCTGGGTGCTGGATGAGCCTACGGTGTCCCTGGACGCTCATTCAGTCAGCCTCTTTGCCGATGCAATCCACATGCATCGCAAAGAAGGGGGGGCTGCGCTGATGGCCACGCATATCGACCTGGGCCTTGAAACCCGGGTGCTTGAGCTGACCGCGTTCCGTGCAAAGCCCGTTCTGGCCGATGCCGACGAGGCTTTTTTATGATCGCGCTTCTCACGCGCGATCTGCGTCTGGCGCTTCGTGCGGGCGGTGGCTTTGGCCTCGCGCTGGCCTTTTTCCTGATTGTCACCGTACTTGTGCCCTTCAGCGTCGGCCCGCAATCGAGCTTGCTGGCAACCATCGCACCCGGTGTTCTCTGGCTGGGCGCACTTCTGGCCTGTCTTTTGTCGCTGGACCGGATCTTCGCCCTCGATTGGGAAGACGGCTCGCTCGATCTTCTGGCCACCGCTCCGCTGCCGCTTGAAGGGGTCGTGAGCATGAAGGCCCTGGCCCATTGGCTGACGACGGGGCTGCCATTGGTCCTTGCCGCGCCGATCCTGGGTGTTCTTCTGAATATGCCTCCGGCGGCTTACCCGTGGCTCATGATGTCACTGGCGCTTGGCACGCCCGCCTTGTCGGTGATCGGAACATTCGGTGCGGCCCTCACGGTGGGGTTGAAGCGGGGCGGGCTTTTGCTGTCGCTTCTGGTTTTGCCGCTTTACGTGCCGACCTTGATCTTTGGCGCGGAGGCTGCGCGGCGCGGGGCGGCGGGCATGGAGACGGCCACGCCGCTTCTCTTTCTGGCCGGAATCACCACCGGAACGATTGCCCTTCTTCCTTTCGCCAGTGCGGCGGTCCTGCGCGTCAATCTGCGCTAACGTTTGTGAATTGTGGCGGCGCCAAAGACACATTACATTTCAGCCATGTCGCTTTGGGAATATGCAAATCCGCGCAAGTTTCTGGCCACGACGTCCCGCGTTTTGCCGTGGATGTGGGGCCTTGCTGCGCTCTGCCTGGTGGTCGGCCTGACCTGGGGCTTTTTCTTCACGCCGGATGATTTCCGGCAGGGGTCCACCGTGAAGATCATTTATCTTCACGTGCCATCTGCGCTGATGGCGATCAATGCCTGGCTGATGATGCTGGTGGCGTCGCTGGTCTGGCTGGTGCGGCGTCATCATGTGAGCGCGCTGGCAGCCAAGGCGGCCGCGCCCGTTGGCATCGTGATGACGCTGATCGCGCTGGCAACCGGGGCCATCTGGGGACAGCCGATGTGGGGGACGTGGTGGGCGTGGGATCCGCGCCTGACGTCGTTCCTGATCCTCTTTCTCTTTTATCTTGGCTACGTGGCGCTTTGGGAAGCGATCGAGGATCCTGATACCGCGGCCGATCTGACATCGGTCCTGTGTCTGGTTGGATCTGTCTTTGCGTTGCTCAGCCGCTACGCGGTGAATTTCTGGAACCAGGGCTTGCATCAGGGCGCGTCGCTCAGCCTCGACAAGGAAGAGAACGTGGCGGATGTGTTCTATCATCCTCTTCTGGTCTGCATCGCAGGCTTTGTTCTGCTGTTTGTGGCTCTTGTGCTTTACCGGACAGGCACCGAGATACATGCCCGCCGGATCAAGGCACTGATGGCACGTGAGAGGGTTGCGGCCTGATGCCGGATCTGGGGAAATATGCCGACGCGGTGCTGTCGGCCTACGCGGCCTCCATTCTTTTGCTGATCGCGATTGTGGTGCTGTCGCTTTGGAAAGGGGCCAAGGTGCGTTCAGAGATGGAACGCATTGAGGGGCGGAGAAACCGCGATGGCTAAAGTCTCTCCCTTGATGATTGCACCGCCGGCCATCTTCGCGGCGTTCGCGGTCATGGCCGGGGTCGGGATGTTTCGCGAAGACCCCGACGCGCTGCCGTCAGCACGCGAGGGACAGCCCGCACCCGCGGTGGTCCTGACCGATCTTCCTGGAAAGACCATGTTCGACGACGAAACGCTGCGCGACGGAGAGGTGAAGCTGGTCAATTATTGGGCCAGCTGGTGCGCACCCTGCCGGGTCGAGCATCCAAATCTCGATATATTGGCCAAGGAAGGCATCCCGATCTACGGGGTGAATTACAAGGATGATCCGGATAATGCGATTGCGTTTCTGGAAGAGCTTGGTGACCCCTATCAGGGGATCGGCGCCGACGTGTCAGGGCGCATGGCGCTGGATTGGGGACTTTACGGCGTACCGGAGACCTACGTGATCGACGGAGAAGGAACGATCATGTTGCGCTTTGCCGGGCCGGTGACGCAAAGGGTGATGGAAGAAACGCTCCGCCCCGCAATCGAGCGCGCGCTGTCAAATTGAGCGCCTGCGGCGCATGACATTTTTTATTTGGCGCTTCGATCCCACCAAAGCAGCAGCATCAGAGCCGGCCTTGCAGACCCTTGGCTGACAGAACCCATCCCCCGACGCAAGGGAAATAGCCGTCTCCCCGTGGGGCGGGGCCCCTCGGCGATTTCCCTTGCGTCGGGCGCCGGTCCCTGTCCGCTTTGGGTCAGCAAGGCCGGCTCCGAAGCAGCAGCTTGAGCAAAGGGTTTAGAGGCGGTAGCCGCCGGAGACGGGGAGGACCTCTCCGGTGATGAAGCGGGCGGCGTCTGAGGCGAGGAAGCGGACGGCGGGGGCGATGTCGTCAGGGGTCCGACGCGGTCCAGGGCGGTCATCTCGACGAAGAGCTTCACCAGATCAGGATCACGCGGGGCTTCGGGGATTTCGGTCGCGCCAGGGGCCAAGGCGTTCACGCGAATGCCGTCTGGGCCCAGTTCCTTGGCCATGGCGCGGGTCCAGGTGTTCAGGGCCGCTTTGCTGGCGGAATAGAGCGCCGCACCCCGCGCGGGCAGGGTGGCGTTGACGGATGAGATATTCACGATAGCCGCACCAGATTGCAGATGCGGGAGAGCGGCGTCGAGAAGGCGTTTGGGGCCGAGGACATTGACGTTGAAGATATCCGCCGACGCGTCGTCGGCGTCCATGGCGACAACGCCAGCGTTCATCACAAGCGTATCGAGCGCGCCGAACCGGGCGATGATCTGAGCGACAATGTCTGCTGACGCAGCGGGGTCACGCAGATCGGCCCGGATCGCCAAAGCATCGGGCCGCTCCTTCAGAAGCGGCCCGGGATCGGTGGTCAGGTAGGTGAAGGCGAGGTGGTGATCGCGGCCCAGATCGGCCGCGATGGCCCGCCCGATGCCGCGCGCCGCACCTGTGACAAGGGCGACGCGCATGGGCTCAGGCCGCCTTGGCGAGGTTGCGCAGCACGTAATGCAGCACGCCGCCGTTTTCGATGTACTCGATCTCCACCGCGGTATCGATCCGGCATTTCAGCGTGATCTCTTTCACCGTGCCGTCCGCCATGATGATGGTGCAGGGCACCTCCTGCAGCGGCTGGATCGTGTCGAGACCGTGGATGGAGACCGTCTCCTCCCCCGTGAGGCCCAGCGATTTGCGGGTGTGTCCGCCGGTGAATTCGAACGGGATCACGCCCATGCCCACGAGGTTGGACCGGTGGATGCGCTCGAAGCTTTCGGCGATCACGGCCTTCACACCCAGAAGGGCGGTGCCCTTCGCGGCCCAGTCGCGGGAGGAACCGGCGCCGTATTGCTCGCCGCCGAAGACGACCAGGGGCGTGCCCTCCTCCTGATAGGCCATGGCGGCGTCGTAGATCGAGGTCTGTTCGCCGTCGGGGCCCTTGGTATAGCCGCCTTCGACGCCATCCAGCATCTCGTTCTTGATGCGGATATTGGCGAAGGTGCCGCGCATCATGATCTCGTGATTGCCACGGCGGGAGCCGTAGGAGTTGAACTCACGCGGGGCGACCTGGCGTTCGGTCAGGTATTGGCCGGCGGGGGTCGTCTCCTTGAAGGAGCCTGCGGGCGAGATGTGGTCGGTGGTGATCATGTCACCCAGAACCGCGAGGACCTTGGCGCCTTCGATATTCTCGATCTTCTTGGTGTCCATGGTGATACCCTGGAAATAGGGCGGGTTCTGGACGTAAGTGGATGTCGGCGGCCAGTCGTATGTTTTCTCGTCCGTGGTCTCGACGCTTTGCCACTTCTCGTCGCCGGTGAAGACCTCGGCATATTTCTCCATGAAGGCTTCGCGGGTGACGGTCTTGTCGACAAGCTCCGCGATCTCCTGCTGGGTGGGCCAGATGTCTTTCAGATAGACGTCCTTGCCGTCCGGGGTCTGGGCAATGGGGGCGGAGGCGAGGTCGATATCCATCGTGCCGGCCAAAGCATAGGCCACGACCAGCGGGGGCGATGCGAGGTAGTTGGCGCGCACGTCGGGAGAGATGCGGCCTTCGAAGTTGCGGTTGCCTGAGAGCACGGAGGTCGCGACGAGGTCACCCTCGGCGATGGCATCCGACAGCTCTTTCTGGATCGGGCCGGAATTGCCGATGCAGGTGGTGCAGCCATAGCCCACGAGGTTGAAGCCAATCGCATCCAGATCGTCCTGAAGCCCGGCAGCCTCCAGATAGGCGGAGACGACCTGAGAGCCAGGGGCGAGGGAGGTTTTCACCCACGGCTTGCGGTTCAGGCCCAGCTCATGCGCCTTGCGGGCAACGAGGCCGGCGCCGATCATCACGTAGGGGTTCGACGTGTTGGTGCAGGAGGTGATGGAGGCGATGACGACCTTGCCCGATTCCATCGTGTAGTCTTCGCCCGCGACGGCGACCTCCTTGCCCATGGGACGTTTGAAGGTCTCTTCCATCTCGCGGCGGAAGGCGGTCTGTGCCTCGGTGAGGGCCACGTAGTCCTGAGGGCGTTTGGGGCCGGAGATGGCAGGCACGATGGTGCCCATGTCGAGGTGCAGCGTGTCGGTATAGACGGGTGCGTAATCGTCGCCGCGCCAGAAGCCGTTTTCCTTGGCGTAGGCTTCGACCAGCGCGATGCGGTCCTCGTCCCGGCCGGTGTTGCGCAGGTAGCGCAGCGTTTCGCCGTCGATGGGGAAGAAGCCGCAGGTGGCGCCATATTCGGGCGCCATGTTGGCGATGGTGGCCCGGTCGGCGAGCGGCAGGGTGTCGAGGCCCGCGCCGTAGAATTCCACGAATTTGCCGACAACGCCTTTTTCGCGCAGCATCTCGACCACTTTAAGAACGAGGTCGGTGCCGGTGGTGCCTTCGACCATCTGGCCGGTCAGCTCAAAACCCACGACCTCGGGGATCAGCATGGAGATGGGCTGGCCCAGCATCGCGGCTTCGGCCTCGATCCCGCCGACGCCCCAGCCCAGAACGGCGGCGCCGTTGACCATGGTGGTGTGGCTGTCGGTACCCACCAGCGTGTCGGGGTATGCCACTTCGGCACCGTTCTGGTCGTGGTCGGTCCAGACCGTTTGCGCGAGGTATTCGAGGTTCACCTGGTGGCAGATGCCGGTTCCCGGGGGCACCACGCGGAAATTGTTGAACGCGTTCTGACCCCATTTGAGGAAAGTATACCGCTCCATGTTCCGCTCGTATTCGCGGTCCACGTTCATCTGGAAGGCGCGGGGGTTGCCAAACTCGTCGATCATGACCGAGTGGTCGATTACGAGGTCGACAGGGTTGAGCGGGTTGATCTTTTCCGGATCGCCACCCAGGGCCACGATCCCGTCGCGCATCGCGGCCAGGTCCACCACCGCCGGTACGCCGGTAAAGTCCTGCATCAGCACGCGGGCGGGGCGATACGCGATCTCACGCGGGTTCTTGCCGCCCTTTTCGGCCCATTCGGCGAAGGCTTTGATGTCGTCGACATGCACAGTCTTGCCATCCTCGAAGCGCAGCATGTTCTCCAGCACCACTTTCAGCGCGGCGGGCAGTTTGGAGAAATCGCCCAGACCGGCCTCGGTCGCGGCGGGGATGGAATAATAGGAAACACTCTGTCCGCCGACGGTGAGCGTCTTGCGGGTTTTGGCTGTGTCCTGTCCGACTGTGATGGGCATCAGGGCCTCCTCAAACAAGCGTGGAAATCTGGCTTTTCTGGGCGCTTAGTGAACCTTTCGGGCTGCGCGTTCAATAGAGATAAGCGCGGGTGCGTCAATTTTGTATACCGTGGTACACAAAGCGTCACGCGGGTCTCTCGAAACCTTGATTGGTCATTACAATATGGTTTCTCTACATCCCAATCACACCCGATGAAAAAGTCTGTCCACCCATGAAGTCATTCCTGCTATCCCTGTTGCTTCTGCTCACGTCGCTTGCCGTTCCCGCGACAGCTCAGAACAGTCCCGTCGTGGTTGAGCTTTTCACGTCGCAGGGCTGCTCATCCTGTCCGCCAGCGGACAAGCTGATGCACGAACTGGCGGATCGCGATGATGTCATCGCTCTGGCGCTGCACGTCGATTATTGGGACTATATTGGCTGGAAGGACGAATATGCCGACCCCGCTTACACCGCGCGGCAAAAGGCGTATGCGGTCGAGGCCGGGCGCAGGTCGATCTATACGCCTCAAATGATCATCAACGGCATGGATGATGTCGTTGGCGCGCGGGCGATGCAGCTGGCCGACCTGATCATGAAACACAAAGCCGTGCCCGCGAAGATCACCCTGAAGATCGCGCGCGATGGGAAGAATGTCGTGATCCGCGCCGACGCGGTCGAAGAAGCGACAGGCGCTGTGATGGTTGTTCAACTTGTGCGATATCAACACGAGCGCACGGCGCACATCATGCGTGGCGAAAACGCTGGGCGACACATGACCTATCGCAACGTTGTGGACGGCTGGACCGTTCTTGGCGAATGGGATGGTCGGAAGCCGCTCGAAATGAAGGCGGAGGCGTCCGATGATCGTCCTGCCGTGGTCCTGATCCAGAGTGAAAAGACGGGGCCGATCGTGGCGGCGGCCAAGGTCGACTGACAGAACTGTTTGGCGGACCTGTCGAACACTTCGGCATTGGTCCTTGCGGGGCTGACCGTTCGCTAAGGTCGTCCGCCCTTGCCACCTGCAGGATCTGGATGCGAGGGAAGATCGTCTGATATCAGGATGTCCGGCAGGCGGAATTCCGTATAGGTGTGGCATTGCACGCGCACATCTTCTGGCTTGTCGAGACTTCCGAGCGTGACGAAAACGATGTCGTCAGTCTCGAACGTCAATGCGCTTCCGCAGATGCGGCAGAAACGGCGCAGAATTCCGGGAGATGACGCAAACTCGGCGGGTGGTTCCGGGTCCCACGCTATGTGACCGGCAGCTTCCACGAAGCCTGCGAATGGGGCACCGGTCGCTTTGCGGCACATCCCGCAATGACAATAGCTTGCATAGTCCGGTTTTTCGGACATCCGATACCGTATCGCCCCGCAAAGACATCCGCCGGTCATGGACACAAGACTTACTCCTTCACACCCAGGCCGACAGAGTCGGTCTGCAGGCCGACATCGAACCAGGGTTTCCACCGACGATGGATCCAGAACCATTGGTCCATATGATCGCGTACCAGCCGTTCGAGCCCGTCATTGACCGCTTGCGTCATCGTTTCAGGGTCCGAATGCGGGATGGGCGCCTGCATCACGATTTCGAAGTCGAGGCCATTCGGTTGGCGCACCGCGTAGATCGGGATCAACTCTGCATCGTATTTCAGGGCCAGTTCCGCTGTGACCACCGAGGTGACAGCCGGTTTGCCGAAAAATGTCAGCGCCTTGCCGCCGTGGGCGTGCAGATCTGTGAGAATACCCAGAAGTCCGCCGGATTTAAGATGTTTGACCATCTCCATCATACCCCGGCGGCCCTGTTCGAACATGGGGGTGCCGATGGCCGAGATTGAGCGCACGTAATGTTCGTTGAAATATGGGTTTGCCATCCTGCGATAAAGCGCACCCATATTGTGACCGCGTGCAATCAGGTTGGCGCGGGCCACATCGTAATTTCCGAAATGACCTGTCACGAGGATCACCGGACGTCCGCTCGCCCGCGCAGCCTCAAGTGCGGAAAAGCCGGGTCCCTGAATGGGTGCGGCCTTTGCGCGGTCGATGAAAGGCTGACCCGAGTAAATCTCGATCAAGGTGCGGCCTGCATTGTCGGGTACGGCGCGGCAGAGACGCTGGATTTCTGCCTCCGGCAGATCCGGGCAGACAAGGTTCAGATTGTCCCGAATGCGTGTGTCGAACCGCGCCAGGGGCGCAATGATCCGTGCCACAAGCCAGCCCATCAACCGCACCCGTTTCGCGTAGGGCAAAAGCATCGCGCCACCGATCAGGCCGCGCAAAACGAGGTTCACGGCATAAAGCCGCACACGGCTCAACAGGGGCAGGTCACGGGGATCGGCAGGCATCTGATCTAGCGGCGATAGGTTTCGCGATACCAGACATAAAGCCCGGCCAACGCGATCACAAGCGCGCCGCACACCGTCCACCCATCCGGCCATTCGCTGAAAAACACAACACCCCAGACCGCCGCGAAGATCAGACCGACATAGGAGTAGGGCGCAAGCATGCTCGCCTCCCCCGCGCTGAAGGCCCGGATGAGAAAAAGCTGCCCGCCTGTTCCGAAAAGGGCGACCAGACCCATCAGCAACCACCCTTCAAGCGGTGGCGGGGTCCAGGCAAAGGGCACGGCGACGCTCAGAAGGAGCGTTCCGACAAGTCCGGTGTAAAAGAGCGAGGTCCATACGCTTTCGCGGTCTCCGACCCGCCGTGTCAGAAGCGCATAGCTCGAATAACACAGAGCCGCTGCAAGCGGGTAAAGCGCGGCCGGGGAAAAGACATCACTGCCGGGCCGGATGATGATCAGGGCGCCACACAAGGCGACGAAAATGCCCGTCACGCGTCGCGGTCCCAGCCTCTCGCCCAGAAACAAGGCGGCACCCAGCGTGATGATCACCGGATTAATCGACATCAGCGCGGCGGCATCGGTCAGGGGAATACGGCTGAGCGCCAGAAAGAAAAAGGCGGTCGCGCCCATCAAAAGAACCGATCGGGCCAGCTGTAACACCGGGAATTCGGTTCGCACCGTCTGGCGCAGATGCGGCGAGATCAGGACAAGCACGATCACCATCTGGCCCGTGTACCGCGCCCAAAGCGCGGGGATCGTGCCTACGATGGGCGCCAGCGCCTTGACCGTCACATCCATCAGGGAAAAGCTGCAGATCGCGATTATCATGAGCGTGATCGCACGCCCGTCCTGGGACGCGGGAATGGCGCGATCAGTCATCGCAACGCAACCAACGTCATGAGAAGAGGAGCCAGATGACCATGGCGCAGGCTTACGCCGCTCCCACGGCGCTGTCCAGCGCCTGCCCGGGTCAGGCCGCCCCTGAAATCAGATGGCTGGCCTTTTCCCCGATCATGATCGCGGGCGCGTTGGTGTTGCCCGACACGATCTCGGGCATGATCGAACAATCCGCGACACGCAGACCTTCGATACCGTGTACCTTCAGTTTTGCATCGACGACAGCGTCCGCGCCCTGGCCCATCTTGCACGTTCCGGTTGGATGATAGATCGAGACGGAGTTGTTGCGGGCCCAATCCAGTGTGCCGTCGTAATCCTCCATATCAAGCGTCGCGGTCGGTCGGAATTCCTCAGCGATCTTGGTGCTGAGCGGTGCGGTCCGTGCGATGTTTCGGGCAATCTTGATGCCATCGACAAGGGTTCGGCAATCCGTGTCGGTCGACAGGTAATTCGGGATCAGCTTGGGATAGGTCCTGGGGTCCGATCCGCTCAGCCGAACCTCGCCCCGGCTTTCAGGGCGCAATTGGCAGACCGACATTGTGAAGGCAGAAAACGGATGCACGCCTTCGCCGGGGCTGTCGGCTGACCAGGGTTGGACGTGAAACTGAATGTCGGGCGTTGCGACATCTGGCCGGGTCCGCATGAAGCCGGTTGCAAGGCTTGCGGCCATGGTCATGGGACCCGCACGGAAAAGTGCGTATTTCATGGCTATGCGCGCCTGGTTGAAGAGGCTGCGCACCTCATCGTTCAAAGTGGGCTCGTTACACTTGAAGACGAGCCTGGCCTGAAGGTGGTCTTGCAGGTTCTTGCCCACCCCCGCCAGGGCATGCCGCGGTTCGATCCCGTTTTCCTTGAGGTGATCCGGGTCGCCGATGCCCGACAGCATCAGGATCTGAGGGGAGCCGATCGCGCCCGAACTCAACACGATCTCGCGGCTGGCGCTGACGATCTGCCGTCGGCCCGATGCGTCCGAATACTCGACGCCCGTTGCGCGTTTTCCATCCAGCACAAGGCGCTGGACCTGGGCATGGGTCACGATGTGCAGGTTTGGACGTGTGCGGGCCGGTTTCAGATAGGCCACGGCAGAGCTGCAGCGGCGGCCGTTTCGCGTGGTGAGCTGAAAATAACCGACACCCTCCTGTTCAGCCCCGTTGTAATCAGGGTTGAAAGGGTATCCCGCCGCCTGCGCCGCAGCGACCCAGGCATCGCAGATCGGGCGCTGGATGCGCATGTTCGAGACCGAAAGCGGGCCGCCGGTGCCGTGATAATCGTCCGCACCGCGTTCCTGATCCTCGGACTTCTTGAACAGAGGCAGGACATCGTCCCATCCCCAGCCCTCGTTGCCCATCTGCCGCCAGCGGTCGTAATCTTCCTTCTGCCCGCGCACGTAAAGCAGGCCATTCAACGACGAAGACCCGCCCAGAACCTTACCGCGCGGCCAGTCAATCGACCGGCCATTCAAACCCGGATCCGGCTCGGTCCGGTAGCACCAGTCGACCTTGGGATTATGCATGGTCTTGAAGTAGCCGACGGGGATGTGGATCCACGGGTTGGTGTCTTTTCCGCCAGCTTCCAGCAGCACCACCTTTACCTTCGGATCCGCACTCAGCCGGTTCGCCAGCACGCAACCGGCCGAGCCGGCGCCCACGATCACATAGTCTGCATCCACGTGAAAATCCTCCCTTGAGTAAAAAAGACTATACAGATCGAAATTCGTATTCTAGTCTTTTTTGAAACAATATGTCTCAATAACTGACGATTTGGGAGGATAGTCATGAGATTAACTGAGAAGCTCAGCCGTATATCGCGGCGGGATCTGTTTAAGCTGGCTGGTCAATATGGGATGTCTTCGACGCTCATGGCGGCGGGCGGTTTTACGGGTGCCATGAGCCTGGCCAGCTTGGCGTCAGCAGCCGAATCAACCTATGAGCGTCGCTTTTCGAAACCGGCAAAGCACAATCTGAAATTTGGCGCGTCCGGCTTTAATGCCCGCAACCTGCTGATCGAACGGGCCGGTGCGTTGGAATTCGCGCGGGATCTGGAAAGCCGCACAGACGGTGAGATCCGCATCGAATTCATCGGCGACAACCAGATCTGCGGGCAGCTGTCCTGCGTGGAGAAAACCCAGCAGGGCATCATCGACATCTACGCGGCATCCACGCAGAACTCCGCGGGGGGCGCGCCCTATCTGAACGTTCTTGATTATGCGTTCATGTTCCCGGGCCGCGCGTCGCAGTATCACTTCCTCTATCATCCCAAGAGCCAGGAGATCCTGCGCGATCCGCTGGAGAAGCGGCATGGGCTGAAATTCCTTTTCAGCCATTGCGAATTGCGCGGCATCCAGCTGGGTCTTGGCTGGGAAGACAAACCGACCGTCACAAAACTCGAGCAGCTCTTCGGCACGAAGAACCGGGTGACGGGGACGCAGCTGGGTCGCATCGCGATGCAGGCGCTGAACCTGAACCCGGTGCCCGTGGCGTGGGAAGAAACACTCGACGGTCTGAAACAGGGCTTGATCGACGGGGCGGAAACCTGGGCGTCGGCGGTGGCATACGCCAACATGTCGCCGGTGGTCAGCCAATCGGTCGACCTGAAGTTCTTCTGCGGAACCGAACACACCTCGATGAAGGCGTCCACATTCGATGGCCTGGAAGGTTACTTGCAGGACGCGGTGATGGAATCGTCCTACTGGGCACAGGTTCACGTGCAGGCAGCGAACGAGGCCGCGCTTGTCAAAACGGTCGGGTTCTCCGATCCGCAGTTGCCCAACACGATCTTTGTTGAAAACAACGTGCGCCCGGCCTTCCTGCCTGACAGCGAGATCAAGATGGCGGAGGAGATGTGCTCGCCCGAGTTCCAGCCGCAGCTTTGGGAGCAATGGCGCGACCGTTTGAATGGCTGGGCCGGTGGCATCGACACCTATCAGGAGATCTATGACATCGCGCGCGAGGTTTCGGCGGATATGCTGCCCGAAAACGTGGAGCCGCGCCGGTGGTGGAAAGGCTGATCCAGCCTGCTTGACAAAGACCGGTCCCGTTTGCGGGGCCGGTTTCGCACTGACCCAAGACCGGGAAAGCCCGGCGAGACAGGGAGGAGGGACCATGTCTATCTGGGCCGACACAGGCGCAATCTTCAGCGCGCTTGCATCACAGGATTCCTGGGAGATCAGCAACGCCATGCGGTCTAACGCGGCGTGGATCTTCGGTGCATCCGCGACCGTCCTGGGTGGATTGCTGGTCATGTTCGTTTACCGCGCCGTGCCGTTTGTCGAACGGCATCTGGAACGGACGGTTATGGTCTTTTCCTACCTTGCCATCGCGATGATCATCTTCTGGGGGGTGATTGACCGCTTCGTCTTTAACAATCAGGAAGCGTGGTCGACGACAATCCCACCGCTTCTGTTCATGATCATGGCCTGGTTCGGCGCTGCCTTTAACGTGCGCCTTCGCACGCATCTGAGCTTTTCGGAGTTTCGCACGGCCATGCCCCGTAACGGCCAGATGGCCTGCCTGCTTCTTGACGCGGCACTTTGGCTTGGTTTCGCAATCATCGTGGTCACGACGACGACGCGTTTGACCGCACTCTCAGCCTCGAATTTTCAGATCGTGCTGGGCACGGATGACGTCATGCAATGGTGGTTTCTGATCACGGCTCCGGTTGCCTTTCTGCTGATGGCCGGTCGGGTGTTTCAAAACCTGGCTGACGATATCGACAACTATCGCAACGGTGAGCCGTTGATCAAACAGGCTGTGATCGGGGGGGATGTGTGATGACCGACGGAACCCTTGTCACGCTGATCTCGGTCGGGGTCACGTTTTTGTTCATGCTGGGCGTTCCGGTTCTGCTGGTCATCGCCTATTGGGTGATCGGCTGTTCCTGGGTGCTGGGCCTCACGCTCGACAATATGGGCGCGGAGTTGTTGAACGTGTTCAACAAGGGCTTTGCCCTTCTGGCGATGCCCCTTTTCATCCTGACCGGTGACCTGATCAACAAATCCGGGATCGCGCGGCGATTGTCGGACTTCGCCTATGCCTGCCTTGGCTGGCTGCGCGGCGGCCTTGCGATGGCCTCCCTTGGCGCTTGCGGTCTTTTCGCCGCGATCTCGGGGTCGAATTCGGCCACGACGGCCACGATCGGGTCCATGCTGCATCCTGAGATGGTGAAGGGCGGATATGACGAACGCTTTTCCGCGGCCACCGCCGCTGCGGGTGGCACGGTCGGCATCATCATCCCGCCCTCCATCATCTTCATCGTTTACGGGTTTCTGATGAACCTGCCGATCTCGGACCTTTTCGTGGCCGGCATTCTGCCGGGTGCGCTGATGGTCATCGGCATGCAGGTCGCCTGCTGGATCATCTGCCGCATGAACGGCTGGGGCTATCTGATCCCTTTGCAACTGAACCGGGTCCTGAAGACCGCCTTTGGCGCCTGGCTAGGCTTTTTCGCCATCGGGCTTGTCCTGTGGGGGATCTACACCGGCAAGTTCTCTCCAACCGAAGCGGCTGGCGTGACGGTTGGCTTCTGCCTCATCGCCGGGCTGGTGAGCTATCCGCTGAACAAGATCCTGGGCAGTGACGCGGAAAAGTCCGTGAAAGACAAAAGCTATGCCGAGATGTTCGTCGTTCAGGGCTTCAAGATCCCCGAGATCCCGTCGATCACGATGCGTTCGGCGCAAATCACCGGCATTCTTGCCCCACTGATCGCCATTTCCGTGGTGATGCAGCAAATCCTGTCCCTTCTTGGGGCGCAGCAGGTCATCGGCGATTTCGTGACGTCGATGGGCGGTTATTACGCCGTGCTTTTCACGGCCATGGTCATCGTGTTCTTTTCCGGGATGGTTCTGGAAAGCCTTCCGGTCACGATCATCCTGGCCCCGATCCTTGCGCCCATTGCCGCTTCGGTCGGTGTGGATCCGATCCACTTTTCGGTAATCTTCCTCGTTGGTGCGTCCATCGGCTTTATCACCCCGCCTTACGGGCTGAACCTCTATGTCGCATCCGGGGTCACGGGCGTTCCCTATTTCCGGCTTCTTCGCTATACGGTTCCTTATTTGATCGCATTGATCAGTGTCTGGATTGTCGTGTCCCTTGTTCCCGATCTGGCGCTGATCCTGTTGCCGAACCGATGACACAGTGCCATGCCCGACGATGCCCGATCCGAGCAAATTCCCACCAACCTGAGGCTTCTGCTGCTGCTTGAGGAGGTGGCCCAGGCCGGCGTGCCGGTGACACCGGCCGAGGTCGGCCTGGCGCTGGGTCTGCCGAAACCGACGATCCACCGTCTGTTTCACACCGCCGAGGCAGAGGGGTTCATTCAACGCGACATAGACGGGCGGTCGTACGGGCCGGGACCCAGAATGCGCAGGCTTTCGGTGAATACGCTGTCCTCGCAGCGCATCAGGGCGGCCCGGCTGGCGATCTTGCAGAGCGTGGCGGAGGATATCGGCGAAACCTGCAACATCGCCACGCCAGATCGCGACGGGATGGTCTATCTTGATCGGGTCGAGACCAAATGGCCGCTGCGCATCCAGTTGCCGGTTGGCAGTCAGGTGCCGTTCCACTGTACGGCCAGCGGCAAAATGTACCTGTCGTCCCTCAGCCCGTCTTATGTCGAGCGTTTCATGTCGTCCCGCAAGCTGGAGGCCCGTACCCCGCGCAGCATCACGAGCCTTGAGGCCTTGCAGGCCGAATTGGCGAAAACGCGGGCGCGCGGATACTCCACCGATGACGAGGAATTCATGGAAGGCATGGCCGCTGTCGCGATGCCTATTCTGGATGATCGGGATCGGGTGGTATCGACCCTGTCGGTTCACGCGCCAATCCAACGGCACCGCCTGAGCGATCTGGAACAGAATGTCGATCGCTTGAAAGAGGCTGCCGACAAGCTTTCGGCTTTGCTGCTGAGCTAGCAAAGCGGCGAGCTTCACATCCCTTCGGGAGCCACCTCTCTCGATGCTGTCTGCTGAAACGGGACGGTTTCAGGTGCAGAGGCGATCCCAGGAGAAATCAAAGCAGATGCAGATATCTCGCCGGCGGGATAAGTTGATCACGGGTTTCATGTGCGGCGGTTCCGAGGTGACGTGTTGAATATGTGGGAAAGGGGCAAGTTGCTGCGACGTGCGACCTGGATATCCGGTCTTGCGGTGACTGCGACGCTGTTGATCCTCTACATCATATCGCCGCCTCCGGTAGAGCTTGTGCGAAATGCGGTGCAGGACGGGTATCAGCGCCTGTCGCCGCGTGTTTATGATCGCGATGCGCCCGTGCATGTCATCGATATCGATGAGGCGTCGCTTGAGACATTGGGGCAGTGGCCCTGGCCGCGCACCTATCTTGCCGCTTTGACCGACCGGCTTTTTGGGCTGGGTGCTGTCGCGATTGGATTTGATATCCTGTTGGCCGAGCCGGATCGCACCTCCCCGCGCGCGCTGCGGGAAAACCTGACACGATTTCGCGAAGATATCCGTCTTCCGGAGGGGCTGAGCGCCTTGGCCGATCACGACGCGATTTTTGCAAGGGCTTTGTCACAGGGACCAACGGTCCTGGCCCTGTCGGGGCGCGATGGAGGCGTGGTTCCGCCGCCAAAGGCAGGGGTGGCGTTTACCGGGGCCGATCCGGCCGACGCGCTTTTGACGTTTCCAGGCGCCCTTCTTCCCGTGCCGGAGCTGGGTGAGGCCGCTGCTGGGTTGGGACATGTCAGCCTCACACCCGGAAGAGACGGCATTACGCGCAGGGTTCCGATGGCCGCGCGTCTTGGAGATCAGACATATCCGTCCCTGTCGGCAGAGCTTTTGCGTGTCGCACAAGGTGCTGGCTCTCACATCTTGCGAACCACACAGGCGTCAGGAGAGGGCGCCGGTGGCAGCAATCTGGTCGTTGCGATGAAAACGGGTGCGGCGCAGTATCCATTGGACGCGAGCGGTGATTTTCACGTCCATTTCGCGGGCCTTCAGCCCGGGAGAACCACACCTATCCTGAGCATCCTGGCGGATGATTGGGACACGGTCGCAAACCAGGCCGCCATTGCCGGGAAAATTGTCCTGATCGGTTCCAGCGCGCAGGCGCTCTTTGACATTCGCACGACGCCGCTGTCGGACAAAGTGCCGGGGGTGATGATCCATGCCGAGGTGCTGGAACAGGTCATTGCCGGCACATTCTTGAACCGCCCTGACTGGACCGTCGGGCTTGAGCTTTTGGTTATCGCGGCCATCGGCCTGATCATGATCTTGCTGTCCCGTACCGACGCGCCCGCGCTGGGTCTTCTTGGTGCGTTTGGTCTGGCCGGGCTCAGCTGGGCCGTGGGGTGGCACGCCTTTTCCGCGTATGGGCTTTTGCTGGATCCGACAGGTCCGATACTGGCCGCCTTTGCGGTTTTCATCCCGACCACGGCGCTCAACGTGCTGGCCAAGGAGGTGGCCAGACGCAAGATCCGCGGACAATTCGCGCATTTTTTGCCCGAGCCGCTGATCGCCGAGATCGTGCAGAGCCCGGAAGAAACCCTGACGCCGAAAGGGGCCGAGCGGGAGCTTACGATCATGTTCGTGGACATGCGGCGTTTCTCGACACTCACGGAAAAGATGGCGCCCGAAGATGTGGTGCGCTTGCTCAATACGTTTCTCGACGGCATCTCGGTCGCGCTTGTCTCGCACGGGGCGACCATCGACAAATATATCGGTGACGCGGTGATGGCCTTCTGGAACGCCCCGGTTGCGCGCGAGGACCACGCGGTTCAGGCGCAGCTTGCGATTTTCGCGATCGAAAGGGCGGTCGCAGATGCCAATGCCACGTTCCAGGATGCAAATCTGCCGCAGGTCGAAGCCCGGATCGGTGTCAATACGGGCAAGGCGTTTGTGGGTCTCATGGGATCCTCCGAACGCCTGAGTTATTCCTGTGTTGGTGATGCGGTGACGTTGGCGGCGCGACTTGAAGGGCTGACCCGGCTTTATGGCGTGGGGCATCTTGTGGGATCGGCGACAGCGTCGGCCTGCCCCGAAGGATACATGCATGTGGAGATTGACGAGGTGGTCGTGAAAGGCCGCACCCAGCCCGAAGCCGTTGCCGTGCTGGTTTCAGCCTCCGATCCTGCTGCTCAGGCTTTCAAATCCAAGATGGCCACGTTGCGGGTCGCTGAAAAAGCGGCGGATTGGACGGCGGCGCGTGCCGCTTGCGATCAGATTGCGCAAATGCAGCTATCCGGCTTGGATCTGCCGCATCTCGCCCGCTTCTATCTTGAGCGTATTGCGGATGCCGAAGTCAAAGGCGGTCCGGACATGCTGTATCGGGCCGACGCAAAACGGTAGGCCTTGACCCCCGGAGCGCCAACCCTCCGACGGGCTGACGCATGCCCAGCGTTTATTCGAGGAAGATGTCTTCGTACTTCTCGTAACGCTCTTCCGTGGTGGGCGTTTCTGGATTGACGATCGGCTCTTCCACGGGTTCGTCAGGCAGTCCTTCTTCGAAGAAAGAGCCAATATCTATGTCTACGCGGCGGCGTGTATCCAGCAGGCCGGTATCCGCAATCTGCCCTGTGGTAGAGATCTTCGGTCCGTCGGTCCGCGTGCGACTTTCCGGCGCCGTTTCGCGGCGGGCCAGAGAGGATGGGGCCGGACCGTCAATCCAGGTCAGCACATCCGCCAGATATCCCTGGCTCACCTTGCCCAGATATCCATCATCGGTCAGGACACCCCCGCTCCGGTTGGTGCAGGTGCGCCGGCCATTCCGTGTCAGGCACATCCGGTCGCCCATGAGGAAAATTGCCGTGGTCCGGCCCCCCGAATAAATGACGATGGCGCTGGATCCCCGAATGCCGATGGTCGCGCTGGGGGTTCTGACGACGGCCTCGCCCCCACGCATCGCGTTGCCACCGATCATGCGCAGCGCGCCGCGGGTGAGCTGAAGGCCCAATTGGCCTGTCGTGCGGTTTGGATCGTAGACAAACGCATCAAGCACAACGCGGCTGGATGGCGCGATGGAGAGCGTGGTTTCATCCAGAAACAGCAATTGGGCCCGGCCCGCATCCGAGGACTGAATGACCTCGTCCTGCACCACCCCCTGACCCTGGCCCAGGATGCGTTCGGATGCGCCGGGCGGTGTGCCGCGCAAAGCAGGGGAGATCGAGGCCACGACGCCGATCTGGTTGGCGAAGACAGGCAGCGCAAAGAAGAGGCCGACTGTCACGCTTGCGAGGATCAAGGAAAGTCGTTGCATCTCAGAACTCCCAACCTGCCTGAAGCCCGATAAAGGTCTCGCGGCTGTCGAAAGCCGCCGTCGTGCTATCGCGCTCAACGCGTCGGGCGCTGAGCCTCCAGAACGCAGCCTCTGTCAGATATCCCTTCAGCGCGACACCGTACGATGTCAGATCGTCCTCACGTCCGGTGCCGAACTCATCACGGTCGATCTGCAGAAAGCCCGATATCTCCCAATTGCGGTCGACCCTTGACCAGGCAGGAGAGAATTTCAGGCTGGCGTCCAGCCGGGCCCCGATCCGTTCACGATCCGTGCCGCCACCCCGCGCCTGCTCATCCTGCCACCTGGTTGAAAAACGGATCCGCGTCCGCTCGGTCGGTCGCAGCGTGGCGCCTATCTGAAAGCGTGCGAGATCGGCATCTGTGGCAGGCGCGTCCCGCCGGATGCGGCCAAAACCGAGATCTGCGAAGACAGACCATTTGTCTGTGATCGGATTCGTGTAAAGCGCCCCAAGAACCAAAGTATCGGCGTCGTCGGCCGGGTCATCGTCCTCTACAAGACGCGCCTCGAAATAGGTCTGGATCCGCGGGCCGAAAGCCTGTCCGTCAAGCGAGAGCACAGGCCCCGTTCGAAACAGGAATTGCGTGGTATCGGCCCCCGGCGCATCGGAAAAGCGATAACCGTCAAGGCGAAATATCGTGCGCCAGCTATTGGCGATGGCCCCGCCCATATCCCAGTCGAGGCCAAGTGCGGCGCTATAGCTAAGCCCGGTCTCGCCCAGATCGCTCCGGCGCACGGCACCGGCGGAGAGGAACCCCTCGAACGTCAAAGGCTGCTGACGTATACGCGCCTCCTGAACAAAGGCGTCGGCCTCCGCGGCCTCTGCCTCGGTCAATTGCCCCCGCTCTCTGTAGAGTGTCAGGTGATATTCGGCCACGGCGTTTGCGCCGAGCGCAAAGTAGGCTTTGGCCAATGCCAGCCGCGCATCTTGCGCTTGCGGATCAAGGTCAAGGAGCCGCTCGAGCGTTGCGGCGGCCGCTTCGTAATCGCGCGCGTCGATTGAAAGCTGCGCATATCGCAACATCAGCGCCGTATCGGCGGGCCGCTCCAGCATCTGCGCAAAGACGGCGTCCCGTTCGGTCTGTGCGGCAGCGGGCGACGGCAAAGCAAATAGAAGAACGCCAAACAGTGCTAGGATCAGCCCGGCATAGGCCGAACGGGGTCTTCCGTGAAAAGTCATGTCCCAATACTCGAAAAATAATCGAATTTTTCGGAGTATTCAGTGACTGGGCTGAAAATCAAGAATTATTCTGTGCCGTCCGGATCTGATCCGAAATGACCTGGCTGCTGTCTTCGCGAAGCCACGCCTGAATCTGATGCCATGCGGTTTTGGTGCCCTCGCTCATTTCATCCTCTGAGCCGAGGACGAAACGAAGGGCGTCTTCGGCCCTTTTGCGATCCTCGGCCGTGCAAATCAGGTCTTGAAGCGTATTGATCGCGGCGTCCTGATCGAAATGAATGATCATCTTTTGCTGATGTATAAGGTTCAGGCGATCCGCGGGCTCCATTTCCGCAAACGGTGTTTGCGTGTTCAAAACTGCGGATGACCGTTCCAACCGGTCTTTGCGGACGTCTTTGCGGGTGGCCGCGAGCAGAAGAAGCAGACGCACGATACCGGCGGCCAATCCACCCTCATGGACGGAGGCAAGGGCCCGCTCCACCATGGGAGAACGGGCCAGCTCGTCTTCGCGGGGCAGAGTGCGCGGCTGATAACGCGCCGCGCCGTAGCTCAGCATCACAGGATGCGCCCAGATCGCGAAGAAAGCCAGTTCGGTCGCAGCCTCCCGCCAATCCCTGACGAGGTTCCAGCTTGTCTCCACCATGTCCGCCCAAAGTGCCTCCGCCAGAACGAACGGATTGTCGGGCTCGATCTCCGTCTGTTCTTGGGGCAGCAGTTGCGTGCTCCACAAGGCGGCCTGGCCCAATGGTTTGTCGCTGGCCCAGGCCTGCCGCATGTTTCGCATCGGATGCATGCGCCGCACCATGCGCCCGCGTGGTCCCGCACCGAGCGTGCGAATGAGCGGTCGGGCGGTGCTGTCATAAAGCTCCATGGTCGCTTCGGACAGTCGCGCGACCGCAGCAAAACACTGCTCGTCCCGGCGCAGCCCCGTGACCGCTTCGATATCTTCAAAACGTCGAGGTGCGAAGCTGACGACAAAGTTCTTCTCGATCCCGTGTCCGGCGACGGTTTCGATCTGCATTTCGAAAAGACCCGGTGGCAATGCCTCGATTGTCTTGAGCGTTGAAGCCATCTGCGTGTGCTCGCGTTTGGCAACGGACGACGACACGAAGATGCCGAGATGCCCGACATCGGGATGCACCATATAAACGATCCGCTGACCGCGTGTTTCGATTTCCGTCTCGTCGGCAAAGATGTCGAGGATCCAGTTCAGGGCCTGTGCGGGTGGCGTGATGTTGTCGCCGTGAGAGGCAAAGCAAATGATCGGCGCGCGGATCGCCTTGAGATCAATCGGCACACCCGGTTCAAGTTGAGCCTGATTTTGAGACAGGCGATTTCCAATGAAAAGGTTCTCCAGGATCCAGACGATTTCCGCTTCTGTCATCATGAAGAAGGCGCCCCACCAGCGCTCGAACTCCAGGAAGCGATGCGCGGCGTTCCGGTCGCTGGCGCGGTAAAGGTCATAATACTTGCGGAACCATGTGCGTCCCGGATTTTGAGCTTCGAAGTTCTGGACGAGGTTTGCGCCATCAAAGACACCGCCGTTCAGGTCGCTTGAGAAGGCGGCAGGGAAGGTTCCTCCCGACAGGCCACCGGCATAGCGCATCGGGTCCTGGCCCAGTTTTCCGCCCCAATAGGACATGGGTGCCCCATTGAGGACAATTGGGCCGATCAAATCCAGATGCGTCGCGGCCAGAATGGCCGTGGCCCATCCACCCTGGCAATTGCCGATGATCACGGGTTTGGGACTGTCGGGATGAAGGCGCTCGACTTCACGGACAAAGGCCGCCTCGGTGTGGGTGACGCTTGCGATGGTCTGTCCCGGCTCCGGCATCTGGCGGAACGCCACGACATAGACCGGATGACCATCCGCCAGGGCCACGCCGACCTGACTGTCGGGTTTGAACCCGCCGATCCCGGGCCCGTGCCCTGCGCGCGGATCAATGATGATATACGGGCGCTTGCCGGGCCAGGTCGTGGTTTCATCGGGCGGTTGGATGTGCAGCAGAACATAGTTCGACGGTGTCGGAAGATCCGCACCGTCCATCACGACCGTGTAAGGGTAAGCCAGAACCGGAGGCGCGCCAGCCGCGTTATGTGCGATGTGTTGATCGCTCCAGCGTCTTAGGACATCTGCGAAAGCGACATTCCGCATCGCACGGTCTCTGACGTAACGGGTCAGTTGGCTGTTGAGAGCCAGCGGGTTTGGCGCCGAGAGAACCGCCCGGCCGATGGCATTCTGTTGCAGAACAAAGCGCGACAGCCCATCGCCCAGCGTGGCCACGGCACCGTTGATGCGTCGTGACGCGACGCGGGACAGAAAGGTGTGCCGAAGAGGTTCTGACCCCAAGTGCTGATGCATCTCTGCCTCTTTCAACGCCTTACCTTTTTTGTGCGTTTATCTATCAACGCAGATCTTAAGATGTTCCGCCGAACATCCGTCGGCCCGACCAGTTTCTGGTGGGCAGAGCTTGGATGAACCCTAAGCGGTCCATGCGACAGAAACATAAACGGAGCACCTACGAGAAAGCCTAGTCCCCACAGCGGTTGTTGAGCTGCAGGATGCCAGCGCCAAAGACAGGGTCAAATCCAGGATCACCGGCATCGCGGGCCCCTCTGATCAGATAATCCCCGACCTGGCTGGCGGTGAAATCGGGCCAGCTGAACCGGACAAGCGCCGCCGCGGCGGTGGCAAAGGGGGCGGCGAAGGAAGTGCCAGTCCGCCACCTTGCGCCCGAAACCGATGCCGCCGTCCAGATGTTGACGCCCGGCGCAGCCAGATTGACATGGTTGCCCTGTCCGGCGCGGCGGTAAATCGTGCCTTGCGCGTCCACCGCGGTCACAGCCAGTGTCGTTGGATACGCGGCGGGGTAGGCCGGCGCGCTGCGGGGGCCTGCATTGCCGACGGCAGCGATCACCAGAACGTCTTCGGCGGCAATTCGGTTGATTGCTTGCTCCAGTTCAGTGTTGGACGGGCCTGCCAGGGACAGGTTCAATACCGAAATGTCCCTCGCGCGCAGCCAGTCGATCCCGGCTGCAATCGAAAACGCATCCGCCCGTTCATCTGCACCGGACCGGTAAAAGGCGTCCACGGCCAGCAATGTTGCATCCGGCAAAAGGCCCGGTGAGCGGCTTTCGGGCGCTCCGATCAGGATTGCGGCGACGGCGGTGCCGTGGATCGCACGCGACGGATCCTGGGCGATGTCAGAGATGCGGTGAACGGTCAGCCGCCGCTCGGCGAAAACCTCATGGGTGTCGTTTATCCCCGTATCGACCATACCGATCCGAATGTCGGTGCGGGCGCAGATGCGGTCGACCGGATAGCCGATCAACTCCAGCGCGGGACATTCGGGCCGCTCACATCCACTTTGGGAGGTCCGATAATAGTGATTGAAGTCCGCCGATGCTCCGCTCCCGAGCAACCGCACGCGGGCTCTGGCCGCGTCGATTGGAACGTTGGGCGGAATACGCAGCCGGCTCAAGACCGGGGTGCTGCCAAGCTGCGCCAAAAGCGCGTAGCCCTCGAACAGCAACTGATTGAGATCCGGCCCGGACAGGCCGGCCACGATGATTTCGTCGGGTGCAAAGTCAAGCTGGGGGACCGTCACCGCCGGCGCGCCAATACCGTCGTCGTCATCGTCGTCATCCGTAAAGACCCGTCGTGGGGCGTTACCCCCGTCATCGTCGTCGTCATCATCGTCTCCGCCATCATCGTCGTTGTCGTCATCATCTGCATAGGCGGGGCTGCCCAATCCCAGTGACACGTTGATCATCAGCGGGGGCGAGACGGCGAGCAGGACCAGCAAAATTACGCGGATCAGAAGGGATCTGAGGTCTGACATGGTGTTTTCCCAGAGTGCTTTGCCTAGACTACGGGCGACGCGCGCCCTTATTCCAAAGTCTCGGTCGCCTCGGGTTTTTCATGACGGATCCTTTTTCTCGTAACATCGTGGAGCTTCTGCCAAACCTGCGCCGCTATGCCATGTCGCTCGCACGCAGGCCCGATGTGGCGGATGATCTCGTGCAACTTACGGTCGAAAAAGCGCTGCGGCAAAGGGCGCAGTTCGACCCTCGGCAAAGCCTTGCGCCCTGGCTGCTTCGCATTCTGCGAAACGCGTGGATCGACGAGACGCGCAGACGGAAGGTGAGGGGCGAAATGCTGACGGCAGAGGATACGGAAATCGGTGCGCACTCCGATAGCGCCGCCAGCGCAGAGCTGCAGATGGAAGTGCGACAGACACTTGAAGCCATCCAGCGATTGCCCGATCCGCAACGCGATGTCCTGATCCTTGTCTGTGTCGAGGGCCTCAGCTACCGCGAGGCCGCGGAGGTGTTGGAGGTTGCGATCGGCACTGTGATGTCACGTCTGGCACGGGCCAGGATCGCCTTGGCTGAGGCGATGGGAATAGATCGGGGATCGCGGGCGTATTCCGGCCAGCCGACAAACAAAACGGAGACTTCCTCGCGATGACGGTCTCGGATGAAGAGCTTATGGCATATGCCGACAACGAATTGGCGGAGGCGGACCGGGCAAGGGTCGCTGCTGCGGTTCTGGATGACCCGGCCTTGCGAGAGAGGCTGGATCTGTTCCGCAAAACTGCTGGATTGGCCCAGGATGCGATGCCGCTTGAGGCCGTGCCCGCCGAGTTGAGCGACCGGGTCGAGATGACGCTCAAAGACCATGTCCCGTCGCCAGCGCAACGCCCGCGCTGGCCGCTGCTAGGCGGGACAATCGCCGCAAGTCTGGCGCTGGGTGTTTTGTTGGGAGGTGTCTTGCTGGGGCCCGGCGAGATGCCGCAAAACACCTTCGATATGGCATCGCTTGCGCCGGTTCTGAATACCGTCCCGTCGGGGTCCAATTCCGCCCTGGGCGATGGCGAGGTCACCATGATTGCCTCTTTCACTGGGCCGGGTGGCGCGTTCTGCCGGGAGTTTGAGCTGCGTTTGCCCCAACGCAGCGATCTGGTTGGCGTCGGATGCCAAAGCAATGCCACTTGGGAATTGAGATTTGCCGCCGCGACCGAATTACCTGGGAATGATGATTTTGTTCCGGCAAGCGCCTTCGACGCGCTGGAAGCATGGATGCAAAGCACCGGGGCAGGTGCCGTGCTTTCGGAAGCGGAAGAGGCCGCGCGGCTTGCCGAGCTTAACCGTTGATTTTGCGGCGCCCCAGCAAGCGTAGAACGATGGCACGGCCTGCAACAAGCGGAGGATAAAGGACGCGGGCGAGCCGGGGATTAGCGAACATCGCCCGCATCAGCCGATTAAAAAGACCGCTGCGCGTCGTCATCACCGCCAGGGCCGTCATCGCCGCATCGCCGTGATGCAATTTGCCATCCATCACGACAACCATTCCATCATCCAGATTTAGACCAGCGTCTGCGATCTGGCTGATGATCGGATGGTGGGAGCGCGCGTCGATCAACTCCACTTGGCCTACGGCATCGCGCAGACGGACCATGCGGACATAGCGCGCACAAAAGGGGCATTCGCCGTCGTAGATAATGCGCGTGGGCTCGGTCATGTCTCTCCTCGCCTTGTGGATCCCTTGGGCGCCGCTTTGCCAAATGCCTTGCGATTGAATGGAATACGTAGCGCCGCCACTGCGTATTCCCGACAAATCATTCGCACAGGAGGGTGATGTGACATCGAAACCCCAAATGCTGAGCCGTCTGCATCGCGCGCTTGAAGAGCCCGTGAGCATTCAATCCCTTGTCGTGGTTCGGATTGCCTTTGGGCTTATCCTGGCGTGGGACTGGTGGCGATATGTCCGCTATGACCGCATTGCCCGGTACTATGTCGAACCCGACTTTAACTTTCCGTTCTGGAGTTTCGTCCAACCCGCGCCGGAGCCCTGGATCCATATCATTTGGGGCGGCGTCGGTCTTTTTGGCCTGCTTGTCGCTTTGGGCGCGTTCTATCGCGTCTCCATCGTTGCGCTGACCGGGATCTTCGCGTATTTCTTCCTTCTGGACCGGACCCAGTATCTCAACCACAACTATATGGTGATCCTGTTCGGCGTACTGTTGGCATTCATGCCTGCGCACAGCGCCTTTTCCGTGGATGCCTGGCTTTGGCCGCGAATCCGCAGCCTGGTGATCCCCCGCTGGCCTGTGACCGCGCTGAAGCTGCAGCTTGAAATCATCCTCGTCTATGCCGGCATCGTAAAGATCACCGATGACTGGCTTCGCGGAGAGCCGCTGCGCTCGTGGTTGGCGGGACGTGAAGACGACGTCTTCTTCGGGTTTCTCTTTCAGTATGATCTGGCCTTTGTCGTGGCGGCCTGGGGTGTGATCCTTTTGCATGTCGTGGGCGCGCCCCTTCTGCTTTGGCATCGGACCCGGATGGCCGTGTTTCTGATTTATGCAGTGTTCCACTGGTCCAATGCACAATTGTTCAACATCGGTATCTTTCCGTGGATTACGCTCGCCCTCACGACGATCTTTTTCGCGCCGGATTGGCCGCAACGGCTGTTGCGCGGGGCGCTGTGCCGGTTTGAAACGCTGCCGCCGATGCCTGCGCTGCCTAAAGCGCGGTTTCGGCTGATGCCCGTCGCTCTGCTGGCGCTGGGGGTCTGGTTCGCCGTTCAGGTCGCCGTGCCTCAGCGGCAGGTATTCTTTGACAACATGGTGGGCTGGACCGGAGATGGCCACCGGTTTTCGTGGCGCATGAGGATCTATGACCGGCAGAGCGAAGGCACGTTTCGGATCGTCGCCGCAGATGGCAGCGAAACCTGGACCGTTGACCCCTATCAGGTGATGAGCTTTCGACAGGCCCGCAACGTGCTGGGCCGGCCCGATATCATCTACGACTTTGCCCGACAGCTTGAACAGGCCTGGGCCGAGCGCGGATATCCCGATGTCGCGGTCTATGCCGATGTCCGCAAGTCCCTGAACGGGCGTGCGATGCAGCAATTCACAGACCCCGAACAGGACCTGACCGCTGTGAAATGGGAATGGGCGCGGCCCAATTCGTGGGTCTTGCCCAACCAGTTGCGCGCGCCGCGGGGCGCGATGCCTGTCGACTATCCGCGATTGCCGCTGCAAGGCCACACTCTGCCCGACAGTGTCTGAACGAACGAAAAAGGGCCCGACATCCGTGATGCGGGCCCTTCGGCTGTCTGATTGACGTTTGCCGTTAGTCGTCATCGTCGTCCCAACGGCCCCCATCATCATCGTCGTCATCGTATCGGCGCCAACGCCGCCCGTGGTCGTCGTCGTCATCATCAAGATAGATGGTCCGGCCCGGCCGCACGTAATAGCACCGGCCACCATCGTCGTCGTCATCCTCACATATCCGAACCCGGCGGGTTGGCTGCGCGTTGAAGACATCGTTGAAGAGCCGGATCGCATCGCGGACATCGTTTGCGAAGGCTGGCGGCGACATGAGGGTGACAGCCAGACTTCCGGTCAGGACGAATATTGGGAGCTTCATCGTCGTTTTCCTTTCGCTGAACTGAACAGCGCTGGGCTGCTCTCGAAAGGACTACGCCTGCAGGGGTGGGGTTATTCCCAAACGCTTTTGGCGGGATCTGGCCCAATCGGGATTATCCGCCGATCGGGCCTGTCCGTTTGCGAAATCACGCGGCCTCATCAACCGGATGGGGCGTACGGAAACTGACAGCCAGCCTGTTCCACAGGTTGATTGTGCCGATTGCTACGGTCAGTTTTACAATCTCCGCATCACTGAAATGCGCGCCGATTGCCTCAAAGTCCTGATCCGGCACGCCGGTGTCGCGGACATTGGTGACCGCTTCGGTCCAGGCCAGGGCGGCCCGCTCGCGCGCGCTGAAGACGCCTGCTTCGCGCCAGACACAAACCAGGTTGATCCATTGCGGATCGGCACCATGGGCTTTTGCTTCCTTCGTGTGCATATCGACGCAAAAGGCACAGCCGTTGATCTGCGAGGCGCGGAGTTTGACAAGGTCGATCAGGCGCGCATCAAGGCCGGATTTTCCGGCGACATAGGTCTCAAGGGCCAGAACCGCCTGGAAGGCGTCGGGCGCCGCGGTCATGTAGTCAAGACGGGGGTGCATGGGCAGGTCCTTTCAGTTCTCGTTTGATGGTGTCTGGCGCAAATGCGGTTCGAAGAATTTGCATCCGCGCGCGGCAAGCGCGCCGTCGGTGTCGTCGGCGGCCACCTGGGCCATGAGTTGCCCGATGGTCACGGCGCGCAATTCTGCGCGGTAAGCGCGTTCGGCGCGCAGCATGGCGACGTTGATCTGGCACGGCTTTGCATAGCGATGCGCCGGCAGAGGGTCCGGGCCCTTCTGGCGAATTTCCTTGCAGCGGAAGGCCGGCTCGGGCCCTTCGACTGCGAGAACGACGTCGAGCAGGGAAATTCTGTCCGGCGCCAGGGCGAGGCGGTAACCGCCTTTCGGACCCGGCATCGTTTCGACAAGCCCCGCCTTGGAGAGCGCCTGCATATGTTTCAGGAGATAGCTTTGCGATACGCCATGGAACTCCGCCAGAGCCGCCGCCGAGAGCAGACTGCCCGGCGGTAAACTCGCCAGCACCGCAACGGCATGGATCGCCTGTTCCACTCCATCACCAAGCTTCATTTCTCTCCCCGCTAATTCGTGGATAAAGCTTATCCATGATAGATCGACAGGTCAAATCGCATTTATTTGTGACGTGCAAAGCGCCGGGTCTGGGACTGTTGCAAAAGGACCGGCTTTTGTCGTGACCTCAGGTTGGGGAGACGCGCAGACAAGCGCTTTTTGCTGCGCGACGAAAGCGAATGTGCAGCGAAGCAGCCTCTTCAAGACGGCGTCACCGGGCAACTCTCTGCCTCGTCTTGCCCCCCTAGAGTGCGCGCAACCAGACCTGGAGCGGCTTTTGATCCTCAGCGGACTGATCGACATCTTTCCATGAAAAATGCGCAATTGCGCCGTCGACGGGTGCGTATCCCCGCTTTCTCCAGAACGGGTCGAGCGGCTGGTATCTCGCCGGCCTCAACGGATGATCCTCTGGGCGGCTCACGGCACAAAAGCAGGACCAGCCAAATCCAAGGGCGCGCGCATGTGCCTCGCGCATATCAAAGAAGCGATGTCCCAACCCGCGCCCCCGAAATTCGGGCAGAAGCACAGATTCCGCGCAATAGAAGATGGTGCCGAGATTCAGTCCGGTTTCGGCCAGGGGCATTGCAAAATTGTCGGCGTGGTCCGCAAGCGGCGTGCCCGTTGCCGCACCGATCAGGCGGGATCCATCGAACGCGCCGACAAGAATAGCCGCCTCGCTTTCGCGATAAGTGCGCAGATAGCCGCGTTCATAATCAAGATCGCCGTCATAGAGATAGGGCCAGTCCCTGAAGACCTCGATCCGAAGACGCGCAAGTGCATCGAGCGCGTCTTCGATGGCATCGCCGATCAGGACGCGCGTCTCGATCATGAGACCTGGCGGATCCAGTCGGCAAGATTGTAGTAGGTCGTCACCCGGCTTATCTTGCCGTCCCTAAGATCGAAGAAGGATCCGGCGGGCAGCTTGTATCGCTGCCCTTGTGCCTCTGGCAAACCGGCGTCGGTTTCAAGATACTGACCGTTGACCACATATTCCGCAGCTCCGCGCGTGCCGTCGGGCGTGACGAACAGCGTCATGTTGGTAAGTGTTTCTGCGTAGCAGCGGTTCATATGAGCACAGAATTCGGCAAAGAGAGCCTTGCCGCGCCGAACCTCGCCCTCGTTGACGTGATGCGCGACATCGTCTGTCAGGCAGTCCAGCATTCCGTCGACATTGCCTGCATTGAACGCATCGAAATAGCGTTGGATCTGTTGGGTCATTGTATCTCCGTCGGGGCACCGAAACGCTCTTTGAGACGTGTGATGATCTGATCGCGTGCCTGCCGGTAGCTTTCCAGCTTGGCTTCGCGCGTTTCACCCAGGCCTGTCGGATCCAGAATGGGCCAGTATTCGACGTCGAGGTGATAAAACCGCGTCAGCTCAAGCGCACGTCTCTGGCTGGCCGGAGAAAGTGCCACGACAAGATCGAAAGAGGACAGATCATCCCCCCAGTTTTCCATCTCGTCAAAGGATCGCGACCGATGCCGGGACAGCTCGACATCCATCTCCTGACAGACGGCGATGGAAAAACCGTCGATTTCCAGGTCATTTCTGACACCTGCAGACTGCACGTAAGTTCCGGTTCCGTAGAACTTTTTCATGATCCCTTCCGCCATCGGAGAGCGGACCGCGTTGTGGTCGCAGCAAAAGAGCACCGATTGTGGGAGCTCTTGCGCCATGTCAGCCCCCGAAATGCAGCACGCAGATCAGAGTGAAAAGGCGTCGCGCGGTGTCGTTGTCGACTTCGGCCTTGCCTTCCAGCCGTTCCTGCAGAACGCGGCTGCCCTCGTTGTGGATCCCGCGCCGCGCCATGTCGATGGTTTCGATTTGACTGGGCGGCAGGGTTTTGACCGCGTCGAAGTAGCTTTCGCAGATCTGAAAATAGTCTTTGACGACTTGCCGGAACGGTCCAAGCGACAAATGGAACTCGGCCGCCTTTTCATCGGCTGTCGTTGTCACATCAAAAACCAGCCGTTTTTCACGGATTGCGAGGGCGACGTTGTATGGGCCGTCGGGCACGGTCCGGTCGTCCCGCTTGGGCAGGATGAACGTATTGTCCTCCAGCAGATCGAACATGGCGACCTTGCGCTCTTGCTCGATTTCGGGCGTGGGAGGGGGCAGACCCGCGTCGTCGAGCGCGATATCAACGATGTGAGACATGTCTCGTGTTACCTGTTCAACTGATCCAGCCTGGCCCGCACGGATTGTCCATGCGCATCCAGGCTTTCAGACTGTGCCAACCGCTCCGCCGCCGGGCCAATAGCACGGAGCGCATCCGGTGTCATCCGTGCCAGTGTGGTCCGCTTCAAAAAGTCCAGAACGGACAAACCGGAGGAAAACCGGGCAGACCGGGCTGTGGGCAGAACATGATTTGGGCCGCCGACGTAATCCCCGATCGCCTCGGGCGTCCATTGCCCGAGAAAGATTGCCCCCGCATGAATGCACTTGCCCGACAGCGCTTCAGGATCTGCCACGCATAGCTCAAGGTGTTCCGGCGCGATCCGGTTCGATATCTCGGCGGCCTCATCGAGATCCCGCACGGTGATGATGGCCCCGAAGTCCCGCCAGCTTGGGCCGGCGATATCCGCGCGCGAAAGGTCGCGCAGGCGCGCATCGACCGCCTTTGCCACGGCCTGGCCAAAGTCGGCATCATCCGTGATCAGGATGGACTGGGCGCTTTGGTCATGCTCTGCCTGGCTGAGGAGGTCGATTGCGATCCAGTCGGGATTGTTGTCCCTGTCCGCGATGACAAGGATCTCGGACGGTCCGGCGATCATATCGATGCCGACCTTGCCGAACACCCGCCGCTTTGCCGCCGCGACATAAGCATTTCCGGGGCCGGTGATCTTGTCGACGGGCTCAATGGTTTCGGTCCCATAGGCAAGCGCTGCGATGGCCTGTGCGCCGCCGATGCGGTAGACTTCATCCACGCCAGACAAATGCGCCGCCGTGAGCACCAGCGGGTTGACCACTCCATCCGGCGTGGGCACCACCATAGCCAACCGCTCGACACCGGCCACCTTGGCCGGGATCGCATTCATCAGAACGGAGGAGGGGTAGCTGGCCAATCCGCCCGGTACGTAAAGACCTGCCGCCGACACCGCGCTCCAACGCCATCCCAGGGTGGCACCGGAGGCGTCCGTCCAGGTTTCATCCGCCGGCATCTGGCGATCATGGTAGGCGCGGATGCGCTCGGCTGCGCATTCGAGTGCCGCACGGTCCTCTTTGGGCGTGGCTGCAACCGCGTCCGCGATGTCGGTTTCGCTGAAGGCGAGTGCCTCGGGTGACAATCGGACCCGGTCGAATTTTTCGGTCAACTCCAGCACAGCCTCATCGCCCCGGGACCGGACATCCGCGATGATATCGGCGACAACCGCATCGACATCAGCGCTGTCTTCGCGCTTGGCGCCAAGAAGCTCGGAAAACTTCGTCTCGAAATCGTCCGAGCGTGTAGAGAGAAATACTGGCATCGTTGCACGCCTCCTGTCTGGAGCAGCGACATAGCCCTGTGCCTTGCTGGCCTCAAGCCCGGTCTAAAGGCATCCAATAGTGCAGATCGTTCTGGTAGCGATCTGGGAGCCTTACCGCACGCGGCATCAGCCCGCATCGCTCAAAGCCGGCGCGCTCGTAAAATCGGATCGCACGGTTGTTTTCCTCGGCGACATAGAGTTCGATCTGAGCAAATCCCCGCGCTCGCGCCTGCACGATGGCATCCTGCAGTAGCTCGTGGGCCGCTGGCCCGCCCCGCCAGGTCGCGCGCACGTAAAAGGCGTTGATCCAGACCCGGTGCGCAAGGGGTGCCGCTGTTTCTGGGTCGAGTGACAAAACCGCGGTCAGGTCGGTCCCGTCGAACCGGCCGATGATGCAGTTCTGGGCAAGGCGTTCGCGCACTTCATCGTCTGATTTGGCCTTTTCATCCGCGTAAGTCGACAAAAAGGCCTCCGGGAACGTCTTCAAGGCCTCCAACCGGATCGCGCGCCAATCCACAAGGTCATGCGGGGTCAGGATGCGGATCGTCATTCGGGATGACTTGGCTTTTGTCCCGAAGGGGCGCGATAGGGGCGCGTGACGTCTTTCAAGCTGATATCGAGCGCCTCGACACTCAAACGGATAGCGCCGTCGCCCGCAAATGTCAGCAACACGTCGCCAGCGCCGTCTTCTCCCGCATCGAACGCAATCGACATCAGGGACAGGATCGTGTCCTTGTCACTGCGATCCACTCCCTGGCTTGCCACCCTCAGCACATTTTCGATCACGAGGACAGATTGCACACGCTCATAGTCCCGCTGCCGGTTTTCAGGATTGTCCTCCCACCGGAACCTGTTGAGCAAGAGACCGAACCGTCTTTGTGCCGCGCGCCAGGTGATTTCGTGGATCGGCAGCACCGCGTCCTGCACCAGGCTTGAGATAACCTGCAAATCCTCGGCATCCTGCGCCCCAAGGTTCAGCGGCGCCTCCCGTCCGTCTTCGAATGTCGCGTCCTGTGTCACTGTGCCTTCACCCGCTCAATGCGCGCTCCCACGCCTTCAAGCTTTCGCACCACATGTTCATAGCCACGGTCAAGGTGATAGACGCGGCTCACCGTGGTCTCTCCCTCTGCCGCGAGACCGGCCAGGATCAACGATACCGATGCTCTGAGATCCGTCGCCATCACCGGCGCGCCCTTCAGGGTCCGCACGCCGGTCACGGTGGCCGTTCCGCCATGCACATCGATCGTGGCCCCCATCCGCATAAGCTCGGGCGCATGCATGAACCGGTTTTCAAAGATCGTCTCTTCCAGCACGCTGACCCCGTCGGCGGTGCAGAGCAGGGCCATCATCTGGGCCTGGAGATCCGTAGGAAAGCCGGGGAAAGGTTCGGTCGTGACGTTGACCGCGCGAATATGATCGGCGCGCCGCTTGACCCGCAGGCCCTGTTCGGTTTGGTCAATCTCCACGCCCGCCTCGTCAAGCTTGTCGCAAAAGGCCGACAAGAGGTCCTTGCGGCCACCCAGCAGCTCGACCTCGCCACCGCATATCGCCGGGGCCAGCATGTAGGTGCCAAGTTCGATACGATCGGTCACGACCGGATGGGTTGCCCCGTTCAAACGGTCAACCCCTTCAATTGTAATCGTCTCCGTCCCGTCACCTTCGATGCGCGCGCCCATCTTGCGCAGACATCTTGCCAGATCGACGATCTCCGGCTCCCGCGCCGCGCCTTTGAGAACGGTTGTTCCCTTGGCCAATGTGGCGGCCATCAGCGCGTTCTCGGTCGCACCGACCGATGCGAACGGAAACTCAACCGTTCCTCCGGTCAATCGCCCACTCGGCGTGGAGGCATGGACATAACCGTCTTTGAGTTCAAGCTCCGCGCCCATGGACTCTAGGGCTCTGAGGTGAAGATCGACGGGGCGGGCCCCGATCGCGCAGCCCCCGGGCAGCGAGACCACAGCGTGTCCTTCGCGGGCGAGCATGGGCCCCAAGACAAGGATCGAGGCGCGCATTTTGCGGACGATGTCGTAATGCGCCATGTGATTGTTGATATGGTGGCTCGACATCGCAAGCACCTTGCCGTTGTGCAGGGTGCTGACCTCGGCCCCGAGCGATCCCAGAAGATCGGTCATGGTGCGTATGTCGCTGAGCCTGGGGGCGTTGGTCAGGGTCAGGGGCTCTTCGCTGAGCAGGGTTGCCGGCATCAAGGTGAGGCAGGCATTCTTTGCGCCCGCAATGGGAATTTGACCGCTCAGCGGTCCGTTCCCCGTCACAACAATCGAATCCATCTGCCCTTATTCCTTCTCACTGCCTGTATCGTCCGGCGCATGCGACCGCGCCTTGGCCTGCGATTTACGTCGCGCCAGGTTTGCCTTCAGCGCCGCCTTAAGCCGGTCCTCGCGGCTTTCTCCCTTGTTGGGTCGGGATTTCGGTGTGGGTTTCTGCGCCATGTTCTCTTGTCTAGCTCAGGGATCAGACCGGGTCCAGATTGCCCTTGCGTGTCTGGAAATTTGCGTCTAATCACCCGCGCACGATGCTGGCGAAAACTATAGCTCGGGCATCGGTTTCACATGGTCGACTTTGCCTGTGAAACGTCCAAACGAAAGGGCCGCTCCAGTGCCCGCACGATCCGGGGCCATGTCCGGGGAGTAATCTGGAGAACAGCGTGCTGCTGTAGCTCAGAGGTAGAGCACTCCCTTGGTAAGGGAGAGGTCGAGAGTTCGATTCTCTCCAGCAGCACCACCTCACATCATGACAGGTTAGCCGGCTCAGTGCCTTGGATGATAGCGTCATCGTGCGCTGTCCGATGCAGGTTGGTGACAGACGACCTCCATCTGCCGAAACTCCTGAACCGAGTTGGCGGAGCGGAGACGCCCTGCTTAATGGGTGTCGGTCTCAAACCGCGCACGTCATTATTTGTTCGATCACCAGCTTGCAGGATCAATCCGCAAAGGCCCCGCCGGATGTCGCCAATTTGGTCCCTTCTTGTCCATTTGCACCGGAAAGCGAAGGCGGCGCGCAGGTCCCCAGCCGGTTGGTTCGGTTGACGGATCCAGATCGTCTTCCGTTTCCTCGATCACAGCGCCCTGAAAATCACGCGATCCTTGAGACGTGAGGAGCGCGGCGGTGCGGGCCAATGACAGACGGGCGGACATCAGCTTGCCGGACCGGTTGCGGATCCTCAGGGCGCGCAAGACCGTGGCAGCCATCAGATATCCTGTTGCGTGGTCCAGGGCCTGGACAGGGAGCGGAACTGGTCGGTCCGCGCCCTTTCGGCGCATCCCTTCTTCCGCAATTCCGCAACTCATCTGAACGAGGCTGTCAAAGCCACGGCGATCTGCCCATGGTCCGCTCCAGCCATAGGCGCATAGGCTGACGTCGATAAGATGTGGGGCAAGGCGGCACAGCCGATCCCGACCATATCCAAGCCCCTCAAGCGCGCCGGGTCGGTAGCCGTGCACAAGGACATCCGCGTCTGAAAGCAGACGCTCAAATCGGGTTCGGTCATTGGTTTGTGTCAGATCCAGACCTGCGCGCCTTTTGCCGAGCGTGACCTCGGGCTCTACACCGGGTTCGGTCCACCACGGCGGATCAATCCGCAGAACCTCCGCGCCGAAACCTGCGAGAAACCGCGTCGCGACAGGTCCGGCGAGAACGCGGGTGAGGTCAAGCACCTTGATCTGCTCGATCCGGACCGGCCTTGCCTCTGCGCCGATCTGCTGCCAGTCGATCAGAGGTTCGCTTGCGACGGCGCGCCCCTGGGGGTGCGCAGCCCATTCATCGGTGGTGTGCATCGCCGCCGCCGCCCCGTGCCCAGCGACGATTGCGGCTTCCAGATCTGTCTTGCGCCAGCGTTCCACGACGGAGGCGACCGCATCCCAGTCCGCCGCGCAATCAAGGACCCGCAAAGCTGCATCGCGATGGTGCGGGGCATTTGTGTGAAGACGTATCCAGCCATCACTTGACCGGTAGACGCCGGCGATCGCATCCCATGCGGATGGTAAATCCCAACCCACAGGCCGTAAGGTCATGTCGAACCAGAGCGCCGCAAGACGGCGGTCCAGGACGACCTCATGCGCGCCGATCAGTTCCGCAAGCTCGACGGATGCCGCGCGAAAAGCGGACACCGCAAGATCCGTGACCGCAAAACAGGACGGCAATTCGGCCGAGCCGACCTGCGTGACAGAAACGGGAGGGGTGAGGTCCAGCCCCAAAGCCTCATCAATCTGGCGATGCAATGCGTTTTGCATAAAAGCCTCCTTGGTTTGTCGCCAGCAAATCAGGTGCTTGTGCGCGGGTAAATCTTGATCAATATAATCAACATGAAAGAGCCTGACTGGATCGATGCAAAGTCCGCCTGCGTTATATTGGGGATCAAGCCTCAGACCCTTTACGCCTATGTCAGCCGACGTCAGATCCGTGCCAGGGCCGATCCGAATGACGCGCGTCTCAGCCTGTATTCAAGGCGTGACGTCGATACGCTCCTGCGGCAGAAACGTCGCCCTAGGGCCCGCGCGGATGTCGCTGAAGCGGCCATTCGTTGGGGGGATCCGGTGCTGCCGACATCCATTTCCGAAATCAGGGACGGCACGATCTGGGTGCGAGGGCATGCGATCGAAGACTGCGCCGAGACGCTGGCCTTGGAGGAGGTGGCGGAACTGCTTTGCGGGGGTGGGCGTGTCACCTCTGTCTTGACGAAACTCAGCGTTGAGGGGTCAACCCCCTTCGCCCGGGCCATGAAAGCCCTTGCCCAGCAAGCGGAGGCCGCGACCCCGATGCAGGGCCGAAGCGCAGGGCAGATGGCCCGGGAAGTGGGCAACATGATCTCGTTAATCGCCGATGCCTGTTTGGGACGAAGCGAGACGGGACACATTCACACGCGGATCGGATCTGTCTGGGGGCTCGATGGCACCGGAACCGATGCCGCCCGGCGTGCGCTGGTGCTTCTCAGCGATCATGAATTGAACCCATCGACATTCGCGGTTCGGGTTTGTGCCGCAACCGGTGCCAGCCTGCCCGCATCTCTTTTGGCGGGGATGGCCACCTTGAGCGGACCGCTGCATGGGGGCGTTGCGGGGTTGACCAATAAGGCATTGGGCGCGGCGATAAAGGGACGTTTTGACACCTTTCTGAACGGGCATGCCGAAAGTGCGCCCTATGCCTTTGGCTTCGGCCATCCCCTTTATCCTGAGGGTGATCCCAGAGCGCGGCATCTTCTTGAGCAGATCCCCCGCAGGTCGGCCGCTCGGATGGCGGTCGGGCAGATATCCGACCGTCTTGCGATTGCGCCCAATATCGATGCCGCTCTCGCTGCGTTGGAGGTGCATTTTGCGTACCCTCCGCATGCGGCCACGTCCCTCTTTGCGATAGGCCGCGCTGCGGGGTGGATTGCCCATGCCATTGAGCAGGTGCAAAGTGGCCAGATGATCAGGCCGCGCGCGAGATATCTGGCCGAACCCTGAAAAAGGCAGCGACGATCCTGTGTTCGGGCCTGTATCCGGGGTCGTCACGGCCCCTCAACACCACTGCAGATCCCAACAAGAATTGATGCGTCAAACGTGGAATGCGAAGGCGGGCTGACGCGTATCAACAGAAAACGAAAGGGACGAGGTTTACGGCCTCGGCCTGTCTTCGCAAACGGGTCTCTCGCAATCGCATTGACCGGTTGAACAACACGTTCAACGCAACATCTGGTTGCGTTTACTCAACTTCCAATAGGCTCTATTGTAAGGTAGCATGATTCTACCTTCATGTAATTAATAAATAAAATCGCCTTGAAATCTCAGGTAAACATTGTTTACCACTTTTGCGAATCAACCCTGAATTGTATTTTGAGGTTCCGCGCTCCGATATCCCGGTGCCAGAATCCAACGCGTTTGATTGTGGTCCGTGATCTCGGGTGCGCTCAACCTGCACGCCAATAAAGGATCTCGACATGTCACATATTCACGCTTTGGGCTGGTACGGTCTGGACGATTTTCTCTCCCCCACCATGCCGGGGTTGCCGGGCGCGCCCACGCTGGCCGTTTCGCTGGACGACCTGGCGCATTTTCCCGAACCCATAACGATTGGGGCCCGCGACAGAGAGTTCCCGGCGATTTCAAACGCGGCGCTGGCCCCCGTGATGCCCATCACTGCAATCGTGTCTCCCGTCAATCTGATTGAGGGAACGGACCGGAACGATCAGCTGTTCGGGACTGCAGGATATGACATCATCTTTGGCCTCGGCGGTAACGACTATATCGTCGGTGGCGGTGATGGGGATCAGCTTTATGGCAATAGCGGAGATGACTTCATTCTCGGGAACGAGGGGGATGATCTGCTGAGCGGTGGATCGGGGAATGATACGCTGAACGGGGGCGCCGGTCGGGATCTCGTCGACGGCGAAGACGGCAACGATCTGTTGTACGGCGGGCGCGGCGACGACTCGATGAGCGGCGGCGCGGGCGATGACCGGCTTTTCGGCGGTGATGGCGATGACGTGCTTTTTGGGAACGATGGAAATGACCTGCTGCGCCTCGACGATGGAGACAATGTCGGTGTCGGGGGCGCCGGTAACGACAGGATCGTTTCCGGCGACGGGGTCGACCAGATCTTTGGCGGGGCCGATGACGATTTCATCAACAGCGGCGGTGGCAATGACATCGTGCGGGGTGGCACGGGCAATGACGGCGTGACCGGCAACGTCGGAGACGACCAGGTCTTTGGTGACGATGGTGACGATCTTGTCTATGGCTGGCATGGCGATGATCAGGTGCATGGCGGCGCCGGTAACGACCGCGTGGATGGTGAACAGGGCAATGACAACGTCTCGGGCGGTGCCGGTGTCGACACCCTCTGGGGCGGCGATGGCAACGACACGCTCGAAGGCGGCGCCGGAAACGATGCGCTTGACGGCGGACGGGGTGACGATCTGCTTTATGCCTTCTCCTACGGGGGCGAGCCCGTGCCGGCGCAGGATCCGGGTGGACAGGTCAATCCAGGCCAACCGGTCGAGGATACCGATACCATGACCGGCTGGCGCGGCGCCGACACTTTCGTGTTCCGCTGGTTGATTGATGCAAAGGAAGAGATCCTCGACAAACACCGGGATGCCGAAGGCAATGTCGACTACTCGATGAACGGTGTTGCAGGCGAGAACGACAATGTCCACGATCACTGGGTCGCCGATATCGGCGTCAAGATCGTGACCGACTACACCGCTGCCGAAGGCGATCAATTGGTCTTCGAAGGGCATACGGTGGAGTTGGCATCGGTTGAACACTTCGACTATGATGGCGATGGCACGATCGATACGGTGCTGAATTTCATCAGCAATCAAGGTGGCAATGGCGGGGCTCATGATCAGGACAGTGTCGGCAAGGTCGTGATCCTGAACACCATCATCGACACGGTCGAGGTGGATGCGGGCGTGTTCTATGGCGTGGAAGATCCGTATTCCGCCATCGGCTAAGACCTGGACGCCCAGAGCCAAATTTGGGATCGCGGGATGCTCGCTTTTTCAGGCGGGCATCCCTGCAGCCCTCGCCAAGCCGGATTGCAGAAGCTAAGCCTTGAGCAAACGGTTTGAAGGGGCGCGCCATGAAGGTTGCAACCGCGGCCTATCCTCTGGATTGGTTCGATACTTGGGCGCAATACGAAGACAAGCTGGCATCCTGGGTGTCGGAGGCCGCCTCGAACGGTGCCACGCTGCTGGTTTTTCCGGAATACGGGGCGATGGAACTGGCGACGCTGGCAGGCGCGACCGTTGCCGGTGATCTGGAGGGGTCGCTCCACGCGGTTTCCGATCTGATGGCCGAAGCGGATGCACTGCATGCCCGGCTGGCTGCGGAGCATGATGTGCATATCCTCGCCGCATCCGGCCCTGCGGCTGCGGATCCACGTCCGGTCAACCGGGCGCGGCTGATCACGCCGGATGGTGCCGTCGGTGTTCAGGATAAGCAGATCATGACCCGGTTCGAACGGGAAGAATGGCATGTCGCATCGGGCGGTCCCTTGACCCTCTTCGACACGGATCTGGGCCGGATCGGTGTTCTGATTTGCTATGACGCGGAATTTCCGTTGCTGGGCCGCGCCTTGGCCGAGGCCGATATTCTTCTGGTGCCATCCTGTACCGAGGCACTGTCGGGTTACTGGCGTGTGCGGATCGGGGCGATGGCGCGGGCCTTGGAAAGCCAATGTGTTTCGGTGATGTCGTCTGTCGTCGGGGCCGCGGACTGGTCGCCTGCCGTTGACATCAACACAGGTACGGGCGGCGTGTTCGGCCCGCCAGACAAGGGGTTTCCGCAGACCGGCGTGCTTGCCGAGGGTCAGCTTGATCTGCCCGGATGGACCTATGCCGAGGTCGATCTGGATGCCATCGCACATGTCCGCCATGACGGCGTCGTTCTCAACCGCACTCACTGGCAGGAGCAGCCGGCCCGCATCAAATCGGTCACAAAGCGGGACCTCCGCTCAGAACGCCCTTGAAAAAAAGGAGGGATGGCCTCATTTAAGGCCACGCCCCGCACATGGCGGGACCCACTGTAATGGAGACAACATGGCCAAGGAAGATACGCTCGAATTTCCCGGTGTCGTGAAGGAACTCCTGCCCAATGCGACGTTTCGGGTCGAGCTAGAGAATGGCCATGAAATCATCGCACATACGGCAGGCAAGATGCGCAAAAACCGCATCCGCGTTCTGGCTGGCGACAAGGTGCAGGTCGAAATGACCCCCTATGATCTGACCAAGGGTCGGATCAATTACCGTTTCAAGTAAGCGGTCACGATTTGATATTTGCGCTTCGGACCAAGGGCTTGGGCTAAACATGGCTTTGATCTTGGGCTCTGGCAGTCCACGACGGCGAGAGCTTCTGGCGCAGATCGGGGTGGTGGCGGATGAAATCCGCCCCCCCGATATCGACGAAACCCCTCTGAAAAACGAACTCCCGCGTCCCTACTGCGCCCGCATCGCGCGTGAAAAGGCAGCGGCGGTAAAGGCCGGGGCATCGGATATCGTGCTTTGCGCCGACACCACGGTCGCGCTGGGTCGTCGTATTCTCGGCAAGCCCGAAGATGCGGGGCAGGCGGCGGAGTTTCTCCATGCCATGTCCGGGCGCAGGCATCGTGTGATCACGGCCGTTGCGATACGCAGGGGCGATCAGGTGTGGGAGCGTGATGTGGTCAGCCAGGTCAAGATGAAACGGCTGTCGGATGCCGAGGTGAATGCCTATCTGGCGACCGAAGACTGGCAAGGCAAGGCGGGCGGATATGCCATCCAGGGGCCGGCCGGCGCCTTCATTCCGTGGATCAGCGGGTCCTTCACGGGCATCGTGGGCCTGCCGCTGGCCGAAACGGCGGGCCTCTTGCAGGCCGCGGGATATCCGCTTTACAGGGCTGACGCATGAAGGGGCGAACTATTCTTTTGGACCATTTGCAGGGCCGGGAAACCGCGGTGCTGATGGTGGATGGCGCCCTGGATGACATTCTGATCGAAACCGATCAGCCGGCGCCCGGAACGATCTACCGCGCCCGGGCCGAGAGGCCGGTCAAAGGGCAGGGCGGCATGTTTCTCGCCACACCGGACGGCCGGGCGTTTCTGAGGCAGGTCAAGGGTTTGTCGGCAGGGTCCACATTGCTGGTTCAGGTCACCGGCTACGCCGAGCCGGGCAAGGCGATGCCTGTCACGCAGCGCCTGCTCTTCAAGAGCCGTTATGCGATCGTGACGCCCGACGCGCCGGGGTTGAACATCTCGCGGGTTATCCGGGACGAAGAAGAACGCGATCGGCTGCTCGAGGTCGCACATGATGTTTTCGATGCGGAACCTTTCGGTCTGATCCTGCGCTCTGCCTGTGCCGGTGCCGATGTGGAGGAGATCGCGGAGGATATCACAGCCATGTCAGGGCTTGCCCGGCAGATCATGGACGATGCCGAGGGAGAGGTCGAACGCCTCCTGGATGGCGACGGTCCACATCTGCTGGCCTGGCGGGATTGGAGCGAGCCTGCGGATATCGTGACAGACGCCGGATGCCTGGAAGATCACGGCGCGCTGGAGGCGATAGACGCGGCCCGCTCCCACCGGGTCGCATTGTCGGGCGGGGCCTCATTCTTTGTGGAGCCGACACGGGCCTTGGTCGCAGTGGATGTCAATACGGGCCCGGATACGTCCATGGCGGCAGGGCTCAAAGCCAATCTGGCGACCGCCAAGGCCCTTCCAAGGGCGTTGCGGGTGCGCGGTCTGGGAGGGCAGATCACACTCGATCTCGCGCCGATGCCCAAAAAGGACCGGCGTGCATTTGAGGCGGCGTTACGTGCGGCCTTCAGATCCGATCCGACGGAAACGGCGCTGGTGGGCTGGACGCCTTTGGGTCATTATGAACTGCAACGCAAACGTGCGCGTCTGCCACTGGCCGAGGTGATTAGATGAGCTGCCCGATTTGTCACGCTGCCACGGAGCGGAAATATCGTCCATTCTGTTCAAAACGCTGTGCTGATCTTGATCTTGCCAAGTGGATGAACGGCTCCTACTCGGTGCCATCCAGCGACCCCGACGACGCCGAGAAAGCGGCGGAGGAGGCGGCGCGTCAAACCCCGCCCAGACCGCACTAGCCGAGCCCCGGCAGCCACAGGGCCAGCTGCGGAAACAGAATGAGCAGCGCAACCACGCATAGCGAGCAGAGGATAAACGGTACCGCCGCGAGATAGATCTGTCGCATGGTCGTATCCGGTGGTGCCACCCCCTTCATCACAAAAAGCAGCAGCCCGAAGGGCGGCGTCGTAAAGCTGATCTCCAGCGCCAGCAGCATGATCAGCCCGAACCAGATCGGGTCGAAGCCAAGCGTCGTGGCCAGTGGAAAAAAGATCGGCACGGTCAGCAACATCATGGAGATCTGTTCCATGAACATCCCAAGAATTAGCAGCACGGCAAACATGACCAGCAACATCGCGACCGGTGCCAGCTCGAAGTCCGTGGCCCATTCGATCAGCCCGCGCGAGGCGCCGGAAAAGGCCAGAAGCTGGCTGAACGTCGCTGATCCAAAAACGATCAGATACGCCATCAGCGTCACCCTCAGTGCGCCGATCACCGATTTCTTCATAGCGTCCCAGGTCAGGCACCGGAAGAGCGCGGCCAGGATCAGAACGCCCAAGGCGCCGAAGGCCGCAGCCTCGGACGGGGTGACGATACCCCTCACCATCATGACGATGATGACCACCATCACGCCCACCATCGGCACCACTTCCCGAAACAGAAGCCAGAGCTTGCCTAGCAAGGGCAGCGGCTCCACGTCATAGGCCGGTGCCGCACTGGGATCGAGCTGGGTTTGCAGCCAGATCGTCCCGATGTAGAAGCCTGCCAGGATCAGTCCCGGGATGATGCCCGCTATCAGAAGTGCCGCAACGTCGATCTGGGCAAGCGTCGCCAGTAGCACGGCCAGAGCCGAGGGCGGGATTATGATTGCCAACCCCCCCGTGCCAAGGATCGGCCCGACGGACATGTGTTTCTTGTATCCGCGCTGGCTCATCTCCGGCACCATGAGCGAGCCCAAAAGCGCGGTCGATCCCATGGACGAGCCCGAGAGCGTGGAAAACGCTGTCCCGCCCAGCACGGTCACATAGCTCAGGCGCCCGGGCAGCCGCCCCAAAAGGCGGTCAATGGCGGTGAACATCCGCCCGCCAAGCCCGGTGTGAAAGAAGATCTCTCCCATCAGCAGGAAAAGCGGGATCGGCACCAGCGCAAACTTCGTCAGCGACCCGAAGCCATTGTTCAGGAGTTGTGCCACCCCGCGATCGCCGCCCATGAAGACCCAGGCCCCCAGAATGTTGGCGGCCAGAAAGGCCAGCGCGACCGGCATTCCGATCGCCATCAGGAACATGATAGAGCCCACCAGAAGGGCCAGCGCTTCGTACCACTCCATTATTCGTGGATCCCCGCTTCACCCGAATGCATCAACTCTGATCCGAAAACGAAGCGTGAGAACTCTATGGCCATCATTCCGAACGCGATAGGAAAGCTGATTGTCAGGATCCAGCGCGGTGTGAAATAGGCGCGGACGTCATAGTCGTTCCGCTCGATATTGGTCAGGAACAGCTCCAGTCCCTTCCACGCAAGGATCAGGCTGACCGCAACGCAGGCTAGGGCCACGCCACGGCTCACAATCCGGCGCAGAGGGGCGGGGAGGGCAGCGGTGACCAGCTCGATATGGACATGCCCTTTTTCGCGCACCAGCCAGGGCGCACCGAGCATTGTCATATAGAGAATACCGTATTCGGTCGAGGTAAAGAGCCAGGCAAAGGGTTGCAGGCCAAGATTGCGCATCACCACCGACGTGATCACCGAGATCATCAGCCAGATCAGCGTCGCGCCGGCAACGCCCGCCATCGCATAAAGCAATGCCGTGTAGATCGAAAAGACCAGCCGCATTCTGCCCTGCCTCAAGGCCCCGGCGCGGAATGCGCCGAGGCCTATGTCTTCTTAATCGGCTGCTGTATCGTAGAACAGCGAAATCAGCGTGTCATAATTGCCGTCGCCAGAGGGATGCTCGGCCATCAGGCCTTTCATGCGCTCCCAGGTCTTTTCCCGAGCGGCGGCCAGGTAGTTTGCCCGCGCCTCGCCCTGCAGCTCGACCACTTGCATCCCGCCCTCGGCCAGAGCGGCAAAGTCCGCGTCCTTCTTGGCCGTCAGCGCCTCGACACTGTCTTTTTCGTGCTGAATGGCGACATCCTGCAGAACCTGCTGCGCTTCGGGGCTCAGCGCGTTCCAGCGATCCAGATTGATGATCACGCCCAGATCGGTTGAAAAGAAGTTCGGCTCGATCCGGTAGTTCAGGAACTCGTTCCATTTCAGGTCGATCAGACCGATCTGCGTCCAGCCGGTCGCATCAACGACCCCGCGTTGCAGTGCGGCATAAACTTCACCAGTGGGAAGGTCGATCACCTGTGCCCCGAGATAGTTGGTGAAGAATGCGTTATAGACGGCATTCCCACGCAGCTTCAGGCCCTCAACCTCCAGATTGCCCTCGTCATCGAATTCAGGCTCGTTGCGGGTCCAGAGGTTGTAGCTGACGCCGCTGTCGAACCAACCCAGGTACTTCACCCCCATTTTTTCCTGGTGGATCTGGTCGATCAATTCGGTGCCGCCATTTTCCCGCGTTTCCACCGCCGTCAGGTTGGACGCGACCATGGCGTCTTTCTCAGGCACGGTGCCACCGTAGAAACTGCCCGGCGTATAGACCATATCGACAATGCCGTCGCGCACCGCGTCGGGCTGTTGGAACATGCCGATGGCTTCCGGTCCACCGCGCACGTCAATCTGGATCACGCCCTCCCCAGCCTCGTTGACCTTTTCCACGAAGCTCAGGAAACTCTGAGTGTAAATCAGTGTTTCCGGAAAGGCGTGGACGGCGGTGATCGTCTCCTCCGCCCAGGCAGCAGTGCTCCCCACCAGCACCGCTCCGGCGGTGATCCCGCTCAAAAAAGGTATTCGCATTTCATTTCTCTCCTTGTGATCGTGGGGCAAGCAGCTCACCCCTCCCTGTTTGCGCAGACATGACATGTGCCGTGCCCATGCAGAATTCGTCGGTTGCCGCATGTGAAGCGGCAAGCCTGGCCCTCTCGGGGCCGCGCCGCGGTTGACCGGGTGTTCCACTCAACCGCCCCCGTCCTTGTCGGTGATCGGCTCCCAATGCCGATCCTGGCTGTCCCCAACCCGATGCAGTGACATTTCAAGCCGAAACATGTCCGGCCGGTAAAGCGCCGAGAGATACTCCACCCCCGACCCGTCCGCATCCATCACCACCCGTGTCAGCCCCAGCAAGGCGGTTCCGACGGACACACCCAGCGCATCGGCCACATCCGGCGACGCAAGGGCGGCTGTCACCGATTGGCGTGCGCTGCCAATCTGCACGCCGGAGCGTTCCAGAAGCTGGAAAAGAGGGGTGGTGGCGAGGTCAGCCTCCGAATAGCTCTGGGCGATTTTTTCGGGCACATGCGTCGTCAGATGGGAAAACGCCGCCCCGTCCGCATCGCGCACGCGGACCGCCGTTTGGACGCGGGCGCCATCAGCCAGACCCAGCGCGCTCGACACCGTCTTGGGCGCGGGGCCGTAGGAAAAGGAGAGGAGCCGCGCAGTGCTTTCCTCCCCCATGCGGACGATCTGGGGAACAAGCGTGCCCATATCCGCGGCCAGTGGCGTATCGATGATGCGGTTGGATCTGACGATGGATCCGGCACCCACCCGCTTTTTGATCAGACCATCCTGGCAGAGCGCATCGAGCGCCCGGCGGATCGTCACGCGAGAGACGCCATGTTCGGCACAAAGCTTATGCTCGGACGGCAACACGGACCCGTCGGCATAGATGCCGCCGGAGATACGCTCCCGGAGCAGCAGGTACACTCTGCGTGACTTGCCGCCCTCGGGAAGTTGAACGCTTGCCGTATCGCGCATTCTTTCCCCTTCGCTTTGCGCAAGCCTAATGCTGCATATTTTGTTTTCAAGTGAATAAACATCTGTAAGGATCAGATATTGAGAGATGAACAAGTCAAAATCTGTCCTTTTTGAGAGACAGATTTAGCAGGGGGTCGTCATGCCGGTCATCGAGCTTCACATCGTCGAAGGCTATCAAAGTGCTGAGAAAACTCGGCTGGGACAAGTGCTTACGGATGCCGTGCGCCAGGTTGTGCCCGCAGCGCCTGACGCGGTCACCGTGATGATCCACGAGATGCCATCGGCCCATTACATGCGGGGCCGTCAACATCGCGACGGCGCCCCGGCCTTGCCCGATCCGGAAACAATTGTCCGCGACTATCTCGCCGCGATGGAGCAGCGGGACCTGCCGAAGGCCGAAAGCTATCTATGAGATGATTTCTCGATGCAGTTTCCCGGCGCCGAACCGATGACCAAATTGCAAGAGCTGATCGATTGGGCGGCGCCGCGTTATCGCTTTGTCCGCAAAAGCTATGATGGTTTCGATGTGGCGATGTCGGAGGGTGAGACGCTGGTCTATTGTCGGGGAACGCTGTCCGGAGAATGGCCGGACGGCGCGTCCTTTGAAGGCATCCGGTTCATCGACCGGTTTTTGTTGCGCGACGGACGGATCGCGCGTCAGGAGGTTTGGAACGATCTTGCTGAACATCTTCGCAACCGGGCGTGAAGATTGTCGATATCCGCGATCCCGCCCGGCTGCCGGATCAGCTAACGTCGGAGCCTGACAGAAAGGCTGCAAAATGGTCAGCGGGTCAGAGGACGTACTCAATAAGCCTGTCCCGGCGGGTGCATTGGGGACCCAAGCCTTGCATTCGCTGCCCGACATGAGAGACAACGCGGTATGGAACCCGCCAAGGTTGACCCTGATACCGTCATCGCCTGTCCGGTCTGCGATGCCTTGCATTTGGACAGGGATCTGCCGGATCGCGTGATCGCGCGCTGTATCAGGTGCGGCGAGGTTCTGGCAGCGCCACGGGCCGGCGCGATGACCCGGATCACCATGCTGGCGCTGACGGCGATCATCCTGATGGCGGCGGCGGTATTCTTTCCGTTCCTGCAACTCAGCGCCCAGGGCCTGGTTCAGCGGGCATCCGTTTTCGATGCGATCATGGCGTTCTCGCGTGGCCTGATGGCGCCTCTCTCGGTTGCCGTCGCACTTTTGATCGTTTTGCTCCCGGTTGCCCGATTTGGTGCAATACTCTACGCTCTGGCGCCCATGGCTCTTGGCTGGCATCCCGCGCCCCATGCGCTGAATGCCTTTCGGTGGGCCCAACGTCTCAAGCCCTGGGCAATGGCCGAGATCTTCATCGTCGGAGTGGCCGTGGCCTTGGTCAAGGTCGCAGGTCTTGCGCGGGTCGAGCTTGGGCCAGCGTTCTGGGCGTTCTCGGCGCTGGTCGTCATTACCGTTTTGAAAGACAACTTCATGTGCAGGCTGACCGTATGGAAAACGCTGGACGCGCGCAGCCGGTCCTGACGGCCCGCCGCGCGGGTCTTGTCGGGTGCCGTGTTTGCGGTCGGGTGAACCGACCGGACCGGTCGCGTTGTGTCCGCTGTCAGAGCCATATCGCTCCGCGGGAGCCTCGCAGTCTGCAACGGGTCTGGGCATGGCTGGTCGCAGGCCTCGTTGCGTACATTCCCGCCAACACCTACCCGATGCTCAGCACGTCAAGCCTGGGCAAGACCAGCGAAGATACGATCCTTGGGGGCGTTGTCGAACTTGCGGGCCACGGGTCCTACGGTGTCGCACTGATCGTGTTCGTTGCGAGCATCGTGATCCCCATCGCCAAGTTCCTTGCTATCGGCTACCTGGCATTTTCAATCCAACATCGCGTGGCTTTGAAACCGCATGCCCGGCACAAGCTTTACGAGGTTGTCGAGTTCATTGGTCGATGGTCAATGATCGATGTTTTTGTCGTGGCCATCCTTTCGGCGCTCGTCCAGCTTGATTTTGCCGCGACAATAAACCCTGGTATCGCCGCGGTAAGTTTCGCGCTGTCCGTTGCCTTTACCATGCTCTCCGCGCAGAGTTTCGATCCGCGTCTGATCTGGGACGCAAACGAAAGAGACGATGTATGAGCGATCCCGGCCCAGCAGATTTGCAGATCACGGCGCCGCGCCGATCCTTCTGGCGCAACCTGTCGATTGTCTGGCTGGTTCCGGTTCTGGCGTTGGCCGTGTCTCTGGCCATTGTCTGGCAGAGCTACAATGATCGCGGCGTCTTGATCGAGATCCAGTTTGCCAATGCGGCGGGGATCGTACCGGGCGAGACGACTTTGCGGTACCGGGACGTCGTGATCGGCAATGTCGAGGATATCGGCTTTAGCGGAGATCTGACGCAGGTGGTCGTGTCCGCGCGGATCGACAAGCAGGTTGCCCCGTTTCTCGACGAAGACGCGACCTTCTGGGTTGTGCGGCCAGAGGTCAGCGCACGTGGTATCACCGGGCTAAGTACCGTCCTGTCCGGCGTCTACATCGAAGGTGCATGGGACCAGACGCCCGGCGAGGTGACAACGTCGTTTCGCGGCGTGTCCCGACCGCCTCTGGTCCAGCCGGGACGTGACGGTCGCCGCATCACGCTGAGAACCGAAGACGGCAAGATGATCAGTGCGGGCGCTCCGGTCCTGTTTCGCGGCATCGAGGTCGGGCGCCTTGAACAGCCCCGGCTTACGCTCAGCGGGCGCACGATCGTTGTGGACGCCTTTATCGACGCCCCGCATGACAGACGGATCAATTCCGCGACGCGGTTCTGGGACAGTTCGGGCTTTTCCATTTCGCTGGGAACAGGCGGGCTGTCGCTGGATGTTGACAGCCTGGCGTCTCTGGTGGCCGGTGGTATCGAATTCGATACGGTTTTTGACGGTGGCCGCCCAGTCAGCCCCGGATACATCTTCGAGATTTACCCCGATGAGGCGGCTGCAAGGCGCACGGCATTTGCGCGGACGCTGGCGGGCGGTGTGGCGGTTGCGGTGGCATTCGACGAGTCAGTGGCGGGCCTGTCGAACGGGGCCGCGGTTCAGTTCGGCGGGATCCGTGTGGGTGAGGTTCGCGCGATCACTGCCGCGATGGAAGACGATGTTTCGGGTCCGGATGTTCAGCTTGTTGCGACGCTGAACCTTGAGCCGTCCTTGCTGGGCCTTCCCGCCGACGCGGATGAAGCCGCCACCTTTGACTATCTTGAAGAGGCGGTCCAGGCTGGCATGCGGGCACGCCTTACATCTGCAAGTCTTCTGGGTGCGGAGCTGATCGTTGAGCTTGTGACCCTTCCCGACGCGGAGCCGGCTGTGTTCGAACGATCTGCCGAGCCACTTCCAAGACTGCCCAGCGTCCCTTCGGATTTGCCGAGCTTTGCCGCGACTGCCGAAGGTGTTCTAGAGCGGATCAACGAGCTTCCCATCGAAGAGCTGCTCAGCCAGGCCATCCGGACGATGGCGAGCATTGAAACCCTGGCATCCGCCGAAAGCACACGGCGCACGCCCGAGGCCGCGGTGGCCTTGCTTGAAGAGACCCGTATGCTGATTGCGGACCCTGAAATGCGGGCCTTGCCTGGAGAGTTGCGCGCCGCGATCGCCGATCTGCGCACGGTCGTCGCGGACCTGCAGCAACAGGACATCGTTTCCACTCTGGCGGCCGCCCTCGAACGGACGAATGCCGCGGCCGCGGATATTGCCCTTGCAAGCGAAGAGGTGCCGGCCTTGATCACGGATCTTCGGGCCTTGACCGCCAAGGCGAACGGGCTTGAGGCCGAAGAGCTGATCCTGGCGGCGCGCCGCGTTCTTGACAGTACAGACGCCTTGATCGGAACCGAAGAGGCCCGGGACCTGCCCCCCGCGCTGACGCAAGCGCTGAACGAGGTGCGTATGACCTTGAGCGCGCTGCGGGACGGTGGGCTGATTGAGAATGCAAATGCGACGATGGGGTCCGCCCGAAGCGCCGCCGACGCGGTGGCCGAGGCTGCCAGCGGTTTGCCGGCCCTTTCGCAACGCCTCGAACAACTGGTTCGTCGATCGGAGGTTCTGATCGCCGCATACGGTGATCGGTCTGACTTCAATACCCAAACCCTTGGAGCGCTGCGCGAGATCAAAGAGGCTGCCCGTGCCGTTTCGACACTCGCGCGACGGATCGAGCGTGATCCCAATTCCCTCTTATTTGGACGCTGACATGTTGATGCGGATTCTTCTTCTGACCCTGGGCCTGTTGCTGGCCGCCTGCACCGCTGGCAACGCACCGCGATATCTGATCGATGCAGGTGCAGACGGTGATCTTGTGCGCATTGTGCCGGGCTCTGTCGAAGTCCGTGACGTGTCGCTCCCCGCTTATGCATCCGCCTCGGAAATCGTGGCCCAGGGAGAGGATGGAGCGCTTTATGAGCAAGGCGATGCGCTTTGGGCGGACGATCCGGTCAGGGGCGTGACGGGGGCTCTTGTCCGGGCTGTTGGGTCAAGAACCTCTGCCGACATTGCTGCCGAACCATGGCCGCTTGCAGATCGTCCCGACGTCACCATCGATGTGCGTGTCGATGATATGTTTGCCGGGGCGGATGGGATTTTCATTCTCAGGGGGCAATTCGCCCTCTCATCCCCTGATCGCGTTTTGCGTGAGACGGTCCGCCGGTTCGATATCGCCACACCGGTTGCGGGGCAGGGGACCGAAGCCATCACAAGGGCGCAGGCAAGCGCCCTGAGCCGCCTCGCAGACGAGATCATCGCGTCGATGCGATAAAGATAGCGCAGTCCCTTTGGATCGCGCTGACATAGCAAAGACGGTTCGGCCTTGCTCGGTACGAGGCATGCAAATTGATCCTGAGAGGGATGCAACCCGAGTTGCGGATATGGTCGGAGTGGCGAGATTCGAACTCACGACCCCTGCCTCCCGAAGACAGTGCTCTACCAGGCTGAGCTACACTCCGACCGTGCAGCGCGGGATAGACGAGGAATCGGGACTTGGCAAGGTGCCAATCACCCGCCGCGTGCGTCGAGTTTGGCGCGAAAGGCGTCGAAGTCCGCTCTTGCGATCCGGTAAGATATCTTTTCGAAAGGCTCGGCGCCGATCCTAGTGTGCAACTTTTGAGAAGCAGGATTGCTGCTGTCGGTTTGCCAATCCACGCGAACGCATCCCTGACGATCTGCCGTTTCAAGCAGAGCCGAGAGCAACGCACCGCCCACGCCCTTTCCCTGCGCGTCGGGGAGTACGAAAACCTCCTTGAGATACAGGGCGGTGCCGTTGATTGCGGGAGAGGTCGGAGCCTATGTGGCGAAGCCGCGCGGTGTTTACGCCTCACGGGCGAGTAAGCCGGACATATGACGCTTCTGCGCGAGAAGGTCGAGTATCCTGGCCTCCTCCGCAGGGGAGGGGGCGGGGATGTCGTAGTAGGTGAGACAGGCCCGATAAAGCTGGGCAAAGGCGGCCCTGTCCCGGTTGCTTTAAGGGGTGACCGAGATCACAGGCTGTCGTCGAGTGCCCCAAGGATCGCGTCGCCCATTCCCGAGGTCGAGACGGGCGTCACGCCGTCCTCGCCCAGCAGGTCCGCGGTGCGCGCACCGTCGGCAAGCACCTTTTCAACCGCGGTTTCGACACGTGTTGCCTCGTCGCCCATGTCGAATGAGTAGCGCAACGCCATGGCAAGGCTGAGAATGCAGGCAATCGGGTTGGCTTTGCCCTGACCCGCGATGTCGGGGGCGGAGCCATGAACCGGTTCATACAACGCCTTGGGACGGCCATTTGCCATCGGCGCGCCCAGCGAGGCAGAGGGCAGCATCCCCAACGAGCCGGTCAGCATGGCCGCTGCATCCGAAAGCAGATCACCGAAGAGGTTGTCCGTCACGATCACGTCGAATTGCTTGGGCCAGCGGCAAAGCTGCATCGCACCGGCATCGGCATACATGTGGCTGAGTTCAACATCCGGGTAGTCTTCGTCGTGAACCTTCTGGACCACTTCGCGCCAAAGAATGCCGCTTTCCATGACATTGGCCTTCTCCATTGAGCAGACCTTGTTGCCGCGACGACGGGCCAGTTCGAAAGCCGAGCGGGCCACGCGGTCAATCTCGCTTTCGGTGTAGCGCTGGGTGTTGATGCCGACGCGTTCGTTGCCTTCCTCGATGATGCCGCGCGGCTCTCCAAAGTAGATGCCGGAGGTCAGCTCACGCACGATCATGATGTCGAGACCTGCCACCACATCCTTTTTCAGCGATGAGAAATCGGCGAGCGCGTCAAAACACTGAGCCGGGCGCAGGTTGGCGAAAAGGTCCATCTCCTTGCGCAGACGCAACAGGCCACGCTCGGGCTTCACGCTGAAATCAAGGGCGTCGTATTTCGGGCCACCGACGGCGCCCAGAAGAACGGCATCGACCTCCTGCGCCTTTGCCATCGTGTCGTCATGCAACGGAGTGCCATGCGCGTCATATGCCGCGCCGCCGACAAGATCTTCACTGATCTCGAAGGTGATGCCGCGTTTGCTGCCGAACCAGTCGATGATCCGGGTCACTTCCGCCATGACTTCGGGGCCAATGCCATCTCCGGGCAGGATGAGAAGCGAAGGGTTGCTCATGACGGTCTCCTTGGTCTGCGACGCGCAGGGCCTAGCCCGGACCGCTGCCAGCGTCAATGTCATGATCCGCCCGGCAAATCGCCTTCAGACCTTCGGACAGGTGATCCCAGACACGTTGCATCCTTGGCGTATGGCGCAGCGTTTGGTGCGCGGTCAGCCAAACCTCAAGGGGCGGGATCTCCAGATCGAGGTGAACCTCCTCGACCGCCGGGTCTGCACGTCCGATCCCAACCTGGCCAAACCCCACACCGCAGCCGGCCCTGAGCAAGTGCCAATAGGTGGCCTGGTTGTCGCACCGAACGGCGAAATCCTCGGGCTCCAGCGGCCAGCCCAGATCGCGGGTGGCCTGCAGAATGGTGTCGTTTTCATCATAGCCGATCAAATCGTGATCCAGCAGATCACCGATCGTTCGCGGTGGGACACGATCGGCCAGATAACTCCGTGCCGCGAACACGCCGATCTCAAGCTGTCCGATCCTTTGCGTGACCACGTCAAGCTGCGTGGGGCGGTACATGCGCACCGCGATGTCAGCTTCACGAAACAGCAGGTTCTCTGTTTCATCCGACGGGATCAGCACGATCTGAATGTCGGGCTCCTTACGGCGCAGATCCGCAATTAGGCGCGGAAGCACAAGGTGTGACGCGACAACGCTTGCCGTAACCCGGACGGTCCCGCTGATGGCCTGGGTTTGCCCGGCAGCCGTCAGCGTGAAAGCCCCCATCGCATCGCGCATCGCCTGGGCGAGAGGCAGCATGCTGCGCGCGGTTTCGGTCAGCGTCAGCCCGCGCGCATGGCGGTGAAACAGATCCGCGCCAAGATGTGTTTCAAGCGCCCGGATGTGCCGGCCCAGGGTGGGTTGGCTCCGTCCCAGCCTTTTGGCGGCGGCGGAGAGAGATCCTGTTTCCGCGACGGCAAGGAAACTTTGGACCAAAGACCAATCGGTCGCTGCAAGTCGGTTATCCATTCAATAATGAATACACGATGGTCGTCATTGCGCAATTCCAATCCAGACCTGGTCAAATATGTTTGGATCAGCATCAATCATGGAAGTTCGCTATGACAAAAAGCATTCTTGTTTTGGGCGCGACCGGGCGTTTCGGGCGCAACGTCGCCGCCACGTTTGAGGCGGCCGGCTGGCACGTCAAACGCTTTGATCGCAAGCGGGGGACGTTGCTCCAGGCCGCGATGGGCGTTGACGTCATCGCCAATGGATGGAACCCGCCGTACCCCGATTGGCCCGAACAGGTTCCGCACCTGACCAAGCAGGTGATCGAGGCAGCGGCAAGCACCGGCGCAACCGTGCTTATGGCGGGGAATGTTTATGTGTTCGGCCCAGACAATCCCGACACGGTTTGGTCGGCTGGCTCACCCCACCGCGCGACCAACACGCTGGGCCGCATCCGGATCGAGATGGAGGAACAGTATCGCCTTTCGGGCGTGCCTACGATCTTGCTGCGGGCAGGCGATTTCATCGACACAGAGCGGTCAGGCAACTGGTTCGACCGCATCTTGATCAAGTCGCTTGAGAAAGGGCAGATGACCTATCCGGGCAATCCCGACATTCCGCATGCCTGGGCCTATCTGCCGGACGTGGCGCGTGCGGCGCTGGCGCTGGTTGAGATGCGCTCGGACCTGCCGACCTTCATCGATGTCCCCTTTCCGGGCTACACGTTAAGCGGGCGCGAGCTGGCGGCCGGATTGGGGCGGGTCACGGCGAAAGACATCACTTTGCGTCCAATGGCCTGGTGGCCGCTTTGGCTGGCCACCCCCTTCTGGACGCTCGCAAAGAGCCTGCGTGAGATGCGCTATCTCTGGAATACGCCGCATCAGATGGACGATGCGGACTTCAAGACCTTGCTGCCGGACTTTCAGTCAACGCCCGTCGACACCGCACTGGCGTCGGCCATCCGTTAGTTTGTGAGATCGATATCGACCCAGACCATCCGATGGCGGCTGGCTCCTGCGCCAGCCGCGTCGTCTTCGGGCCAGTATACGCCCGAGCCGGAGAGACGCAGATCACGGGATGGCAGAACATAGTCGACCCGAAGCCGGCCCGGACCGGGATCGGGCCAGTCGACCGTCGCCAATCCGCCGTTCGGGGCGCCCTGAGGGGCGGGATCCTGGACCCTTGGGTCGGCGATCAGATCCTTGATGGCCTCACGTCGGCCATCGCTGCGGCCAGGATCGAGATTGGCACTGCCCGCGATCACGAAGGATTGCTCAGGGGGTGGACCAAAGGCGCCATCCAGATAAAGCGTCCAAAAGCGAATCTCGTCGTGATTGCGGCGCCCGTTCAGATCTTCCGGCCCGTCGAAGACCGGCGGAGTGGCATGAAACGTCAGAAGATGAAGGTCCGTTCCGTTGGGAAGCTGAAACGGCACAACCCAATGGCCCGAGGAGGACAGGCGCTGAATGGCCTGAGCCTCGGGCGAGGGGAAGGCGGTGCCGTCCTCATGGCGCGGTAAAAGGGCGCCGGGCAGATCCCGCCAAAGCAGATCGGTGAAGTCCTGAATCTCGTCACTCCGAATGGGATAACGGGACAGAACCGCCATCGCACCCTGACCGGAGAACCGGCCATATCCTTGGGCATCGCGCGCCTCCCCCATCCGACCGTTGCCATCCATATCCAGACCGGTCGAGCGTCCGCGGTTCGTGGGGCGCCACAAAAGATGATCATAGGTCAGACCCAGATCGGAAAGCGCATCGGCAAAGGCGCGCAGGGCGACGCCGTCCTGATCGTGGTCGAAGCCTTGCAAGGCAACGATATCCGGGCGCACCGCCAGCAACGTATCGTAGACCGCTTTGAGATCCTGATCCTGCCCCCGCATTATGTCGCGCAGAAGCAGGCCGGGCCCCGAGCGTTGCAATTCCACATTCCAGGTTGCGATGCGCACTGTGTCTGCGGCATGGGCAACCGCGCCATACAGGCAGAACGCGAACAAGATCGCGATCTGGCGTGCGCGTCTTGTCATACCGTCTGCGCGGCCTCCGCATTGGCGTAGGTTCTGCGGCGCTGTTCCTCGATCAGGTCTCCGATCCGGGACATTGCGATACCGCGCATGATGATGCTGGCCGGCAGGAAGGCCCAAGCGCTGATGGTCCAGATCAGGGTGTGTGGGTTGTGCAGGATCGCAGGATCAATGATCGCCGACGCCATTTTCATGAGCGCCGGTATCAGGAAGGGGAGCAGCACACCAAGTATGATGTTGATCCGTGCATCGCGGTGCAGCCGCTGTACCACGTCTCCCCCCGTTGTGGGGTCGAAAAGGGGCAGGTTGATCCAGACATTGAACGACCCCGCGCCGGTCGGCCAGCCGAGCAACCGAACCAGCATCAGGAAGATCAGGGTTGCGAGAAAAGCGATTGTATAGGCGACACCGGCGGACATCCGGACCGCTTCGTAAAGCGCCAAAGGCGCGTCCGACGGCAGAATTAGAATGACAAGCCGCACCGGAGAATAGGGAAAGTCGACGGCATCCCCGATCAGGCCGCCCAGTGACGCGACAAGCGTCGTCAGTCCGGTCGGGGCGACAGCATGCTTTGCCATGACCGTCAGAAAGAACACCGTAGCAAACAACGCGATAAAGCGAATGCGATTGAGCGGCGGCGCGTCTCGAAATTCGACGATGCTTGGGTAGGCGGTATTGTACTCCAGAAAGGTGAGCACGGCCGCGATGAGCGCCAGGAGCAAGATCAGTTCTGGCCCGCCCGAAACGATGCCCGGAACAAGAAGTGCAGGTGTTGCAATAAGTATCGCAACCAAAACGGCGCGCATCGCTGCGCCTGTGATCCGTGCAATCACTGTTCGATCCCTTCAAACTGGTCGAGCGCGATACGATGCCGCACCCTTGTCCAACTTGATCCCGCTTTTGCGCGGTATGCCTCAATATTGCCTCATTTGTGCCTTGTTTCGGGCAGTGGCTCAAGTCGTGATCCCAATTCATTAAAAAATCACGGCAAAAGCGTGAAGAAACTGGTGCGTCTTTGCATCAAATCCGCAACGTATTTGCGGCTTTGGAGCGGCTCGCACCAGATATGGTAGCGGGGTATCGGCGCGCTACTACGGCTCTGCGGACCATGAAAAAGCCGTGCCCCGTTAAGGACACGGCATATTCTTGCCGGTAATGTTAATACGCTAGACCCAGGGGCGCTGTTGAGAGGCCTGCGCCTCGTAAGCGTCGATGCTTTCTGACTTTTCCATGGTCAGACCGATGTCATCGAGACCTTCAAGAAGGCAGTGCTTTTTGAAGGGATCGACCTCGAACGAAAATGTCTCTCCATCGGATGTGGTGATTGTCTGGGTTTCAAGATCGATCGTCATCCGGGCGTTTTCGCCTTTCTCCGCATCTTTCATCAGAACGTCGACAACCTCTTGCGGAAGGGCAATCGGAAGGATGCCATTCTTGAAGCAGTTGTTAAAGAAGATGTCGGCGAAGGACGGGGCGATCACACAGCGGATACCAAAGTCCTCAATCGCCCAGGGCGCGTGTTCCCGAGACGATCCGCAGCCGAAATTGTCGCCGGCAACGAGGATCTCTGCCTTGCGATAGGCGTCTTTGTTCAGCACGAAATCGGGGTTCTCGCCGCCATCGGGATGATAGCGCATTTCGTCGAAAAGGTTCACCCCAAGACCCGACCGTTTGATGGTTTTGAGGAATTGCTTGGGGATGATCATATCGGTGTCGATGTTGATCAGCGGAAGCGGTGCCGCAATCCCCGTGACTGTTTTGAATTTGTCCATTCGAAAGGATCCTGTTCAGGCCGTGCCCCCGCCCTTGGCGCGGATGCCGTCTCAACGGCGGAGGCGCGGTGCCAGTTACATCAAGTCGCGAACATCCGTGAGCCGTCCGGTCACCGCGGCAGCAGCTGCCATTGCCGGGCTCATCAAATGCGTTCGACCGCCGCGTCCCTGTCGCCCCTCGAAGTTGCGGTTCGACGTCGCGGCGCAGCGCTCTCCCGGCTCAAGCTGATCGGGGTTCATGGCCAGGCACATGGAACATCCCGCAAGGCGCCACTCGAAACCGGCTTCCTTGAAGATGTCGGCGATGCCTTCCTCTTCGGCCTGTGCGCGCACGAGGCCTGACCCGGGAACGACCATGGCGCGGACCCCGTCTGCGATCCTTTTGCCTTTCAGGATATCGGCTGCCGCGCGCAGGTCTTCGATGCGCCCGTTGGTGCAGGAGCCGATGAAGACAGCGTCGATCTTGATGTCGCGAAGCGGGGTACCCGCCTCCAGCCCCATATATTCAAGGGAGCGTTTGGCGGCATCGACCTTTCCGCCATCAAAGCTGTCGGGGGCTGGCACGGCGTCGGTGATCGGCAGCACATCTTCGGGCGAGGTTCCCCAGGTGACGACCGGCGCGATATCTTCACCGCGGATCGTGATCACCTTGTCCCATTCCGCATCGTCGTCGGAGTAAAGCGTTTTCCACCACGCCAGCGCGGCCTCCCATTGCGCGCCTTTCGGTGCATGCGGCCGGCCCTGCACGTAAGCGAATGTGGTCTCATCAGGCGCGATCAGGCCGGCGCGGGCGCCGCCCTCGATGGCCATGTTGCAGACGGTCATGCGGCCTTCCATAGACAGTGACCGGATTGCTTCGCCGCAATATTCGATGACATAACCGGTCCCGCCGGCGGTTCCGGTCTTTCCGATCACCGAAAGGGTGATGTCTTTCGCCGTGACGCCGGGGCGGAGTTGGCCGGTAATCTCCACCTTCATGTTTTTCGACTTCTTCTGGATCAGTGTTTGCGTGGCCAGAACATGTTCAACCTCGGAGGTGCCGATCCCGTGTGCCAAGGCACCGAAAGCACCATGCGTGGCGGTATGGCTGTCGCCGCAGACAACGGTCATGCCCGGAAGGGTCCAGCCCTGTTCGGGGCCGACGATATGCACGATACCCTGCCGGATGTCCGAGACCGGGTAATAGTGCACACCGAAATCCCGTGCATTCTTGTCGAGCGCTTCGACCTGAATGCGGCTTTCCTCGTTGTCGATATGCTTGTCGCGACCGGGCGTTGTCGGAACGTTGTGATCAGGCACCGCGATGGTCTTTTCGGGTGCGCGCACTTTCCGGCCCGACATGCGCAGCCCTTCGAAGGCCTGAGGGCTTGTCACCTCGTGCACGAGATGGCGATCGATATAGAGAAGGCAGGTGCCGTCGTCGGCTTCATGCGCGACATGGGCATCCCAGATTTTATCGTAGAGTGTTTTGGGGGACATCGGTCCTCTCCCGTCAGATGGCTGTGAAACTGGCTTGAAGGAGGTGTCGCAGATTATAGGCGCGCAAGAACCGTTCGCGTTGCCCCGAAAAAGCGCTCGCGCAGCCGCACGCGGTCGGAACTGTCCAGGATCAGGGCAAAGACGGGTTGCATTGGGAGCAGATACTATGTCGCACCCCCGCAGGCAAGGTTTGAAGTGATCCGAGCGATGCCGGCCTTCGTACCGCAAATATGGTGAATGCTTTTAAAATATATGCTCTGGGATTGATCGTCGCGGTCGTGGCGCTGACGATCGCTGTTGTGGCACGCGCGGATATGTACAAAGGGTACGAACAACCCCCCTTTGCGGTTAACAAGATCGACGGGGATATCGAACTTCGGCGCTACGCTCCGCACATCGTGGCGGAGGTGCAGGTCGATGGGTCCCGCGAGCAGGCGATCAGACGGGGTTTCCGTGTCTTGGCGGACTTCATTTTCGGCGGCAATGAGAGCGGCGAAAGCGTCGCGATGACTGTGCCTGTCAGCCAACTGCCCGGGGACGGGGTCTGGACCGTAAGGTTCATGATGCCGGCAGCCTACCGGATCGAAGATTTGCCGCGCCCCTCGTCCGACAGCATCCGATTTGTCGAGACCGGGCCAGAAGAGCATTTGGTGATCCGCTTTTCCGGCTTGGCGACAACACGCGCGCTGGCCACAAAGACGCAGACACTCATGCAATATGCAGCCGATCAGGGACTAAAAGTTGCCGGTCCCGCCCGGTATCATTTCTACGATGACCCGTTCACGCTCCCCTGGAACCGACGCAACGAAGTCTCGATCCCGCTTTCATAAGCGGCTTGTGACGAGTGGTCTGTCTCTGAATTCCTGGCCGGTCTTCCTCGGGCTTTCCGGTCTCACGCTTACACTCATATTTGCTGGTCTTGATCCGGGCGTGTCCGAAGGCGTTAGCGGAGCGGCAAGTCTCTTGTTCTGGGGGTTGCAGGTTTTTGGACTTCTATCGATCTTTGCCGTCTTGCAGGTCGGGCTCACGCGTTTGGTGTCACCTGTAAAAGCAGGGCCTTGGCTTCAGATTGCGGTGGTTGCACTGGCCGGATCTGCGGTCTTCACGCCCGTCGCCATGGTTCTTGACCAGCTTTTTGGCGTTGCGCCGGACCCGGCCGAGGCGGAGCAGGGCATAATCCTTGCCTTTCTGGATGAATTTACCGCGCTCGCTCCTCCGGCCACTTTGTGCTGGCTGGCCCTGAATGCTGTTCCGCTTTTGCGGCTTGAGCCGCTCAAAGGCCGCGCGGTGGAAGCTGAGCCCGGTCAGCCCGCCTTTTGGGAGCGGGTGCCGACCCATCTTGGTCAGACGCTCTGCGCGTTAAGCGCTGAGTTACATTATCTGCGGGTCTACACCGACAAGGGCGATGCGCTGATCCTGTATCCATTCGGCCAAGCGGTCGAGGATGTCGCGGATGCGGGTGTTCAGATCCACCGCTCTCATTGGGTGGCGGACGCTGCGGTGGAGGATGTCGAAACGCAAGGCAGGTCGATGTCATTACGCTTGAAAACCGGGCTTTCCCTGCCGGTCAGCCGGTCACGCATGGCTGCGATCCGCACGCGGTTCGAAGGGCGGCGCCAAGGCTGACGCCCATTCGTGCAAAAGCCCGTCCCGTTGGTGCAATCAGGCTGGATCGAACCCTTTCGGTCCGCATTCTCGACGGCATCGACAAAGCCAAAGAGGTGCAGCCATCATGCTGAAATCAAGTCTATATGCCGGAGCCGCCATCTTGCTCGCCGCGGGTCACGCGCAGGCCGAAGGGTTCTACCTGAAAGCCTGGGGTGGCTTCGCCAATCTGTCGGATTCAGATGTCACTGGGACCGGTGGCGCGGCCAGTGGCGCTGCGTCTTTCGACAGCGGGCCAGCCGTGGGTGGCGCGTTCGGATATATCTATCCCGGAGACCGTCTGCGCGCGGAGGTGGAGTTTGGCTATCGCAGTGGCGATACATCCTCGATCTCGGGCGCGTTGGGCGGGTCGGGCGACTTCGCCGCAACCATCCTCATGGTGAATGGCTATTACAGTTTCCCCACCGCCACCGCATCGCGCTGGACGCCGTATGTGGGCGCAGGCCTCGGATACGTGACCGAGATCGACTTTGACGTCGCAGGAGGGGCGAGCCCCGGTGAATATAGCGATCGCGGCGGGTTGGCCGGTCAAATCATGGCCGGGGTCGACTATGCGCTCAGCGATCAACTGACGCTGAACACCGAATTGCGATATGTCAGCGCCGGTTCCGTCGATCTTGCCGGCCCCGGCGGCAGCCAGCTTTCGGCGGATTTTGACAGCCTCGACGTTCTGATCGGTTTGCGCTTCAACTTTTAGGTGACTTGCCAGATCGGCCCGCCGCGTGCGATTTTGCCAAAAAAGGCGGGCTGATGGATCAAGAGCAGACGAATTTCGCATCTCTTACGGACACCGCTTTGAGTGTCTGGACCGATGTGCTGGTGTTTCTGCAGGGGCTTCTGACCCCGGGCTGGCGTCAGAACCAGGTCCTCATCATACTTGCGCTGATGGCAGCGGCTTATGTTCTGAAGCTGGTGACCGAACCCCGCCTCCAGGCCTGGGCCCGCAGTCGGGAGGGCTGGCCGAAATGGCGGCTGCGCCTGATCGTCCAGGTGCGCCAGCGGCTTCTTTTGATCTTCTTCGCGCTCATGGCCTGGTTCATCTATCTGGTCATGCAGCAGGTCACCTGGCCATCGCGCAGTTATTGGATCGGCCTTGCCGCGACACTTGTCACCGTGTGGCTCTTTATCGGTTTCGCGGCGCGGATCGTCAGAAACAAGTTTCTGCGTCGGCTGGTCAGCTGGTCGCTCTGGATCTATGCGACGCTTTATTATCTGACCCTCGTCGACGAGACGACCGCGTTTCTGGACAGCCTGGATTTCAATATCGGAGAGGTAAGGCTGTCGGTCCTTACGATCCTGACGGCGCTGGTGGTGATCGGCATCATGTTCACTGCGGCGCGGCTGATCGCGCAGACGGCCTCTTCGAATATCCGCCGCAACGAGGACATTTCTCCTTCGATGCAGGTGCTGGCCGTCAAGGGCGTGCAGGTCTTCGTCTACGGCGCCGCGATCCTGATCGGTGTTCAATCGGTCGGAATCGATCTGACGGGCCTCGCCTTTCTGTCCGGGGCGATTGGACTAGGTCTGGGCTTTGGCCTTCAGAAGGTCGTGTCGAACCTCGTCTCAGGGGTCATCATCCTGCTGGACAAGTCGATCAAGCCGGGTGACGTCATCTCACTGGGTGAAACCTTCGGCTGGATCAATTCGCTTGGCGCGCGCTATGTTTCAGTCGTAACCCGGGACGGGAAAGAGTTCCTGATCCCGAATGAGGATCTGATCACCGGCCAGGTGGTCAACTGGTCTCATTCGAACGAGTTTGTGCGGCTCGATATCTATTTCGGCACGGCCTATCACGATGACCCTCACAAGGTGCGCGCCATTGCCGTGGAGGCCGCGCAGCGTGTTGAGCGTGTTCTCGATTTCAAACCGCCCGTGTGCCACATCGTGGGCTTTGGGGACAGCAGCGTCGATTACATATTGCGGTTCTGGATCACTGACCCGACCGGGGGGCTGACGAATATTCGTGGCAATGTCTATCTCGCGCTTTGGGATGCCTTTCAGGCGCACGGTATCTCGATCCCGTTTCCGCAGCGCGAGGTGCGGATGCTGGAAGAACCCAGCGAGAAGCATCCCGTTCTGACGTTGCAGGACGGGGCGGGTTCACGTTCCTGACGTCACCTGCAAAAGCTGCTTGAGCGCGGCGTGGGAGCCGGAAAGCGAGAAGCTGACCGTGCCAAACTCGGTTTCCACGAGCCATTCAATCGCGGATTGAAACCGTTCGATGTCTTCGGCCGCAAATGCGAAGCTGATGGTCGCGCGTCGGGTTTCGTGGTCATAGGCGCTGATCATCTTGTTTTCATCCAGGATCAGAGACGCCGACAGACCGTCCTTGCGCACAAGGCGGGAGGTGACCGATGTCACCACGGCGGGCGTCGAGAGCGTGAGCGTTGCCAGCCACCCATCATGCTCGGAGATATAGTAGATGAGCGCGTGGCGATCCGGATAGACGACGCCCGCTCCGGGCGCATCTTCCTGGTAGAAGATGACCTCTGGCGTGAAAACCGCCCAGCGGGTATCGCCGCTGGCAGCCGCCTCCCGGACCGACAGGCAAAGCGCGATGAAATAGAGCGCAAGTGTCATCACTGGTGCGGGGCTTCGCCGCATCCGCATCTCCTCCCGATATCTCACCGGGTGACCCTAGCGCCTTTGAATTCATTTGTAAAAACAATGAAGACGCAACGTGCCTGTGCAATCTCGCGCTGCCCCTTTATCAGTTTCATTGAAATGTCACCTTTGGCTTGTTACCCTTGATATACGCCCTGCGCCGGGGTTTTGGCGGCGCGTTACATGGAGGACACCGTTCTGTCATCCCACGTTGATGCGGCATATGCCGCTGACGATCGGACTGGTCGGATGGCCAGCCAACCCGAGCCTTCCAGCGAAGAGCTGTTGGCGCGCATCATATCCTCACTGCAAGACGACAAGGCTGAAGAGGTTGTGCAGATTGACCTGCGCGGCAAGACAGCCATCGGCGACTACATGGTGATTTGTTCGGGCCGCTCTACACGTCAGGTGGCGGCGATGGCCGAAAAGCTCGTGGATCGCCTCAAGCAGGAGTTCGGGCGGCTCAGCCGCGTCGAAGGCAAAGATGCCGGAGACTGGGTGCTGATCGATACCGGCGATGTGGTCGTCCATATCTTTCGGCCCGAGGTGCGCGAGTTCTATCAGCTTGAAAAGATGTGGTTGCCGGCGGGGACCGCGGCGCAGGAAGCCTGATCTTTCTGAATGCGCGTTCACATTTGCGCGGTGGGTCGGCTGAGGTCGGGTGAGGAGCGCGCGCTCACGGACGACTATCTCAAACGGTTCAACCGAACCGGCCGGGCGTTGGGTCTGGGCCCGGCGAGCGAGCGCGAGGTGGAGGATCGCAAGTCACGCGGCATGGCCGCTGAAGCGGATCTTTTGCGGGGCGTCATTCCAACCGCGGCATATGTCGTGACACTTGATGAACGCGGCAGCCTTATGACGTCCCCCGATTTCGCCGCCAAGCTGGATCGATGGCGAGGGGATGTTCGGGATGTTGCCTTTGTGATCGGCGGCGCGGATGGCATTGACCGTGGGTTGCGAGCCGAAGCTCAGTTTAGCTTGTCTTTTGGAAAGATGGTCTGGCCGCATATGCTGGTGCGTGTGATGCTGGCCGAGCAATTGTACCGGGCCGCGACAATCCTGGCGGGTGGCCCATACCACCGGAGTTAACTGCTTTGGAAATGAGGCGGGCTTGCCCGACACGTGATATCCGGTCCTCTCCTACGGAGAAGACCGGTTGCCGCCCCTAAGCAGACTGTCAGGGCAAGTCGACCGTGGTGATTGCGCTCCACCCGTCGACGGAACAGCGCGCCTCGATCTGGACCTGAGTGAGGCCTTCGGGAATGGCGACGCCGGAAAGAGAGCGGGTGAACGGCTGCTCGGTCTCGTGCGGGTGGTGCAGGACCCGCATGCCCAATTCGTTGCCGTCCATATCGAGAACCCGCCAGCCGTCCGCGTAGTGATCCCAACCGGTGTCGGGGTGGCGGATCGTGACGTCAAAACGCCAGGTCGTACCGGATTTGGTGGCCGTTACCTCTTCGATCTGGGGCGGATCGGCAGCAAGTGGGGCTGCGAGAAGAAGCGCGAAGACTGCAAAAAAATATCTCATGCCGTCAGCATAAGGGATCGGGAAAGGTTTGTCTGTCACGAGACCGTGTGACGCCCGGATCTTTGGACTTGCGATTTCGCAAAATTGGTAATATTAATTTACCAAAAGAGGAGAAGTGCCATGGAAATGCCGACCCCCGACCCCCTGATCCTGTCGCGCAAAGCGCGTCTGGAGGCGCGGTTGCGTGACGTTCTGCCGGCGGACGCGGTCATCTCCGATGAAGCGGAGACGCGCGCTTACGAATGCGATGCGCTGACGGCTTATAAATGTCCTCCGATGCTGGCCGTGCTGCCGGCCTCGACCCAGGAGGTGTCGGACGTCTTGCGCATTTGTCACGACGAAGGCGTGCCGGTGGTGCCGCGCGGGTCAGGAACATCTCTGGCAGGGGGGGCGCTGCCGACCGCGGATTGCGTGATCCTGGGCGTGGCGCGGATGAACGAGGTCCTGGAGACGGATTATGAAAACCGCATCATCCGCGTTCAATCCGGACGGACAAATCTCAGCGTCACAGGCGCGGTCGAAGAAGAAGACTTTTTCTATGCGCCGGATCCGTCCTCGCAGCTTGCCTGCGCGATTGCGGGCAATATCGCGATGAATTCTGGCGGGGCGCATTGCCTGAAATACGGGGTGACCACCAACAATCTTCTGGGCGTCACGATGGTGATGATGGACGGCACCGTTATCGAGATCGGCGGCGCGCATCTGGATGCGGGTGGTCTGGACCTGCTGGGCGTCATCTGCGGCTCTGAAGGGCAGTTGGGCGTGGTGACGGAGGCGACGCTGCGCATACTGCGCAAGCCGGAGGGCGCGAGGCCGGTGCTGATGGGGTTCGACGACAACGAGGTCGCGGGCGCCTGCGTTAGCGACATCATCAAGGCGGGTGTTTTGCCGGTGGCAATCGAGTTCATGGATCGGCTTTGCATCCAGAGCTGCGAGAATTTCGCCAAGGCGGGTTACCCCGATTGCGAGGCGCTTCTGATCGTGGAAGTCGAGGGATCCGAGGCGGAGATTGACGAACAGCTTGAGAAGATCGTGGAGATCGCCAAGCGCCATAATCCGGTTGCGCTGAAAGAAAGCGGATCGGCGGAGGAGAGCGCCAAGATCTGGCTGGGTCGCAAAAGCGCTTTTGGCGCGATGGGGCAGATCAACGATTACATGTGCCTGGATGGCACGATCCCGGTATCGAGCCTGCCTTACGTGTTGCGGCGGATCGGCGAAATGTCGGAGGAGTTCGGGCTGGATGTGGGCAATGTGTTTCACGCCGGCGACGGCAATATGCATCCCCTGATCCTGTTTGATGCCAATAAGCCGGGGGATCTTGAGACGTGTGAGGCGTTCGGGGCGGAGATCCTGAAGCTGTGTGTGGAGGTTGGAGGCTGTCTGACCGGTGAGCACGGCGTGGGCATCGAAAAGCGAGATCTGATGCTGCACCAGTATTCGCCCGAAGATCTGGAGGCACAGATGGCGGTCAAGGATGTGTTCGACCCGCATTGGCTGTTGAACCCGGCGAAGGTCTTTCCCCTGTCGGTGTCCGAGGGCCGGCGGACCGCAAGACTGGCCGCGGAGTAACCCCGGGGGCCAGCCCCCGGACCCCCGCCGTATTGGGATCGAGAAGAAGCATGCTGAGACCCGAGACAGAGGCCGATCTGGCCGACATCATTGTAGACGCAGATGGACCATTGGCCGTGCAGGGCGGTGGGACCAGGGGCATGACCCCCGAGGGCGAGGCGCTGAGCACATCGGGGCTGAGCGGCATCACACTTTACGAGCCGGGCGCGCTGACCCTGGTGGCACAGGCCGGGACACCGGTGGCCGAGATCGAGGCGGCGCTTGCGGCGGAGAACCAGCGGCTGGCCTTTGAGCCGATGGATCATCGGGCGCTTCTGGGCACAAGCGGCGAGCCCACGATCGGAGGGGTGATGGCCGCGAATGTCAGCGGGCCCAGGCGCATACAGGCCGGGGCGGCGCGGGACTTCCTGCTGGGTGTGCGATATGTCGATGGCGCGGGGGCGATCGTCAAGAATGGCGGTCGGGTGATGAAGAACGTCACGGGATATGATCTCGTGAAGCTGATGAGCGGGGCCTGTGGGACGCTTGGCGTATTGAGCGAAGTGTCCTTCAAGGTCCTGCCGGGTGTTGAGGCCGAGCTGACCCTGCAACTGTCCGGTCTGGAGGACAGAGATGCCGTTCGCGCGATGTCGGCTGCCCTGTCTTCTCCCTACGAGGTGACAGCCGCAGCGCATGATCCGGCGACGAAAGTCACGTCGTTGCGCCTGGAAGGGTTTGCCCGATCTGTCCTCTATCGTGCGGGGGCTCTGACAGAGGCGCTTGGGTCTTTTGGTCCGGCAGAGGTTGAGCAGGATGTCACGAAATCGCGAGAGCTTTGGAGAAGCATTCGGGATGTTGAGGCTTTTGCCGGGGCGCCCGGCGATGTCTGGCGGATCTCGACGAAACCGACCGACGCACCGGCGCTTGTTGCGCGGCTTCGGCCGGAGGCGGCACTTTACGACTGGGGCGGCGGCCTGATCTGGCTGCGTCTGCCCGAAGGCACGGATTTGCGTGCCAAGGCAGGGCAAATTGATGGACATGCAACACTTGTCCGCGGAGCTCCGAAGATCCGGCAGAGCCTTGGCATGTTCCAACCTCAGCCTGCGCCTTTGGCGGCCCTGTCCGCTGGTTTGCGGGCGCGGTTCGATCCGCGCGGAATACTGAATGCCGGACTGATGGGATGAATGCAGCGCTTGTTCTGGCCTATGCGCTCATCTTCCTTTTGGGTCCCGCGTTTGCTCTGGTGCTTCTCAGCCGCGCGCCCGGAGGTCGGGAAGTGCGGTTGCTTGGCGGTGGTATTGGCCTGCTGATCGTCGGGGCTTTTGGCTGGTCGCTGATGGCGACAGGCGGGGCCTTCGTCACACCGCTGCTGCTATGGGTTGCGTGGGTGATCTCGATGGCGCTGGTGGGTCAGGTTCTGCGACTGATGTTGGAGGATCCGCCAAAAGCCCGCCGCTGGACCGCCGCGGTCGCGGCGATAGGGGCCACGATCCCGTGGTTCGGAATTGTAATCGCACAGACGATGGCAGGTTAGATGCAGACACATTTTACCGAAGAGCAGCTCGCCGATCCGGCGATCCAACGCTCGAACGAGATCTTGCGCAGTTGCGTGCATTGCGGATTTTGCACCGCGACCTGCCCGACCTATCAGGTATTGGGTGACGAGCTCGACAGTCCGCGTGGGCGGATTTACCTGATCAAGGACATGCTGGAAAATGAACGTGTCCCGGATGAAAAGACCGTCAAGCACATTGATCGGTGTCTGAGCTGCCTGGCCTGCATGACCACCTGCCCGTCTGGGGTCCACTATATGCACCTGGTCGATCACGCGCGGGAATATATCGAGCAGCACTATGACCGGCCATGGAGTGACCGGGCCCTGCGCTGGGTTCTGGCGCGGATCCTGCCCTATCCGATGCGGTTTCGCGTGGCCTTGCTGGCGGCGAAGATCGGGCGCCCGTTCGCGCCGCTGGTCCCGGATGCGCGGCTGCGCGCGATGCTCGACATGGCGCCCCGGCAGATCCCGCCGGTGAGCCGCAACGACGATCCGCAAAGCTTCGAACCGGCGGGGGCGCGTCGCAAGCGGGTTGCCCTGATGACCGGCTGCGCACAACGGGCGCTGAATACCGACATCAACGACGCGACGATCAGGCTACTGACACGGCTGGGATGCGAAGTGGTGGTGGCGGAGGGTGCGGGGTGCTGCGGGGCGCTGACACACCATATGGGCAAGACGTCCGAAAGCCATGCCACGGCCGCCAAGAATATCAAGGCCTGGGCCCGGGAACTGGACGGTGAGGGGCTGGATGCCATTGTCATCAACACCAGCGGATGTGGGACGACGGTCAAGGATTACGGTCACATGTTCCGAAACGAAGCCCTGGCACAGGATGCAGCCCGGGTGTCCGAGCTGGCGAAGGACGTGTCAGAAGTGCTGATCGAGCTTCTGCCGGAAGGCGCCAGCGCATTCGAAAAAGCCCCTGCCGATGATGCGGCGGGCCCTGTGACCGTGGCTTATCATGCGGCTTGTTCACTGCAGCACGGCCAACAGATCAAGACCTACCCGAAGGATCTGCTGAAACGGGCAGGCTTTCACGTGGTTGAACCTGCGGACAGCCATCTTTGCTGTGGATCTGCCGGAACCTACAACCTGATGCAGCCCGAGATCTCGAAGAAACTCAAGGATCGCAAAGTGAAGACGCTGGAGGCAAAGACCCCGGATGTCATCGCTGCGGGGAATATCGGCTGTATGATGCAGATCGGTTCGGGAACGGAGGTTCCTGTTGTGCACACCGTGGAACTTCTTGATTGGATGACGGGGGGTCCGAAGCCGCCCGCGCTTGCAGGTATGAGCGATAAACCGCCGGAAGTGCCGATCCTGCGATAGGTCGTCAGGGTCGTGCCCCAATTTCGCCTTAACTCGCAGCTATCGCGGCAGGTGACGGATAAAGGAGTTTTCTCTTGCGGCGCCTGCTCATTGCATTTGTTTTTTCGGTCATTCCTCTAACGGCTCAGGCTCAGGATGCGCGGTTGCAAAGTCTTGATACGACCGATGCCGGCCGCGCATGGCAGGCGGTGGGACAGCTCGACATCAGCGGAGCGGGCTTTTGTACCGGAGCGCTGATCGCGCCCGACCTTGTCTTGACGGCGGCGCATTGTCTTTTTGACAAGACTACCGGAAAGCAGATCAACCCGGAAACGATAGAGTTTCGCGCCGGCTGGCGCAATGGCCGCGCGTCGGCCTACCGTATGGTCAAACGTGCGGTCGTGCATCCGAACTATGATTACGGCGATGCGGTGTCGTCCGAACGGGTGCGTAACGATGTGGCGCTGCTAGAGCTGCGCCGGGAAATCCGAAATACAACCGTTGTTCCCTTTGAGACCGCGCCGCGCCCCGTGGCGGGCGACCAGGTCGGCGTAGTGTCCTATGCGATGGATCGTGCGAACGCGCCTTCCCTTCAGGAAGTCTGTGCGGTGCTGGCGCGCCAGCAGGGTGTTCTGGTGATGTCCTGCAATGTGGATTTCGGATCTTCGGGCGCTCCGATTTTCAGTTTTGAGGCAGGGCGCCCGCAGATCGTGTCGGTCGTATCCGCGAAGGCCGAAGTCCACGGCGAGAAAGTCGCCCTGGGCACGGCGCTCGATGAGCCACTCAGCCTTTTAAAGGCCCGTCTGGAGGCGGGAGAGGGGTTTGCCGTCGCACCAGCGCCGCGCGTCAACCGCATCACCGTGGGGGACGCCCGGCGCGAAACGGGTGCGAAATTCGTGCGTCCGGGCGGGTCTTGACAGGCGGTTTATCGCTTCCCATCTGAGGAATGTCGGGATGCCAAAGCTGGGTTCCGGCGCTTTCAAACCGGGCTCGTCCGAATGGAGGGCTCATGTCAACATCGCTCAACGAATGAGGATAACGACCTATGCGTACGTTTGATTTTGCTCCGCTTTACCGCGCGACTGTCGGGTTCGACCAGATTGCCGATATGATGGACCGGGTTCTGACCAACGATGTCAGCCAGCCGAGCTATCCCCCTTACAACATCGAAAAAACCGCCGATGATGCATATCGCATTTCGATTGCTGTCGCAGGCTTCGCGGATGCCGATCTGTCGGTGGAGGTGAAGGAAAAGTCGCTCGTCGTTTCGGCGCGGAAAGCCGAAGAGGACAAGGAGCGGACCTATCTGCATCGCGGCATCGCCACGCGCGCATTCGAGCGCCGGTTCCATCTTGCTGATCATGTCCGCGTGACCGGTGCGAGCCATGAAAACGGCATGCTCCACATCGATCTGCAGCGCGAAGTGCCCGAAGCACTGAAACCGCGCCGGATCGAGATTGCGAGCGGCGCCAAGGCGATCGAGACGGATGTGGTTGACGCCAAGGCCGTTAACTAACTGATCGCACTTTTGAGAAAACGGAGGCCCGGGGCGATGCCCCGGGCCATTTCTTTTGTTTGCCTCCCCTGAAGGGGAGGCGGCCTCCGGCGGGAGTTTATCTGGCAAGATGAAGGGTCACATCTGCCCGATCGAGAAGAACATCGTCTCACCGGAACTGTCGTCGACGCCGTCATTGTCGGTGACCACATAGGCGGTGCCATCCGGTGTGATGGCGAGGCCTTCGACCTTGTCGAGCACATAGCCGCCGGTCGAGGTGAGGTCGGGGATGAGGTCGCGCACCTCCTCCTTGCTGACGACGGGAAGCGCGGTACCGAGGGGCGCGGGCGTCATCTCGGCCAGGGGAATGCGGTAGATTTTCTTGGTGACCGCGCGGGCGTCATGCTGGTTGTCGCGTTCGATGACATAGATGTATTCCCCATGGGCCGTGATCTCTGAAAGACCGGTCCAGCCGGTTTCGGGCGTGGCCTTGCGGTAGTGAACGGCGCCCCACTCTTCGGTTTCCAGATCGTAGGCCAGGAGTTTCACGTGATCGGCCGGATCATCTTGCCATTCACGCTGGACTGCCATCCAGAGCATGTTGCCGACCTTTGTGATACCCTCGAAGCCGAAGCGGGTTTCGACGGCCATGAGTTCGGGCGGCAGGCCGATTTCCCGCTGGATCACGCCATCGGCATTCACGTGGTAGAGCGCATGAGGGATCACACCGTCGGTGCGGCCTTCGGATGCGACCCAGAATCCGCCTTGGCCATCCAACGTAATGCCTTCCACATCGAGTTTTTGCGCGGGAAAGCCCCCGCGGGTGATGCGGATCGCGTCGGTTATCTGCGCCGGTGTCTGGGACGGGTCGATGCGGAAGATCGTGGGTTGGTAGCCATAGAAGCTGTCGTTCACGGCGTAGAGCATGCCGCTCTCATCCGAGACCAGGCCAGACAGCGCACCCCAGCCTGTAAGCGTCTCCATCGCGGCGCTGGTGAGGTGAGGATAGGCCGCGGGCGCCTCCTGATATTCATAGATCATCACGTGGGACCGTACACCGCCATCCCCGATCAGGTCGGTTTCATTGGCCGACAAAAGGAGGTTGCGGGCGGGGATCGTGACATAGCCTTCGGGCCCCACGCCGGAGGGCAGAAGCTGCGTCAGCACCGGGGCGGCGGGATCCGTCGCGTCGTAGACGCCGATGATGCTGGCACGCTCGGCGCCGACAAAGATGAACGGCGTGCCGCCGAAGGTGTCGAAGGTTACGGATTCCGGTTCGACCCCTTTGCTGTCGGAGCGTTTGTCGGGGTAGTGGCCGATCTCTACGATGGCGTGTTCTAAGCCCGTGCCGTTTTCGTAAACGACGGTCCCGTCCTTGGAAAAAATCGTCCAGCCGCGGGAGCCACCTTCGTAGTCGCCCTCATTGGCGGTGGCAAAATGCTGGTCGTCGATCCATTTTACCGCATCTGGTTCGCGCAGGCGGCGGGGCTGGCTTTCCGTGAAGATAAGCGCGCCGCGCTCATCTGTGGCGTCAATGTTTTCCAGATCCACAGCGCCAGCGGAGAAATGACTTAGAATAGAGCCGTCCCGCGAAACCACGACGATATGGTTGTTTTCCTGAAGCGTCAGAACCGTCTCGCCCGCGCTGTTGATGTCAACGAATTCCGGCTCGGGGTCAGAGGGGGCGACGTCGGCAAGTCCGGTCAAATCGACGGTGCGGAGGCTGGTGCAGTCCAAACCGGCCGGGCCGATATCGACCATCACGAGAGCACCGGCGGGCATTTGCGGGATGAGCCCGTCATTAAGGTCCTCGTCCCGTTCATTTTCGATGGCCACCGCGATGAAGCTGCCGTCGGGAGCTGCGGCGATGCTGTCGGGCTGACCCCCCAGATCGCAGGCGGCGAGTTCGGATTTACCAGCGATATCAACTGCTTTCAGAAGGCCTGAGGGATCGGTGTAGCTTTCAGAGGTGTTTACCCCGACAAAGGCCGTTTCGCCGATCACCGCGACGGAGGTCGGCTCCCCCCGCAACTTGATCGTTCCCAGGGGGGCGGGATTGGCCGGGTCGCTTATGTCGATCAGGCCGATCACGCCCAAAGGACTGTCAGTGTAGACGAGCGTCAGGCCGTCCGCGGTGGCCGCGATGATCTCGGCAGAGCTTTCGCGGAACGTGTCGGCCCCGTCTTCCATATTGGCGATCACCGGGAAAGAGGCGATGCGGTTGAAATTCATCTCTGCAGCAGCGGGCAGCGCTGTCAGCGCGAGCGCAGAGGTCAGGCACAGCGTGCGGATGGTCATGGGCCACTCCCCTTCAGTTGGACTGAGTGGGGATTGGCCTCAGCCTGTGAAGCCCTTGTAACGGGAGCGTTTCAGTTTTGTGAAAAACCGCGTTTCAGACCGACATGCAGATGTATTTCATCTCCAGAAACTCCTCGATCCCGTGGTGGGAGCCTTCGCGGCCAAGGCCTGATTGCTTGACCCCGCCAAAAGGCGCAACCTCGGTCGAGATAATGCCGGTATTTACGCCGACAATGCCGTATTCCAGCGCCTCGGCGACCTTGTAGACCCGGCTGAGATCCTTGGCGTAGAAGTACGAGGCGAGGCCAAAGATCGTGTCGTTGGCCATGGCGATGACATCGTCCTCATCCTCGAACTTGAAGAGCGGGGCGAGGGGGCCGAACGTTTCGTCCTGTGCGACCTGCATGTCCTGCGTGACGCCCGTGACGATGGTGGGGGCGAAGAAATTGCCGCTCAAATCGTCGCGATCGTTGCCGAGGAGGATGGTGGCGCCCTTCGCCGTCGCATCCTTGATGTGTTCGACCACCTTGTCGGAGGCTTCGGCATTGATGAGCGGGCCCAGCTCTGTCCCGTCCTCAAGCCCATCGCCGACCTTCATCTCGCTGACGCGGGTCTTGAGCTTTTCGGCAAACGCATCGTATACGCCGGCCTGCACATAGATCCGGTTGGCGCACACGCAGGTCTGGCCGTTGTTGCGGAACTTGCAAAGGATCGCGCCTTCGACGGCGGCGTCCAGATCGGCGTCATCGAAGACAATGAAGGGTGCGTTGCCGCCCAGCTCCATCGAGCATTTCATCACCTGATCGGCGGCCTGGCGCAGCAGGATGCGCCCCACTTCGGTGGAGCCTGTGAAGGTCAGCTTCCGCACCGCCGGGTTTTCGCAAAACTCCTTGCCCGCATCGGAGGAGCGCGAGGAGGGCACGACGCTGAACACGCCTGCCGGGATACCCGCGCGGTGGGCCAGTTCGGCCAGGACAAGGGCGGAAAGCGGGGTTTCCTTGGCGGGCCGGGCGACAAAGCTGCAGCCGGCGGCGAGGGCCGGGCCCGCCTTGCGCGTGATCATCGCGTTGGGAAAATTCCACGGCGTAATCGACGCGGCCACGCCGATGGGCTGCTTGATGACTGTGATGCGCTTGTCGCGTTGGTGGCCAGGGATGGTCTCGCCGTAGATGCGTTTTGCCTCCTCGGCGAAGAACTCGATGAAGGAGGCGCCATAGGCGATCTCTCCTTTTGCCTCGGCGAGCGGTTTGCCTTGTTCGACGGTCAGGATGGTGCCCAGGTCATCCTGATGCTCCATCATCAGGTCAAACCACTTGCGCAGGACATCGGCGCGCTCTTTCCCGGTCCATTTGGCCCAGTCTTTCTGCGCGGCCTCCGCCTGCGCGATGGCGCCTGCGATCTGTGCGCGGCTGACATCAGCAACCTCGGCCACGACATCCCCACGGGCTGGGTTGGTGACATCGAAGGTGCCATCGTCCCCATCGACCCAGGCCCCCCCGATATAGGCTTGGGTGACCAAAAGGCTGGGATCCTTCAGCAGCGATTTCAGATTGGTTGTGGTGTCCAGCATGGCGCTCCCCTTTCGCTTTGTGCTTGGGCTGACTTTGTGCTTGGGCTGACAATGCAACTCTGCTTAGGTTTGTCCAGTTCCAGATCGGGGGTAAGGCATGGGTGAACTGGACGACGCATATGCAAACGGGGCCTATATCGCGGGGGCTGCCGATTATCCCCCGCGCTGGGCGGCGGAGGCATCCGCCTTTCGCGACGGGCTTGGCGCGCGGGCGGAGACCCACAGCTATGGTCCGGGGGAGCGGGAGGCCTTTGACCTCTTCCACCCGGAGGCTGAGGCGCGGGGCACAGTGATCTTCGTGCATGGCGGCTATTGGCGCGCCTTTGATCGCAGCAGTTGGTCGCATCTGGCGCAAGGGCCGCTGGCCGCAGGTTGGGCGGTGGCCATGCCCTCCTATGATCTGTGTCCGAATGTGCGGATTTCCGACATAACCCAGCAGGTCGCGCGCGCCACAGAGGCGGTCGCCGGGCTGACGCACGGTCCCCTCGCGCTGGCCGGACATTCTGCGGGCGGGCATCTGGTGGCGCGAATGCTGGCACCCGGCATGCTTGCGGCAGATGTTGCCGAACGGATTGCGACGATGCTTCCAATCTCCCCGCTGGCGGATCTGGAACCGCTCAGGTCGACGTCGATGAACGACGACTTTCAACTCGATGCAGAGGCAGCGCGGGCCGAAAGTCCGATCTACCAGCCAAAGCCGCGCGTGCCCGTGACGGTCTGGGTCGGGGCGGACGAGCGACCGGCCTTTCTGGATCAGGCCGCACTTCTGGCCGAGGTTTGGGAAAGCGGTCATGTCGTCTTGCCGGACAGGCACCATTTTGACGTGATCGATGACCTCGGCGATCCAGAAAGCCATATGACACAAGTCTTGACCGGGCAGGCGTGATCGTCCAACGGTTGCTGACGGCCAAGAAGACGATGGCGTCGTCTGAAGTGAAGGCTGCCATCCGTCCCACACGCCGGGACCTGTCCGCATCAGGAGGGTCTGAATGACCGACCGCCCAGATTTTCACCGTTTCCACAATGGCTCGAAGGTCAAGCTGCCGTTTGAGGAGTCCGAGTACGAGGCCCGTGTGAAAGACCTCCGCCGGCGCATGGCGGATCGCGGGGTCACCGCGGCATTGCTCACGTCAATGCACAATGTCGCCTATTATTCCGGCTTTCTTTACTGCGCGTTCGGGCGGCCCTATGCGCTGGTCGTGACGGAAACCGAAATGGTGACGATCTCGGCCGGGATCGACGCGGGTCAGCCCTGGCGGCGGTCTTATGGTGACAACATCACCTACACGGATTGGACGCAGGACAATTTCTGGCGGGCGATCCTGTCGGTGACGGGAACGGGCGGTATCATCGGCTATGAAGGGGATCATCTGACGGTGATCCAGCGGGACAAGCTGGAGGACTTCCTTGAACCGCAAGGTGTCGCGGGCCTTGCCCAGACCACGATGCGGCAACGCATGCACAAAAGCCCTGCGGAAATCGCGCTGATCCGAGAGGGTGCGAGGGTTGCGGATGTCGGAGGGTATGCGATCCGGGACGCGGTGAAAGCAGGCGCGCGTGAGATCGACGTGGCCATGGCGGGCCGCGATGCGATGGAGCTTGAGATCGCCAAATCCTTTCCGGATGCGGAATATCGCGACACATGGGTTTGGTTTCAATCGGGGCTGAATACGGACGGTGCGCATAATCCCGTCACAGCGCGCGTTCTAGAGCGCGGCGATATCCTGAGCCTGAACACGTTTCCCATGATTTCCGGTTATTATACAGCGCTTGAGCGGACCATGTTCGTTCAGGACGTAGACCCGGCGTCGCTGTCTATCTGGGAGGCGAATGTCGCTGCACATGAATATGGCATGTCTCTTTTGAAGCCCGGGGTGAGTTGCGCAGAGGTGACCCACCAGATCAACGCCTTCTTCGAAGAGCGTGATCTGCTGCAATACCGAAGCTTTGGCTACGGGCATTCCTTCGGCGTGCTCAGCCACTATTATGGACGCGAGGCCGGCCTGGAATTGCGAGAAGACATCGACACGGTGCTGGAGCCGGGCATGGTGATCAGCATGGAGCCGATGTTGACCCTTCCACAAGGCGCGCCGGGCGCGGGAGGATACCGCGAGCATGATATCCTGATCATCACCGAGGATGGTGCGGAAAACATCACCGGCTATCCCTATGGCCCAGAGTTCAACGTGGTCGGCTAGCCCTGATCGCGGAGCCGAAGCGCCCCGCCGGAAGGTGTTTCGCCAGGATTGCGCCACGCTCCGTTCGGGCCGGTGGGGATGTCGTGCCTCATGTGGGTCTTTGGCGACGTCTTGAAGTGACCTTAAGCCCTTATGCATCGAATTGGCCTTTCTCAGCTTCAAAGTCCGCGGTCCGGACTGCGGGCTTTCCATGTTGCGTCCCATTTGCCATGCTGCATCTGAGATTTCTTTTTTGGCAGATGTAAATCATATTAACATCACCTATATAAGGGCCAAGCGAATGGCGAACGGAGGATTTAATGGCGGATTTTGACGCGCTGGTGCGCGAGTCGCAGGCGCAGGTGGCCAAGAGCCAGGCGGATATCGAGGCGCTGACCAGCCGGATCGAAACCGCGCGGGAAAAGATCAAGGCGGGCGAGGATGCCAGCATCGATATCGAGAATGCGACGCTGGACGATGTGCATGCCCACACCGAAGTGATGAATGCCAACATCGCCGAGTTGATCATGGGGCTTGATGATGTGACCAGCGCATTCTCGAAGGATTTTGACGAGATGCGCTCGAAAACCGGCTGGGAGAGCTTTGTCGGCATCTTCTCCAGAGGCAAATCGGAGTCGATGCGGCAGGAACGGATGCGCACGGCCAGCATCGACGACAAGTTGCAGGATCTGATCAGCAAATCAGACGTGATCGTCCAATTGCTGGAAGGGCAATTGCAGCTTCTGGAAAGCCAGAAAGCCAAGGTGGAAACGAACCTGACCGAAACGCTGGATGAGCGGGAATTCACGGTGCAGGAGCTGGAGACGGTGCGCGCGGATATCCTGGCGATGGATCCCAAGATCATCGCGCTGGAGAACAAGATCGCGGTGGAACAGGACGCGGCAGAGCGCACCAAGCTTGAGACGGAGCTCGCCGATCTCAACAAGGCCTATAACGAGATGGTCCAGCAGGAACAGGTCAAGCTTGCCAAGTCCCAGACGCTGGAGCGCTATATCGAGAAGGGCAAGACCTGGGTGGATTCGCTCCAGAACCAGGCGGCCACGCAGATGGTGCTGATCAACAAGCTGCAGACGGATACCAAGCAGCGCGTGGTGCTTTATGATGCGCTTTCGAAGTCGCTCAAGACCGCCCAGCAACAGGACATCGCTCACCGGATCAACGAGATCGGGGTGAAAACCGATCAGGAGGCGCAAGGGGCGATGGCGGCCATCGGGACGGCGACGAACCAGAAGATGGCCGACATGCTGGAAGCGCACGAGGAGCACATGGTCTTTGCCCGCGACGTGTTGGAGGCCAAGGCCAAGGCGGACGAACGCTTTGCAAGGCGCTTCGCCAAGATCATCGAGAAGCATGACAAGAACCTCTACGGCGCGTGATTTGATGCTCAAAACAGATGTTCGGCTGACAAGCCCCCTCCCCAGGGGGGGAGGGAGGGGGCTGCGCGGCAAAGCCGCGCCGGTCTGCGGAACGAATGTTCTGCACCATGGACCTGTGCGATATGACTGACCTTGCTCCGAACGCGGTGGGTCTGACCGATACCTTCGCCTCACGTCGCTATTTCAAGAAGTTCGAGGCCATCACCGCGCATCTGCTGCGGGTGGCCGCGGTGATGGAGACCGATGGCCGGCTGAGCGAGCACGAGGTCAAGGTGCTGGCACGCTACGTGCAGAACCTGACTTACACCTTCCGGGCGCTCAGCATGAAATACCTCCTCGTCGGGCGCGATACGGGACGCTTCTTCGGCAGCCTTGCCATGGACAGCCAGGAGAGCGGCTTTCCCGTGGCGGCAGAGCTTCTGACCATGGCCAACGACGCCCAGCAGGCGGAGCGGCATTTGGAGAACATGCCTCCGGTTGACGAGATGAAGGACGAGATGGTCCGCACCATCATCAGCGACCGACAGATCCCCACCAAGCTGCAATTCGCATTGAGCCAGAGGCTCTATTACGAAGAACTGGCCAGGGGGGAGCTGTTCTGGGCGCAGAACGATCCCGAATGCCAGTGGCTGGGCAATCTGGAGGAACGCCGGCGGCGGTTCCTGCTGCATTGGGCGGTCTATGACAGCCAGATCAACCTGCCGGTGATCTACCTGATGGAGTTGGAAGATACCGGGAAGATCGCGTTGCCGAAAGATCAGAGGCGCTGGCCGGAAGTGCAGGCGCATCTGATGGCACAAAGTCTGGGTGGGCTGAAGCTGGTCACCATCGCACAGGGCTTCGATCAGGATTTCGACGACCTGCATCCCAAGCTTTTCAAGCGGCTGCATGTGGGACCGATGTATTCGAGCGCCTATACACGGCAGGCGGGTCCGCTGCGGTCGGTGCTGGAAGAGGCCCGCGCGCCCGAAGGGCAGGACTGGGCGCTGGTCTGGACCACCGAAGAGCTGGAAAGCGAGCGGGTGATGTCGGAACGCGCGGGCTGGTTTTCGAGCGTGGAGCGGCAGGTCTTCGCGCTGGACCCCTTTGGCGGGCGCGGGGCGGATACCGGGGCCACGCGGACGGAGCGCAACATCATCCTGCCCCAGCGACCCTACCAGGTGCTGGCCGAGAAGAACCCGCCCGGGTTCGCCGAGGTGCGCAAATTCGTGGTCAGCCCTCAGGGGCGGGTGTTGAGATATTAACTTTTATGCCTTCGGCGACCGTATTTGGATCGAGAAGAAGAACAGGGTTTCAGAGATGAGTTTGACCTCCGACCAGATGGAACTGCGCGAAACCGAGATCGTTGCGCATTACCCGGCGGCTCTGGCCCTGTTGCAGGGCTTTGATCACGCGCCACGCATTGCCGCCGCGACGACGCCCGCACCGGCGGAGGAGCGCTCGGCCGGCATCGGGACGCGGCGACGGTTTCGGAGCACGACGCCCGGCCTCGTGACAGAGCGCGCGGCCCGGTCCGAAGGCGTTCAGCTTCTCGCGCGCATTGCCGAGGTCGATGCCGAGGAGGCGCTGACCTCGCCCGCGCAGGCCACGGTGATGCATGCCCTGCGCCGGTCCGTCGCCATCTCTCTGGCCGTGGCGGAGGCCTATGCCAGCCAGACCGCCCTTGCCGATCTGAAGCGGGCCAATCTCGCGGGCAGCCTGGCTGCGGGCAAGAAGACGGAGTTCACTGAGTTGCTTGCCGCCGAGGCGCTGATCACGGCGCAGGTTTTCGGCTGCGCCATCGCGCAACTCATGGCGGCGCATCAGGGCGAGATCACGGTCGAGGTGGGCGAGGTCGAGGAATTGCTGACCGAAAACGGCCAGCTTGCCCTGCACGGCCTGCTTTGGGAACTGGATCAGGACCTCGCCAGACATGCCAATGATGACGCACATCTGATCGGCACGGTCACCGCCTTTGCGGAACAGGTCATGGAAAAGACGGCCCTTCGCGCCCAGACCGCGCCCCGGCTGGAGCCGTTCCGGGCGGCCTCTTGGAAGGTCGAGGCCGACGATCTGGTGATCCGGGGGTTCGAGCCGGCCTCGAAAGCCAAGGCCACGACGCTCACAATGACCTTCAAGCAGCCCAACGAGGTCGTGGGCAACCATATCGCCAAGTATCAGGCGATGAAGCTCGCCAAGATGCTGATGGCCTATGATTTCGACCGGCGGCTCAACCCCTTTGCCGAACTGGGCGGGTTCATATTCACCTTCATGGGCGACGGGGCCCCGGGAACGGGCAAGACGACGCTGATCCAGATGATGGCCGGCATGATCCATGACTATTGCCAGATCGCGGGCTACCCGTTCCGCTACCAGAACCTGAGCACAGACAATATCGACAGCTATCAGGGCAAGTCTGGGCAGAACGCGAAGGCTTTCATCAACACCGTCATCGATCCCACGGTGATCGGCTTCGGAACCATCGACGACATCGACCAGTTGGCCGGCAAGCGTGGCGACCGGCAGTCCTCGGCGGGGCAGCTTGAGATCACGGCGGTGCTGATGGAGAGCTTTGCTGGTGCCAATACGGTGGTGCGGGGCAACTGTACCTTCGGGATGTTCTCGAATTATCCCGAAAACGTGGATGATGCGCTGCGGCAAAGGGCCGGAGCGCGGTTCCTTGTCGATGGGCCGCAGACGCGGGAGGATTACATCGACATCCTCTACCTGCTGATGGGGAAAAACCACGACATCCCGCTGGGGCAGCATGAGATCTATGCCGCTCAGGAGATCAAGAAAGCCGTGGCCGCCAGCTTTGAAAGCCATGCCAGACCGCAGGAGCAGGGCCTTATCCGGGTTTACGAGAGGGTCGCACAGGATTTAGGTGCCCTTGATACGATCGCGAAGCTCGGAACCTATCTGAAGGGCATTCAGGAGGCTGACGAACGTTTCACGGGGCGCGCGATCAAGAACATCACCGACGCGGTGAAGGTCCGCGCGATGGATTTCGAATTGCCCGATGAGTGGATGGAGGAGCCCGATCTCTTCCTCTTCAAACCCTATGACGAGAAGAAAGGCATGATCGAGGAACTCCGCCATCCGATCACGGTGGAGATGGTGATCCAGGAGATCAACCGATACGCCGACAGCGAGTTTCGCTATGCCGACAAGTCGGATGAAGTGGCCATCGAGGATGCAGTGCGGGACATGGGCCGGATGGAAGAGGCCAAGCGGCGGTATCTGGAGGGGAAAGGGTGAGTGCGCAGCAAGGGGCGTGGACATGATTGTGACGCTTGTCCTCTGCGTGGCCGCAATCGGGCTTGGCTTTGCAATCGCAAAGCCCACGGCGCGGCGGGGTGTTGGGATCTTTCTGGGCGCGGTTTCGCTGCTCTTTGCGGGATCGTTTGGGATCAACGCGGCGCGGGGGTTCGAGGGGTTGCCTTTGGAGGAGTCGCTGTTGCTCTTTGAGGGGAGCCTGACGGCCTATCTGGTCTTCAACGCGCAGCTTGCCTATCGGGACTTCGCGTTGCCCCTGCTGCTGTTGGCGAGTGTGACGCTGTTGCAGATGCGGCGGGTCAAGGTATGAGTTTCGACACTATCACACTCGCCAATACCGGGCTGCCGCTGATCCTGGTGGGCCTTGCGGCTCTTCTTGTGCCGCGCCTCTTCGTGCCGCGTGAAACGCGTTCTCATCGGCGTTTGGCGGGTGGCATCACGATGAGTGCGGGGCTTTTGCTGGTCTTGAGCGGGGTGCTTCTGGCGCTCTTCGACGACAGGGATTTTTCTGCAGGTGCGGCGATTGCGGGTACATTTGGATTGATGCTCTACTACCTGCAAAGCGCGCTGGGCTTTGCGCTCCTCTGGCTGCCGATCCTCGCGCTGGTCTGGTTCGGGATGGCGCAGCGGGTCGAGCGGTTGCGCAGCGAAGATGGCATGCGGGAGGGCGGCGCATGAGGCGGCTTATCGAAAAGGGGCTGATGTTCGGCAACCTCGTCCATGTCGAAAGCCCCGTTCTGGTCGAACGCTACAACCGCGCACTGGAGCATCTGACCGGCAAGCGCACCGCGCTTAGCGACTTTCACATCGACATTTCGGGTTTCGCGCCGGAGATCGGAGAGGAACTGGACGATCCGCTCTATCTCAACCATGCGGGTGTGAACCGCCAATTCATCCTGCTCACGACCGAACAGAAGCGCGCGCCGCTCTTGAATGCCAAATTCTCGACGTCCCGTGGCATCCTGCGGAAGTTCATCGAGGAGAACGAGGCGCAGCTTTTCGCGCTGACCGCGAAGGATGCGGTGGCGGGCGAGATGGTGAATTCGGTCTATGACGTGTCCTCGCCGCGCAAGCTCTTCGATATCCGCAAAATCGAGATCGAGGCGGATACGACGGGCGGCACGCTGCGCGATGTGGACCGGCTGGCCGGGATGGTGGACCGGTTCAAGACCGAAGAAGATGCGTGGTTCGACGATGTGCTGATCGCCGAGATGATTGGGCTGGCGGGCAAGACCGGGGACATCGCGCGCAATCCGGTGCGATTGAAGGAGATGTCCTTTGACCAGCGCAATTTCTGGACGGCGCATTTCGGGGGGCTCTACCTGTTTCAGGAGATGGACCATCCCGCGGCAATCGCCTCGCAGGACCGCGCGGCGTTGGGCGACTTGCCGACGAAATACGTTTTTGATCTGAGCCAGCGGAACCGGATCGCCAAGTTCTTTGAGTACAACGATCTGGTGGAGCCGATTGTGAAGGCTCGTGGTGTGGATGCGGCGGCGATCCTGCGGCAGAAGATGGATTTCATTCTGGTCGACGTCGCCGCCGAACGGGACATTGACCTCACCGGAGCGACCCGCGCCGATATGCGCCGGCTGGCCCGGCGGCATGCGGACGATCTGCCGGAGGCGTTTCACGGTCTGGCGGCGATGTTGCGCTGGGCGGAAGGGGGCGGAGACTGGCCGCGCATCAGTTCCGACCACCCGGCCTATTTCTACACTTTGCGCGCGGCGGCACATCCGGATGCGGATCTGGTCAACATGCTGCTGGCGGAATTAACGCAGATGGACGTGCGTCAGCTTTTCATCTGCCACAAGGATCTTTTTTATCGCCTTTATGCCGGCTGGCCCGATGCGAAACGGGCCTATGTGGTGGACTTTCTGGCGCGTGAATACCAAGTCGACAAGGCAGGCGCGCGCGCCGCGCTTTTCGGGCATGAGCCCGATATGGCTGACCCCGCTCCCCCGCCGAAACGCCCCAAGCGTGACATGATCGCACGGGTCGGACCCTGGGGCGCCATGAGGAGACTTTGAATGATTGCACTTGGTCGCATGGTATTGATGCTGCTGGCTTTTCTGACAGTCGTCTATGTGTGTCTGTCGCTTTATTCCCGCAGCGTGCGGCGCAAAAAGCTGGAAGAGGCGTGGCATACCGAAGGGCACAGCGGCGACAAGGAAGCATTTGTGCGTGCCGGGCTTGAGGAATATGACGGCTCCATCCGGCGCAAGCTGATCCTGGGCGTATACGTTGTGCCGATCACGTTGATCGGCGTGCTGATCTACGTCACGAATTTTATGTGAGGACTGGACATGGTCTATCTCAAGTGGACGTTCTGGATCGTTATCTGGACCTTTATCGCGGCCTTTTTCCACTACACCCTACCCCAGCGCGATATCGTGCGTATCCAAGGGACCGAGATCATTCGTCAGGATTTTTCGGGCTTTAACAGGATATTCTACGCCCAGGGGGATACCGGCAACGACGAGGCGGTGCAGAACCGGGATCTGCGGTTGATCAATGCCACCCGTGCGAATGGCCGGATCATGGTCTACCGCAACGAGGATACGGGGTTTGGCTGGCCGCCCTATTTCAAGCTCGACAGTTCCAACCTGCAGGCCGAAGCGCAGGCCGCTGTCTCGACCCGCGCCAATCCGGAATGGTTTCTGATGACGCATTATGGCTGGCGGAACGAGTTTTTGACGATCTATCCCAATGCGATCAGCCTTCGCCCGATTGACGGGCCAGAGGTTGGAAAGCCGATCAATTGGGTGAATATCGTGATCCTGACGGTCTTTTTTGCGTCGGTCTACGCGATTTGGGTTCGCTGGCGCCGGTTTCGGGCCGCACGCATTGATCCGACGCTCGAAGACATCGCAGATAGCTGGGAAGCCGCCGGTGATGCCGTTGACGAGCGTCGCGGGCGATTGCGGCGTTGGCTGGATAGCTGGCGCAGCAAATAGGTGCGTCAGGTCAGAAAGATGCGTTCGATAAACCAGAACGCGCCGATGGCAGCGATCACGGCAGAGCATGGAATGGCGATGCGGCTGCGATACCACGCTTTCTGACCGAACCAATAGCCCACCAGAAGGAAGGCAATGGCGATCACGGTCAGTTGGCCCAGCTCCACTCCGATATTGAAGCCGATCAATGCGGGCAGGAACTGGCTTGCGGGCAGGCCGAACTCCTCCAGCACGGAGGCAAAGCCAAGCCCGTGCAGAAGGCCAAACGCGAAGACGAGCGCGGGCCGCCATTTGTTGAGCCCGTCGGTAAAGATGTTCTCGACCGCGACATAAACGATGGAAGCGGCGATCAGCGGTTCCACGATCTCGCCGGGAATGCGGATGATGTCGAGCGCGCCCAGGGCCAGCGTGACGGTGTGGGCGAGGGTAAACGCGCTGACCTGCCAGATCAGCGGCATCAGGCGGGTGCTGAGGAAAAACAGGCCCAGAACGAACAGTATATGGTCGAGACCCTTGGGCAGGATGTGATCGAAGCCCACGGGTATGTAGCCTGCAAAGACCTGCCATCCCGTCAGCATGCCCCCTCCGGCAAGAGGGATTTCGGTGGTCGTCTGACCACCTTCGAGATAGCCGGTAAAGGGCTCCTCGACCCCTTGTTGGCGCAGGACAAGGTCACCCGCGCCGTCAGGCCATGTGAGCACCAGGCTGCCAGCCTCGCTTGGCATCTGGCCTGTCACCACCAGGTGCGTGGCGCGGGGCTGTTCGACATCGCCGACCTCGGGCACCTCAACCCGCGCGACGTCAAGTGGCACGGGTTGGCCGGCTGCATCGATGCGCAGCCATTCCAGCCAGCCCGGTGCAAAATCACGGACCTCTCTTTCAAGCGCCTGGGGGGGCAGGGCGCGCAGCCTGTCATAGGCGTTCGACCGGTCCGACGCGTTGGTATCCGCCAGCCCGTCAAGGTCGATCCCCGCCACGAACGCTTCTATGTTCAAGCGCAGGTCAAGCTCCAGCTGCCCGTCTGTGACGGTCAGATCGCCGATGGTCGGGGTGACTTCGTGCGCGTCGACCACAGCACCGAGGCTGATGAGCCAGAGACTTGACAAGACCAGAAGGGTGCGCAGTTTTGACGCAACCATCATCCGAGGCCTGCCCATGACTGTTCGCCGCATCCTAGCTGCCCTTACTCTTGCGCTGGGGGCACCCGCCAACGGCGCCGTCGCGCACGAGTTTTGGATCGAACCGCAGCAATATCAAGTCGAAAGCGGTGCGCCCGTTGTCGCAGATTTCAAAAATGGCGAGAACTTCGGCGGCATCACGCTGGCTTACTTCGAACGGCGCACGGCCCGCTATGACATTGTTCAAAACGGCGACACCACCGCGGTCGAGGCCCGGATGGGTGATATTCCGGCACTCGAAACGCAACCGCTTGGGGATGGATTGCTGGTCGCGGTGCATCAGACTGCGCACAGTACGATCGCTTACACGACCTGGAGCAAGTTTCAGCGTTTCGCCGATCACAAGGATTTCCCGGACATCCGGGCGCGCCATCAGGCGCGAGGTCTGCCGGAGATGGGTTTTGAAGAGCTTTACGTGCGCTTTGCAAAGGCGCTGGTCGGTGTCGGTCACGCCCAGGGCGCGGACGCGGAAACCGGCATGGAGACGGAGTTCGTGGCCGAAGCCAATCCCTATACCGATGATCTGAACGGCACCTTTCCGGTGCGCCTGCTTTATCGCGGCGTGCCGCGTCGGGACGCGCAGGTCGAGGTGTTCGACAGGGGACCTGATGATTTCGTCATCGTCTCAACCCAAAGAACCGATGCCGAAGGGCGTGTTTGGATACCGGTGACACCGGGCCATCGCTATCTTCTGGACGCCGTCATTCTGCGCCCGGCAGCCGAGACGGAGACCGCTGTTTGGGAAACGCTATGGGCTGCGCTTACCTTTCAGGTGCCCGCGGAACGGTGAAGACGCCGAAAGAGGATCAGTCGGCAAAAAGGTACTCGGTCTCGGCCAGGGCACGCGCTTTGTCGGTGTCGATGGTCAGGAACTGCGTCAGCGCGTGCATATTCTCGTCCAGATCGGCGGTTTCGCGCATGCGGTAGTGATGTTCGAAATTCGCGTCTCTGATGAGATCGCTTTCATATACGATGTCGTTGCGGATCGTCGGGATCAGGCCGTCGAGGGTGGCTTGACTTGTTTGTTCGCCCGCAAGGCCCACGCGCATGGCGTGTCCGATCAGGTACTCCTCGGTGAATTTGCACTGGATTTCCAGCAGACGCGTTTTTGAACGGTCGGTGAAGAAATCCTGCATCAGGTCGAGATTTCCGGGATCCATGCAGACGATCAGGCGGTCGGTCTCGTAGTAGTCAAAGAGCATGCGCATCAGCGCGCGCCGGTGACGGGTGCGTTTCCACAAAGTAGACTGGATCCCGCCTAGATCCGGCAAAGTCGTTTCCTCCTCGTTAAAGAGGTATTCGATCGTGGGGACGTTGGTGATCTGCCGAATTTGATGCAGCAGGCGTTTTGCGACATGCCATTTCTTGCAGGTCACAATCATCAGCTCACGCTGGCGGCCCAGGGAGCTTTCGGTTTCCCAAAACCGCATGGAAAAGCGCCGCCCGATGCGCCCCCGACCGGTCAGGAAGGTGTAAAGGCTTTGCCCCTCGTTGGAGATGCGAAATTCGACACCGGTGTCGGAGTATAGATCACCCAGCCTGCTCTTGAGTTCTTCCGCCTCGGGGCTGATTTTGCGCGCAAAGAGGAAATCCTGTGTCAGCAGCATGTCGTAGTGATCGTTGTAGAACGCCACGGGCATGCCGTAGTCGGAAAACATCAGGAAGGTCAGGGTCCGGTTGCGGATCTCGTGCCCGGGCACGACATGGCGCACGAGGGTCTGAAAGAACGTCTCGTCCGGGATCCAGGTGGTGCGGAAAAAGCGCATGACGTCGCGGCGGCGGCGTGTGAAGTCCAGGATCCACTCGATCGTGCGGCGGCGCAGGCACCACCATTGGCTGCCGATCTGCACCTGGATGTCGGCGGGGATGTTGCGCGTCAGTCCAAGCTTTTCTTGAAGGTTGAATGCCGCATAGAACAGCTTGGGCTGGGTGCGTTCGTTAAAGAAGTGGCGGTAGATCAGCCGCTCTTCCTTCCAGCCGGTCTTGATCCAGTCGCTGTCGAAATAGTCGAAGCTTTCGATGAAGTCGGCATCGTTTTCGTCGAGGAACCGATGGGCGTATTCAGCCGTTTTGATCGCCATGCAATCGCCGGAGAGCATGTAGAAATGGGTCGCGCGCGGGAACGCATCAACGGCCGATTCAATGGCGTAAAGGGACGCTTGGACGAGAGACCACGCGCCCCAGCCGCATTTGATACGCGTATGGGCGAAGGCCACGCGCGGGTTGTCGTCCAGTGCTGACTTGATCCGTTGAAACGCGTCGGCGGGAGCCCGCGCATCGAAATGGATCGACATATAGTCGCCCGCCGCCGTCAGACGTTGCGCCTGCAGGATAACAGCATCCGGGTCTTTGTGGCACAGCAATATATATGCAATTCTTGCCATCCGGCTCCGTTCTGCTCGTGTTCTGTTTGGTTGTCTTCCTTGATAATGATGAAGACACGTTGAATGAATAGGATTTATTTGCTTTTTTATAGCAAAGGTGACCTGCGGGCAGCAAACGTACCGCGGCACGGAGGAGGCAGTCGAGATGGGGTTTCCCGGCACCTGGATGACGGAAAGCGAGAGCGTCGTTTATCGCGTCGTGCCGAAATGCGCATGCTCGACGATCGGCCAGATCATGTATTTCTCCGATCACGGAGAGTTCTTTGACGGCGACATCCACGACGCTCAAAGCGGGATGCACAAATGGGCGATCGAAGCGAGCCAGGAGCCGATCACCAAGAACGTGCGATCACACACCTCTTACGCGTTCACCTGCGTCAGGAACCCTTATACGCGGATCCTCAGTTCGTTCTTTGACAAGATTTGCGGCATCCAGCGGAACGGCAAGCGCTATCGCGGCAATCTGGTCCCGCTGCTGGTTCAGAAATACGGCATCGATGTCGGGGGCGAGGAGGGGAAGGACGACTTTGACCAGATCAAGAGCTTCCGCCGCTTTCTGCTGTTCGCACGTGATACCATCCGCTGGCGCAGGCCGATGGACCCGGACATTCACTGGTCGGCCATGTCAGGTCATGTCTCGACCTTCATCGTGAACGGCGGGATGTATGATCGCATCTTCTGGACGGAGACGTTCAACCAGGGCATGAAGGACGTTCTGAACGCGGTCGAGACACGTCACACTGTGGATGTGACCAAGATACCGAGGTTCAATGAGAGCGAAGGACATGGTCCGAAAAGGCTGCATCCTGTCGAGGACTACTTCGACGATCTGTCGATGCACCTCGTCTATGAAATGTATCATCGCGATTTCGATCTGTTCAAATACGACTTCGACGATCCATCGAACAAAATGCCCATCGGTGAAATCGACCTTGACGAGGTTCATGCCAAGCTGGGAGACTAAGCTCTCCGTGCGGGCGGGATCCGGAATTTGAGGCAAATTCCGGTCGTTTTCCGTATCGGAAAACGGCGCCCCTTGCATCCGACATCTCTTGCGCGGCGGTGCTGCGCGCCTTACATCGCATCGCCATGGCCAAGCAGAAGACTGATCCCAACTACAAAGTCGTCGCCGAGAACAGGCGCGCGCGTTTCGATTATGCCATCGAGACGGATCTCGAATGCGGGCTGCTGCTCGAAGGATCCGAGGTGAAGTCCCTGCGCCAGGGGGGGGCCAACATCGCCGAAAGCTATGCCGGCGTCGAAGAGGGCGAGCTGTGGTTGATCAACTCTTACATCGCGCCTTACGATCAGGCAAAGACCTTCCGCCACGAAGAACGGCGCCGGCGAAAGCTGCTTGTCAGTCGCAAGGAGCTTGCGGATCTCTGGAACGCGACCCAGCGCAAGGGCATGACCCTAGTTCCGCTGGTCCTGTACTTCAACCATCGCGGCATTGCGAAACTGAAGATCGGCGTCGCCAAGGGCAAGAAGAACGTGGACAAGCGTGAAACCCAGGCCAAGCGCGACTGGTCACGACAGAAGCAACGCCTTTTAAAGGAAAACCGATAGCATCATGCTGACGGTGTATGGCCTTCGCTACAGTGTCTACACGCGCATCGTAAGGCTGCTGCTTGAGATCCGGCAGGCGCACTATTCCCTTGTCGAGGCCAATCCGTTCTCCGATCCGCCTGATCCTGATCTCGACGCTATAAGTCCCTTTCGCCGGATCCCTGTGCTCGATCATGACGGCTTTCGCCTCTACGAGACGGCAGCCATAACCCGCTATCTTGCGACCGTTTTGCCCGGTGACGCCCTGGTCCCGGCCGAGGCGAGGCTGTCTGCCCGCATGGATCAGGTCATTCATGTGATCGATAGCTATGGGTATTGGCCACTGGTCCGCCAGGTCTTTTCCCACAGCGTCTTTCGGCCTCACATGGGGTTGGCCTCCGACCCGGATGAGGTGCGTGCGGGACTGTCTGCGGCTGCTCCCGTTCTTGCCGAACTTGAGGCATTCAGCACAAGCGGCGCGGTGCTGAGCGAAAACAATGTCACGCTGGCCGATCTCCATCTGGCCCCGATGCTGGGATATTTCACCATGGCGCCGGAGGGTGCGGCCATGGTTGAACGCCATCCCGCCCTGTCACGATGGTGGTCGATCTGGTCGGCACATCCCGCCTATCTTGCGACAGACCCCGGGCTTGAAACGCTTGCAGCGGAACGGTAGTCAGACGGTCAGGACCTTGAGGGGATGGCCATGCAGGACGATCCAAGAACAATCGTATCGACCACCTGGCTGGCCGCGCATCTGAAAGATCCCGATCTGCGTTTGCTCGATGCGTCCTGGTATCTTCCAGATGCAGGACGTGATGCAAAGTCTGAATATGATGCGGCCCACATTCCCGGCGCGCGCTTTTTCGATATAGACGAGATCAGCGATCATCGGTCTGCGCTGCCCCACATGGCCCCCCCGGTCGAAAAGTTCATGTCCCGTATGCGGGCGATGGGCGTTGGCGATGGCCACCAGGTTGTCGTCTATGACGGTGCGGGCCTCTTGTCTGCGGCGCGTGTCTGGTGGCTTTTCCGCCTGATGGGACAGATGAACGTGGCCGTGCTCGACGGTGGCTTTCCGAAATGGCAAGCAGAAGGGCATCCGGTCGAAGACCTTCCGCCGGTTATCCGTGATCGCCATATGACGGTGCGGGTGCAGAACCACCTGGTGCGCGATGTGACCCAGGTCTCGGCGGCATCCAAGCTGAAAGACCATGAGATTCTGGATGCCCGCGCGCCCGCGCGCTTTCGGGGCGAGACGCCCGAGCCGCGTGAAGGTCTGAGATCGGGCCATATTCCCGGCTCCAAGAACGTGCATTACGCCACGTTGCTCAACGAGGATCAGACCTTCAAAAGCCCAGCCGATCTGCGCCGTATCTTCGAAGACGCCGGTGCCGATCTCGAAAAGCCGGTGATCACGACCTGCGGATCGGGTGTGACGGCGGCGATCCTGAGCCTGGCGCTCGAACGGATCGGCAAGACCGATCATGCGCTTTACGACGGCTCTTGGGCTGAATGGGGCGCGTTTTCCACCCTTCCCGTTGCAACCGGAGAAAACTGATGTTTGACCGCCTGACCGCGCAGCCCGCCGACAAGATCCTGGCGCTGATGCAGATGTTCAAGGAAGACCCGCGCCCGACCAAGATCGACCTTGGCGTGGGGGTTTACAAAAACGCGGAAGGTGTGACGCCAATCATGCAGGCGGTCAAGACCGCGGAAAAGCAGCTTTGGGAGCAGGAAACGACGAAGTCCTATGTCGGACTGGTCGGCGATCCGGGGTTTTCCGATGCGATGATCGACCTGATCCTCGGCGACGCGGTGCCGCGGAACATCGTGGCGGCTGCCGCAACGCCCGGAGGCACGGGCGCTGTGCGGCAGGCCTTCGAAATGATCCGGATGGCAAACCCGGAGGCGCGCATTTTTGTCTCGGACCCGACCTGGCCGAACCATCTCTCCATCCTGAAATACATGGGGATGGAGGTCGTGTCTTACCGCTATTTTGACAGCGAAACCCGTGGCGTGGATTTCACAGGGATGATGGATGACCTGGGTGCTTTGCGATCCGGGGATGTCGTTCTGCTTCACGGCTGCTGTCACAATCCGACGGGTGCCAATCTCAACCTGGTCGAATGGCAGTCGGTCATCGATCTGATGCAGAAAAAGGGCGCCGTGCCCATGATCGACATCGCTTATCAGGGGTTCGGCGACGGTCTTGAGGAAGATGCCGCCGCCACACGCCTTGTCGCGGCCTCTATGCCGGAATGCCTGATCGCGGCCAGTTGCTCAAAGAATTTCGGTATCTACCGTGAGCGAACCGGCCTGCTGATGGCGGTGTCGCAAGAGGCGTCTCAGCACGGTCTGAACCAGGGCACGCTCGCATTTCTGAACCGTCAGAACTATTCTTTTCCACCAGATCACGGCGCACGGCTTGTGACCATGGTCTTGCAGGACCCGTCTTTGCGTGCAGACTGGGCCTCTGAGCTGGAGGAGGTCCGCCTTTCCATGCTGGGTCTGCGTCAGCATCTCGCTGACGAACTCCAACAGCGCACAGGGTCGGATCGCTTTGCCTTTCTTGCGCAACATCGCGGGATGTTCTCGCGTCTTGGCACCACCCCGGACCTGGTTGAAAAGCTGAGGGCCGAACATGCCATCTATATGGTTGGAGACAGCCGTATGAACATCGCGGGTTTGAACGCCACGACCGTTCCAATCCTTGCGCAAGCGATTGTGGAGGCCGGGGTCTAGGGCCAGCGGGTCCCTCTTCTTCTCGATCCAAATACGGAAAAGAGCGCCACTTGCCTGATGCCAGCGGCGCTCCTTTTTTTTGGAACCGTGGCAAGGTGCGCCAATAAAAGATCGCGTGCGGTCATTTGGCCGCTCTATTTTTTCAGTCGCGCAAGAAAAAACCCGGGCGCGAACGCCCGGGCAGTGGTCACCAGACTGAGGGAAGGAGACTCAGCCTTTGGAGAATTCGGGATAGGCCTCCATGCCGAGTTCCGACATATCGAGCCCGTTGATCTCTTCCTCTTCGCTGACGCGGATACCGATCGTGACCTTCAGGATGAACCAGAGGACAGCGGAGGTAACGACCACGAAGATGGCCACGACGAGGATCGCATAGAGCTGTGTCATCAGCGATGCGTCGGGGTTGGTCAGAACGACCGCGATGGTGCCCCAGATGCCCGCGATCAGGTGGACCGGGATGGCGCCGACGACATCGTCGATCTTCATGCGGTCCAGCATTGGCACGGTGAAGACCACGATCACGCCGCCAATCGCACCGATGATGGTCGCCATGCCCAGGCTTGGCGTCAGCGGCTCTGCCGTGATCGACACCAGGCCGGCCAGTGCGCCGTTCAGAACCATCGTCAGGTCAGGCTTCTTGTAAAGCAGCTGCGTCAGGATCAGGGCCGCGATTGCGCCACCGGCTGCCGCCGTGTTGGTGTTGGCGAAGATCCGGCTGACATCAGCCACGTCACCCACGGTGCCCATGGCCAGCTGAGAGCCGCCGTTGAAGCCGAACCAGCCGAGCCACAGGATGAACGTGCCCAGTGTCGCCAGTGCGAGGTTGGAGCCGGGCATCGGGACGACTTTGCCGTCCTTGTACTTGCCGATCCGCGGCCCCAGAATGATCGCGCCGGTCAGAGCAGCCCAGCCACCCACGGAGTGCACAACGGTGGAGCCTGCGAAGTCGAGGAAGCCCATCTCGTCGAGGAAACCGCCGCCCCATTTCCAGGAAGCTTGCAGCGGGTAGATCACTGCGGTCAGCACGATCACGAAAATCAGGAAGGGCCAGAGTTTGATCCGCTCGGCCAGCGTACCCGACACGATCGACGCGGTCGTGGCACAGAACATCAACTGGAAGAAGAAGTCCGAGCCCGTCGAGGCATAGCTGTAGTCATCTGCCGCATCTGCGGTCACGCCAACAGCTTCGAGGACGCCGACGCCCCAGACGCCCGACAGAACACCTTCGACCATCCAGGTTCCCAGCGGGTACATCAGATTATAGCCCAGCAGATAGTAGAAGATCGCGGCCAGCGAAAAGAGCGAAATGTTTTTCGTCAGCTGCATGGTCACGTTCTTGGAGCGCACGAGACCCGCTTCGAGCATGGCAAAGCCCGCGGCCATCCAGAACACAAGAAAACCGCCGATCAGGAAGAGCAGCGAGTTGAAGATAAAGACAGAATCGGTCGAGGCATTGACGCCCGGCGTCGGGCCGTCCTGCGCCAGGGCCAGCGTCGGCAGCGCAACGAGTGCGGCGGCGACGGATAGTGTTTTGAGTGTTTTCATTGTCCGTTTTTCCCTTGGATTGGCCGCTTCCTTAAAGCGCGTCCTCGTTGGTCTCCCCGGTGCGCACGCGAATGGCTTGCTGCACGTCCAGAACGAAGATTTTGCCGTCGCCGATCTTGCCGGTCTGTGCCGTTTTGGCGATCGTCTCGACGATCTGATCAGCCATTGACGCGGCAACCACGATTTCCAGCTTGATCTTGGGTACGAAGTTCACTGCGTATTCCGCACCACGGTAGATTTCGGTATGGCCGGACTGCGATCCGAACCCCTTGATTTCGGTTACCATCATTCCGCGCACACCAGCTTCGGTCAGCGCCTCGCGGACCTCCTCCAGCTTGAACGGCTTGATTGTCGCAATGATCAGTTTCACACGTGTCCCCTAAGCTTTGGCAGGCTGGCCTGCGATTGCCTCCGCAGAGAGACCAAGGCGGCCCTGCAAAGGGAACGTTAACGCGGCTGTGAACAGGAAGAGGGACAAGGTTCTTGCATATTTTTTGCACATATTTGTGAATATGTTTAAAAATTAGGCGAAAATGAAAAGGCGAAATCCAGCCGATCGCCCTCTCTACAAACGGGCGCTGGCAGTCTATGTTGGACAAAAGTCTAGGGCCGGGCAGGGCTGCAAATGAGTGATTCACGTCGTCGCAGACCGCCCCTTGTGGCGGATAAACGCTATCCGTCCGGGGGAGCGAAAAAGTCGGGCACAACAGGCAAACCCCGATTAAAGGCAAAGCCGGCAACCCGCAAACGCGCGCCGGCCAAGCGGCGGTCCGGCGGCGGCAATGGTACCATCCGCGGCTTTTTCGGCGGCATCCTAAGGTGGATCCTGCGCTTGTTTTGGGGCTTCACCTGGCGGGTGAGCATGATCGTCATGCTACTGGTGGCCATGGCTGTTGGCTATGTTTACACGACCCTGCCGCCCGCAACGGCGGTTCTGGACGGGCGCGCGCGCGGTTCGGTCACGATGCTCGACTATCAGGGGCAGGTCTTTGCCTGGAGAGGGGATCAATTCGGTGGCGTGGTGACCGCTGACACGGTCTCCCCCCACCTCAAGAACGCGATCATCGCGACAGAGGACAAGCGGTTCTACCGGCATTTCGGGATCAGCCCCAGGGGCATTGCAAGCGCGGTGCGCATCAACCTCAGCGAGGGACGGGGGCCGCTGTCGGGCCATGGCGGGTCCACCATCACGCAGCAAACGGCCAAGCTGCTGTGCCTTGGAGAGCCGTTTGATCCGGCAACCGGCCTCTCGGAGGCGGAGTACGAGGCTGAATGCCGACGCACGACCCTTTGGCGTAAGGCCAAGGAAGCGATTTATTCCTTGGCCATGGAGGTCGCCTATACCAAGGACGAAATCCTGACCATCTATATGAACCGCACCTTTCTGGGCGCGGGCGCGCGTGGCTTTGAGGCCGCAAGCCAGCGGTATTTCGGCAAATCGGCAGCCGAGGTGGATCCGGCCGAAGCGGCAATGCTGGCGGGCCTTCTGGTGGCGCCCACCCGGTTTGCCCCGACCAACAATCTGGAACGGTCTCAAAATCGGGCCGCGACCATCGTCCGGCTTATGCGGGAGCAAGGCTATCTCTCGGCAGAGGACGCGCAGCGTGCCCAGGCCAACCCGGCCCAGCTGTCGGAGGCTGCGGCTGCGCGTGCGGGGGGCTATTTCGCCGATTGGGTCATGTCGAGTGGCCCGGAGTTTTTCACGCGCAACACGACCGAGGATGTGATCATCCGCACAACGCTGGACCAGCGTCTGCAGAAAGCGGCAGAGGATGCGATGCAGGCCGTTTTCTCAACCAAGGTGCGCGAGGGGTCCAAGGCACAGGCCGCCATCGTGGTGATGAGCGCAGATGGCGCCGTAAGAGCCATGGTCGGAGGACGCGAAACCAAGGTGGCAGGCGCCTTCAACCGGGCTAGTCAGGCGCTACGGCAGACCGGATCGTCGTTCAAGCCCTTCGTCTACGCAACGGCGCTTGAGCTTGGATATTCTCCCAATGACATGATCCGGGACGAGCCGATGTGCATGTCCATTCCGGGTTCGGGCCAATGGTGCCCGCGCAACTATACCAATCAGCATTATGGTGATGTCACGCTGACCCATGCGCTGAAGGATTCACTGAACATACCCGCGGTCAAGGTGTCTGAAAGCGTTGGGCGTGACAACGTCCGGCAGGTCGCCGCGGATTTCGGGATCGAAAGTGATCTGGCGCTCGGACCCGCGCTTGCGCTTGGCGCGTCCGAAAGCACGTTGATCGAAATGACGGGCGCTTATGCGGGGATCCTGAACGGGGGATCCGCGGTAACGCCCTATGGGCTGGTGGAGCTTCGGCTGCTGGGCGATGACGGTCCGCTGATGGGCGCCGAAGGCGGGATCGGAGAGCGCGTGATCCAGCAAGACGCCGCCCAGCAACTGACCTGGATGATGGAGAAAGTGATCACCAACGGCTCTGGCGGGCGGGCCAAGCTGCCGGATCGTCAGGCTGCTGGCAAGACCGGCACGACACAAGCGGCGCGCGATGCGTGGTTTGTCGGCTTCACCGCCGATTACGTTGCCGGTGTCTGGATGGGCTATGATGACAACACGCCATTGACCGGTGTCACAGGCGGTGGCCTGCCGGCTGAGATTTGGCGCGAAACCATGGTCCGTGTGCATCAGGGGCTCGCAGCGCGCCCTCTCCCGATGCAGGAGCCTGTTCCGGCAACGCGCCTGTCCGAGCAACCTTCGCCACAGAACACCGCGCAGGGCGGCGAATCTGCGCTTGAGCGCGTTTTGCGTGATATTCTGGGCGGCGGTGGCGGATCGGGCAGCAACCCGACCCGCTCGTCTGCCGAAGGTGATCGCTAGCCCGTCAGGTCGCGGCCTGCAGATCGGCGATCATCGCGTCGATATTACCGCCGCGGCGATCCAGAAGCGCGCCGATTTCCGTACGCTCGGTCAACAGCAGGTTCACACCTTCGATGAACATGTTGAAAAAGAGGTCACGCCCGGATTTGTCGGAGACCAGAAAGGTCACTTCGAACGGGGATTGGCCGCGCAGGAAGGCGACGCTGCGGATTTCATAGCCGCTGCGGATCTGCCGGGCCGACTGAACCTCGATGCGACCACCGATGAATTCACGGAACCGGCGCCCATATTTGCGCGAGATGTAGACCTGGAAAGCTTTGGTAAAGGCGCGCATCTGCGCCGGGCTCGCACGGCGGGCATCAGCCCCCAGCGCATAGCGGGCCATAATCGGAACATCTGCATAGCGCGCAAAGATGCGTTCAAAATCCCGGATCATCGCGCTTTCGGATTTGCCCGAAGCGATGACGCTGTTGATCTCTGCGACGAGCTGGTCGACCAGTCGGCGCGCGCTATCGGGGCTGAGCGCGAATGCGGGAAGCGGAAGGGCGGCAAGGCCGGTGGCAGCCAGGCTTGCCAGAACGGAGCGGCGGGAAAAGAACTTACTCGGCATAGGGGTCCTCATAAGGGTCCGGGAATATTTCATCTTCATATGGGTCAACAAATGCGTCGCTGTCATCGCCCGACAATTCAAAGCGGCGTGACTGCAGGTAGATCAGGCGCAATTGCGCGTAGCTGTCGGCGCTTTCGTACAGGATGGCATCCACCGTATCGGTGAACCGCCCGCGATCACCCAGGCGGGAGGCCACGGAAGCGGCGGTGCCGTAGTATTCCTCGGGGCTTGGCAGCACGTATGTCAGCGGGTTGGTGAAGATATCCACAACCGTACCAACCGTATCCCGTGCCGTCGAAGGCCCCAGAACAGGCAGTTCGATATAGGCCCCCTCTGACGCGCCCCAGACGTGAAGCGTTTCGCCGAAATCGGTATCGGCTTCTTCGATGCCGAAATCCGAGGAGACGTCGAACAGCCCCCCGATGCCAAGCACCGAGTTGATCAGAAAGCGCGATGTGGCAACGCCGGCCGTCCGCAGATCGCCTTGCAGGAGCGCGTTCACGGTGACGCTTGGCATTGAGAGGTTTTCGGCGAAATTACCGATGCTTTGCTCGATCTCGTCGGGCACGATTGTGGTGTAGCCGGTCGAGGCGGGGCGCACGATCGCACGGTCCAGACCTTTGTTGAACTCGTGCGTTTTTCGGTTTGACTGCTCGTATGGATCGAATACTCCGCCGGAGCGGCTGACCGATTCACCTTGTTGAGCGCAGGCAGACATCGCCAGAACGAAGGCAAAGAGAACGCAGGCCCGCATGCGCGAGAAGGGTATGGATATCATGGCTATCTTCAATGGAAAACCTGGCTTAATCTTTGTATGCGTTACTTAATTCGTTTCGCTTCAGTGGTAAGTCGACGTCATCTCTATTGCATGGTTTTTGCCCGATATGGAACAGGCCAACGCATTGAACGCGCGATTGCTTCGGAATTAACAGGTATTTGCTGATAGGTACGGCAGAAAGGCGCCGATGACAAACATGACGACAAAAGCTGGTCTGGAGGAGTTGCGGGCGGCCCGGAAGGAAAGCCGGTCGCTGTATTGGACCGTCGGGCTGTTCAGTTTTTTTGCAAACCTGCTGATGCTCACCGGCCCGATCTTTATGTTGCAGGTCTATGACCGCGTCCTTGGCAGCCGGTCAGAGGCGACCCTGATCGCGTTGGCGCTCCTCGTGGCCTTTCTCTATGGCATCATGGGCATCCTGGATTTCACAAGGGGCCGTATCATGGCCCGTGTGGGCGCGCGTTTTCAGTCCCGGCTGGACCGCCGGGTGTTCGATGCGGTTTTGCGCAAGTCAGCTGTAAAGCCGGATGAAAGCTCCCAGACGGGGCTGGCAGATCTCGAATCGGTGCAGCGGCTGATGTCGTCGCCGGTTCTGATGTCGTTCTTCGACATGCCCTGGACCCCGATCTTTCTTGCCGGGATCGCGATCTTCCACCCATGGCTGGGTCTGCTGGCCTTGGGCGGCGGCGCCCTTTTGATCCTTATTACGTTCCTGAACCAGGCCTTTTCCCGCAATCCGGTGATGCGCGCGAACATGACCTCCCACAAGGCGACGATGCTGTCGGATGAGCTGCGGAACGAAGCCGAAATGGTGCAGAGCATGGGCATGCGGGGCGCCGCGTTTTCCCGCTGGCAACTGGCCCGCGACGCGGCGCTGGGCCAAACCGTGGCGGCAAGCGACGTCGGTGGCGGCTTTACCGCCATGACCAAGTCGCTGCGCCTGTTCTTGCAGTCAGCGATCCTGGCCCTGGGCGCCTATCTCGTTCTTCAGGGCGAGGTGACGGCAGGCGCCATGATCGCCGCGTCGATCCTGCTGGGCCGGGCCCTTGCACCGATTGAGCTGGCCATCGGACAATGGCCGCTGGTGCAGCGCGCGAACAAGGGCTGGAACAACCTGGCAGAGCTTCTGTCCACGGTGCCGCCAGAGGCAGCGCGAACCGCTTTGCCCAAACCGAAAGCCCGCCTTCAGGTGCAGGCCCTGACCATCGTTCCGCCCGGCGAAAGACGTGCGGCCTTGCGGAATGTTTCGTTCACCGTGATGCCGGGGGAGGCGATCGGCGTGATTGGCCCATCCGGCGCGGGCAAGTCCACGCTTGCGCGGGCCTTGACAGGTGTCTGGCATCCCGCAGGCGGCGCGATCCGGCTGGATGGGGCCTCTCTGGATCAATACGATCCGGACGTATTGGGCCAAAATATCGGATATCTGCCACAGCGGGTGCAGCTTTTTGACGGAACCGTCGCGCAGAACATCGCCCGTCTGACATCCGAGCCGGATTCGGAGAAGGTCGTCGCCGCCGCCAAAAAGGCCGATGCGCACGAGATGATCGTCAACCTGCCCGATGGCTACGACATGCAGATCGCCGCCGGTGGCGGTCGCTTGTCAGGGGGTCAGATGCAACGCGTGGGCCTTGCACGTGCGATGTACGACGATCCGGTGATCGTGATCCTGGACGAGCCGAACTCCAACCTCGACAACGAGGGGTCCGCGGCGCTGAATGCGGCAATTCGACTGCTGAAGTCGCAGGACAAGTCGGTCCTGATCATGGCGCACCGTCCGGCGGCCATCAAGGAATGCGACAAGCTGCTTGTGCTTGAGAACGGCGCCGTGGTCGCGTTCGGTCCGAAAGAAGAGGTGCTGCGGCGCACCGTCCAAAATCACGAAGAAATCCAGAAAACCCCAGCGTTGGGAGGTGTAAGATGAGCCAGAGCAATTGGTCCGCCCGCTGGCCCGTCATCGTCGGTGTGATCGGGCTGCTGGTCCTTGTGGGCGGCTTCGGCACATGGGCGGTGATGACAAACATCGCAGGGGCCATCATCGCCAGCGGGCGCATCGAGGTGGATCGCAACCGTCAGGTGGTGCAGCACCCTGATGGTGGTGTCGTGGCCGAAATCCTTGTCGACGAGGGCGACACCGTTGTCGAAGGTCAGCCGATGATCCGTCTGGAGGCCAGCCAGCTGCGCTCGCAATTGGCCATCGTGGAAGGGCAGCTTTTCGAGCTGATGGCGCGACGGGGCCGATTGGAAGCCGAACGCGATCAGACCGACGAGATTGTTTTTGATCCCGATGTCCTGAAAATCGCGGCCATCCGGGACCAGGTGCAAGGCTTGCTGGACGGTCAACAGCGCCTGTTCGAGGCGCGCCGGGTCTCCGAGACGCAGGAGGTCGAGCAATTGTCGAAGCGGCGCGGCCAGATCGACAACCAGATCGAGGGCGTTCTGGCTCAACAGGCGTCGATGCGGCGACAACTTGAGTTGATCGAGCGGGAGCTGAGCAACCAGCAATCGCTTCTGGATCGCGGCCTGGCCCAAGCCTCTACTGTCCTGAACCTGGAGCGGACAATGGCCAGCTTGCAGGGCGAGCTGGGTGAGCTGATTGCGACGCAGGCGCAGGCCGAGGGGCGCATCACCGAGATCGACATCGAGATCCTCAAAATTCAAAGCGTCCGGCGTGAGGAAGCGATCACCCGGCTGCGTGACCTCCAATACCGGGAGCTGGAATTCGCTGAACAGCGTGCGGCCCTGCAATTGCAACTCAGCCGTCTGGATATCTCGGCTCCGGTGTCGGGGATCGTGTACGGTCTTCAGGTCTATGCCCCGCGCTCCGTGATCCGGCCCGCAGATCCTGTTCTGTTCATCGTCCCGCAGGACCGGCCGCTGGTGATCGCCGCTCAGGTCGACACAATCCACGTCGATCAGGTCTATGCCGAACAGCCCGTCACCTTGCGGTTCTCAGCGCTTGATCAGCGGCTGACACCGGAACTGACCGGCAAGGTGATGCAGGTCTCGGCGGATGCGTTCACGGATGAAGCGAGCCAGATGTCCTATTACCGTGCCGAAATCGTGTTGAGCGAGGGCGAGCAATCGAAGCTGCCGGAAGGGGTAGTGCTTGTTCCCGGCATGCCGGTGGAGGCGTTCATTCGAACGCAAGACCGATCCCCGCTGGCCTATCTGGTCAAGCCGCTCACAGACTACTTCACCAAGGCGTTCCGGGAGAGCTGACCTTTTTCGTCTTTTCGCCCCGTGGCGGTCAGGCTAGCGTCCGGGCAAAGCGGCGTGGTGGAAGGAGCATGAGCCATGGGATTCGAAAGCAAACTTGCCGATCTGGGGGTAACCTTGCCGGATGCCCCGGCGCCGGCGGCGAACTATGTGCCGTTCGTCCAGGTTGGCGATGTTCTCTACGTCTCGGGGCAGATTTCGTCTGACGAAAACGGCTTTATCCTCGGCAAGCTGGGCGCGGATATGGGCATTGAAGACGGCGCCGCGGCGGCACGCACCTGCGCCATCAGCCTGCTGGCGCAGGTCAAGGCGGCTTGCGGCGGCGATCTTGATCGCCTTGTTCGGGTGGTCAAGCTGACAGGTTTCGTGAATTCAACCGGTGACTTCCAGGACCAGCCAAAGGTGATCAACGGGGCCTCCGATTTCCTTGTCGAAGCTTTGGGCGACGCGGGACGGCATGCCCGATCTGCGGTGTCCGCAGCAGCCCTTCCCCTTGGCGTCGCGGTGGAGATCGAGGGGATCTTCCAGATCAAATGACCGCACTGCCAGAGGCGTTTCTGCGCCTGCCTTTTGCGCATCGCGCCCTGCACGATGTCGAGAATGGCCGCCCCGAGAACAGCCACGCCGCCATTGGCGCGGCGATTGCGTCCGGTTACGGGATAGAAATAGACCTGCAGCTTTCAGCGGACGGTCAGGCCATGGTCTTTCACGATTATGCCCTTGATCGGTTGACGCACCAGACCGGCCCGCTTCGGCGACGCGAGGCGACGGAACTGGAAGCAATGGCGCTTAAGGACGGACCCGGAGAGGCGATACCCCGCCTCGAATCGGTGCTGGACCAGGTCGCTGGACGTGTGCCCTTGCTGATTGAGATAAAGGATCAGGATGGCGCGATGGGCCCCAATATCGGTCCGCTTGAGGAGGCGATTGCGCAGTGCTTGCGCGACTATGACGGACCAGTGGCCGTCATGTCCTTCAACCCCCATTCCGTCGCGCGGATGAGCGCGCTTTCACCCGACATTCCGCTTGGACTGACCACATGCGGCTATTTCGATGACGAGTGGCCCCTGGATACGGCCACGCGGGCCCGGTTGCGCGATATTCCGGATTTCGAGATGTCGGGCGCCACATTCATAAGTCACGATGCCCGCGACCTGACAAGGCCCCGGGTCTCCGAGTTGAGGTCCAGGGGCGTGCCGGTCCTCTGCTGGACAATCCGCTCCGAAGCCGCCGAGCTGTCAGCGCGCGCCTATGCCGACAACATCACGTTCGAGGGGTATGCCGCGCGTTTGATACCTTGATCGGTCGCTGACGCAGAACAGATAGAGGCGGGCGGGGCAAAGGGGCGAGCGTGAGTCAGGCCGAAATTGAGATAAGAGTATCGGGATCACTGGCGGAGATCCCCGCCGAGGATTGGGACAGTTGCGCCTGCCCCGAAACCGCGGATGGGGCAAGGCCCATCGATCCCTTTACCACGTACCGTTTCCTCAAGGCGCTGGAGGACAGCCGCTCGGTCGGTGCAGGCACCGGATGGCAGCCGCAATACCTGACGGCTTATCTTGAGGGGTCGTTGATCGGATGCGCGCCGATGTACGCAAAGTCGCACAGTCAGGGCGAGTATATTTTCGATCACAACTGGGCCCATGCATATGAACGGGCCGGGGGTCGCTACTATCCCAAGCTACAGATCGCGGTGCCTCATACTCCGGCCACCGGCCGGCGGCTCCTAGTCAAACCCGACTTCGCCGAAACCGCGCAATCCGCCTTGGTGCAAGGCGCGGTGCAGCTTGCCGCCAACAACGAGCTGTCGTCTCTGCACATCACCTTTTGCACCGAGGCGGAGGCACAGGCCGGCGCGGAGATGGGCCTGATGAGCCGGGCCACACAGCAATTTCATTGGGAAAACCGGAACTACGCCACGTTCGACGACTTTCTGAAGGGTTTGTCCTCCCGCAAGCGCAAGAACATCCGCAAGGAACGCAAGCAAGCACAGGATTTTGGAGGCGAGGTCGAAATCCTGACCGGAGACGCCATCGAACCGCATCACTGGGACGCGTTTTGGATCTTTTATCAGGATACCGGCGCGCGAAAATGGGGCACACCCTACCTGACACGCAGGTTCTTCGACGAAGCGCAGGCGCATCTGCGGGACGACATGGCGTTGATCCTTGCCCGTCGCGACGGGCGTTATGTCGCCGGCGCGTTGAATTTCATCGGGCGCGAGACGCTCTTTGGGCGCTACTGGGGCTGTACCGAGCATCACCCCTGTCTGCATTTCGAACTGTGTTACTATCAGGCCATAGACTTTGCGATCACCCATGGCCTGACCCGTGTCGAAGCTGGCGCGCAAGGGCAGCACAAGCTGGCGCGCGGCTATCTGCCGACACAGACCCACAGCTTGCACTGGGTTGGTGATCCGGGTTTCGCTCAGGCGATTGAACGATATCTCGAAGCGGAACGCGCGGCGATTGAAGAAGAAATCGAGGTTCTGACCGAATACGGTCCGTTCAGGAAGGCACAGATAGAGGAGCAGGAGTGATGACGGAAAAACTCTCGGACGAGACGCGCGGGCCTCTTTTGGACCCATTGATGCAGAGCGGCTGGGCCATGGTTGAGGGGCGCGACGCCATTCACAAGACCTTTGAATTCGCCAATTTCGTCGAAGCGTTCGGCTGGATGACCCGGGTGGCCATCTGGGCGGAGAAATGGGACCATCACCCCGAATGGGACAATGTCTACAAAACCGTCAATGTGACGCTGACCACGCATGATGTTGGCGGGCTGAGCGCGCTTGACGCGAAACTCGCACGAAAAATGGATGCGCTTTCTGCCTGATCGAAGAGCTTTCGGTCAGCTTTGGCCGGCCATTGGTTGAGGGACAGGCAGTTGCAAGCGGACCGTTGCCCCATTGGACGGGCCTGCGTCGAACTGCAACTGGCCTTCCCACTTTTTGACATATCCAGAGACGATCCGAAGACCCAATCCCCCAAAGGCGTTGTCGGAAAAACCGGCGGGCAAGCCCGGACCGTCATCTGAAACCGCTATGTCGAGGCTGCGTCCGTTTGCGCGTGACAAGAGGCCGATCCTTACGGTGACGCTGCGCCCGCCGTGTTTGAACCCGTTGCCGACCAATTCGTTCAGCACCACCCCGATCATGACAGCCTGATCTGGCAACAACGCGAGCTCGTCCTCAGTATCGCAGCTCAGATCAAGCGTGCCGGATGCTGCGGCACCGATTTCCTGAAGAAGTAGCCGAAGATAGGCTTTGAGCGCCACGGTCCCTTGCGACGGATCCAAATGCAGTTGGTCATGCAGTGTCGCAAGCGATGCGATCCTGTTAGCGGCCTGCTCGACCGCGCGTTGCGCGTCGCCATCGTTCAAACCGCGCGCTTGCGATCGCAGCAGACTGATCACCGTGGCCAGGTTGTTCTTGATCCGGTGGTTCATTTCCTGGCTAAGATCTTGAAACTGCATGCAAAGCAGATCCTTGGCCGCCGGTGCGTCACTTATCTGCTGATGCGTCTCTTCGTGCCTTACCCGTGCTGTCACATCGCGGGAGGTGGATAAAATACATTCGACGACCCCACCCGCGCCACGTATTGGGCTGACGCTCACCTCCCACCACCGGGCTGCCCCTTTTGCCGTGGGGCAAAAGCCCTCGAACCCGCTGGACGCCCCGGCCTTTGCCTTATTCAGCGCGGTAATCAGCTCCGATCGCATTCCGATCGGCCATAGGCTGGTCCAAAGCCGACCAACCACCTGATCCAGCCCGTCCAGCTCCATCGCGCGGAGACCGTTGTGGCTCATGAAGGAGATCGAGCCGTCAAGTTCGATTAGCTTGATGCAATCCGGAGAGGCATTGAGAATGGCCAGCGCGAACCCGTGCTCAAGGCCACCCAATCGATCAAGGGCGGTCGCGTCAGGGTTGGCAAGGTTCGCGGCGCGTGTCGGCATGTCACTCATAGTGCGTGTTCAGGTCAAAGAGATGGCGCACTGTGGTTGACGACGACTTAAAGGCAAAGTGTTGAGATACGGTAAAGCCGACGCATCTCGCAGAGGCAGCGCGCAGCAAGTCTCATCGCTGCGCACCACCAGATCAGATCATTCTGGCTCAGGCCATGGCGTCAAGAAGCCCTTCGCCGGCTGACGTTTCGCAAAGGCCGGGATTTTCCTCTTCGTTTAGCAGGGCGACCTTGCCGTCCTCGACAAGCATCGCATAGCGCTTGGAGCGGCCCAGCAGCCCCGCCGGTGGCGCGTCGAAATCCATCCCAATGGCCTTGGTGAACGCGCTTTCGGGATCCGCCAGCATAGTCAGACCAGCCGCGTCAGCACCGGTCGCCTCTCCCCAGGCTTTCATCACGAAAGGGTCGTTGACCGAAACGCATATGATTTCATCCACGCCCTTTGCGTCGAACGCTTCCTTTGTGCGGATAAAACTGGGCACATGCGCGGAATGGCAGGTGGGCGTGAAGGCGCCGGGCACTGCGAAGATCACGACCTTTCTGCCCGCGGTCTTCTCGGCCAGTGCAACGGGCGATGGGCCATCCGGGCCGATTTGGATCAAGGTTGCTTCGGGCAGCGTGTCGCCTTGGGAAATGGTCATGGAGGGCCCCTTATCGTCAATTGCGTTTTCAACTCCGCTGGATATAGGGTCTGGCGGTAATGGGAACCACCAATTTTCACACGGGGGGAGGGAGAGCGGTATGAGCCAGATCGTTGTGGTCGGGGCCGGGCAGGCTGGCGCGTCACTGACGGCGGAACTGCGTAAGGCGGGTTTCGACGGTGATGTCACCTTGATCGGGGCTGAGCCGGTTCCACCCTATCAGCGCCCCCCTTTGTCAAAGGCCTATTTGCTGGGCGAGATGGCGGAAGAACGTCTCTACCTTCGGCCCGAGCGGTTTTATGAAGAGCAGAGCATCACCCTCAAACTGGGCAAACCCGTTTCGGCCTTGGATGCCGGGGCCAAAACGGTGACGCTGGGCGATGAAGTGCTGTCCTATGATCAATTGGCCCTGACGACCGGATCGACCCCTCGTCTGTTGCCTGGTGCAATCGGGGGCGACCTTGGCAACGTGTTCACTGTACGGACGCTGCGGGATGTCGATGCGATGGCGCCCGCAGTCGCGGAAGGGGCGAAGGCCTTGATCGTGGGGGGCGGATATATCGGGCTGGAAGCGGCAGCCGTCGCTGCCAAACGTGGTGTCGATGTGACCCTTGTGGAAATGGCGGACCGGATCCTGCAGCGGGTGGCAGCGCCTGAAACCAGTGCGTTTTTTCGCGATCTTCACACCCGGCATGGCGTGAAGATCCTCGAAGGCGTCGGGCTTGAGCGGTTGACCGGAGATGGCGACGTCTCTGGCGCTGTGCTGTCGGATGGAACCGAGCTGTCGCTGGATTTCGTCGTTGTCGGCGTTGGCATTTTGCCCGAGACAACGCTGGCGGAGGCTGCGGGTCTTGCCCTGGACAACGGAATTGCCGTGGACGAGACCGGACGCAGTTCTGATCCATCCATCTGGGCGGCGGGCGATTGTGCCTCTTTTCCCTTTCGTGACGCACGGATCCGGCTGGAGAGTGTCCCGCACGCAATCGACCAGGCAGAACTGGTCGCCCGCAACATGTTGGGCGCCGGGGAGCAATATACGGCACGGCCCTGGTTCTGGTCCGATCAATACGATGTCAAACTGCAGATCGCGGGGCTGAACAGCGGTTACGATCACGTGGTGACACGCAACAGCGGACCCGCGACTTCGGTCTGGTACTATCAGGGCGAGACGCTTCTTGCAGTCGACGCCATGAACGATCCGCGGGCTTACATGATCGGCAAAAGAATGATCGAGGCCGGAAAATCACCGGCCCCCGAGGCCGTGTCGAACCCTGAGACCGACTTGAAGTCCCTTTTGCGCGCGTGAGGATCATCGCGGGTCAGTTGCGGGGGCGCCGGCTGGCAAAGATCGGTAAGGGGGATGCGGGCGCTCACCTCAGGCCGACAACGGACCGGGTGCGCGAAAGCCTCTTTAGCGTTCTGACACATCGCGATGTGATACCGGGCGCGCGGGTGCTCGACCTTTTTGCCGGGACCGGCGCCCTGGGTTTGGAAGCGCTCTCACGCGGCGCAGCACATGCCACCTTTGTCGAGAGTGGGCGGATCGCGCAGAAGCTGTTGGTGCAGAATATCGAGCTGACGGGGACAGAGGGCCAAACGCGGCTGCTGCGGAAAGATGCAAGGCGGCTTGGTTCCTGTGACGGTGACCCCTTTGATCTGGTGTTTCTCGATCCGCCTTACGGTCAGGGCCTTGGAACGCTGGCCTTGAACGCTGCGATGCGGGGCGGCTGGATTAGCGGCGGCGCACTCATCGTCTGGGAGGAGAGCCAGCCCATGACCGCCCCGACCGGCTGCGCTGTATTGGATCAGCGACGGTTCGGAGATACGCATGTCACGCTGATGCAGCCGGTGGGCGACGCCTGACATATCTGCTGCTATGGTCGGCCACATGACCAGCGCGACTCAAACCGGCCCGTTCTGGGGCAGGGCCGACAAGACCAAGACAGCGACCGGACCGGAGCGGAAACCAAGAGGCGGGCCTGTTTTTATCGGCGACGCCGTGACGCCCTGGGGCGCGGACACGCTTTTACTGGCTGTGCTGCGGACCGCGCAACGCGATATCTCGGATGACGAATAGCGTCTAATAGGTCGGGTGAAACATCCCGCCGGGTGACAGCGTGAAGATGTCCACGCCATCTGATGTCACGCCAACCGAATGCTCGAATTGCGCGGAGAGAGACTTGTCGCGGGTGACCGCAGTCCAGTCATCGGCAAGTGTTTTCGTCTCCGGCCGGCCAAGGTTCACCATCGGCTCGATCGTGAAAAACATACCTTCCTCCAGAACCGCCCCGGTGCCGGGACGACCGTAATGCAGAACGTTGGGCGGCGCGTGAAAGACGCGGCCCAGCCCGTGACCGCAGAAATCGCGCACTACGCTCATCCGGTGGCTTTCCACGTAAGACTGGATGGCATGGCCGATATCGCCAAACGTGTTGCCGGGTTTGACCATCTCGATCCCTTTCATCAGGGAATCGTGCGTCACCTCGATCAGTCGCTCGGCTTTGCGGGGCAGCTTGCCCGCGACGTACATCCGGCTGGTGTCGCCGTACCAGCCATCGACGATCACGGTTACGTCGATGTTCAGGATATCTCCGTCCTTCAGGGTTTTCGCACCGGGGATGCCGTGGCAGACGACGTGGTTGACCGAAATACAGCTCGCGTGCTGATACCCCTTGTAGCCGATCGTGGCCGAGGTTGCTCCGGCCGCCTCCACCATCTCGGTGATCTTGGTGTCGATCGCCTCGGTCGTTTGCCCCACAAAGACATGCTGGGCGATATCGTCCAGGATCTGCGCGGCCAACCGGCCTGCGGCATGCATTCCGGGAAAATCCGACGCGTCGTAGATGCGGATACCGTCCTTTGTCAGACGGCCGCGGTTTTCATGTTTCACCTAAGGCTCCATCCTCTGGGTGTGTTTTTTGTACTGCGCCGCGGCAAAAAGAGCCAGAGGGCGTCAGGTCACAGGCCGGAGCGGACCAGCCGGTGCAATGCTTTGAGGGCTGATTTGGGTCCCGAGGCACAAAACGTCAACCCCGGCCTTCCGCGCCGCATCATAGGCGGCGGCATAGGTGGGGTCGATGTCGCGGGCCACGTCGAACCGGTCACAATCCGTGCGCTGGACAAGGTAAAGCAGAACGGCGCGGTAACCTTGCGCCGCCATTTTCGCCAACTCCCCTAGATGTTTGGCGCCACGGGCGGTGACGCTGTCGGGAAATTCGGCAAGGCCCGACTGGCGGCAAAGCGTGACGCTTTTGACCTCGACATAAGCGTCGGGCAGTCCATCGGCGCTGAGCAGGAAATCGATCCGGCTCGCCTCACCATATTTCACTTCGGCGCGCACCTTTGTGTAGTCGGCCAGTGCCTTGATCTGACGTGCCTCCAAGGCGGCGCGCAGGGCGCGATTGGGGACGGAGGTGTCTACCCCCGTGAAATGACCGTTTTCGTGATCGACCAGCCGCCAGCCGAATTTCAGCTTCTTTTTCGGATCGTCATTAGGCTCCAGCCAGACTTTCACCCCAGGTTCGGCCAGTCCCATCATCGAGCCGGGATTGGCGCAATGAGCCGTGATCTCGCGCCCATCCTCCAGCGTGCAATCGGCCAGGAAGCGCTTGTAGCGGCGGATCAGACGGGCGGGGACAAGAGGGGTTGGAAAGCGCATGAGCCTGCGCCTATACCTGCGAACGCCGTCAATCAAGGAGTGTGCCGATGTCCAATCCAACCGCCGCCATGCTGGTTATCGGGGATGAGATCCTGTCGGGGCGGACACGGGACGCCAACATGTACCATCTCGCGGGCGAATTGACCAAAGCGGGCATCGACCTCAAGGAGGTCCGCGTGGTCAGCGATGACGCATCGGCCATCGTTGCCGCGGTGCGCATCTTGGCCGATACCTACGACACGGTCTTTACCAGCGGCGGGATCGGGCCGACCCATGACGACATCACTGCGGATTGCATTGCCGAAGCATTCGGCGCGCGCATCAGCGTGCGCGAGGACGCCCGCGCGATTTTGCAGGCGCATTATGACGCGTCCGGGATCGCGTTGAACGAGGCGCGGTTGCGCATGGCACGGATCCCGGACGGGGCCGCCCTGATCGAGAACCCGGTGTCGAAGGCGCCCGGTTTCTCTTTGGGCAACGTTCATGTCATGGCGGGTGTGCCTGCCGTGTTTCAGGCCATGGTCGCCAGCGTGTTGCCGACGTTGACAGGAGGTGATCCGCTTTTGTCCCAAAGCCTGCGCGTGATGCGCGGTGAGGGCGACATCGCCGGGCCGTTGGGCAAATTGGCGGAGGATTTCCAGGATCTTTCCATCGGTTGCTATCCCTTCCAGAAAGATGGTGTCTTTGGCGCCAATGTCGTCGTGCGCGGCACGGATGGGTCACGGGTGGATGCGGCAGTCACCAGGCTTGCGCGCGAATTAGAGCTGTGACCGACCCGAAGCTTTACGAGGTCATCGACGGAACCTGGCCCGCGGCAGCGTTCATCCCGCAGGGCGACTGGCTGCTGCGGGACGGTCGGGGCGGTGGCAAGCGCGTGTCCGCGGCCACCGCGCGTGAGTCAGGCGTGGGAGATATCGGCGCGGCAGAAACGGCCATGCGCGATCTGGGGCAACCGCCGCTTTTCATGATCCGCGACGGCGATGAGGCGCTGGATACCGAATTGGAGCGGCAAGGTTACGACGTGATCGACCCTGTGGTGATCTATGCCTGCCCGGTCACCCACCTGACGGATATCCCGCTCCCCCGGGTGACGATCTTCGAGATCTGGGAGCCGCTGGCGATGATGCTTGAGATCTGGGCGGCGGGCGGGATCGGCCCGGCCCGGATCGACATCATGGAGCGCGCCGAAGGCCCCAAGACCGGATTGCTTGCGCGATTCAACGAAAAGCCCGCCGGAACCGCCTTTGCCGCGATCCACGCGCGCACCGCGATGGTTCATGCTGTCGAGGTCTTGCCGCATCAGCGCAAGCAGGGTGTTGGCAAATGGATCATGAGAGGGGCTGCGTTCTGGGCCAGGGCGCATGGCGCCGGCACCCTGACCGTGATGTGTACGCGGGAGAATGCCGGTGCAAACGCCCTCTATACTTCCCTCGGCATGAGCGTTGTGGGACAGTATCACTATCGTCACCTGCCGAAAGAGACACCGTGAGCAAGACCGACCAGACGACCGCCCTTGACCTGCCGATGGTCGATCCGTTGCCAGCGGCGACCCAGAAGTACTTTGACATCTGCACCGAAAAGCTGGGGATGATCCCCAACGTGCTGCAGGCCCATGCCTTCGATATCGACAAGCTGAACACCTTCACCGCGCTTTACAATGATCTGATGCTGGCCGAGAGCGGGCTGAGCAAGCTTGAGCGTGAAATGATCGCCGTTGTCGTCTCCTCCATCAATCGCTGCTTCTATTGCCTCGTCGCCCATGGGGCGGCGGTGCGGGACCTGTCCGGAGATCCGATGCTGGGCGAGATGCTCGTGATGAACTACCGCGTGGCGGATCTGGATGCGCGCCAGCGTGCGATGCTGGATTTCGCAGCCCACGTCACCACATCCAGCGCCACGATCGAGGAAGAGCATCGTCAGACCCTGCGCGATGCTGGCTTTACGGACCGTGATATCTGGGATATCGCCAATGTTGCCGCGTTCTTCAACATGACCAATCGGGTGGCCAGTGCCACCGCGATGCGTCCAAATGACGAGTATCACGCACAAGCCCGATGATGCGTTTTGCTTCAGCCATGATCTGTGCCCTTTTCGCGGCACCGGTCTGGGCCGTCGATCTGGCGATGCCGGGCAATGCGCGACTGATTGCGGATCGGGCGAGCGCTTACGACAGCTATATCCTGCCCGTAGGTCCGTTTGTTCGGGGCGTCGTTCCATCGGAAATGGTCGAAGGGCGGGTGGAACGGCAAAGCTGGCGCATCGACAGTTCGGCCATCACCACGCTGCAGATCCTCGACCCGTTGCGCCAGCAGATCGCCGAAGCCGGTTTCGAGACGCTTTTTGAATGCGAGGCAACGATTTGCGGGGGATTTGACTTTCGGTTCGCAATCGAGGTCATTCCGGCGCCCGACATGCATGTCGATATTCGCGATTATCGTTTCTTGGCCGCCCGATCAGACGAAGGCGAGGTGCTCAGCCTTCTTATAAGCCGGTCACGCAGCGTTGGATATGTTCAGGTCATCCACGTGAACCCGGAAGGCCAAACCCGCCTTTTGGTCACGAATGGAGGGGGCATCGAGGGAGAGCGGCGCGACACCGTTCCGGCCAACCTCGCCGAACGGTTGCTGGCGGATGGCCACGTGGTGCTCTCCGATCTCGACTTTGGCACCGGAACCGATGCGTTGAACAACGGCCCTTATGCCAGTCTGCAGCAACTGGCGGGGTTTCTAAGGGAAAACCCGGATATGGTGGTTGCATTGGTGGGGCATACCGACAGTGTTGGTTCGCTCGACAACAACATCGCGCTGTCCAAGCGCCGCGCTGATGCCGTGCGGGCGCGCTTGTCCGAGGTTTACGAGATACCACAGGCACAGATGCGCGCCGAAGGTATGGGATATCTCGCGCCCAAAGCTTCGAACCTCACACAGGCCGGGCGCGAGTTGAACCGAAGGGTCGAGGCCATTCTGCTTTACAAGAACTAAGAACGAAAAAGCCCCCGGACCGCGAACGCGACGGGGGCAGGTGGTTGTCCGAAAGACAACTTTTCAAGGGAAGATGTCACCAGTCCGATGGGCCTTTGTCCGCGAAGGCATGGACGAGGAAATCAATGAAGGCCCGCACTTTGGGCTGTGTGAAGCGCCCGGGGGGATATACGGCGTAGATCCCTTGCGTTTCCATCGGAAGATCCGGGATAGCATCCATCACAAGGCCCTGAGCCATTGCGTCCGAGTAAAGGAAACTCGGCAGATACGCGATGCCCAGCCCCGAGATTGCCGCGTTCAAAAGCGATTGCCCGTCATTCACGCTTAACCAGCCCGCAGTCCGGACCTGGCGCTTTTCGCCGGACGGCGCTGTAATCTTCCACATATTGCCGGAAGACTGGTTCGAGTAATGCAGCAGCTTATGCTCGTTCAGATCGTCGATCTTTTGCGGCCGGCCGTATTTTTCGAAATAGGCGGGGCTTGCGATCATCCGTTTCGTGGTTTCGGTCAGCTTGCGGGCGCGCAACGTGCTGTCCTCCAGCTCGCCAATGCGCACGGCCATGTCGAAACCTTCCGAAATCAGCTCCACATAGCGATTGTTGAGCACCATGTTGACCGTGATATCCGGGAAATCCGCGAGGAACCCGCTGAGAACCGGAGAGAGGTGATTGACGCCAAAGTCTGTAGCCACAGAGATGCGCAGCAATCCGGACGGCGCCGATTGCATCGATGTGACAAGCGCGTCGGCTTCGCCGGCATCGTTCAGCACACGACGTGCCCTGTCGTAATAGGCAAGCCCGATCTCGGTGGGGCTCACACGCCGCGTGGTGCGGTTCAGAAGGCGCGCGCCAAGGCGGGCCTCGAGACTAGAAACATGCTTGGACACGGCGGATTTCGAAATCCCCATCTTCTTTGCCGCATCTGTGAACCCGCCTTGGTCCACAACGGTGGCAAAGGCCTCCATTTCCGTTAAACGATCCATACCACGCCTACTCATTCTTCGTCTTGGTGAGCAAATGTTATGGTTTTGAATCTGGGCGAGATCGCGGCACGCATGCGATAATATCGGGGTAATCCCGTGTACCGTTGACCGCTCGGAAACAGCAATTTGCCTTAAATATTAAGCTTTCGTGAACAGATCCGGGACAAGAGGCGGTGCTGGACTACCATTCTTCAGGAAACAATGCTTGGGAGGACGTTTCATGAAATATGGCATAATTGCTGCGGTGCTCGGCCTTGGGCTTGTTACTCCGATCTGGGCCGGTGGGGAGACACAGTCAAATCCGGAGGCGGAGGTTTACTTTGTCAATCTCGATGACGGGGACACGGTCAGCTCTCCGGTCACGGTTGTCTTTGGGCTGCGCGGCATGGGCGTGGCACCGGCCGGAACGGAAAAAGAGATGACCGGCCATCATCACCTTTTCATCAACCGCCCCGCTTTCGGAGAGGGGGAGTATGGTGAAGATGAACTGACGAATGGAATCCCCGCGGATGAAAATCATGTCCACTTTGGCGGTGGTCAGACCGAGACTACGCTGGATCTGCCTGCAGGAGAGCACACCCTTCAGCTGGTTCTGGGCGATTACGGGCACGTGCCGCACAGTACACCCATCGTGTCGGATGTGATCACGATTGTGGTGGAATAGGGGATCGCGCTGCGCAAGCTAAAGCAATCGCAACCACTTGAGCAACACGACGCTGAGCACGCCGGAGATGACAAGCGCCCCGGTCAGCAGGGCAAAGGCCCAGGGCCAGTCCAGGCCGGGCATCCCGGCGACGTTCACGCCGAACAGACCCGTCAGGAAACCCAGCGGGAGAAAGACGGCCGCGACGATGGAAAGGGCATAGCTGTTGCGCCCGAGTTCATTGGCACTGCGCGCATCCGCGTGATCGTGCAGGGCCTCAAGCCGTGACTTCTGCGCCTGAAGGGCTTCGGTTGCAAGGATCATCAGATTGATCGGTTCGCGCAGGGCGGCGTGGTTTTGAGCGGTGAGAAGCGGTGTCTCCAGCTCCAGCAGATTGACCAGTGCATCGCGTTGGGGGGTCATGTAGCGCAAAAGCCGGATCACCGCCCGCCGCGGCGCCTTGAGCGCGCGATGGTCGATCGTATCCTCCAGTTCATAACCGTCTTCAAGGCGCTCGATCTCGGCCTCAAGGTCCAGCACCACATCACGGGTTCTGTGCGCCAGCCCCTGCAGCAAAAGGGCCAGGAACGCTCCGACATCGGGCGGCGCTTCGCCTGCCAGGGTTCTTTCCCGCACATCGTCGAGCGCGAAGACACGGCGGACGCGCACCGACACGATCGCATGTGCGGTGACCCACAGGCGCAGAGAGACCATCTCGTCCACATCGGCGCCGGGATTGAGGTTCACCCCTCTTAGATTCAGGATCAGCCCATCGTCATAGATGTCGCAGCGCGGTCGGGTTTCCGGCTGTACCAAGGCATCTGCCGGAATGGCTGGCAGATGGGCGGCCGCCCAATCCCGTAACGCGGGATCGTTCAGTTCGAAATGTCGCCATCGTAGGGCGCCGGGTCCATCAAGGGCGGTGTCCCGCGCAGGTTCGGCGCGGCCATCGGGCCAGATATCGAAAGCGAAAAGGGCCAGATCTGCCGCTGGCCTTGTTTGTGTCGTCATGGAACTGCGATCCGCCAAGAGCCTGCGTCAGCCCGGCTTGAATGCCGCGTCAAAAGCGGTCTGGCCTGAATGTGTGAACGCGATGACGCGGGTGCCTTCCATCCGGTGGGCCCAACCGCGGTCTAGAATGGCAGTAAGAAGCGCGCGTCCCAGTTTGCCCGCCAGATGGGATCTGCGCGCGCTCCAGTCCAGGCACTCACGGCAAAGCGGGCTGCGCGAGCGTGAGAGAGCCGTGAGATCCACGCCAAAATCGGTGACAATGGTGTGCCCTTCGGCGGTCAGCGTCATGTCGTTGGATGTCATTTCAAACGCACCTTGCAGCGATAGGGCGTTGAACATTTGCACACCCATGTCGCCCGCCAGATGATTGTAACACACACGTGCATGACGCAGGGCCGCGTCTTTCGGCCCCGGTCGCGTTCGCAGATGTCCTTTGCCTGCAGCCAGCCCCATAAGCGCTTCAAGCGTTCGGGCCACCTCGTCCCCGGCCAGGCTGTAATATCTGTGCCGTCCCTGATGGCGCAGGTCAATCAACCCGCCGTCCTGTAGCTTGCGGAGGTGAGAGCTTGTGGTTTGCGGGGTGACGCCGGCCTCTGACGCAAGCTCGCTCGCGGTAAGAGCGTGGCCGGTCATCAGCGCCGACAGGATATTGGCGCGTGCTGGATCCCCGATGAGGATGGCGATCCGGGCGATGTCGGGTCCGCTTTTCATGCTACGATCCTAGTCGAAACATGTTCTCCGTTCAACCTGCTATCGGTTCGACACACAAAAGGAGATCTTCGATGCTGACCTGTATTATCCGCTATCATATCGACCCAGCCAAGACCGATGCATTCGAACGATATGCCAGGGCGTGGGGGCAGGCCATCCCCCGCTGCGGTGCGGATCTTATCGGATATTATGCACCTCACGAGGGATCAACGACGCGTGCATACGGGATTTACAATATCCCCTCACTTGCGGCTTATGAGGCGTATCGCGCTCGGCTCAGCGAGGATCCGTTGGGCCGTGAGAATTACGAGTTTGCGCAGCGGGAAGGGTTTCTGCTGCGCGAGGACCGCACGTTTCTGCGATGCGTATCGAAACCACATGGGGAAAGCGTATGATTGCTGTCATCTTCGAGGTCGAACCGGCCGACGGTCGAAAGGACGACTACCTCGACATCGCGGCTGAGATGCGCCCGATGGTCGAGGAGGTCGAGGGCTTTATCTCGGTGGAACGGTTTCAATCGCTCACCAACCCGGAAAAACTGCTGTCGCTCTCTTTCTTCGAGGATGAAGACGCTGTGATGCGCTGGCGAAAGCTGGCGGCGCATCGCAGGGCGCAGTCGAAAGGACGCGCAGGCCTCTTTGCCGGCTATCGGCTACGCGTCGCGGGTGTGATCCGGGATTACGGTCTGACGGACAGGAAAGAAGCACCCGGTGACAGCCTTGCCGAACATGATCGGTAAGGCGCGCTTTGCGCATCAGGTGTTTTCAGTCTGATGCCCGCTTCAGTCCAGTGCCGCGATCAGAAGAATGAGCGCTGCAAGGCCACCCGCCAGGAACATCCAGGTCGGCAGCGTGACCGTCATCGGTTTTTTCAGTTTCGACATCATGTCGTCCGAGGTGATGTCGTTCGTGCGGCTGGTATTGTCCGGCGCGTGGGTGGTCTCTTGCTTGATGTCGCTCATCGCGGGTCCTCTCAGGATGAAGTCGTATCGCTGATCCTGAGATGGGTATGGCGCAGAGTGCCACAAGATACCGGCGCGATGGACATCCGGTAAAGGCGAATTCCCGCCTGACTATTCGCAGCAAAAGGGGCAACGCGGCACACGTTGCCCCGGCAAGGCCGTTAGAGAGTGGCAGCGAGCCGCGTGCCCTGGTCGATGGCGCGTTTGGCGTCCAGCTCCGCCGCGACGTCGGCGCCTCCGATCACATGGGGTGTAATCCCCTTGGCCACCAGCGCGTCGGCCAGTGACCTTTCGGGTTCCTGGCCGGCGCACAACACAATCGTGTCCGCCTCGATCTTGGTCGGATTCTCACGGGCCTCGCCGAAGGACACCAAAAGCCCGTCCGCGTCGATCCGCTCGTAATTTACGCCACCGACGAAGTCGACATCCTTCATCTTCAGTGACGCGCGGTGGATCCAGCCGGTTGTCTTGCCCAGTCGTTTGCCATGCTTCTCGGCCTTGCGCTGCAAAAGTGTGACGGCGCGCGCGGGCGCTTCGGGCTGGGGGCCTTCGGGTGAGAGACCGCCGCGATGCTCGGCTGGGTCCGATACGCCCCATTCTGTCATCCACTCGGGCAGGTTCTCGGTCGGGCTTTCGCCTTCATGCACCAGGTATTCGGACACGTCGAACCCGATGCCGCCGGCGCCCACCACAGCAACCTTCTTACCCACAGCCGCCTTGCCGCGCAGAACGTCGATATAGCTCAGGACGTTCTCACCGTCCTGACCTTCGATGCCCGGATCGCGCGGAGAAACACCGGTGGCGATGATCACCTCGTCGAAGCCTTCAAGATCGCTAACCGTGGCCTCGTGGTTCAGCTTCACCGTGATGCCCGCATCGGCGATCATCGTGCGGTACCAATCGACAAAACCCCAGAATTCTTCCTTGCCCGGCACCTGCTTGGCCATGTTGAGCTGGCCGCCGATCTCATCCGCCTTGTCGAAGACGGTGACCGTGTGCCCCCTCTCCGCGCAGGTCAGCGCGGTCGAGAGGCCAGCGGGTCCCGCGCCCACGATGGCCACGGTTTTCGGCGTCTCGGCCTTTGTGATGATCAGTTCGGTCTCATGGCACGCCCTCGGGTTCACGAGGCAGGAGGTCAGCTTCCCACCAAATGTATGGTCGAGGCAGGCCTGATTGCAGGCGATGCAGGGTGCGATCTTGGCGGCGTCTCCAGCCATGGCCTTGGCCACGAAATGCGCGTCCGCCAGCATGGGCCGGGCCATGGATACCATGTCGGCGCAGCCCGTTTCCAGCACCTCTTCGGCAACTTCGGGCGTGTTGATGCGGTTGGACGTGATCACGGGAATGTTCACATGTCCCATCAGCTTCTTGGTCACCCAGGCAAAGGCCGCGCGCGGGACGGAGGTGGCGATGGTCGGAATACGCGCCTCGTGCCAGCCGATGCCGGTATTGATGATGGTGGCGCCTGCCTTCTCGACCTCCTTGGCCAGTTGCACCACCTCTTCGAAGCTGGAACCGTTGGGCACCAGGTCGATCATCGACAGACGGTAGATGATGATGAAATCGGTGCCCACCGCCTCCCGCGTGCGGCGCACGATCTCGATGGGCAGGCGGATCCGGTTCTCATAGGAGCCACCCCAGCGGTCCTCGCGCTTGTTGGTGTGGGTGACGATGAACTGGTTGATGAAGTAGCCTTCGGAGCCCATGATCTCGACCCCGTCATAGCCCGCCTTCTGGGCGAGCTTCGCGGCGGTCACGATGTCGGCGATCTGCTTTTCGATACCGTCCTCGTCCAATTCGGTCGGCTGAAAAAGCGAAATGGGCGACTTGATGGGGGAGGGGGCCACGCAATCGGGGCCAAAGGCATAACGCCCGGCATGCAGGATCTGCATCGCGATCTTGCCACCCGCCTCGTGCACACGCTGGGTGACGACCGAATGGTTTTCGACATCCTGATCAGAGGCCATCATCGCGGCACCGGGTGCGACGGACCCTTCCTTGTTCGGGCCGATCCCGCCGGTCACCATCAGCGCGACCTCACCCCGTGCACGCTCGGCGTAGAATTCGGCGACCCGGTTCCAGTCACGTGTTTCTTCAAGACCGGTATGCATCGAGCCCATCAGGACACGGTTCTTGAGTGTCGTGAAGCCAAGGTCTAGCGGCGCAAGCATGTGCGGATAGCTGGACATGAAATCCTCCCAATGATGTTGACGTGATACATTGCTGCGTCAGCCTGTCTTGTCACCTGCAACGCCGCGTCAACGGGTTGCTTTGGACGTAGCGTCGGGTCAGTAAGGGGCAAGACGACCGGAGATGCACGATGACCCCCGAAGAGATTGAAAAACTACCCTATCGTCCCTGCGTAGGTGTGATGCTGATGAACGCCGAAGGGGCGATTTTCGTGGGCCAGCGCAAGGACCGGTTCGAGGAAGCCTGGCAGATGCCACAGGGCGGCGTGGACGACGGGGAAGGCGCACGCGATGCAGCGCTCAGGGAATTATGGGAAGAAACCGGTGTCACCGCCGATCTGGTCGAGATCGTGGCCGAGACGGAGGACTGGCTGCCCTACGATCTGCCACAGGATCTGGTGCCCAAGATCTGGAAAGGCCGTTATCGCGGGCAAAAGCAGAAATGGTTTCTGATGCGCTTTCTGGGACGGGACGAGCAGGTCGATATCGAAACAGAGCATCCGGAATTCTCAACCTGGCGCTGGCAACCGACCGACCAACTCGTCGAAAAGATCGTTCCCTTCAAGCGAGAGGTCTATCGGCAGGTGACAAGGGCATTCGCAGAGCACTTGTCCTGAAAAAACGCGCCCTTAAGGCGACCGGGGTTCAGCGTCCCCGAAAGATTGGTGCATGCGGCCCTGCACTTTCCGGCAGGATACCGGTGCAGCGCGGATCGTCCGCAATCTCAATCTCCTGCCGCACGGGCACGAAACCACTGCGCTGATAGAAGGCCAGCGCACCGGGGCTGTCGAGCGTACAGGTATGCACATGAAAGCGCGTGATCGGACGTGCCCAGGCCAGACGGATCGCTTGGTTCATCAGATACCGTCCGGCACCTGTTCCGATCAGCGACTTGGTCAGACCGAAAAACGCCAGTTCACAGGCGTTCTCTTCCCGAAAGTCCAGCTCAAGAAGCGCTTCCGGCGTCCCATCCAGAAGCAAGGTATAGACATCCACTTGTGTGTCCGACAGAAGCGCTTGCAAGTCCGCGTCGCTCAGCTCAATCCGGGACGACCAAAGCCAGTCATGCCCGTCCACTCTGTAAAACAGGTCGCGATAGATTCCTACGCCAGGCGGGGTGAGGCGCTGGAAGCTCAGGTTCCCAGGCTCCGGCACCGGGCGTGTTTCAGCGGGCGCATGCATCTCAAGATGGGTGACCACCATGGCCACCTTGCCCGGTGGCACCGGATGCAACCCGTCTGCAAGCGCTTGGGTCACAGCAAGCCTTCGCGTCTCAGAAGGGCCAGCAAGTTTGCCTCAGGCCGGGGGCCAATATGGCTGATCACCTCCCGCGCACAGGCATTGCCGATCCGGGCGCAGCTTTCCATCGGCTTGCCCAGCGCCAGACCGGTCAGAAAGCCCGCGGCAAACTGATCGCCTGCCCCGGTGGCATCGACGGGCACCACCTTTTGCACCGGAACGTCGATGCGACCGGTTTCCGACAGAACGGTGACGCCGTCGCCTGATCGGGTGCAGACGATCAGCGGACACATCTTGGCTGTCTCGGTCAGGGCATGCTCGATGTCTTCGGTCTGGAACAGCGAACGGATCTCGGCCTCGTTGCCGATCACGAAATCCAGTTCTTCGTCGATCAGCGACAGGAAATCGGCGCGGTGCCGCTCAACACAGAAGGGATCGGAGATGGCGATGCCGGTCTGCCCTCCACCGGCGCGACAGGCGCGCGCGGCCTCAAGAAAGGCGGCTTTTCCCTTGTCCTTGTCAAAGAGATAGCCTTCGAGAAACATGATCTTGGCACTGCCCGCGACCGTCTCTGGCACGTCTTCGCTGCTGAGTTCAGACGAGATGCCCAGATATGTATTCATCGACCGTTCGCCATCCGGCGAGACGAAGATCATCGAGCGGGAGGTGGGCAATTCGCCGTTCGGGACCGGATCATTCACAAAGTCGATGCCGTGATCGCTCATCGCACTTGCGTAAAACCGTCCAAGCGCGTCGTTGTGCACGCGGCCGATGAACGCCGTGTTCAAACCCAATGCGCCGGCGCCCGCGATGGTATTAGCCACCGAGCCACCCGGCGTCTGTACGCGACCATCCATGGCACCATAGAGCATCTCGGCCCGTTCCCGCTCCACCAGCTGCATGATGCCTTTCTGGATGCCCATATGCTCGAGAAAGTTGTCGTCGGCTTGCGAGATGACATCGACGACGGCGTTGCCGATGCCGACAAGATCGTAGGTCTTCATATCGTCTTTTCCTCAAATTGGCAGAGGTCCCGGATCAAACAGGTGGGACACATCGGTTTGCGCGCCTTGCAATGATACCGGCCATGCAGGATGAGCCAGTGATGGGCGTGCAGTTGAAAATCGGCGGGCACGTGATCCTCGATGGCGCGCTCGACCGCATCGACATCCTTGCCCGGGGCGATCCCGGTGCGGTTTCCGACGCGGAAGATGTGGGTATCGACGGCCTGCGCGGGCTGCTTCCACCACATGTTCAGCACCACATTGGCCGTCTTGCGCCCCACGCCCGGCAGCGATTGCAGCGCCGCGCGGCTGTTGGGCACCTCGCCACCATATTGATCGACCAGAATACGGCTGAGCTTCATCACGTTCTTGGCCTTGTTGCGGTAAAGCCCGATCGTCTTGATGTGGTCAATCAGCTTTTCCTCGCCCAGATCAAGCATCTTTTGCGGGGTATCGGCGACCTGGAACAACGCACGCGTCGCCTTGTTCACCCCAGCGTCGGTGGCTTGCGCGCTCAGCGCCACGGCCACGACAAGGGTGTAGACGTTGACATGCTCAAGCTCCCCTTTCGGCTCGGCTTCGGCGGCATGAAAGCGTGCGAAAATTTCGCGTATCGTATGATAATCAAGTTGTTTAGCCATCGAACCTTCTATGCCGCGCGGATGTTAGCGCTGCAATGACAAAGCGCAGGTTCCGGGTCGCGGGATCGAACACCGTTCTTTAGTGTAAGATCAAAGCGAAGGAGAGGCCGATGAACGTGCAGGTTTCTGAAAAAAGTTATCACTTTGGCGTGATGAGGCGTGCGATTGAGTTGATCGATGCCGACAGCGGCGGGCTGAGTCTGGAGGACTTGGCCCGAGAAATGAACATGAGCCCGGCCCATTTTCAGCGCGTTTTTTCAGCATGGGTCGGCGTGTCGCCCAAACGGTTCCAGCAATATCTGACGCTGGGCCATGCCAAGGCCCTGCTGGCCAATCGTTTCACCACGCTGGAGGCGGCGCATGCTACGGGGTTGTCCGGAAGCGGCCGGCTCCACGACCTCTTTGTGCGCTGGGAGGCGATGAGCCCCGGTGATTTCGCCCGCGGCGGCGCGGGGCTGGAGGTGTTCTGGGGCTGGTTCGAAAGCCCTTTTGGCCCTGCGCTGGTGATGGGCACGGAAAAAGGGATCTGCGGCATCGGGTTCGCCGCCGAGACCGGAGAAGCTCAAGCGATGGAGGATCTTGTCGCGCGCTGGCCCAACGCGACCTTTACCGAGGATCCGATGAGATTGCGGCCCTGGGTGCATGCCGCCTTCGGCGCGGAGAGCGCTACCATGAAGGAGGCACCGATCTACCTCATTGGCGCCCCGTTTCAGATCAAGGTCTGGGAGGCGCTGCTGAGCATCCCAACCGGTCACGTGACCAGCTATTCCGAGATCGCACAGGCGATCGGTCATCCCAAGGCGGTGCGCGCCGTGGGCACGGCTGTCGGGCGCAACCCGATCAGTTGGCTGATCCCCTGTCACCGCGCGCTGCGCAAATCCGGCGGTCTGGGGGGCTACCACTGGGGGCTGCCGGTGAAACGCGCCATGCTGGCCTACGAGGCCGCGCGCGCCGAGGCGTGACAGCGACGCCGGGCGTTGATATGCTGTTGGCATGCCTAATTCGTTGAAAGACAAGGTGATCCTGATCACCGGAGCCGCGCGCGGCCTGGGCTATGCCTATGCCGAGATGTTGGTCGCCCAGGGCGCGCGGCTGGCGGTTCATGACGGTGGCGTCAGCAAAGACGGCGCAGATCCCGACCCGAAAATCATCGAAGAGGCCGCGATGCGGTTGCGGGCTGGTGGGGCGGATATTCAGGCGTTGCCAGGTCTGCTGAACAGCCGATCCGCCTGCCATGCGGTGGTGGAGGCTGTGCTTGACCGGTTTGGTCGGATTGACGGGCTGATCCATAATGCAGGTCTGGTGCTCTGGGCCGATACAGTCGAGGTTGATGAGGCGCTTTACCGTCGAAATGGCGAAGTCAACCACGAGGCCGCCTTCTGGCTTTGTCAGGCCGTTCTGCCAACCATGCGGGCGCAGGGTTTTGGCCGGATCGTGCTGACCACATCGGGATGGGCCTTGAAAGCGCTGGAAGGTTCGGACCGGCTCACGCTCTATTGCCTCAGCAAGGGCGCGCAATTCGGTCTGATGCGTGCCATGGCCTATGGTGCGGGCCATGCGGGTATCCGGACCAACGCGATCTCTCCGGTGGCCGATACGCGCATTTACACCCGCAAAGTCGAACCGGGCCGGCTATCACCAGGCTCTGTCGCCAGTACCGTCGCCTGGCTTGTCTCGCCTGACTGCGAGATGACCGGATATGTCGTGCGTGCGGCAGACGGCAAGGTGGCGCTGATGCAGATGGTCGAAACCGAAGAAGCTGTGCTGGATGCAGAGGCGCTCGCCGATCCCAAGGCGGCCGGTTCTGTCCTGAGAGGCCTGCAGGCGCGCGACTGAGCGCAAAGGTCCCACCGTATCACCCGGGGTTTGGCGGGTTCCTGCTGAAAGACACAGGGACTTGTATTGCGCCTTTGGGTAACGCACATGCTAGAGATATTTCGAGCATGCGGGCCGGAACAGGTCTGCGAAGAACTAGGCAGGATAGAGATCTATGACACGCACCAAAACTCCGCTCCTGGTGGCTGCAAGCGCCGTTCTGGCGCTGGGCGCCTGTACGGATCCGGCATTTCTGGACCCGAATAATCCCAACCAGAACCGCGATCAGGGTGTTCTTTTGGGGGCTGGCGTCGGGGCCGCGCTGGGCAACATCGTCGGTGGCGATACCGAGGCAACGATTGCCGGTGCCGTTGTGGGCGGGACAGCCGGTGGTCTGATCGGCAATCGGCTTGACCGTCAGGAAGCGGACCTGCGCCGCCAGATCGGTAATGACCGCGTGACGATCACCAATACCGGTGACCGGCTGATCGTGACGATGCCTCAGGATATTCTGTTCGCCACGGGCAGTGCTGATGTGCGTCCTGATCTTGCGGTGGACCTGCGCGCCGTTGCCAGCAACCTGCAATCCTATCCCGATTCCGTGATTCAGGTTCTCGGGCACACCGACAATGTGGGGGATGCGGGCTTTAACCAGGGTCTGTCCGAGCGGCGTGCCAATTCCGTCTCCAGCGTGCTGATCGGCGCGGGTGTGTCGCCCAATCGCATTCAGACGCTCGGACGTGGTGAGGACCAGCCGATCGCGTCCAACCTGACCAACGAGGGTCGCGCACAAAACCGGCGGGTTGAAATCGTGATCCTGCCAACGGCGGCCTAAAGAGACGGGGAACCTTGTGGACGGCGTGTCGTTGACCCCTAACTGGGCCGAAACGGCACGTAATTCAAAAGGGATTTCATTACAATGCCAGACTACACGCTTGTGGGTCTGTCCGGATCGCTCCGGCAGGCCGCCACCAACCGTTTGCTGATCCGTGAAGCCGCAAGGCTGTTCGACCCGGCAGAGTTCATCGAGGGCGATCTGAACCTCCCCCTCTATGATGGCGACCTGGAAAAAGCGGATGGCATACCCGAAGCGGTGCAGCAACTGGCGGATCAGATCGCGGGCGCGGACGCGGTCATCATTTCGACCCCGGAATACAACAAGGGTCCGTCCGGTGTTCTGAAAAACGCGCTTGATTGGGTCAGCCGAACCGAGGGCAATCCATGGGCCGGCAAGCCGGTCGCGGTGATGTCGGCAGCGGCCGGCCGGGCCGGAGGAGAGCGCGCGCAAAGCATCCTGAGGGCCTGCCTCGTCGCGTTCCGCCCACGCATCCTGCAGGGGCCCGAAATGCACCTTGCGGGCAGTTCGAAAGAGTTTGACGATGCAGGACGGTTGACCAGCGATCTTTACATCGAAACATTGCAGGACCTCATGGACGCGCTGCGTGCCGAAATTCAGCGCTGAGGCGTGCTGATCTCGATGAGGTTTCCGTCAGGATCCCGCAGATAGATCGACAGAATTGGCCCCGTGGCCCCGGTGCGGGGCACGGGGCCTTCCTCTATCTCGATATCATGACGGGCAAGATGGGTTTGCCACTCCGCCAATGATAGGTCTGTAAGAAAACACAGATCTGCCGCTCCCGGCTTGGGTTGGGCGGCCTTGGGTTCAAATTCATGACCGGCGCGGTGGAGATTTATTTTCTGCGTGCCGAAGGTCAGGGCCCAGCGGGTCGTGCCGTCGGCGGGTTGAAAGCGCTCGGCAGTCATGCCGAGGATATCAGTGTAAAACGCAATCGCCTGGTCGATATCGCGCACGGTCAGGACAAGATGATCGAGGCTTGTCAGCTTTGGCTTCACCGGGATTGTTCCTTTGTCCGCGCCCTCTTAGTCTGGCGTGCATGAACAGTGCAGAGATCGCCGCCGTCTGTCAAAGTGATGCCATGGATCCGGCCCGGGCCAACGCTCTTCTGGCAACCCTCGGGCGATCCGCCGGGCTCACACCGGGGGATGTGCTGCCGCCCTTTTTTCATCAGCTCTTCTTCTGGTCCCCCGAACCGCCCGAAAAGCTGGGCCGCGACGGTCACCCGAAAGTTGGCGGCCTGATCCCGGACATGGGTCTGCTGCGTCGGATGTGGGCAGGTGGTCGGCTTTCGTTCCACGCCCCGCTGGCCTTAGGGCGGGCAGCAGAGAAGATGACCAGCGTCAAAAGCTCTGAACGCAAAATGGGGCGCAGCGGTCCGCTGGGCTTTGTCACGCTGGAACATCAGATCCGCCAGGACGGCAGGCTTTGTCTGACCGAATGGCAGGATCTCGTCTATCGCGAAGATCCCGCGCCAAACGCTCCGAGACCGGAGCCGCCCGTGGCCCCCGCGGATGAAGAGAGCAGGCGGGATGTGGCCTTTGATAGCACGTTGCTCTTCCGGTATTCGGCGCTGACCTTAAATGGGCATCGCATTCACTACGATCTCGACTATGCACGTGACGTCGAGGGGTATGGCGGGCTTGTCGTGCATGGCCCCCTTCTGGCGCAGCTTCTGATGCTGATGGCGGAGGAGGAGTTGGGCCCGCTCAAGACATTTGCGTTCCGCGCGACAGCGCCCCTTATAGATACCGAAACTGCCAAGCTCTGTCGGACGGGCGGGGATCTTTGGGTGCGCGGTCCTGACGGGCGGCAATGCATGCAGGCGAAAGCGGTGCCGTCAGAGTGAGGCCGCGACGCGAAAGTCGTCCGGAATCGCGTCTTTGCTATCCAGCACCAGATCAGCCATCACCTCGGCGATTTTCGGGGCCATGCCAAAGCCGATCTTGAACCCGCCATTGGCGATGAAATGACCCGGCCTGCCGGGCCAGGCCCCCAGCATGGGCGCACGGCTTCTGGCACGGGGGCGCAGGCCGGCCCAGCGTTCGATGATGGGCGCATCGCCAAGCGCCGGTACGGCGGCGCAGGCGCGGGCGATTACGGCGTCAAGTTGTGCGTCGGTGGAGGACGGGTCGTCATAGTCCCGCTCGCTGGTGGACCCGATGGCGACGGTGCCGTTGACATGCGGGATGATGTGCAGCGCATCGGCAAAAAGTTGTGGCGCCCCTGCACGGTCAAGCGCAAGGACGGCGCCTTGCCCTTTCACACCGTTGCCGACCGGTTTTTCAAAGGCCGCATTCAGCGCCTCCAATCCCGCCACGCCACTGGCCCAGACGACGGCGCCTCTATCCGGCGCCTCGGCAACGACCTGAACGCCCAAAGTCTTCAAAGCGGCGACAAGGGCGGCACAGGCCATACGTGGATGCATCCGCGCGCTGAGCGTGTCGTGGATCAGATATCCCGTAGGTGTCAGCGGCGCCCAATCGAGACCCTCTGCCGCGATGACCTCCCACCGCGCCTTGCCTTGCCAGAGCTTCGAAGCGCCCTCCGCCCGGCTGCGCGCCAGGGCGAGAGCATGATCGTCTGCCACCGGCTGAAGGCGACCGCTGCGGGCATAGCCCGAAGGCTGATTGCCTGCGCCCTCGACATCGCGCCAGAAGATTTCGGCCAGGATCAGGCTGTCGAACTGAAATGCCTTCTTGGCGTTCCAGTTTTCAGGCACATGCGGGGCCAATGCGCCCACGATCCCCCCGCTGGCGCCTGCGCCCGGGCCGTAGGGGTCCACCACATGCACCCGGGCACCGCGCCGGGCGCAGATCCACGCGATAGAGAGGCCGAAAATCCCGGCCCCGCGGATGGTCACATCGGCCATTGCCAATCCTTGAGCCATACTCCAGTGTCGCGCCGTATTACGGGACATTTCCATGCAGGACCAGCGGGCAGACATCACGTGGCGCGACGGGCAGGTGCCCGTGTCGACCCGGTTCGACGACCCTTATTTCAGTCTCGAAAACGGTTTGGCCGAGACACGGCATGTCTTTTTGGCGGGTAACGATCTGCCTGCGCGGTTCCGGGACGGTTTTCAAATCGCAGAATTGGGCTTTGGCACCGGTTTGAATGCCCTGACGGTCGCGCAGGCATGGGCCGATGCAGGTGCGCCCGGTCGTTTGCGGTTCACCAGTTTCGAGGCTTTTCCCATGCACGCCGAAGACATGGCAGACGCGTTGAGCGCATTCCCCGAGCTTGCCGCACCATCCGAGCGCTTGCTGGAGAACTGGCGCGCAGGCGAGCGCCGCATTGACCTTGGCGGCGGCATTGAGCTGAACGTGATCGAAGGAGACGCACGCGAGACGTTGAGGGCTTGGAGGGGGCGGGCGGATGCCTGGTTTCTCGATGGTTTTTCCCCGGCGAAGAACCCCGAGCTTTGGGGCGCGGACCTGATGGAAGGGGTCGCCCGGCACACCGCACCCGGCGGGACAGCCGCGACCTACACGGCAGCCGGCTTCGTGCGCAGAGGGCTTGAAGAGGCTGGTTTTGCGGTCTCGCGCGTGCCGGGATATGGCCGCAAGCGGCATATGACCCGCGCGGTTCTGGAATGACGCAAAGCAACAATGTCCCGCTCGGCATCGCGCTGATGATTGCGACGACGGTGGTCTTTGCCGTGCAGGACGGTATCTCGCGCCACCTAGCCTCGGAATACAATGTTCTGATGGTGGTGATGATCCGATACTGGTTCTTCGCGGCCTTCGTGATCGCCATCGCCCTGCGTCGACCGGGCGGCGTGCGTGCGGCGGCGCGCACGGAACAACCCTGGCTGCAGGCACTGAGAGGCGCGATGCTCGCCATCGAGATTTGCGTGATGGTTCTGGCCTTTACCGTGTTGGGCCTGGTGGAAAGCCACGCGGTCTTTACCTGCTATCCCCTGCTCGTCGCCGCCCTGTCGGGGCCGATCCTCGGTGAACGGGTCGGCTGGCGGCGTTGGGCAGCCATTGGGGTTGGATTTCTGGGTGTGCTGATCATTCTGCAGCCGGGCATGGGCGTCTTTGACCCCGCCGCATTGATCCCGTTCGCGGCTGCCACGCTTTTTGCCATCTACGGCCTGCTCACCCGTTATGCCGCGCGGCGCGATACGGCGACGACCAGCTTTTTCTGGACGGGAACCGTTGGCGCGGTGCTGATGACCGCAATCGGCATCTGGTTCTGGGAGCCGATGAGCGGCCCGGACTGGCGCTGGATGGCAGCGCTCTGTGTGACCGGTGCCCTAGGGCACTGGCTTTTGATCCGGTGCTACGAGGTGGCCGAGGCCAGCGCGGTCCAGCCCTTTGCCTATTTCCAGCTTGTCTTTGCCGCCACGCTTGGCATCACGATTTTCGGCGAGACGCTGGAGCTGAACGTGGCGTTGGGGGCGGTCATCATCGTGGCCGCCGGTATCTTCACCCTACTGCGCGAACGGGCGCAGGGTTGAGCCAATCAATTCCTCGGTGAAGGGGACGGGCAGCGGGTCCTGCCCCAGCCGCGCGCGGTAGATGGGCAGGCTTTCGGTGACCCGCATCACATAGTTTCGGGTTTCGCGGAACGGGATCAGCTCGACCCAGTCGATGATATCGATATCGCCCTCACGGGGGTCTCCGAACCGTGACATCCAGCGGATCGGGCGGCTGGGTCCGGCATTGTAGCCCGCCGACATCATCACGACATTGCCGTCAAAGCGCGCGGCCAGCCCCGCAAGGTACTGCGCGCCCAGCCGCGCATTGTAGCGCCAGTCGCTGAGCAGGCGACCGGTGCTGTGGTCGCTCACGCCCAACTCGCGCGCGACGTCCCGTGCGGTGCCGGGCATGACCTGCATCAGACCGCGTGCGCCGACACCGCTGACGACTTTCGGGTCGAATTCGCTTTCGCGTCGGGCAATGGCGAGCGTCATCTCGGTGGCCATGGGCAGGTCCTGATTGGCCACGGCGTGGACCGCGTAATAGGGCGCGGGGATCACGATGCCGCGCTGCGCTGCGCGCTTGCCGATCATCACGGCAAGATGGGGGCGGTCCATTTCGATCGCCATGGCACCGATCTGGGCGGCCTCGGTCTCATCGAGGCTCTCGGTCAGATGCGTCAGAAACCGCTCCCCCAGATCCAGCTCGCCAGCGGCGAGCAGAAGGAGACCGGCCTCGAACACCGAGGTTTCGGTAAATGCCGCACCCCGCCAGGACGGGATTTCGGCGGTGCCAGCAAGGCTGTTATCGAACGGAAGCTCTGCCCGTTCGGCGGCCAGTAAACCGTAATAGGAGGTCTGGTAACGCGCGCCTTCCGCATAGGCGGCCATGGCTTCCTCGGTCTGACCCAGCGCCTCATGCGCGCGCCCGATCCAATAGCCCGCCCGTCCCTGAGAAATGGGCGAGACGACGGCGGCGTCGAAACGACGGAAATGGCGCAAGGCTCTTTCGGGATCGTTCAGATAGCGCAGCGCAATGAAGCCGGAGAGCCATTCCAGATCGGCATAGGTGGATCCTTCGACCATGAAATTCTCAGAGGCGATGCGATAGGCCCGCTCGGGTTCTCCTGCGCGCAGATCGGCGCGGGCCATGGTCCGGCGTCGGCTGCCCCATGTGTCAGGATCGCCCAGGGCCTCGGCGCTGGTGCTGGTCGCCAGCATCAATTCGCGCGCGGCGTCGTCCCGGCCTTTGCGGGCGCGCCAGTTAAAGCGCTCATAGGCGAGGCCGGGATGGTCGCGCAGCCGTTCCGGCACGGCTTCGATCAGCGCATCGACCCCGGCCACCTGATCATGGAGACCCAGCCGGGCTTCTGCCAGTGCGCGATGACCGTCATCGACCAGCGGCAATGCCCGGCGGGCACTGACCAGATCGCGTTGCCAGATCATCTGATTAAGCCGTGCTTCGTGATGGGGGCGCAGAAGGCGGCTGTAGTCGGCGAGATAGGCGGCCTGCACTTCGGAGGGCATGGGAAGGGAGCGCCAAGCCATGACGAGATTGGCTTCCGCCTCTCCATCCCGGCCCGCATCCTGCAGAGCACGCGCATAGGCCAGAACACCCCGGGCGGTCTGCGGTGTATGCTGGTCGAAAAAGCGCAGCACCCGGGCATGGGATTGGCTGGCGATGGCGGGCTCGCTCTTGCTGAGCAGCCATTCCATGCCCGGCCAGTCGCCGCGGCGCGACACGAAATCGGTGATCTCTCCGTATTGGCCAAGCCCCGCGCGCAGGCGGTGCCATTCGATGATGTCGCGCGCCACCTGCCCGTCGCGTGCGGCCAGACGAAGGGCCGACGTCCAGTCGCCATCGCGCATGGCGTCCATGCCACGGGCAAGCGAACGGGGGCCATCTGCAGCAAGCGGCAGCGCAAAGGCAAAGCAGAACACGGTAAGAAGCAGAATGCGCGACATGGCTTGCAATTCCTGAGGAACCGGGGATACAGGCGAAGGATAAAGCCTGCCCCGGACCAAGCAAATCACATTCAGGGGGTGAGGCAAAAAACCGGCAGGTGTGAGCCTGTCCGCGATGACAAAAGGAGCGTGCCCATGTTCAAAGGCTCTATGCCAGCCCTCGTCACGCCGTTTCAGAACGGCGAGCTGGATCTGGATACGCTCAAGAAACTGGTGGAATGGCATATCGGAGAAGGCTCCACCGGGATCGTGCCGGTGGGCACGACCGGGGAGAGCCCCACGCTGAGCCACGAGGAACACGAGACCGTCGTGGCCGAGGTGGTCAAGGCGACTGCGGGCCGGGTGCCGGTGATTGCCGGTGCCGGGTCGAACAACACGCTGGAAGCGATCCGCTTCATGCAGTTTGCCGAAAGGATCGGGGCGGATGCGGCGCTGGTCGTGACGCCTTATTACAACAAGCCCACGCAGCGCGGTTTGATCGCACATTTTACCGCACTGCATGATTGCTGCGATTTGCCGATCATCATTTACAACATCCCGCCACGTTCGGTAATCGACATGTCGGTGGAGACGATGGCGGAACTGGCAAAGCTGCCGCGCATCATCGGGGTGAAGGATGCCACCGGCGATATCACCCGCGTGAGCCAACAGCGCGCGGCCTGCGGTGCAGATTTCGTGCAATTGTCGGGCGAAGATGCCTCGGCGCTTGGGTTCAATGCCCATGGCGGGGTGGGGTGTATCTCGGTGACCGCGAATGTCGCGCCCAAGCTTTGCGCAGAGTTTCAGGCTGCCACGCTGGCGGGAGATTATGCCAAGGCGCTGGACTATCAGGACAAGCTGATGCCGCTGCACGAGGCCATCTTTATCGAGCCGGGGCTGGTGGGGGCGAAATACGCGCTGTCCAGGCTGGGATTGTGCGGTGAAGAAGTGCGCTCACCTCTCACGGGGCTGGAAGACAGCACTAGAGCTGCGATCGATGCCGCGATGGCGCATGCCGGGCTGATCTGACGGGCCTCTGGTCAAATTGAGGCGCGTGCCGCGCCACGTGATGTTTTGCGAGGCCCCAAGGGCCTCGCGTCGCCTCCGGCGGCCGTATTTCGATCGAGAAGAAGACCCTTAAGCGGTGCGTTTGCCGTAGTAGAGCCCGACGACATGTTCGGCTTCGGCGAAGAAGAGCCAGCGGGTGCAGAGAACACCGGCGAGGTGGCTGATCACAGCGAGGGCTGCGAAGGTGTGATTGAACGGCAGGATCAGAAGGATCAGAGGGATCACGGCCATCAGCGTGAGACCGATGAGGCGCAGTTTGAGGCTGTGCTTGCGGCCCACGACATGGACCATTTCCTTAAGCAGGTAATTGGTGCCGGTATGGGGTGGCTCGAAGGCGCGGACGGTGCCGATAGAGCCGAGACCTGTGGCGGTGGCAAGGGTGGTCCCTGACCGTCCAAGCGCCTTGTCACCGACATACCAATAGGCGATCTGGGCGGCCGTGGCCGCGACCAGCAGAAGGAGCGCATAGCGGATCTCACCCGAAAGAAGCGCACCACCGGCGAGAGACAGGATCAGGAACAGTATCGGCGTTGCGGGCATGTTCCAGCGCGGCACGGTTTTGAGTTGGGTGTAGATCATCG